>JASFQL010000058.1:0-20149 GCA_050115475.1 Anaerolineales bacterium
ATAAGGAAAGGTCAGGTATATTTAATTGCCCCATGAAAAGCATGGGGCTTTTATTTTTAAGGTATCAATCAGGATTTCTTATTTTGAACTTAAAGCATTGAAGAAAGTCAGGACAAATCGAGCGCTGGCTCCCCAAAGGATTTCTCCGTCATATTGCTTGAAATATATAACCTCAGTAGTTTTTCCGTTTGAGAGTTCGTATGGGATAACTTTCCAGTTAGATGAGTTATTCAACCAAGTAAGTGGAATAGTGAATGCCCGGCTGACTTCTTTGGGTTCGAGATGAAGGGGATAAGGCCATGGGATCATCCCAACGATAGGGGTGACGATGAAGTTTGTGACCGTTAAAAATTGGTTGAGTTTCCCAAGGATTGTGATGTCGTTTGCTTGGATTCCAAGCTCCTCATGTGTTTCTCGTTTTGCAGCTTCTTCGGCGCTGCTGTCGTTTGAATTGCAAACGCCTCCAGGAAATGCAACCTGTCCGCTGTGGCGGTCCCCCTGAATCTCTGTTCTCCTGATAAACAGAATTTTCCACTCTTTATTATCTCGGACGAGTGGAATCAATACTGCAGCAGGCCGAGTACGATCTTCGAGTGGAGGAGATGGGTAAGGATAATCAATTGGTTTATTTGAACAGCCTTCTAGTTTTCTTGATATTTCTTGTGGGGATATTCTGTCAAGGTCCATATTGAAAAAACTGGTTTATTTTACTGATTCACCTATTGCAGCTGCTTTTCGCGCAAAGATTAGATAACCTGTGTGTCCAACCATTTTATCTACTGGCCTAAACCGGGTAGCGCTTGTTTTGTAATACCTGTGAAGAATTTCAGAAACCTCAATGAAGGAAAAATTCTCTTTTTTCAGTGCTGTAATCAAATTCGAAACTTGATTGGTTGTTGGTAAAATACATCCAAAATATCCTCCAGGAATAAGTGAGTTTCTAACAATGCCGATATACGTCTCTGGATTTGCTAAATCTAGGAACACAGCTTGATAATTATTTTCGTCGAAACCTTTTTGAATATCACGAGTTTTGAAAGTAACACGGTGTTCGAGTCCAAATAATTTTAAATTATCTCGTGCGCGATTGGTGTTTTTCTCTTCAATGTCATAGGATATAACTTTTCCTTCCCTACCAACAGCAAATGCAAGAGCGGTGGTTAATCCGCCTGAACCTGTTCCGGCTTCAATTATTTTTATACCTGGACCGATCCCCATGGTCACCAAAATGTAACCAATGTCTTTAGGATAAAGAATTTGTGTTTTCCGTGGAAGTGCACGGATGAGGTCGTCCAATGCTGGTTGTAAAATGATGAAGGTTTTTCCTAAATGTGATTGGATCCGGCTGCCCCAAAGGATGTTGTTCAAATCCTCATGCGGAATCAATCCGTGATGAGATTGAAAAACCTTTCCTTCTTCAAGACGGATCAGAAAGCTGTTATCCCGGCCTGTGACCAGTTGAACGAGATCGCCGTATTTTGTATGACTTTGATCACTGAACAAGTATGAAGGGTTTTCTTTCATTTTGATTCGTTGGTATCAATTAAACTGAGCCAATATCCTATCCCAAGAATGACTAGGCTGCCAAGCGTCGCTGATCCGATGTGGAGAGGGCCCAGATTTCCTATAAGGATACCAATGGTATCTCCTACAATCTGCCCTAACCAGAATCCAATCCAGCTAAATAGGAGGTAGAGTATCAGTTTTCCCCCATCTCCACCGCGCCAGAGATGGAAAATTGCGCCGTAAAGTGATGAGATAAAAATTCCGAGGACGATGCTAGGAAGGGTCATAGTATTTATCCAATTCTTTCCTTATGAACTCGAATTCTCAGGATTGGAATATTGGCTGTCAATGATGCCGCTGCCGATTACTTCTTCACCCTTATAAATTACTGCAGCTTGTCCAGGTGTGATATCGCGCAAATTATTTTTAAATTTTACATTAAAACGATTCTTGTCGATGGGTGAAATTTCACCGGAGATCAATGGTGATTTGTACCGGATTTTGACCTTTGCCTTGAATGGTTTTATCGGGGGCTTCCCACTGATCCAGTTTACCTGACTTGCCTTAAGTTGATCCTTGCCCAATTCATCAACACGACCGATGATTAATGTGTTTGTTATTATGTCTTTATCGATCACATACATGGGCACTGTAGAGGAAATCCCTAATCCCTTGCGTTGACCAATAGTATACATTGCGAGACCATCGTGTTTGCCAAGAATATCCCCTTGAATATTAATAATATTGCCTTGCTTTTGTGTCCCATTCGATTGGCGTTTTATGAAACTCCGGTAGTCTGTTCCGGCGAGAAAACATAGGTCTTGGCTGTCTTTTATCGTAGAAACAGGAAGTTTATATTTCTCTGCTAATTTACGAATATCCGTTTTTGTGTATTCACCAACTGGAAAAAGGGTGTGTTTTAATTGTTTTTGAGAGAGAATCCCTAATACGTACGATTGGTCTTTAGTTTTATCGACAGCCCGGATGAGTTGAATAGGTTTATTTTTTTGTGTTTTTAAACGCGCATAGTGTCCTGTAGCGAGGAAATCTGCCTCAATCATCATGGCTCTTTCGAATAAATATCCCCATCTGATATGCTTGTTGCATATAAGGCATGGATTGGGTGTTATTCCTTGCGTATAGCCAATTAGGAAGTAATCAACAACCTTTTCTTTAAATATACTTTTAATATCAATAACGTAGAAAGGTATGTTTAATATAGAAGCAACCCTTTTTGCCATGGACATAGAATCGGGTGTGCAGCAGCGATTATTGCTTTCACGCCCCGGTTCACTCCATAGTCGAAGCATCATTCCGATAACTTCATATCCCTGTTCCACTAACAGGGCTGCAGTCACGGAGCTATCGACTCCGCCACTCATCGCAACGACAACCTTGGGCTTTTCTTTAGTCATAAGTTAATTCCCGCGGGTGTTCCTTAATCTCGAAACGACTCGTGGCAGGATATCGATGAATTTTAAGAGTTCTTCATCTTTCGTTTGATTTCCCAAGGTAACACGCAATGATCCTAATGCCCACTCTTTCTCGACACCAATAGCTTTAAGGACTTCAGAGGGTTCTGGGTTTCCTGTTTTACAGGCAGATCCAGACGAACAGGCAAATCCTTCGATGTCCAACTGTATGAGGAGCTCATTTCCATCGATACCCAGGAAAACAAAGCTGGCATGGTTGGGTAAGCGTTCATTGGGATGACCTGTAAGTCTTACATCTGGGATCGATTCCAATACTCGTCCGATGAGATGATCTCGCATGGCAATCATTTTTTCTTGGTAGCTATCTCTTTTCTCACTTAATATTTTGAATGCTGTAGCTTGTCCGACGATTAGTGGAACGTTTGAAGTACCCGCACGAAGATTATGTTCTTGCCCCCCGCCGGTTTGTGTTGGCTGGAGTTTGACACCTTCCCTAACGTGCAAAGCGCCGACACCCTTGGGCCCATAGGCTTTGTGTGCACCGAATGTGATTAGTGCGGCGTTAATATCCTTGCTATTGATTTTAAGATGTGCTGCAGCTTGTACTGCGTCAGTATGGAAAAGTACACCCTTCTCACGACATACTTTTCCAATTTCCTCAATGGGATTCAAAGTGCCAATTTCGTTATTTCCATAGATGATAGATACGATAGTAGTATTTGTCCCTATTCTTTTTTCGACATCTTCCGGTGAAACCTGGCCAAATTCGTTCACCGGTAAAAATTCCAAATTAAAATCAAATCTGCTTGCCAATTGCCTAGCTGTTTTAACGACTCCATCATGTTCCACTGGGCTGATGAGAATATGATTCGCATTCTTTTTCTCTCGCGCTAAAAAGGCTGCACCTCTTAATGCCAGGTTATTACTTTCTGTCCCGCATGATGTGAATACAATTTCTTCTGGTTGGCAGTTGAATACTTCAGCCATTATCGAGCGGGAATTTTCCACTGCGGCTTCTGCTTTTTGACCATATAGATGGACAGACGAAGGATTGCCAAAATCCTGAGAAAAAAACGGCAGCATTTCCCCTAGAACACGTGAATCTATAGGGGTTGTTGCAGCATAATCTAAATAGATTTTATTAGAATATTTTACTTTCATTAGTGCGGATTATATCCTGAATACGGACTGATAGAGGATTATTCGGCTATATTTTGTCTGGATAAATCAATTGCTGATATAATACTTTGGTTTCATTAATACCTTTTACGAAGGAGTGATTTAATATTTCATGGTCTATAAAATCCATTTTGGTACGGATGGTTGGAGGGGGGGGATTGCTAAAGAGTATACTTTTCTCAGTTTACAACGATGTGCCCAGGGGTTTGCTTCATATCTGCTAGATCAAGGACATAAAGGCAAGTTAGTAATCGTGGGGTATGATAAAAGATTCCTCTCAGATAAATTTGCAGCAGCAGCTACTGAGGTGTTAGCGGGAAATGGATTGAAGGTTTTCCTTACGCAAGATGCGACCCCTACACCAGTGATTTCTTATGCTGTGGTAGCCAAAAAAGCTGTTGGGGCCGTGAATATTACAGCTTCTCATAATCCTCCTCAAGATAACGGTTTTAAAGTTCGTGATGAACATGGAGGGGCAATACCCCCCAAAGGATTGGCGATGATTGAGGAGTTGATTCCAGATGATGAAAATGGTATCAAGGAAATGGACATCGATGAGGCATTGAGTGCCGGAATCGTAAAGAAATTTGATGCTTCTGTCGACTATATTGAGCATCTAAAATCCTTGATTGATCTTCAGCCAATTAAAGATGCAGGCTTGACTGTGCTTGTGGACGCTATGTGGGGGAATGGCGCTGGTTGGTTCCCCCGATTATTGCATGGGGGAAAGACGAAGGTTATTGAGGTGAATAATACTCGAAATCCAAGCTTTCCGGGAATGTTGCGACCAGAACCAATTCCACCAAACATAAATAATGGATTGAAGGCAACAGTAGAGCATGGAGCGGATGTCATGTTGGTGAATGATGGTGATGCCGATAGAGTGGGGATAGGAGACGAGAATGGTGAATTTATCGACCAGCTACGCGTTTATGGACTTCTGGCATATTACCTCTTAGAAGTGCGGGGTGAACGTGGGCCAATCGTAAAAACCCTATCCACCACAAACATGTTGAATAAACTTGGAAAACTTTATAATGTTGAAGTCTATGATACAGGCGTTGGATTTAAGTACGTCGCGCCGAAAATGCTTGAAGTCGATGCCATGATTGGGGGAGAAGAATCGGGTGGTTATGCCTTTCGCGGCAATGTCCCGGAAAGGGATGGGATTTTAGCTGGATTATATTTCCTTGATATGATGGTGAAGCTTAATATGAAGCCCACAGAATTATTAGAATTACTCTTTAGTAAAGTTGGCCCCCATTATTATGATCGCATCGACACGATGTTTAGTGGAGATCGTGAAGAAAAAAAACAAAGGATTGAAGATTCGAATCCTGATACGATAGGTGGACTTCACGTTACTGGTATGGATACATTAGACGGATACAAATTCAATTTAGAGGATGGTGGATGGCTGTTGATCCGTTTTTCTGGGACTGAACCGAAATTACGAGTATATTGTGAAACAACCTTTGGAGATAAGGTTCAAGCTATTTTACAGGATGGACTCAAAATCGCTGGAATGAAATAAAGTATGCGGCTAACAGATACACACTGCCATCTAGATTTTGATCGGTTTGATAATGACCGCCAACAAGTGATTGCCAGAGCGGTAGATATTGGAGTAGCAAGAATTCTCGTGCCTGGAATTGATGTCGCCTCGAGTGAGATGGCAATACGATTGGCAGATGAGTATTCTGAGGTTTACGCAGCCGTTGGTGTTCATCCAAATTACGGAAAGACTTGGAATTCAAGCTCGTTAAAGACACTCAAATCTCTATCCCAACATCCCAAGGTTATCTCCATTGGAGAGATCGGCTTAGACTATTATCGAGAATGGACACCTCATAATATCCAGAAACGAATCTTCCAGCTTCAATTGGAATTAGCAGCAGAGTTACATCGCCCCGTGATTATTCATTGTAGGGACTCTTTTCAAGATATTCAACAATTGCTCTCCGTTTGGGTGAATGAGTTATCGGGAAATGGTTTATCGAAAGCGCCCGGTATTTTGCACTCTTTTTCTGGGAGTATTGAACAGGCCGAAGCTTTTATTGACTCGAATTTTTATTTTGGAATTTCTGGGCCTGTGACATTTAGGAACGCTGAAGATTCAAGGAAAACGGTAGCACAACTTCCCCTTGATAAAATCTTGATTGAAACAGATGCTCCATATCTTACGCCGCATCCGCGTCGTGGAAAAAGAAATGAACCAGCTTTTGTATATTACGTGTTAGAAAAAATTGCTGAACTCCATAATCTTTCACCATCCCAAATGAGTGAAATTACTTTTGAGAATAGTTTAAACATTTTTCCTTGGTGAGTGTTCTAGTGACGACCATAAATTATGTGAATCCAGTTCAAGAATATATCCCATTAGTGGAAGCTCGAATGCGTGAGCAGTCGAATGGGCATCATCCCGATCTAAAGACAGCATTAGAACATTTACTTAATTCGGGGGGGAAACGGATTCGCCCTACCATTTCTTTGTTAGTCGGTGAAATGATTAGTGCCGATCTTGATAGGATGATCACCTTGGCAGCGGCAGTTGAACTCCTTCATACGGCAACGTTGGTGCATGATGATGTAATTGATGGGGCGCTTTTACGCCGCGGGACTCCCACACTCAACGCCAGGTGGTCTCCAGGTGCCACGATCCTGACTGGAGATTTTATCTTTGCTAGAGCAGCAAAACTCGCAGCAGAAACCGAATCCATTGATGTGATGAATCTGTTCGCAAAAACCTTATCTACTATTGTCAATGGTGAAATTACGCAGTTATTTAAAAGTAGGGGACTGGCAAATAGGGAAGATTATTTCCGTAGGATATATGCAAAAACGGCCTCAATGTTTGAGCTTGCTGCAAAAGCACCCCTTTTCCTGAGTGATTCGAGTGATCCGGAATTGGAAGCAATGCATCGTTTTGGTTATGAGATAGGGATGGCATTTCAGATTATTGATGATATCCTTGATTTTACAAGTGAACAGGAAGAGATTGGTAAACCTGTAGCAAATGATCTTCGTCAAGGTCTGATTACGTTGCCAGCTTTATACTTTTTTGAAGAAAATCCTGACGATAAATATGTCCAGGCAATCCTCGTTGGAGAACGGTTGCGTGAAGAAGAATTGCGCGATTTAGTCAGCCTCATACGAAGCAGTGGAGTAATAGATAAAGCATTGGGTGAGGCTTTTGCATACACAAAGAGAGGATTGAAAAGCCTCGAAGTGATGCCTGCTGGAATAGAAAAACAAGCACTTATTGAATTAACGGATTTTATTATTTCCCGGCAAATTTAAAACACAAACTTTTCTAGTCTATATAGGAATTGTCAGACTCTCTAAATCTCTTGGGTAATAAGTCAGGATTTCAATTCCATCATCC
This sequence comes from Anaerolineales bacterium, assembly GCA_050115475.1. Classification (GTDB taxonomy): domain Bacteria; phylum Chloroflexota; class Anaerolineae; order Anaerolineales; family UBA11579; genus JASFQL01. The sequence goes on from JASFQL010000058.1 coordinate 7,504, forward strand.
GTGATCATAACAGTATCGGAGTGCCTGAACCCACCCAATCCTGGATGGTACAGCCCTGGTTCAACTGTGAAAACCATCCCCGGTTGCATGATTGTGTTATCACCGATATCTAAGAAGGGGGCTTCGTGATATCTTAAGCCAATCGCATGTCCCGTGTGGTGCTTCCAATATTTGTTAAGCTTGTATTTTTCATAGTAATCTCTTGTAGCTTGATCCACAATAGCGCATGGCAAACCTGGCTGCATCGCTTTAAAAGCGGTATCTTGTAGGTTGACCATGTGGTCGAATAACTGTTTCTGTTCCTTTGTGGCTGGGCCAATAATCATTGTCCGTTCGAGTTCGGAATGGTACCCCCATACAGGAGCGCCGGCGCCGGTGACAAGCACATCTCCCGGTTGGAACGTTATGTTATTCGCCAATGCGTGAGGTATCGCCGAGTTCCTCCCGATTTGGCCTCGGTAACCTGCGCTTGCCCCCCGTGAGAAAGCACTCTGAGCTTTATATATTGGTCCGATGGTATCGAGCATAGTCAGATTGGCGTCCATGCTTGCTCGAGTGCTTACCTCTGTTTCAGTAAGATTCACCTTTGTATATCGTTGTAGTAAGGTATGAGCAAGATGACCCCACTTTACACTTTCTCGGATTAAATCTACTTCGGCTTTACTCTTGATCATCATTTGATCTTCAATAATACTGGTGATAATCTTTGGGCTTTCATTCAGAATTTCGGATAGAGAAGGGCCGCGGTATCCTAATATCCATGGGTAGCCATCTTGATCGCTGCCGATGGTGTTTTTCATTCCCATTTCCTCTAAGAAATCTTTGAACAAGACCATTGGATGTGGATCATAGGGATATTCAATGTAAGATGAAACCCTATTCACCGAAGCATTCGTTTCTGCATGTTCTACTTCTAGTCTCGGGACAAAAAGTCCCTTTTCACCCTTGGTATTCATCAGAAAGGCCATAGGACGTTCCGTTGGGATGAAAGTAAATCCGCAGAAATAAAGGATGTAGTAATTATCGAACAATATCACCCCGTTGAGTTTTTCTTTTTGAATTACAGAAAGTAGTTTTTCAGCTCTCTGAGCGAATTCATTTTTTGTGATTTTGATGGAAGTCTGCATTTCTTGTACTCATTTGATGTCTCATATTATAAGAAACGCCTGCCAATTTGGCAGGCGTCTTATGTTTTCATCATGACTAATCCCGGGGAATGTGGTCTTCAACACTGTGTTTTACGGCATAGGCTGCCGCTTCAGATCGAGTCTTTAAATTTAATTTACTTAGAATAGAACTGACGTAATTGCGCACAGTTTTTTCACTTAGGAAAATTTCAGCAGCGATCTCTTTATTTGTTTTCCCTTTTGAAATTAGATTTAGAATCCGGATCTCTTGGTCACTAACAGATGCGAATGCCTCATCTGTTGCTTTACGTGAAGCCTCACGAACACGTCTGAATACTTTTTGAGTTAATGCAGGGTCGAGAAGTGCTTCTCCTCTACCAATGGCTTCTAAAGCATTGATAAGGTCATCGCTGCCAATTTGCTTGAGGATATAACCGTATGCGCCTGCATTGATTGCATCGAATAACAGATCATCTTCTGCAAAAGAAGTCAGCATGATGACTTTCGTATCAGGGAGAATTTCCATGATTTCCCGTGTGGCTTCGATACCGCTCTTCCCTGGCAAGCGGATATCCATAATAATCGCATCGGGTTTATAGGCTTTGGCTTCTTTGACCGCTTCGTCTGCTGAACTTGCTTCAGCTACAACTTCGAAACTTGGATAATTAGATAGAAGTGCTTTTATTCCCAATCTCACAACTTCGTGGTCATCCACAAGTAATATTTTCAGCATCTCGGTTATTTGACCTGCTTCATCAATGAAGCTATAATTTTCCGGGCTAGAGTACAGATTATAGCATGATTTGATGGAGTATCATGGACAGGCGAATATTGAGATGGCTAACCATAATATTGCCAGTTGGATTCATTGGCATTGTGTTAGCCGTACTGGACTTTTTCTCGATTGAAGGGTTGACGTCCGTTGAAGTTTTTATTGCTCTCCTATTAGTTGCTGGGGGGGCATTTTTATTTTCTAATTGGGTATTTAGTCTTATACATCAAAGGGAAGAGGAAATAAAACGCCGGGCAAATCAATTAGAGGCACTGAATCTGGCAGCAATTTCCCTTATTACAGAATTAGATTTGGGCATCGTTTTACAAAAGGTTGTTGATTTAAGCCGTGAGTTAGTCGCATCCAGATTTGGTGCTTTAGGGGTAATTAATGAAGATGGGGAAGGATTTGAACAATTCATTACCTCCGGTATCTCTTTGGAAGAAAGACGAGTGATTGGAGCAGGGCCGATTGGGAAGGGGATATTCGGGATATTACTCGATGAGGGGAATCCAATTATCCTCAATGATATTGAATCACATGAATCCCATTCCGGGTTTCCCAAGAATCATCCTCGTATGGAATCATTATTGGGTGTCCCCATCATAACCAAGGGAAAGGTGATAGGTGATCTCTATCTTGCCAATAAAATTGATCCTCATGATAAATCGGGAAATAAAATTGTGCCATTTTCAGATGAAGACCGAAGAATATTAGAGATGTTTGCAACCCAGGCTGCAATTGCTATTGATAATGCCAAACTCTATCGCCAGATTCAACAGTTAGCTATTCTTGAAGAGAGACAAAGGTTTGGGATGGATCTTCACGATGGGGTTATCCAATCCATTTACGCAGTGGGTTTGATGCTCGAAGATATCCAAAGAAGGATGGATGACGATATCCTTGCCTCAAAAGAGGGAATATCAACGGCAATCCGGTCGCTGAATACCGCTATCAGTGATATCCGGAATTATATCCTCGATCTGCGTCCCCAACATTTTCAGGGGCGAAATATCTTACAGGGCATTGAAGAACTCAGCAGGGCGCTGCGCGCAAATACTTTTATGAATGTTCATGTCGATATTAACAATGTTGATCCAAGCAGATTGAGTCCTGAACGTACAGTTGAGATTTTACATATCGCTCAAGAAGCTCTCTCGAATGTTCAAAAGCATGCCCGCGCTTCAGACGTAGATATTATCGTTGAAATGTTTGATAGGGAGTTGCACATGAACATCCTCGATAACGGGGTATCCATCAAGCCGAGTGAGATATTAGGTTCTAATGGAAATGGGTTGACGAATATGCGTGAGCGTACGGCGGCTTTGGGAGGACAAATCGCCATTGTCCCCAGAGGAGGTGGGGGTACTGAAGTGTCCTTATCGATCCCCATCCGCTGATAAAGGATTTTGCATATTTTTATTGGGGATGATTGTCCCCTGCCTTGTATGACATCTGCCCCTACGTAGGCTCAATCTCGCTGGCTATACTGTCTAATAACGTTGCCCTTTCCGTGAACCCAGTTGAATACAATGAGACAGATCAAGATTTTAGTAGTGGATGATCATCCTGAAGTATTAAAGCAGGTTGAAACTCGTCTCTCCTATGAGAAGGAGTTTGATGTCTATAAGGTTGCCTCATTATCTAATGTAGAAGAAGGTGTTGCTGAGTGCTTGCCTGAAATCCTGCTTATCGATCCGTATAACAATGGCTTTGATTTTGATTGTATTAGACTCGCAAAAAGAATAAGACCTTCTTTGACGGTAATTGTGTTGACTGCCGTAGTTGATATTTCAAGCCATAATGATCTCCGAAGAGCAGGGGCGGACCACATACTCGAAAAATGTATCGATTCTGACGAATTAGTCAGTACACTACGGAAGGTTGTAGTATCGAAGGAATAGAATCGTTGGCGGGGTTCTCAGGAATATTGGCTTTTTCCTTTTTCATTTCAAAATATATATCCAATCTATACATGAGGAAAAAAAATTCCCTTGTCGTTAAAGAACAGATGTGCTAAAATTGGAATTAAATCAATCAAAGGAGAGTGATTATGACTGTGCAAAAGGTTGTTCATATTGAATTTTCTGCCCAAGATCCGAAGAGCCTGGGGAAATTCTATGCGGACCTGTTCGGATGGAAAACAGAATATTCTGAGGAAATGGATTATGTGATGTTTGATGGGGGAGATGGCCCCGGTGGTGGTTTCCCAAAGCTGACAGAGGATTTTCCCGCAGGAACGGTAATAGTTTACATATCTACAGACGATGTTGATGCCAGTTTATCTATAGCGGAGTCTTTAGGAGCAAAAATTATCACCCCAAAAACGGAAATACCGATGATGGGTTGGTTCGGTCTATTTGCTGATCCTACAGGAAATGTAGTGGGTGTGTTTCAAAGTTTACCGCAAGACTGATTTATTTTTATAAAACCTCCGGCGAAATTTCCGGAGGTTTTTTTTATTCCTTCTTCTTTATCAACCAATTGGTAAATCGTTGTAATCGCGTTGGTGGAAGTTCACCGCGGATATCACCGCTCATCCCGTTAATCGTCAAGTGATATCGAGTATTGGTGAACATATATGTACCAATCCATACCGGAACGAGAATTAATTTAAACGCTTCAATGAATAATTCCGCTGAAGAAAAAAAGGGATTAATCATTTCCCGTAACTCGTCCTTTTTTCTTAAGATCCTTTTCGCTGTCATGAAGGCTTGGCTGTGGGCTTCTATCGCCGCATCAGACATCATGATTGTATAACTTTCGGCAAGCCAGTTTGCAGTGTACTTCGGTGAGTAAGCGAGGATATTCCCAGAATCAAACCCCGCTAAAATTTCCATGAATTCATGGGGCTGTTGTTCACAGGCTGGGATGAGAATGTCGTCGAATGAAAAAAGCTTTTGCCCCGAGGTCGGGTAATATGAATCCTCCTCGGATAGCTGTCCGGTCCACTTGACGAGACCGTTGACATCGAAAGTCCATACCGGAAGATAAATCCCTGTGATACTCTCAAAAAATGGGATTTTGTTTACTTGGTTGTTCTTCAGCCATCGAATGATGATATGCTCGACTTCATCCCTTGATACAACAAATGGGATGATTCCTTCTGGAGGGATGAGTTCACTGGTCTCAGTTTTCTTAATGGAGAAAGTAGATTCACAGTGAGGGCAGGTGAGTGATAAGACCTCAGGTGAAATAAGGTAAACCGCGCCGCATGCCTTACAGGTGAAGGATTGCATAGTCTTGGCTTTTTTATGCCCTGCGATTGTCGATATGCCAACGACAAATTCTGTTTCATTTACTTTCCCATCTTTTGGAAATTGCTCTTGTGATTGGCAGTACTCGCAAATCAATTGTGATCCATCTGGTGAATACGTCAATTTTCCACCACATTGATGGCAAAAATATCCCTCTCCTTCAGATTGTATTGGTTTACTAGTATCCTGTGCAGGTACGTTGTCTGGATTGATAATTTCTGCTTCGTTTAGTTTACCTTCTAGAATTGCTAACTTTTTCTTGGCGAGGTGGTGGGCGGGATTATGGCTGAGTGCCAGTTCAAGATGTTCTCGTTTCTCCTCTTCATGTTCGCTGATTTCACTCAACCAATAATGCGCTTCAGAGATTTGATCGTACGTCGCTGGCAGCCGCAGAACCATTTCCAACATCCGCCTTGCTGGCTTGATTTCTCTTGCTTTGGCGGAGGCTATCGCTCTAACAAGGAGTCGTCGGCTCTCTTCATATTCTCTGTGGAATGGGCACATGTTTGTTGTGGATGACTATCCTAATAGTTTATCGACTGCAGCGGTTAATTCTTTTAGTGTGCTCGCCCGAAGGATATCGTTGCAATACGGTTCATACTTCCACATATCGCTGTCTCCCGTACCCCATTGGATCCGGGATTCTGGATTGATCCAGATGGTCCTGTTGGCTCTTCGTGCGATCGTTTTGAATATTTCTATCTCTGGATTATTATAGTTATTTCTTGCGTCACCGACCATGATAAAGGTGGTTTTGCTATCGATCGTATCCATATGGTCGCTTGTGAAATTGTGTAAGCTGTAGCCCAGGTCGGTGCTGTAATAACCGGGAGGCATTATATTCAGTACTCGCCTTACAGCTTCATTGGCATGTTTCCCGGAAAAATCAGGGTTGATGTATTTTAGATGGTCAATGAAGGCAAAGGCGTGGGTTTTGGTGATTTGGTCTTTTAATTCATACACCAGACTCAACATCAGTTCGGAACAATAACGCATAGATGTACTGATATCGCAAAACACAACCAGTTTGGGTTTCCGTCGGCGGTCGTGGTATTTGATGTCGAATGGTACCCCATGGTGTTTTAAATTTGCCCGGATGGTTGCTTTTGGATCGAGCCGCCCACTTTTTGCTCGCTTTTGTCGTAGGGCGATCCGGCTTCTTAATATCACTGCCAACCGTCTTACTTCATCCCGGAGGATTTGCATGTCTCCTTCCGACAAGGCAGTGAAATGCCGGTTCATTAGTTGGTCTATCGATTCCCTTCGTGGAGTCTCACTTAAATTCTCAGAGATTCGTTTTCCGACGAATTGCCTAACCTGTTCTCGAAGGTTTTCGTAGTTCCCTTCGAGTATTCCTTGGATCTTTTCTAGTCGTTCCGGTTTCATGGACAATTCTGAAAGAGTTTTTGATAATTGTTGGATTGCCTCCCTCACCTCTTCAAATCTCAGTGCTTGTTCCATTCTTCGAGTCATCCATTCTTGGTACTGCGGATTGTTCGCATGCTGTAGTCCGATCCTTTGGGCAAAGCGTTCTAGCTCTTCCTCACTTAACGATTCCCCTTGTATGAGGCGTTCCATCATATTCTTAATATTTTCATTGAGTTGTCTGATTGCCTCGGCGATCATCGATGCTTCTTCCGGTGATAGATCTTCGGAAAGCTTTGTCAGGGCAGGTGAAGAGGTGCTGTCGAAGAAGAAGGAAAAAAGTTCATCGAATATCCCTAAATGATTTTGATCTTTTATCAGTGAAGCCCGTAAACTTATCCGGAATATTTCTCGCTCGTGGATACCGAGTTGCTTGATCGCATTGAAGCTGTCGATACTTTCTGCCAGACTCACAGGAACACCCCTGTTTCTTAGTGCCTTGACGAATTGGATGATCCTTTCTTCCATGGCGATATTTAGGATATCCCAGGTATCTGTCTGGGACGAATATCTTCATCGGGTGATTGATTGGTTAGCTGGTTTAGCCGTCGTTTTGCGTTCGCCAGATCGGTTTCATGCTTGAGCAAAATGCTGAGAGTCGTATCGAGTGTTTTTGCATCCATGTATTGGGCGTTCAGACTGACGAGTGCTTTAGCCCAATCGAGTGTCTCACTGATGCTGGGCGATTTCCTTAGGTCCATTCCCCGCAACCGGTGAACGACTTCGACTGCCTGCCTGGCCAGTTTGGGTGAAAGTTCCGGGACTTTAAGGTGGATGACTGCTAATTCTTGTTGCTGTGTTGGATAATCGATGAAGAGATATAAGCATCTGCGTTTTAACGCTTCACTTAATTCCCTTGTATTATTGCTGGTCAACACGACCATGGGGATGTGCCTCGCTTTAAGCGTTCCTAGTTCGGGGATAGATACTTGGAAGTCACTCAGTACTTCTAATAAAAAGGCCTCGAATTCAGCATCAGCTCGGTCGATTTCATCGATGAGAAGCACGGTCGGTTCGTCGCTGAGGATGGCTTTCAGCAACGGTCGTTGGAGTAAAAAGCGGTCGGAGAAAAACACATCCTCTTCTTGCGCCAGTCGATCGGCGGCTTCTGTGAGTGTTTTGCTTCCTGAAAGTGTATCCTGAAGCTTGTCTCGTAATAATTGCGTATATAGGAGTTGTTTTGCATATTCCCACTCATACAGCGCCTTTGTTTCGTCTAGCCCCTCATAACACTGTAAACGGATTAACTCTCGATTCGTGGACCCGGCGATTGCTTTAGCGAGTTCCGTTTTCCCCACACCTGCAGGACCCTCACATAATAATGGTTTCCCTAGCTGTTGGCTCAAGTAAACGATTGTGGCGATTTCTTCATTCGCAATGTATTGTTGATCGTACAGCGATTTCCCGACTTCGGAGAAATTGTTAAAGTCTTGTTTATTAATCATGATTGGTTTTTTCGTTCACAATAGGATTCTTTTATTAGGGATGATTGGGGGTGATAGTATTCCTACCACTTATCATAATGGACGACTTCAGAGAGGGTTCTTCTACCTGCTTTTTTGAGGGAACGAGATAATTCTGCTCGATTTTCTGGATAGCCAAAAGAGATGCAAATTCTGAGATGTAACTCATCCGGGAAGCCCAGCAGGTCCCGGGCTTCATCGTATTTATAGATTGAAGCCAAACAGGAGGCGATCCCCATCTCCCATGCTGCAAGCTGCATGTAAGACGCGGCCTGGCCCGCATCGAACATGATGCTGAACCGCTGTTCAGGTGATGGCGTAATGATGGCGATCCCTAAGCCCGCATTGGCCAGATGGAATGAATAATCTCCAAGTTCAGATAGAGACTTTAATGTAGACCTATCCTGGATGGCGATAAAATGCCAGGGTTGCGTATTTTTCGAAGATTGTGCCCTTCGCCCGGCGTTTAAAATTCGATTGACTGCTTCATCCGGAATCGGGTCTGGTTTAAAATCGCGGACAGCACGTTTTGTCTGGATTGCTTCCCATACTTCCATTGGCATCTCCTAAATTTGTGGAAGCACGGATTTTGCCATCGCTTCCAACCGGTCGAGATCGTCTAATTCGAGCCACTGGAGCATGATTCTTTCTACACCGACTTCGGAAAGCGTTCCTAGGCTGTCGACGATTTCATTGGCAGTTCCCACGATCACACCGCGCTTCTTTAATTCTTCTGGGGACATTTTCCCTTGCGTCCGATTTTTTACAATTTCCTTTACTTCTTTATTGTTTCGCCCAAATTCAAGCCCGGTCATCATCGAGCGTTTAACGTCTTTTGGTTTCCGGTTCTCTTTCTCTAATAGAAAATCCAGATGAGAATTTAACTCAGAGAATTTATCAGGTAACAAATACACAGCATTCCATTCACGGGCATATTTTGCGGCTAAAGCTAAAGTTCGGTGAGGTCCATTTCCGCCGATAAGAATCGGTGGGCCATTGGACCTCTTTGGCCTTGGAAGCATGACGGCTTCATGGAGCTGGAAAAATTCACCGTTGAAGTTTGTCGGATCATCACTCGAGAATAGTAGAGATAATACTTCTAAACCCTCTTCGAATCGTTTGAAACGGTTTGAAATATCTAAAAGGTCCCATCCATATTTCTCATGTTCGCGTTCCTGCCATCCGGCTCCGACGCCTAATATCAGGCGGCCCCTAGATAAGTCATCTACCGCACTGGCCATTCGGGCGGTAAGTGAGGGATGTCGAAAAGAAAATGGAGTGACCAAAGGGCCGAACTCGATTTTTTTCGTGTTGTCTGCTAACCAGGTGAGTGAAACCCACAGCTCCAGGGAATCCTTGTCGGGGGGCTCTGCATTGGTATAGTGGTCAGAACGGAATATTCCAATGAAGCCTAAATCTTCAATAAGAGGTACGATTTTCTTCCACCGTTCCCATGTGAGTCCGTTTTGGCCTTCGATCATCAGTGCAACTTCGATCATGGATGGTCTCCTTTGATATCTGCTGATCTTAGAATCACAAGTTCCATGAATTCTTGGCTTTTTCGACCAGAGATTTCCAGCGCTCGTCTTCGGGAATGGGGCTTGGGCCCAACGGATCAACCCATGGCTGCCCTGATAGTGCTTGGCAAATTGCTGTCGAACTTGTTGCACCTGCTTCGAGATCGTATCCACCTTCTAAGAATAAAGCTATCTTTCCATCGCAATTGTCATCTGCCCACGCTGCTAAACCGGATACGAATTCTGCATACCCATTCGCAGAAGCAAGTTGGTGCCCCAGAGGGTCTTTCCAGTGCGCATCGAAACCGAAACTCATCAAGATCATATTGGGCTTGAATTGGTCGATAAGTGGGAGGATGATTTCATTCAAGATGGTTTTTCGGGCTTCGTCACCTGCGTGAGGATATAGGGGGAAATTAGCGGTTGTGTTGGCACCTGGCCCTGATCCCTTTTCTTCCAGGGTGCCTGACAGAGGGTAGAGAGGATATTCGTGGATTGAAAAGAAGAATACATCTCCCCGTTCCCAAAAGATATCTTGCGTTCCATTGCCGTGGTGTAGGTCGATGTCGACAATGACGATTCTTTCCGCCCCTTCAATTTGTAGTAAATACTCAGTTGCGATAGCGATATTATTGAGTAAACAGAAACCCATGGCTTGATTTGCGGTGGCATGATGTCCCGGAGGGCGGCATAAAGCAAAGCCTCTTTTGGCTTCTCCCTTCCAAACGCTTTTTACCACAGCGATTCCTCCCCCGGCTGCGTTGATTGCTAGCTGCCATGAGTCTGGTGTGATATACGTATCAACGTCGATCCGCTGGCCGCCCTCACAAGCCTTTTTGAGGGAAGCAAGATACTCAGGGTGGTGAATCCCATTGAGAACGGATTCTGGAATTTCAGCCGGTGTTACCTGGAGAGATTGATCCCAGACACCTTCCGATTCGAGTTTTTGTTTGATTGCTTCAACCCGATCGGGTCGCTCGGGGTGTCCATATTCGAAATGCTTTTCATGGCCGACAGGATAAAAGATAACGAAATTTTCCATGTGTTGTCCTTTTTATGGAAATAGTTTACCCGATATTCACCATCATATCAAATATTGAAAAAACGTCTCGCAAGAGACGTTTTTGAACAATTAGCATATTGATAAGTGAAATTGATTGCTCAATCCTCCTTTTTTTCACCTTCGTTGTTATCATTTCGTAAAGCATAATACACAGTGATCAGAGCCAGTCCAAAGAAAGTAGGTAACAAACCCACCAGCATCCAGGGGCCGAAGTTTAGTGGGAAAACGGAATCCTTCACGAGGTAACCAAAGGGATATATCCCGATGCAAAGAGCGATCCCTATAGCTGTGAGAACGATTCCCCATCGTAAACTATCTTTTCCATTTTGCTTGGAAGGGGGTTTGATTATCCCCTTTTCGATCATCGAGAGGGTTTCTTTGTGCCGTAAATGGCGTGAATATGTGGCATATCCAAATGGGATTAAGATGATCACTGCAAAACTTAAAAGTACAACACCTACATCCATATTTCATCTCCTTATTAATTAGATACTATTGATTTCAGGTTAATATCGCCGTCTTGTGTTGTGATTGAAATTAACGATCCGCCATCATTCATTTGGCCTTCCCATTTTTCGAACTGCTTGTCTTTGTTTATGGGTGAATCTGGGCCAATTGTGATATTCATGGGGATCTCTGATGTAAATTCCCCGAACCGAGATTCTATATTAAGATTGAAATTACTATCCTCTGGAATTGTAAGAACAACATTACCAAATTTCGTTTGCATATTGTGATTTTCTGCAGGGTTTAAAGTTCCGGAAAAGTTGAGGCTGCCGTCTTCCATTGTAATTATCAGTGTGATATTCGTGCCATTCTTGATGTCGATATCTCCAAATCTAGCATTTGCCGACACCAGTCCACTTATGTTATCCAGGTCAATATCGCCATCCTTCGCTTCGATCGTGTAGCTATCTGCTTTTAAATCTTTGATTTCAATGTTGCCGAATTGAGAATCGATAGATACCGTATCTGAAATCTCACCGGTTTGAAGGTCCGAGCTGCCGTCTCGTAAATTTATTGTGAGATTCCTACATATAAAATCTTTGAGTGAAATATTCCCGAATTCAGATGATAATTGAATTGTTTCAGATGATTTCAAATCGGTAACCTCAATATCACCATCCCGAGTAGAAATATATGTAGTTCCACCCCGAATACTAGTGACTTTGATATCTCCAAATTTAGAATGCATGCTTACATCTTCTTTACCTGCATTTGAATCGGTTATCGTAATATCGCCGTCTCGGTTGGTTACATTTATCTCACCAGTAATATTCGTCAATGAAATATCACCGAACCTTCCCTCCAAATCGACTGAATTGTTTATGTCCTCTATGGTAATATCTCCATCATTTAAAATAGTTTTCACCGAGATGTTTGAGGGAATCTGGATAGACATATCGATCTTATTTGCGCCGCCTTGGTAGGTTACTACACCAATAATCGTTGGATGGGTGTAGGTGAGATATAAAGTTGTGTCAACCACTTTCGAAGTCATCTCAAGACTTTGGGCTTTCTCAAGAGCTTTAGCTTGTGTTCCTCCCCAACCTGTTTTTTCCAGGTCGGCTAAAATTTGATCTGTGTCCCCTGGAATTATTTCGATGTCTCCTTCACTTGAAGTGATCTCAATATTCTTGATATCTTGGGCCTCGAAAGTTAAGGTTTCCGAAACACTGGCTGAAATTGGGTTAATTGCGAAGAATTCGAAGTTGATACTCTCATTTTTGGCCCAGTTGAAAGAACCAAAAACAGTAATGACGGATAAGACGATAACAATGGTTAATCCAATACTTCCGATGATTAGCCCTCTTTTCCTTTTCATTAATTCTCCTGTCAATGATTTGATTTTCTATTACTGATTAGTTTGACGTGATTATTGGCAAAAAGTTTCAGATTTTGATTGAAACTTTTAGATAGAATATCGGTCAAAGGATATAGAGATATGAAGCATTGGTGTTCACGTGGATGAAATGGGGCTTGTGCAAAGTGCGAAAGGAGGGGATGATCGCGCATTTGAGG
>JASFQL010000059.1:0-19997 GCA_050115475.1 Anaerolineales bacterium
CATTTGAGGAGTTAATGACCCAAAATGCACGTTATGTTTTTAACCTTGCGATTCGCCTGCTCGATGACCCTCGTGAAGCAGAAGACCTTGCCCAGGAAGCATTTATCCGGGCGTGGAAGGCTTTGCCGAATTTTCGATTAGAATCTAGTTTTAAGACCTGGCTTTATCGGATTGTAGCGAATTTATGTTTTGATCGGCTACCAATACTGAAGGAAGATCTTTCTGCAATGGATATTGATGATACCCTTGATTTACCATTGGATTTTATCAGCCCAGAAGGTAGTTTATTGTCGAAGGAATTAGAAACAGAACTACATAAGGCCATCGAAGAATTACCTGAAAGTTACCGATTATTTATTACACTCAGGCACGTGCAAGAATTGAGTTACGCAGAAATCGCAGAAGTGACAATGCAGCCTTTGGGTACCGTAAAAACAGGAATATTCCGGGCAAGGCAGATGCTCAGAAAAACGATAGAAAACTATGAGAATAAAAAATAGCGACCCAAGAATTGATACCGCAATAAAGTCCTACAAACTTGTAGAATTACCTGATGGTTTTACTGATAAGGTAATGAAATCAATTAGGCAAGAGTATCCTCATTATAGATTTCATCTACAGTTTATTGATGTAGCTATACCATTGTTTCTATCTTTATTTTTTTTGATATTTCTTGGCGTTTGTGTATGGGGGATGAATCTGTTAGATCCTTTGTGGTTAGAATATCTGAGATTGGAAATTGAACATATAGGAAAAGTGATAATCACAGCGATTAGATTTGAGGGTAATGTCCTTGTGATTTTCATTTTCCTGACATTACTGGTTGGTTCTTTCACACTAATTTGGTTGATATATCGTCCCCGAAAAATTCTGCGAATATAACTAAAAATTTCTACATTGAAGGTTAGGGGAGTAGAGTTTTCTTTCTTTTTCTCAACCATAGCGATGAAATCTATTTGGTTTGCGAATCAAATTTATAGTCCGATGCAATTATTTTTAAAAATTCCTATCTGCATAGTAAGTACGACAGATACAATTTCATTGTTACGTTTTATCATGTAACTGCAATTTACCGCAGATATTATCCCTAGCATAATATTTTATAATACAAAAAAACCAGACATGTTGATCATGGTTGATGTCAATGGAAGAATTCCAAAAATTTATTGGTAAAAAGATAGGTGCGTATGAGATATTAGATTTCTTGGGGAATGGCGCTATGGCTCATGTATATAAAGCACGCCATTCCCAATTGAACAGATTTGTTGCTTTGAAATTATTACATAATCGTTATACCTCTGATCCTGATTTTGTTCAGCAGTTTACCGAGGAAGCCCAAAACCTAGCTCAATTACGCCACCCCAACATTGTTCAGATTTACGATGCGGATATTTCTGGTGAATACCCATACTTAGCGATGGAATTCATCGATGGTCTCACATTGAAATTGATCATCAAGGGGTACAGAGAAAAATTCACTCGCGTTTCATTGGTCCGAAGCCTCCGGATTATTTATAGTATCGGCCTCGCGCTTTCTTATGCTCATCAGCGGGGAGTGATCCATAGAGATGTCAAGCCCAGTAATGTTTTGTTTGAGAACTCAGGGAGAGTGGTCTTGGCTGATTTCGGATTGGCTCGGCTACTTTCGCATAAAAAAGAAAGCGAAACGGGTATGATTATTGGAACCCCAGCTTACATGTCTCCAGAACAGGCCTTAGGTCAAACTTGTGGTCCAAGCTCAGATCTTTATTCTCTCGCTGTGATCTCATACGAATTACTGACGGGAGAGGTCCCTTTCATCGAGGATAATCCCTTGGCGATTGCCATGAAACATGTTTCTGAAGCGCCTGTCCCTCCACGTTCTATCGTTCCCGAGATACCTGTAGAAGTTGAAAAGGTAGTCATTCGTTCGATGGCGAAAAACCCTAACGAACGATATTCTACGATAAATGAATTTCTGCATGATTTGACCAAAGTTAGGTTGAGAATAAAAACAGCTAGATTGGCAACTGCATCCCTGACTTCATTAAAAGATGCCGGTGGTGACGTTAAATCTTGGACAGCGCCGGCTCGTCCAAAGGATCAGGACGGGGCTAATGTATGCATACATTTCGTGGATACTGGTCAGATAATGAATCTTGAAATGCAGAAGGAATACACAATTGGTCGCAAGCATAAATCCCAATCTGTGATTCCCGATATTGATTTATCGTTGTTTAATGCTTACGACTGGGGGATATCTCGTTTGCATGCGTCCATCATCGCTCGCCCAGATTCAGTATCGATTTCCGATATCGGTTCGTCCAATGGGACTTGGGTAGATGGGAAACGCCTACCACCAAATCAACCCGCTCAATTGAAACATGGGGATATTTTCTATTTAGGGAAATTGAAGATCCAATTGCTTAATTACGAATCCTAAATAACCCGATACGATTTCACGAATACACTTCAGGATTTACGCAGTGTAGAAGTCTTTCACCTTTTAACCCTGTCAGTAAGTTGATACATGCCAGTTTAGCCATGTCTCTTCGGGTATTATAAGTCGCTGATCCGATGTGGGGGGTGATGAGGCAATTTGGCAGTTGGTAAAGAGGATGCGCTGGGGGGAGAGGTTCGGGGTCGGTGACGTCGAGAGCTGCGCCGGCGATTGTATTTTTTTTCAATGCATTGACTAAATCATCTGTGTTAACGACCGGCCCTCTGGAGACGTTGATCAGGTATGCACTCTTTTTCATTTTATTGATTTCATGTCTGCCGATCATTTTTACTGTCTCTTGTGTCAGGGGGACGTGCAAACTAATATAGTCGCTTGTCTTTAAGAGGTGATCGAATGGAACCATTTTCGCGCCAATAGCTTTTTCGATTTCAGGTTTGGATGTTCGAGAGACGTAGATTACCCTCATCCCAAATCCGTGTGCCCTTTTGGCAACAGACTGGCCAATTTTCCCCATGCCGATGATCCCAATCGTTGCACCAGCGAGGTCTCCTCCCAGCCACCCAGTAGGCGACCAGGTTGTCCATTTCCCCTTCCTGGCATCTCGGCTGGCTTCGGGAATTCTTCTCGCCAATGCTAACAGGATTGCCATGCTGAGATCCGCTGTCCCTTCTGTCAAAACGCCAGGGGTATGGCCGACTGGAATTTTTCGGCTTGTACATGCTGCAAGGTCGATGTTATCGACACCGACCGCCATGTTGCTGACGACTTTTAGATTTGGTGCCTTTTCTAGGATTGCTTGGTTGACTGGATCCGTAAGCAGCGTGAATAATCCTTCGGCCCTCGCTAATTCCATTTCGAGTTCTGGTGATAAACCCTCCCCGTTTTCGGGGCCAATCAAGGTCTCACATTCATTTCTTATCGAAGATATCCACTCTTCTGGTAGGGCATGCGTAACGATGACAAATGGCTTGCTCATAGAATATCCTTTTCAGTGTGAGCTGTATTCATAAACCTGATATGATTTGTATTGTAATATGGATATGTTCTGAAATCGTCTAAAATATACTTATCGAATATAATCCGCATAAAGATGAAATATAAGCTTCAACAAAAAGCCATCACTGGGTGGAATTTCCTTAAATATGTCATTGAGTCTTATGGACGGCACGAATGTACATGGCATGCCGCTTCTTTGGCTTATTTTGGTGTTTTTTCGATTTTCCCTCTCCTCTTATTGATGGTTTACGTAGGCAGTTTTTTCATTTCTTCGGATTCTTCCCGTCAGGTCATCGACGGCTATATATCCCAAATACTGCCAATTGCATCTGAGAATCTTAATCGCATCATCGACCAGACTTTAGCAGCTCGAAGTTCCATCGGTCTGACCGGTGCTGTGGGATTGCTGTGGAGTGGCTCCTCAGTGTTTAATTCATTGGCAATATCATTAAATAAAATTTGGGGTTCCAGACCGCGATCTTTCTGGAGGAGGAGGGCCTTAGCAGTATTGTCTGTGCTAATGTTGGGTTTGGTTTTCCTTGCCTCTTTAT
Source organism: Anaerolineales bacterium (assembly GCA_050115475.1). Classification (GTDB taxonomy): domain Bacteria; phylum Chloroflexota; class Anaerolineae; order Anaerolineales; family UBA11579; genus JASFQL01. The sequence goes on from JASFQL010000059.1 coordinate 3,988, forward strand.
CTCTTGGGCCTTTATCGAGTTGGCTGATTGATTCCTGGCTGTTTCCCTGGCGTCAGATATTAGGGAGCCTTTTTGAAATTTTCATTATCATGATTGCCTTATTACTTCTTTACAGGATATTCCCCAATAAACATGTTCGTTGGGGACCGGCTTTTTTGGGTTCCTTGTCTAGCTCGATCTTGATCGTAGTCGCTAAATTTATATTTGGTATATACATTGGCATAGTCATTGCCAATTATGGCTTGGTTTATGGATATTTAGCCTGGTTTCTAGGTTTGGCGTTGTGGGTATATTTATTGACCGTATTGATTTTATTGGGTGCAGAACTCGCTGCAGCGTTGCAGTTGAAAAAAGTTGTCTAATTTTTCATCTCGTATCGGTTAAATAAAATAGACCGGTCTTATTAAGAAGAACGGTCTACTACTGGGGTGGATGAAGGGGCTCGAACCCTCAACCACCGCATCCACAGTGCGGCGCTCTGCCTATTGAGCTACATCCACCACGTTCTATTGGTATTCTATCATTAAGATTCTTTGGCTTCAAGGAACTCTCGAATCCTATTTACACACGTTTCCTTTCCAACGGATTCTTGTTTTCCGCTTTCTAGATTCTTAATACTAATCTGGTTGTTGCTAATTTCCTCTGGCCCAAGGATCAAGACGAGTTTTGCACCGATCTTGCTTGCGTATTTGAACTGTTTGCTGAGTTTCTCGGGTTTGAGGTGGTTTGTAACTCGTAAGCCGTCGCTTCGCAGTTCATTACCGAGTTCCAATGCTGGGATTAAGTGATCTTCGTCGAAGGTAGTGATGAAGATTTCTGCAGGAGTTTCTTTGAATTGCGGCAGTTTGTTTAGGCTTTTTAGCAGCAATGTGATAACCAGATCGCCTACAGCAAACCCAACACTTCCAATCGCCTGTCCGCCGACATCTCCCACTAAATTGTCATATCGCCCGCCGCCGAACAATGCCCGGAATTCGCCGGAAGTATCCCAGGCTTCGAATACAGTTCCTGTGTAATACGCAAGCCCTCGGATGATGTGTGGGGCATATTGGACGTAATCGTTCACACCATAAGCTTCGAGAGCCTTGAAGACGAATTTTAGTTCGTTAGATTTCTCCCATAACTGATTGTTAGTGATGATTTCTTTGATGCCTGATATCTGTTTGTTGTTTAATCCAATATCTGCTGCATTAGCATCCCATTTATCAGGATCCATTTTATCTTTGCGGTCGATGAGCTGGTAGACCTCTTCTCTCTTACTCTCATCGATTCCTAAAGCCAGTGTCTCTTTATCCATCAAGCGGCGGTCATTGACGAGGATTTGAACTTCTGAAGATTGAAGGTTGAGGAGTTTGAAGAAATTTGCCGCAATGGCGATTAATTCCGCGTCAGCTTCAGGCGAATCATCTCCAATCATGTCGATATTCCACTGGAAGAATTCCCTTGTCCGTCCTTTTTGCGGTCGTTCGTATCGCCAAAAAGGGCCAAATGACCACCACCGTAGGGGGAAGGTCAGTTGTTGTTGTCGGGCAGCGATCATTCGGGCGAGTGAAGGGGTTAATTCTGGACGCAGGGCGATTCTTTCTCCACTTCGATCGGCGAAAACGTAAGATTGTTTTTCGACGATTTCTTCACCCGATTTAGCGGCGTATAGATTGAGAGTCTCCAATAAGGGGGCTTCATATTCAGAATAGCCGAAACTTTCAGAGATTTGGCGAATTTTCCCATATAACCATGTTCGAATTGCCATGTCTTCAGGATAGTAATCTCTCGTTCCTTTTACTGCTCGGATGATTTCTTGTTTCGCCATGAGTATTCCCGGATGATTGAATTCAAAAAATAATTGTAGCATACATTAGAAAACCCTGTTAAAATTTCTGAAAATTGGAGGTACGATGAGAATAACAACGTGGAACGTGAATGGATTGCGCGCTTTATTGCGGAAAAAAGCATGGGAATGGGTTCAATCTGAATTGCCCGATATTGTATGTTTACAGGAAACGAAATTACAACCGGAGCAGTTGACCAGTCCTCAATTGTCGCTGTTGGGATCGGATTATTCTATTACCTGGAATTCAGCCGAACGCCGTGGCTACAGCGGGGTGGCTACTTTATCACGAGAGAAGTTTTCTCATTTGGACTTATCCTTAGGTGAGGAAAAGTTTGATATCGAGGGAAGGATAATCCAATCCCGACTTTCGGATGTAATTCTATTCAATGTCTATTTTCCCAGTGGTCAAAGCGGGCAGGAACGTGTTGACTATAAATTAGAATTTTATGCCAAATTATTGGAGACGTGTGATGAACTACATGAAAATGGGGAGATGCTCGTTGTTTGTGGGGATTTCAACACAGCCCATCAAGAAATTGATTTGAAGAATCACAAACAAAACCAAAAGACCTCGGGTTTTTTGCCGGAAGAACGCGCTTGGGTGCAGAAATACCTTGACCGTGGATTTGTCGACGCTTTCCGGTCGCTGTACCCGGAGAAGGAGCAGTACACCTGGTGGAGTTATCGCTCCAATGCCCGTTCCCGAAATGTAGGGTGGCGGTTGGATTACTTCTTGGTTTCAGAGAAATTACTGCCGCGAGTTAAGGACGTGGTCATCCACGATCAAGTCCAAGGCTCTGACCACTGTCCTGTATCCCTTTTCCTGGATTGAAACTATCTGATAACTGATCTTCTAATTCATCTGGAGACGTAGTCGGGGAATTACAAACCATATTTCGACAGATATATGCGCTGGGTTTACCAGCGATCATCGCCCGGTTGTGTAGTAATGGTGGGGCTCCCTCAGGTGCTGGATGAGGGGCTTGGGCGATGACAGCATACGACCGTAACCTTTCCCAAATAACAGAGAGAAGGGCTTGTGTTTCCTGATTTTCGATTTCACCAATAATTGCAATTTCTTGTATACCTGTGATAACCAAATCGATTGCGCATAGCCAATTACCAAATGCGCTTGGATATCTAGAAAAATATTCCTGGACAGAACGAATAACACCTTTTGCTTTATCATGCCAATCGCCTTGACCTGTATAAGCCGACATTTGCAGCAATGCTGCTGCGGCAAGACTGTTCCCCGATGGCGTTGCGTTGTCTTGGATTTCTTTGGGACGAACGAGGAGAGATTCATGATCGTTGGGTGTATCAAAAAATCCACCGTCAAGATCGCGAAATTGATCGATCATTGTTTGGGTGAGAGTGCTGGCGAATTGAAACCATTTTGGGTCGAAATCTGATTGATATATAGAAACCAATGCCAGGATAAGGCTGGCGTAATCCTCTAAATATGCGTTGTGTTGGCTTTTTCCATCTCTCCACGAACGATATAACTGTCCTGAATTTTCATCATACATATTATCGATGATAAATGTGATGTTCATTTTTGCAGTACTAAGATAGTCTTCTCGTTGGAGATAGCGGCCTGCTTCAGAAAAGGCAATAGACATCAACGAATTCCAACTTACCAATATCTTATCGTCAATGCCTGGTGGGACTCGATTTGCTCGTTCTTTAAGGAGAAGTAGGTGAATACGGTTGATAGCTTCTGTAACTTGATTTGGTTCTAATTCCAAATTTACTGCCAACTCTTTATCATCCATCGCCCGCTGAAGGACATTCTTTCCTTCAAAATTCCCCTCTTCTGAAAGGCCATATGCTGATATGAATAGCTCTCTATCATCTTGATCTGTAATTATGGATTTGATTTCTTCAAGGGACCAAATGTAGTATTTTCCTTCTTCTCCTTCAGTGTCGGCATCCAAACTGCTGTAAAACCCGCCAAGTTCGTGAGCCATTTCTCTCGAAACGAAATCTAAAGTCTCCTCACATATTTTCCGATAATACGCTTCCTTCGTCAGCATGTAAGCATGCAGATACCCCCGGCTGAGGAGTGCGTTATCGTATAGCATTTTTTCGAAGTGCGGGATTAACCATTTATCATCTACGCTGTAGCGGGAAAATCCACCCCCAATCACGTCATACATCCCGCCCTTTGCCATCGCTCGTAGCGCATGTGTAGCAATGTCTCTGGCAAATTTATCTCCCCGGCTTGCCCGTTGAAGCAAGAATCGAATTACCATGGCTTGGGGAAATTTAGGTGCTTCCCCCCATCCCCCATTTTCCCAATCGTATGATTGTGCCAGAGTCATCACTGCATGGTCGGGTATTTTTTTATCGAGTAGATTGTTTGATTCTGTAACATTGAACGACTTCCGTACATGTTCCGCCAGTCCATCTGCCGAATTGATGACTTCATCCCTTTTTGATTCCCAGGCATTGGCAGCACTTTTTAGCACATCCCGAAATGAAGGCATTCCATATCTTGTGATAGGGGGGAAGTATGTCCCACCGAAGAAGGGTTTGCCGCCTGGTGTTAGAAAAACACTCATCGGCCAACCGCCTTGTCCGGTGATCGCTGTGACGGCACTCATGTATATTTTGTCGAGATCAGGGCGTTCTTCTCGATCCACCTTGATGTTGACGAAATGTTCGTTCATGAACTCTGCTGTTTCATCGTCCTCGAACGATTCCCGTTCCATCACATGGCACCAATGGCAGGCCGAGTATCCAATGCTGAGGAAGATGGGTTTATTTTCTTCCCTCGCTTTTTCCAATGCTTCTTCTCCCCATGGGTACCAATCCACAGGGTTATTTTTATGTTGGAGTAGGTAGGGAGAATTTTCACTGGCAAGTCGGTTTGCCATAAGAACACCTCAATATTCAATATTTTGATTACGAAAAGGTGGGAAATATTACCTTGGTTTCTGCCTTACTCTATGAATTCGATGTCGATATCTTCTCCGGTTTCCCATCCATCTGAAGTCTCGATATTGATATCACTGAATAAGGTTTCCTGTGTTACCTGCACCCTGTATCTTTTTACTAATTCAAGTAACGCTAAAAAAGTAATCACAATATCGAGTTTGGTGTATTTTTCCCCCAGCAATTCCTTGAAAGATGTTGAGCCTTCTAACACTAATAATTCAGTTATGCGTTTAATTTTCTCTCGAATGGTGACCCTGGCAGCTTTTATGACCGTGCCAACTGATCGTTCGTCTTCGTATAGTTTGAATACCTCTTTTGCTGCCTTGAAAAGCTTTTGGATATCGATATCTTCCAAAGTGACTTTCGTTTCCATTTTATAAGGTGCTTCAAGGCGAAGGTAAGTTCGCAGTCCTGATGTAGCTCGTCCGTCTAGGACCTCGGCGATTTCTTTGTAACGCTTGTATAGTATTAACTGGCGTACGAGTTCATCTCCTGGGTCTTCCTCACCCGGTTCCCTTTCTGGGGGGCGGGGGAGAAGCGCTTCAGATTTTATTTGCATGAGTCGAGCTGCAACTACTAAAAAACTGGATACTTCTTCAGCTTGTTGATCTTCTAATTGCTTTACAAAATCCAGAAAAGGTTTTGTGACTTCGACCAATGCCAGTTTCGTGATATCTAGTTCTGCTCGTTCTATTAACTGAAGCAGTAAGTCCAATGGCCCCTCATAAATGGGCGTGTGGATTTTATATTTTGAACCTTGGATATGCTCGCCTGACAGCTGTAGTTCCATTACTGGGAGATTATAACTGATATGTCTTATGAAGGTCCTATATTTTTTTTATTGATGAGTAAGATATTGGCAAGTATAATGGTCGAGATAGAAGAAATTATTATTAGGAGATATTGATGATAAAAGAACCGATTGTCGTCACCGATGTGGATTTTGAAAAAAATGTGCTGGAGAGTGAATTACCGGTGGTAGTGGATTTCTGGGCGCCTTGGTGCGGGCCATGTAAAATGGTTGCGCCTGTCTTGGATAAATTTGCACAGGAGTTTGCTGGTAAGGTTGTCATCGCAAAAGTCAACACAGATGAAGACAACCAATATGCGATGAAGTACGGTGTTCAGGGGATTCCCACCATGATATTCGTCAATGATGGAAATCTAATTCATCGTCAGGTCGGAGCTTTACCCGAACCCGTCTTGCGTGATCTCTTCGAACAGTTCATCGCCGTATCGAACCAACCCGAAACAGAATCATAGAAATTATTCTAAGAAATTCCAGATGAGTAAAAAACCGGGAAATTTTCCCGGTTTTTTTTTACTCTGCTTTCCTTGTAATATGTGCGCCTAGGGTTTTTAATTTCTCATCCACCTTTTCATATCCTCGATCGATTTGATTGATATTCCGGATGACAGATTGGCCTTTTGCTGCTAACGCCGCCAAGACCAGGGCCATTCCTGCACGGATATCAGGGCTTTCCAGGTTCTCTCCGAATAGGCTGCTTGGACCTTGTATGATCGCTCGATGGGGATCACATAATACGATTTTTGCGCCCATGCTTACGAGTTTATCTGTAAAGAACATGCGGCTGGGGTACATCCAATCGTGGAATAGAACGCTCCCCTTCGCTTGTGTTGCGACCACAATAGCGATACTCATCAGGTCTGTGGGGAATGCAGGCCAGGGCATCACTCCGATCCTCGGGATTGCATTTCCGAGGTCTGGTTCGATTTCACGAGATTGCTCTTCTGGAACGATAACATCCTTTCCGTCCACCTCCCAATCTGTTCCCAGTCGGTTGAATACGAGTTTGATCATCCCAAGATGTTCAGGTCCCGCGTTTTTTATTCTTATCGATCCATGTGTGACCACGGCCGCGCCAATGTAGCTGACGACCTCGAGATAATCCGGTCCAATAGTGAATTCGCCTCCACCCAAACCTGAAACTCCCCGGATATGGAGGACGTTTGATCCGATATGATGGATATCTGCCCCTAAGATATTCAGAAAATTACAAAGATCCTGTATGTGAGGTTCTGACGCGGCATTGCTGATGATAGTCTCACCCTTTGACAGAACAGCAGCCATGATGGCGTTTTCTGTCGCCGTTACACTGGCCTCATCCAACAGGATATTTGCCCCCTTCAACCCCTTTGGCGCTTTGAAGTGGAATACTTTTTCCTCTCTGTCATACGCAGCTTCGGCTCCCAGAGCGTTTAATGCCAGGATGTGGGTATCGACACGCCGTTGACCGATAATGTCTCCTCCCGGTGGTGATATGCGGAAATCACCCTCCCTTACCATCATAGGTCCCGCCAATAAAATCGAAGCCCGGATTTGTACGAGTAACTCGGGATCCAATTCAGTGGACCGGACATCTTTCGCTTGGATGTGCCATACATTTTGTTCCCCGATTTCGATTTTTGCGCCCAGGCTTTCCAGTAACGATTTCATCGTAAGGACGTCTTGGATCTGGGGGACATTGAAGAGCGTTACAGGCTTTTCGGTCAATAAACATGCTGCCAGGATAGGCAGTGCTGCATTTTTATTTCCCCCCGGCGTGATCTCACCTTTCAAAGGATGGCGTCCTTCAATGATTAATTTCTCCATTTAGCATCTCCTTTATTGATGCACGTCTTTATTCGCCCTGATATAATTGCAGTATGAACGAAACCTTTGCGCTCATCTTGATCGGTCTTTTAGGGTTACTCTCCGGATTTTTTGTAAATTATATTATTGAATGGTTCTACATTCGAAGAAATTTCCTCGAGCAAGAAAATGTACAAGAGATATCTGAAAAAGGCTGGTTTACATATATTTTCTCGCCTTGGTCCATTTCTACCTGCCCCACAATAAAACGATTTCGAATTATATTCCTTCACTTTCTGTTCATTGCCTTGGCAATTTGGTTATGGATAGCACCGCCGCCTAAAGTGGCTTTTTGGTGGGGGTTTGGTTGGCTGGTATATTTTATCATTGTGATAGTGATGGATTTGGAATATCGGGTCGTATTGCATCCCATTTCCATCGCTGGTGCCGTCCTTGGACTGGCTTTTGGCATATGGTTCCATGGATTGGTGGATGCTCTTATCGGTGGTATCGTTGGTTTCGGAGTGATGTACGTATTTTACTTACTGGGTGGACTCTATATCCGCTGGCAAAGTAAGCGCAGGGGAGAAGACATTGATGAAATTGCACTTGGTTTTGGTGATGTAAATATTGCTGGTGTGATTGGTTTGATCTTAGGTTGGCCCGGAATTGTTCTAGGTCTCGTGATTGCTATTCTAACTGGGGGCGCTGTAAGCATTTTATATTTACTCTTTATGGTGATTACGAGGAGACTGAAAGCCTTTTCTGCTATTCCTTATGCACCCTTCCTGATACTGAGCACCTTCATCTTGCTTTATTTTCGGGTCTTTCTAGATCAGCTTGTGAATTGATTCCTTTTCTACTGCATTTACCGAACTTAGTTGGTGCTTTGTAGAAATCAAGGCGAAAGCCTGTCTTTTCCGTTCCCCAAAGTTCATGAAAAAAAATGTGCCTTCGATTAAAACTTGCTTAATTATTTTTATTTCCCTACCTTAATCCAACCATTTTATCGGATTACTCGTAATGAAATCGATGTACCATGGAATACCGCAGATAAAGTGTAGGCCCAATACACCCATGTTCACGACTGCTTTGATATTGAGCTTTCCCCAAACGAATTTTTGATATTTACTTTTTACTTGAATGATAAAAAATTTCAAAGAAGTAATGAAAAGAATTAATAGAGATGTGACCCCGCTCCAAAGGAAATTCGCATGATATGGTCGCTTGGCTTCAGCAAACATATAGGTATAAAACGCCCCGAAAAAGAAGGTCAACCATGAAAGACTCAACTCGGTATTCTGCTTTGCTTCCTTATAATAGGAAATGTATACACAAAGAGGAAAAAAGATAGATAGTAAAAACTTAGGGAACAACCATGATGACCAGTGGGACATCACGTAGAAAGGACGAAACTTGATACCACTTCCAGGATAATCTATCAGTTCGATGCCAGGAATGTAGGTGATGAAGTACTGGATTCCCAATATAATCGCCCCAGGTATCATCACACCAAAGAATAGTAATTTCCAATCAACTTTCTGTTTCAAGAAGTATCGATGGATGGCGAAAATACCCAATGCTGGCAGGAAACAAATTAGATAGCTTGGTTTGGTGATTGCAGATAAAAGGACCAGTGATATCAATAAAAATGTTGTTCCTTTATTTTTTTTATTGATGTCCCAATTGAATATACGGAAAGAAATGATAAATAAAATCAGTGTAAATGGTTTGAGTAAGTTGTAGGTAGCGTTGTGATAAATAGTGGGTGATATGTAGCCAAAGTATACATCGCGACTCTTCAATGTAAAAAGAGTGATTGGGGCAAAAAGCATTAAAACAAGGACGAATAATCCAGTAATTGTCGATGAGGAATAAGATTGCCCTTCACCCATGGAGGGGCGTAAGTAACAATATAAAACTACGCCAAATACAATGAATGCGATCATTACTGCGATGACCCCGCTGGAATAAAAGCCGATGAACGGAAAAATGGAATGAATAACGATAATCAGAATTTGATAGAGGAAATGGGGTGATTCTAACTGCCCGCCATCTGCCAACCTTTTTGCTCGGGCTGCGGCTGTACCAAAATCTCCAGAGTTTCTACCTATGTAGAAAACTGGGGCAAAGATTAGGATGAGTAGAATAACCAAAATAACGATGGCATAAATATCTTCTTTTCTGTTCCGTATTGTTTCCCGGATTTTCATGGTCTCTCCTGGAATTTTTGGGGATTATATCCTAGATTCATTTCATGAACATATCTTCACTAACCACGAAATTTCCTATAGTAAAGCACAAAATACTACTATATGGTTTCTTTTATTATATGTCTTTGAAGTCGATGAATTAATAGAAATCAATAATTTATTTATGGGGAGAATAAACTACCCATGATCTTTTAGATAATCCAAAATTTTTAATGTAACCTCTTGTTCTGAATAATCATCTGTCAGAATATTAATATCAGCATGTTCACGGGCATGAGCGAGTCGTTTTTGTTGTTCTCGGTATTCTTTTTCCGACCAATTCATATCCGAGCGTTCTAGTGTCTTTAGATAAGATACGTCTAAAAACACCAATACATCTGGATTTACAATTTGCTGCCACATCCTCGGTGAATACGAATGTTCTTGGGCGATGTGATTGGCCTGATACCCGGCCTTTTCCAACCCCTGCCGTACCGTGGATTTTCCGGATTTGCACGGGCCTACGATGCCAATCACAATTTGTTTCGTACTCAATTGACGTTTGCCTTTTGTAAGTCTCTAATCACGTTTGGTTCTGCAATAACGGCAATGGTTGAATCCCTTTCTATGATTGTCTCTCCTAATGGGTGCAGATCTGCTTGGCTCCGGCATTGAATCAATACGATGCTGGCGTCGAATCCTTCTTCGATTTCCCTCACACTTTTTCCGGCTAGTTTTGATTCTTTCTGGATATCTAAACGGGCCAGGCTTAAAGATTGTCCTTCGATGGCAATTGGGCGGGTCATTTGAAGCCCTGCTGCCGCAGATGCAAATGCAGGGGCTGACATTTCAGTTGAACTCATAGCCACGAATCCAAACTGTTCGCGAATTGCGCTGGCAAAATATAGATCGAATATCCGGATGATTACCCGAATCTTGTTGTTGATCGCTCGTGCTTTTACGGCAATTTGCAGGTTAAGGGCATCATTTTGTGTGCAAAGAAGAAGCGTGCTGGCATTTTGAATTCCCGCATCCTTTAGTGCAGATTCTTTATTGGCATCGTCGACGATCACTGGCACTCCCTGGTCTCGCACGGTGTTTACCATATCTGCGTTTGGATTCAATTCGATGACCACGACTTCTTGTTCGAGATTCAATAAAGAATCGAGGACATTGTATCCTAGATGCCCCAGCCCGACGAGTACGACGTGTTTGTTGAAAGTAGATGCAACGGCCATCTCCCACTCCTTCCCGCGAGAACGGCGGTTGAAGAATAATGATCCGAATTCCGCAACGCCATGGGCGAGTAAACCGATTCCGATGATCGGGATGATAAAGAAATATACCTGCAAATGCCAATCGCTTGGAAACGCAACGGTAGGTTGTAAGAATGTCAGACTTAGTAGTAAATATAACGCTTCCAGATAGCTTCCAACGGGTTCTCCAAATTCATTTGCCCAATAATAGTATAGGCAGCTTCCTCCAATTACGACAATGGTGAACAAGAATAGTGGCCAAGAGAACTCTCGAAGGAGTAGTACTGTGTCCCTCCAGGCTGCCCTGATTCGGCGAATCATCCTTTTGTTTTGTTGATTGTGTTTCATTTAAGGGGCAGTCGAATCGACATACGTCTCACGTCATCTCCCGTATTTTCCAGGGTCCGTATGACAACGACGCTGATATCGTCGATTGGGCGGTTTTTATCCAATGCTAATGCTTTCTTCATTAAATCGTCTGCAATTTCTTGAGAACTGCTTTTTGCTGAAATGAATTCTTCCAGGGCAGCGGGAATGTCGAGGGATTTCCCCTCTCTATCCCCTGCGTGAATCAACCCGTCGGTGAAAGCAACCACAATCAGGTCCAGTTTGAGATCGGCTTCTTGGATAACCGGGCGAGTCGTCCGGTAAATTCCAACCGGATGACTTTCTTCATCGAATATTTTGATTTCTTTCTCCTGGACGATATACATCGGGACGGGATTATTTCGTGTGATAACGAGGGAGTTTGATTCCAGGTCGATGGACATGATATTGAGAGTGGATTGGACTTTTCCACTTTTCATTGAATATAAATAATCAGAAGCAGCCCTCGCTGCCGGGCCATCCCGGACTCCTTCGGCCAATAGCGAGATCACTTTTCGAACGACCATATTAGAAATTCGCTTAGCGCTCTTTCCTGATCGTTGTCCATCGGCTAACACGACAGAAAGCCCGCCGTTGGGGCGTTCGATAACCTCCAAGGTATCCCCACTTTCTGAGGAGGCGTATTTATTTATTTTCGAAACACCAACTTGAATTTCCACGTAAAAATTGTACCAAAATAATGACTTACTAGATTGTTTTTTCACCTGCTGTAATCATGACTCGGCTGTTTTTCAATTCCTTGGTCTCGATGCAGGTCTTGAATCCGGCTTGATTGAAACGTTTTAATTCATTCATGTAAATGTCTTTTTCGATATTTGGCGCTTGCCCTGTGACTTTGAACAACCATGCGGCAGCTTTATGTAGGATAGTTCTTCCCGTGATCCAGGCAGCTGGGAGGATGAGGAAAACACCCCCGGGTCTTAACACTCTGTGCATTTCCGAGATGGTATTCTCAGCGACGATATATTCTGTCGGGAAAGTGGATATGATATGATCGAAGACATCATCAGGGAAAGGGAGCTGTTGCGCGCTTCCGTTTACCAGCTCTGGTTGCATCTTCGCTTTTAGAATTCTTCTTCTGCAAATTTTCCCCATCTGGGGGCTGAGATCGATTCCCACCACTTCTTTCCCCTCCTGCAGAAGGGCAATCTGCAAATGTCCTGGCCCGTGCCCTAATTCAAGTACTCGTTGGCCGTTAACGTCGGGAAGGATGGATTTGATCCAATCATTCCACATCCCTATAGAGACCAGCCCTGAGACGAAGTCATATGTCCACGCGAATTGGTGGTATAAGAGATGGAAGAATACGCGTAGGAATGGGAAGATTGCGCGGATCGGCATATCGTTTTTTTTTACTTGTTTATCAAAATAGGGATAGCCGCTGGGTGGATTTTATACCGAAGTTGCCGGATATCCCTGGAGAATATTTCTCCATCGGAATGGGCAGGCGTTCCTGGTGAAAGTTTGATATCCATCCAGGTACAATCGTATTGATAGACAGCCGGGTGTTCGGTATAGTTGCCATCTCCAGATTTCATCACCATTAGCAGTGTTTTGAGGATTTCAAACCGGGATTGGATAGCCCCGTGCACGAAGGTCAGCTTTCCGTCGAATGGGTTGGCGCTCGGAACAGTATAGAATAAGCCTCCTGTACGGGGGCCATTTCCAATTGAGACAATAGTGGTCGCCCCTTTATATTCGCCGTCGTCCCATTTGATTTCAGCTTCCCATTGCGGATTATGGGAAATACTGATAAGTGTTGCCACTAAGTATCTGAGTATTCCTCTAAGTCGCTTGATTTTTTCTTGTACGGTTGTGATGTAAGGCTCTAAGCCTAACCCCGCGTTGTTGATGAAATAATGGTCGTTTACCTGGCATATATCGATGTTTTTCGTGGTACCTCTGGCGATGATCTCAGCGGCTTCTTTGAGATTGCTTGGCATACCAAGGTTTGCCATCAAGTCGTTGGCAGTCCCCATCGGCATGACGCCAAATTTTGGGGTATCTTTCTGTATTCCATTCTTCAAGATCCCATTGATCACCTCTTGAATGGTCCCATCGCCGCCTGCAGCGATGATCGTATCAAAACCTTCTTGTGTTGCTTTCTCTGTGAGCTTGATTCCATCCCCCGGATTTTCAGAGATTGAAAGGTCGAATTCGATTCCTGCACCTTGCAGCGCCTCAATGAGTTCGGGTTGCCGTTTCAATGAAGTCCATCTGGCAGAGTATGGATTATGGATGACTTTGATTGTCATTGAATGTCCTTAGATCAAATCTGCGAAGAAGAATTTCGCTAGACTCAAGAAAATAAAGAACCCAAGGCTGTCCGTTGCTGCCGTAACGAGGACGGATGATGCCATCGCTGGGTCCTGTCCGATAGCCTTCAGTCCCAAGGGGGCGAGTGTTCCGACGATTCCGGCTAATATCATGTTGCCGACAAGCGCAAGCCCCAAGACAAGGCCAAGGTATGGGTTCCCTTTCCAGATCGTTACTCCAACACCAACGACGAGTCCAATTACCAACCCCTGGAATAGTCCTACGGCCATTTGGCGGAAGAGGAGAGGGAGAGTCTGTCCCCTCGGGATGTTGCCTAGAGCGGTTGCTCGAACGAACATTGCCACACTTTGGCTGGCCGCATTTCCACCCTGGCCTGCCACAACGGATTGGAACACTGCCAAAACAGCGACTTGGGCGATGATAATTTCAAAGTTGCTGATCACCCAAGAAGCGAACAGGGCGGTGAGTGTGTTGAGGAATAACCATGGTAGCCGGCCTCGTAACTGGTCTCGGATTGAGCTGTTTGGCTCCAGTTCGAAGTCACTCACGCTCGCTAATCGGTAGATGTCCTCTGTGGCCTCTTCTTGAATGACGTCTAGGATGTCATCGTGTGTAATAACGCCGACGAGTTGTTTCATTTCGTTGATCACTGGAAGAGTTGATAGATCGTATTCCACCATGATCTGGGCAACTTCTTCCTGGTCCAACCATGTATCGACCGAAATCACTTCAGGGTCCATGATATTCATGATCTGTGTTTGGGCTGAAGAGACAACCAGTTCTCTCAGCCCTGTTATCCCAACCAACTTTTTATTTTTGTCGATAACGAAAATGAAAAAGGGAACTCCGCTGTCTGGATGTATTTCTCTCAAGGTATCGATGACTTCAGCAGTAGTTGCATTTTGTGAGATGGATAAAAACTCGGTCGTCATTCTCCCGCCGGCAGTCTCATCTGGATATTCAAGCAGAGGGAGAACGTCTTCTAAATCTTCCATCTGCTCGAGGGCTTCTGCGGCTTGATCGGGGGGTAAGTCTAACAGGAGGTCGGCTGCCTCGTCTGGGGCCATCTCATCCAGCACATCTGCCAGCCGCTCGATCGAGAGCCCTTCAGCCGCCTCTAATGTTTCATTGTCTTCCTGCAGGGTGAAGAGTTGCGCGGTTTCTAATATATCTAGCCTTGAAAGAATCTCGTTTCTTTCGTCAGTTTCCAACATGTCGAAGACTTCCACCTGGTCCCCTGGGTGAAGGTCTCGGAAGATATTGATGGCATTTTCGAACTGACGGTCAGATATTGCCGCTTGAATCTGAAGCACGAATTTTTCGCGGAGTTCTTGTCGGTCCATCATAATGGTCTCCACATTTGAAAGGATAATTTGTAGCACGTAGGGCGGTATTTCGGTTCGCCCGGCTGCTGTAGGAAAGGATTATAATCCTAGCACTATATTTAGGTAAGGCTAAATAAAGGAAACTATGATGATGCGAGTTGTCCGCACCCCGCTTGGATATCGATCCCCCTCCGGACCCTTACAGTGCAGGGAATT
The DNA here is from genome assembly GCA_050115475.1 of Anaerolineales bacterium. GTDB lineage: Bacteria > Chloroflexota > Anaerolineae > Anaerolineales > UBA11579 > JASFQL01. The sequence continues at coordinate 19,005 of JASFQL010000059.1, forward strand.
TTATTTTTTTCCAATATACTCGTAAACGCATCCACCTGTTGGGGGAGTGCTTTCTTTCCATCGAAATCGGTTGTCGGGTTGAGCGGGATAACGTTCACGTGGCAGTTCATACCTTTGAGTAGTTTACTCAACTTCTCTGCCTGTTCAATTGAGTCGTTTATTTGGTGAATCAATGCCCATTCGAAGGTCACCCGCCTTCCAGTGTGATTGATGTACGCCTGACAGACCTCCATGAGGTCTTCGATTGGATATTGTTCGTTGATGGGTATCAAAGAAGATCGCAGTTTGTTATCCGCCGCGTGTAAAGAAATTGCCAGATTGATCTGGGATTTTTCTTGTGTAAATTTTTCAATCTGGGGGATGATTCCAACCGTGGAGATTGTGAACCGTCTGGCGCCAAGATTGAATCCTTCTGGATGGTTCAATCGCTTGATCGATTCCAGGGTTGCTTCATAATTAAGAAACGGTTCACCCATGCCCATGTATACAATGTTAGTAACTTTTTCTCCCATTTTACGAAGGCTTCTTGCATAGAACAAGACTTGCTCGATGATCTCCCCGCTTGTCAGGTTTTTCTGAAACCCCATTTGCCCCGTCGCACAAAATCTACAGCCAACTGCACACCCCACCTGAGTCGAGATACACAAGGTCCGTCTTTTATCATATTCCATTAAAACCGCTTCGACCGCTGTCCCATCTGGGAGGCCCAGCAGCGTTTTGTTTGTGTATCCGTCAGCCGACACCAATTCTTTTTGTGGGGTTAAATGGCTTAACGAAAATTCATTCGCGAATTTACTTTGTAAAGTTTTTGGAATATTTGGAAATTCTTCTGGCCTGTTCCATAAATGCGAATATAACCCTTCCCATATCTGGGTTATGCGGAAGGATGGCTCGCCCCATCCATCCAAAAGCACCTTGAGTTCCTTATATGAAAAATCATAAATGAATCTTTTCTCAGGCATTTTTCCCATTAAAACGTTTCAACAATTTGGG
>JASFQL010000060.1:0-18566 GCA_050115475.1 Anaerolineales bacterium
TCACCCCGGCTATCCATGCCTGGAAAATCTACCTGGATGACCAGGGGCGTTCTATCCATACCATCAAGGCCTTCACCGGCGACCTCTCCCTGCTGGCTTCCTTCCTGCCTCCAGACCAGCAAATTAGTGCCGTGACCACTGGCGATTTGAACAATTTCCTCGCATGGCTGCAGGATGGACGCGGGGTGCCTTGCAGCCCCAAGACTCTCGCACGCCGCATCACGTCGATAAAATCATTTTTTCGATGGCTGCAGAAATATGGCACCATCCTTGTCGACCCGGCTGAGAAGGTCGTTCAAAAATCCGTCATCAGCCCGCTCCCTGAAGTGCTCACGTCCGACGAGGTGCAGGCCGTTCTCGAAGCGGCCGACAGGCCCCGTCACACGACCAATCCAGATGCCCGTCCCTATGCGCTGGTCAAGCTGCTTCTCGATACTGCCATCAAAAAAGGGGAATGCCTTGCCCTGACGACCAATCATGTCGACTTGGATACACCCAAAGGCCCCATCCTTTTCGTACGCTATGCCAGCACCCAACACCGCTATAAAGAACGCAAGATCCCCTTGAGTGAGGAATGGTTGGATGCTTACACTGAGTATGCCTCTCAATATGACTTGAGTGAGAAGCTTTTCCCCTGGTCGCCCCGCCGCCTGGAATATTTATTGGAGGATATCGGAAAAGAGGCTGGATTGACCAAACACCTCTCCTTCCTCATGTGCCGCTGGACTTCTGCCCTTACCGATCTGACCGATGGTGTCGAACCGAATAAAATCCGCCAGAAGCTTGGCATCTCAGAAATCCAATGGCGTGAGGTTCGCATGAAACTCCGCCGGTTGTCCGGCATAACAGATGAAGAAGAAGACGAGGGTGAAGAAGGGGATGAAGGGGAAGACAAAGAAAACTAGAATTTCCCTGTTCAGCTTTTTTTAAATAAATACAGTTTAAGGATCCGGTTTGTATCGGCAGTGATCCTGAACGAATGCCCGATTCGGTAGCCCGGCACCCAGGCAATTTCTTCGCTTGCGCATACCAGCGGCCAGGCTTTCCTTGCTCGTTTGGGGAGTTTCACGTTGATGAAAAAATCCGCCAGCTTCCCCCCATGTCCGCCCATACCCAGGGGAATAAAGCGGTCTCCCTGTTCTATCGTTCGAATGTTTCCTCCTCCGCCAAATCCGGCTGCATTGAACCACCCCACAAAGGGATCGGGATTGTTCAACGCCTGGTCGAGAATCTCTTTCTCTGCAGGATGTGCTTCCGCTGACAAAAACCAGCCGTTGCCAAGCGTCACTTTTGCGGGGATATCGAAGGGGATCGTCCTCTCACCAATTTGTGGATAATCGTCCAGGGGGATGTCTGCCTCCCAATCGGCGATCAAGAAATGGTCCCCTTCCAGTTGGATTCGTAGTCCCGCGATGAGATCGCTTTGCCGAGTCTCCGGTGGTTGGTGTACGAAAGCCAGGACCCGTTCGACCGCTTCGTAATCGATGTCCCTCAGGCCCGGTCGGAGGACCGCCATCACTCGCCTGGACAACCCTCGCTGGATCCCAATGGGCTGCCGTGAAAAAACATCCCGGTTTACCCTGACGTAGTCTTCCCCCACTTCCTCGACACATTCCGCCCAAACTGCATCGATGGCCATCTCAATGACCTCGAAATCTGTTTGCAGGGTGTTCCCCATCCGCCAGGTTAATTCCCGGATTCGTGGATTATAACTCTCCAACACCGGGACCAATTCGTGCCGCAAACGATTCCGGAAGTAGGTCGTATCCAGGTTGCTGCGGTCGAATCGCGGCTCAAGATTATGCTCTTCACAATACGCCATCACCTCCCTCCGCCACACGCCCAACAGTGGTCTCACCAGGGGGATCTGCTCGTGCCAGCTTGGCAGAACGATACGGGCCTGCATCCCCCGTAGCCCCGATAACCCTGCCCCCCGTAGGAGGTGCATCAACACCGTCTCGACCTGGTCGTCGGCGTTGTGCCCCACGGCGACGGCCTGGGCCTTCTCTTCCTCGGCGACGCCAAACAAAAACGTATAACGTAAACGCCGTGCCGCTTCTTCGATCGCCAGCCCTTCTTTTTCTGCATGGCTAGGTGCGTCATCGACCTTGGCGTGGTGTTTGAAACCCAGTTCCCCGGAAGCGGCTTTGACGAACTCGGCCTCCGCCGCTGCTTCTGGACGAATGCCGTGGTTCAGGTGAGCGACGATAGCATGGAAACCAAGTTTTTTTAGCACGTGCAGCAGGCACAGGCTGTCCGGCCCGCCGGATACCCCCACCACGAGAGGAAGATCAGGATTGATTTGGCATACATCTACCAGCGATTTCTTTACACGTGTTAACATCTCTCCTTCGATTATAGCACTGCCCTTATTAAAAATTATCAAGCAGATACGATCGTGAGGCATACTTGATAAAGCCATATGTTCTTTTATGAATCAAATCATATCAACGGGAAAAAAGAGATATACCAGACTAACTTAAGTGAAGAACAAGAATTATGATAGAGGTGTTGAGCTCAATCCACCCTATTACACTCTTGCCTTTAGAGGTCAAATTGCACATCTACCTCAAATCTTCTGGGGTGGGGCCTTTGATGCGGGAGGGGACTGCGTCCCCTCCCAGCTTTTACCCCCTTCCCCGGCTAAGGACGAGTCCGATCACACTATACGTAAATAGCTGGGGAAGGGGGTCAGGGGGTTGGGGCCGTACCCCGTCACGATAAAACACTTAATGGTATATTGATAAAAAACGTTCAAATCTATTTTGTTTCGAAAGTGTTTTCCAAAACAAGTAAATTTATCGCCCTAATAAATCATCCAGTTCCATTCCTCAACCGGTGCTGAAGGAAAATGAATGCGCCAAAAATAGCATTGTTGCTGCGGTTAATCCGGATATAATAGAATAATCAACACGGCATCGACACCGCTTGTTTCTTGAATTTCTCCTTTGCTTGTGCTAGACTGCAATAGACCTGCATGATTTAGTGAGTACTATGGACAAGAAAATACTGATCGTAGATGATGATTTTGACACCCTCCACATGGTGGGGAAAATGTTGGAGCGTCATGGATTCACAATACTGGCAGCCAACAACGGCGAAAAAGCCTTGACAATCGCCCAGGAAAACACTCCCGATCTCATCCTTCTCGACATCATGATGCCCGGGATGGACGGCTACGAGGTCACCCGCAGACTTCGCAGTATGGAAAACACCGCCTTCATCCCCATCATCATGTTTACGGCAAAAGCGCAAGTCGATGATAAATTAGAAGGATTCGAAGCGGGTGCCGATGATTACCTCACCAAACCGACCCACCCCGCCGAATTGATCGCCCGTGTAAACACCATCCTGACCCGCCCGAAAACCAGCTCATTAGATGCAAAAGCAGATACCGCCCCATCCCCAATCGATGATGCCCACGTTTTTGGTATTCTTGCCCCCAAAGGAGGGATGGGCGCTACAACGTTGGCGGTTAACCTGGCAATCAGCATCCACCATTTCACCAACGATTACGTCACCCTGGCCGAACTCCGTCCCGGGTTTGGTTCGATTGGCTTGCAGCTCGGATACCGCAAATCCGACGCATTGAACAACATCCTAAAAAAATCTCCCACTGAGATTTCATTGAGAGAAGTAGAAAAAGAACTGCTGACCCACGGTTCGGGGATACAAATCCTTCTTGCTTCATACAACCCCGAAGATGCTAATTTATTACAATCGGCCAATCAAATCGAAACCCTTGTCAACTTCTTACCCTGTATCGCCGCCAATACAGTGCTGGACCTCGGTGTCGGCTTGACGGATACGAACCGGAAGATTATTCCCCTTTGCACTCACCTCATCGTCCTCGTTGAACCCATTCCCCAGACGATTGTCCAAACAAAAGCATTGATTAAAAGCCTGAAAGAGTCGGGTATAGATGAAGATAAAATCTTGCCCGTTTTAGTCAATCGTGTCCGCTTGGAGATCACTGTCCCGAATCCTCAAGTCCAGGAAGATTTAGGGATTCCTTTTGCCGGAGTGATAATGCCCGCACCTGAACTTGCTGTGCAGGCTGCTTCCCGGAACGAACCTATCGTTACCTTCCAACCTGATAACCTCGTAGCTGGCCAGTTCCGCAAATTAGCAGAAAAAATCGTTACTGCCGCTTAGAATAGATGTCCATCAAAGGTGCTGCCAGTCAATTACAGAAAGCCCGTTATGCAGTTGTGTTGACTGGTGCCGGTATCTCGACTCCCTCCGGAATTCCCGATTTCCGTTCTACTGAAAATGGTCTTTGGCAGAGGTTCAACCCCATGGAGGTGGCTTCCCTTACGGCTTTTCGCATCCGCCCAGATAAATTCTTCAATTGGTTCCGGCCCCTGGCAAAACAAATCTTTGAAGCCCTGCCCAATCCGGCCCATAAGGCCTTGGCCCGTTTAGAAAAAGCAGGCATTGTCAAAGAAATTATCACCCAGAACATCGACGGCCTCCACCATCAGGCCGGGTCGCAGATCGTCCACGAAGTCCACGGCACCCTCAATACCCTCACCTGCGGGGGCTGCTTCACGAAATATCCATCGCAGGAATTCGTTCAACCTTTCATCGAAAATGGTCAAATCCCCAAATGTAAGAAATGCAACAGCAATCTCAAACCAGATGCCGTCCTCTTCGAAGAACAGCTCCCCCTAAAAACCTGGCTGGCGGTAGAAGAAGCCATCGATAAATGCGACCTCTTGCTTGTCGCAGGTTCCTCGCTTGAAGTCGTCCCGGTTGCCCGCCTCCCCTACCAGGCCGCCAGCCATGGGGCAGGCCTCATCATCGTCAACCACACAGAGACCTATATCGATTCTCGTGCCGATTTCGTTTTTCACCAGGATGTAATAGACGTCCTTCCCTTGATTGCTGATGAACTCACCTAAAACAAACCAGACACAATCCCTCATCGAACGTTATCTCAGGTTGCTCGACATCTCCCGAGACCTCTCCTCGACCCTCGACCTGGACAGCCTTCTTTTCCAGATTGTTAAAGCGGCAGCCGACCTGACCGATTCCCGCGACGCATCCATTTTGCTCTACAACGAAAACAACAACGAACTTTATTTCCAGGCTTCTACCGATCTGGATGTCCGAACCATGCGTGGGCAGTCCGTCCCGGTTGAAGGCAGTCTCGCCGGCGCTATCGTGACTGCTCGTCAACCACTTGTCGTTATGTGTGCGGAGGACGACCCTCGTCATTACGAAGAAATTGATGAATTTGTTCATTACAAGACCGAGTCGCTTTTAGGCGTACCGCTGGTGACCAATGAGAAAGTCGTTGGCGTTCTTGAAGCCCTCAACAAACGGGAAGGGAAATTCACACAAGATGACGAACAGCTCCTCAACGCCCTTGGGTCGCAAGCTGCCGTGGCGATTGAAAACACCCGCCTGTTCCAGCAATCAGACCTGATCGCCGAAGTCGTACACGAACTTCGCACCCCCCTATCTTCCATCCGCACGGCCTCCTACATCCTCATGCGCCCTGAAACCTCGCAGGAACAGCGCGCCAGCATGGCGAGAATCATCCTCCAGGAGACCGACCGCCTTTCAGAAATGACGACCTCCTTCTTGGATTTGGCTCGCCTGGAATCGGGCCGCAGCCCCTACAATAAAACCCAGGTGGATTTGGTGGAATTACTCCACGAAGGGGCAAAAATAATGGAAAGCCGTATCGAAGAGCAAGGCCTCACCCTTTCCTGGAACGTCAAAGGGGATATTCCTCCCTTCCATGCCGACCGCGATAAAATCCTTCAGGTCATTCTTAATCTGTTGAGTAATGCCGTCAAATACAACCGCCCCAATGGGGACATCGTCATCGGGGCATCGGCTGGAGATAAAGAAATCTCATTCTCCGTCAAAGATACCGGGCGGGGGATTCTCCCAGAGCACTGCAAATCCCTCTTTGAAAAATTCTATCGTGTCCCTGGTTCCGAAAAAGTCTCCACCGGGACCGGCCTGGGCCTTTCCATCTGCCAGAAAATCATCACCGGACATGGTGGCAGAATCGAGGTAGACAGCGAAGTGGGGGAAGGGACAGCCTTTACCATTTACATACCCCTGGATGCTTGATTCCTGGCGGTATCCTCTTCCCGAATAATTATCTCGCCCCTTTTCTTCCGAATTGCCGCTCCAGGAGATCGATCGATAAATGGATCATCGTAGGTCGCCCGTGTGGGCAGGTGCGTGGTGCCCGGCAGGCTTCCAGGTCCCGTAATAACGCCTTTTGCTCTTCGAGGGAAAGGACTTGCCCGGCTTTCACCGCCGCTCGTTTGCATATCCTTGCGATCATCCGCTCCTCGATTTCACTCTCGAGGGGGGTCTCGTCTTCTTCGAATTCTTCGATCACCACTCTGACCGCCGCTTCGGGGTCGCTGCCGATTAATAACGATGGCATGCTGCGTACCTGGAAAGCGTTCGGACCAAATGCTTCCACCTGGAAACCGAGTTCTCCAAACAGGGAGAGCTGCTCCTCCAGTAATCGGCTGTTTTCCGGGGACAACTCGATCGTGACCGGCTGCAGTAAGACTTGTGAAGGGATTTCTTTCTTCCTCTGGCTCATGTACCGCTCGAACAAGACACGTTCGTGGGCGGCATGTTGGTCCACCAGATACAATCCGTCCGGTCCTTCTGCCACCAGGAAAGCCGACCCCACCTGCCCCACCAGCCGCAGCAAAGGCACCCCCGATTCTGGCAGCCGCGCTTGTGCTTCTGCAGTCTCCCCGCCATCTAGGGAATCCCCATCTTCCGGTGGTTCGTCCCCCATCATGCCGCCTTCCGCCGTAGCTGAATCGAAATCACGTGTTGGCAGTGGCGTCCACCTCACCTGTGTGTTCACCATCGGCACCGGGGAGAAGGCCAACAAGGCTCGCCGTACCGCCCGTTGGACGCCGCTGAAGACCTCATTCTGGTTGGAGAACCGCACTTCCGCTTTGGTCGGGTGCACGTTCACGTCCACCAACTCTGGCTTGATCTCCAGGAAAATCACCGCTATAGGGAAACGTCCGACCATCAACATCGAATGGTAAGCCTGCACCAGGGCAGTTGTTAATGCGATGTCTTTCACCCATCGTCCGTTGATGAAAAAAGTGATCGCCTGTCTGTTTGATCGCGTCAGGCTTGTCGGGCTGATGAATCCCTTCACCGACAGAGTCTCATAATCCGAGTCAACCGCCAGCATCTGTCTGGCGATGTCGGCGTTGAACATCGCTGCCAGCACTTCCCGCCGGTCGCCGTTCCCACTCGTCTGTAGCGCCGTCCTCCCCTCTTGTTGGAGATGGAATCGCACCTCTGGGTAAGCTAATGCATACCGTGTCGTCAGGGCGTCGATATGTCTTCGTTCTGTGGCATCCGTTTTTAAGAATTTCCGCCTTGCCGGGACGTTGTAAAACAGGTCCTCCACTCGAACAACGGTGCCGCTGGGAGCGCCAATCGGCTCCACACTTTCGTGCCGTCCCCCCTCACTCCGTAGCCGTGCCCCTATCTCCTCATCTTCCCTTCTCGATGTAATCGTAAAGCGTGAGACCGAGGCGATCGACGCCAGCGCTTCCCCCCTGAAGCCCAATGTCGTGATTCTAAAAAGGTCTTCTGCCGTACTGAGTTTGCTTGTCGCGTGCCGTGACAGGGCCAAACCCAATTCGTCTGCCCGGATCCCCTCCCCATTATCTGCTACTTCGATCAGTTTTTGCCCTGCCCCCTCAACTGTGATAGTAATGTGGGTGGCGCCCGCATCCAGCGCGTTTTCCACCAATTCCTTCACCACAGATGCAGGCCGCTCCACCACCTCACCCGCTGCGATTTGTGAGGCGATTTCATCCGGCAGGATTTTTATGACCATGACGAGTTTCGCTTGCGCTGTAAGTTAATCGCTTGGCTTTTCAATTAAGATGACACCCTCTTTTGCCCCTGCAGCGATGCATTCCACTGCTTTGATATGCAGGTCCTTCCCGCCGCTGGCCCATTTCGAAGCGGAGTTCAATACCCCCACGGCCAAATGGCACACCGGTTCGTCCGATTTCCGCCCCCAACACATCGGGCAGCGTTCGATGATCCACTTCCAATGCGTCTCATCCTCTTCCACCCGCACGACCTGGTCGCTGACCGTATTGAAGAATTTGGCGAAGAAAAGCAGCCCGGCTTTCAAACGTGTACGCGTCGATCCAATCGCCATCGCTGTTTGCGCTGCCTTCTGTACTTTTCCGTATTTCTGCAGGCTGTAGTTGAAAGTTTCTTCCCCGCCGCGTATGGCAAACACCCTTGCGCCCTTTGGGCCGTATATCTCCCATAGAGCTTGCTGGAGTTTTGATACGTGGGAAAACGGGAACTCTTTTTTAATATTATCAGGCGGATAATTATCGATATATTGAGAAAGTCCGGCCAGGTTGAGTAAAGCATTGACCCCATTCTTGCCGAGGATCTCCTCTGCTGCAATTAATACGCCCCGTCCCCAGATGTTCGGGTAGAAAAATTCATCTGTCATAGTCGCCTCAATTCCGGTAATACGAGAGTATTTTAATGGATGAATGGTTACTCCGTCAAACAAAACCGTGATGGACTATCGAAGCCTTTGTTATTAAATATTTTCACCCTAAACAAATTCTAAAGGTAGGGGAGGGACTAAGTCCCTCCCCTACAAACAATTCTTTTAGTTGCAAAAATGAGGTAACACAGGTTACCTCATCTTGAATTTATGACGGTGATTGCTTTATTTCGCGTGGTCTTCCCACCCGTCCCAGTAACCTGGCCCATCAGAGAAAAAGTCGTAATTCGCCTGGATGTCTGGGGTCAGGTCGAGGGTCTCGCCCGCTTCAAGTTTCTTTGCGGTGCTGAGTTTCACTTCGACGCCGTGATGGTTTGTTCCGCTGTATTCCTGATCGTATCCTGCCGTACCGGCGGGCATGGCAGCATATTCGCCGCCCTTGGCCTCGTAAGCATCCGGCACTTCGTCCTCCGTGAAGATGGCTTCATACGGACATTCCGGGATGCAGGCCCCGCAGTCGATGCATGTATCGGGATCGATATAATACCAGGGATATTTATCCGCAGGATTGCCGGGGACGATACATTCCACCGGGCATACTTCAGCACAGCCAGAGTCACGTAGGCATAAACGAGTGATAATGTGAGTCATGGATCTTTCCTCCGTAAATTAGAAAAAAATAGTTTTTATTTCTCAAGCTCCGAGGTTGACGAAATCTACATCTCCTCGTAGGATATTGCCTATCTGGATTGTAGCCCTCACAATCTAGTTTGTCAAGCAGTGCAAAAATACCGATGAGAAACCCTTCCTCCTCCCCCATCATTCCCCCAAAAATCGCCCTGATTTTTGGTATCGTCGCGGTTTCTGCGGCTTCGATTTTTATTCGGTTTGCCCAGGAAGAAGCCAGCTCTATCGTCATTGCAGCTCACCGTTTGGGGATCGCTTCCCTCGTTTTAATTCCCATCACCACCTTTCGTTATCGACACGACCTGCGCAGCCTGACGAAAGGAGACCTATCCCTTGGATTGCTCTCCGGTGTGTTCCTGGCACTTCATTTCGCCACCTGGATCACCTCCCTGGAATACACCACCGTAGCAAGCTCCGTGCTTATTGTAACAACCACGCCGCTGTGGGTGGCTTTGTTCTCCCCCCTCGTACTGCGTGAACCTGTTGTTCGTCAGGTCAAGATCGGTCTGGTGATTGCATTATTAGGCACGGTCATTATCGGATTGAGTGACATCTGTGAAACTCAGGGAATATTCGCTTGCCCATCCCCTGCCCAATTTTTCAGCGGTCGGGCTGTGTGGGGGGATTTCCTCGCCCTACTGGGAGCCTGGGGCGCTGCCGGTTACGTTTTGATAGGTAGGAAAATACGGGCCAAACTCCCCCTGATTCCCTACATTACCCTCGTTTACGGAATTGCAGCCATAATCCTCATACTCGTGATGTTTTGGGGGAATGATCCGGTGTACGGTTTTTCTTCTTCTACCTATCTTTGGTTGGTCCTTTTAGCGCTGGTTCCCCAACTCATCGGGCATTCGCTCTTTAATTGGGCGTTGGGTTATTTATCCGCCGCCCTTGTTTCCATATCGCTGCTAGGGGAACCGATTGGGTCCTCCATCCTTGCCTATGTCATTCTCCAGGAAACACCGTCGCCCTTGAAAATTTTCGGGGCCGTGTTCATTCTTACTGGTATTTTTATTGCCTCCCGGGATAACTCATCGGAGAAACCCAAAGCATAATTCCACGAATTTGGTACAATGAAGTTGAGTAGAAAATAGCTCACTGATTTTGAGAATAGCATCACCTTTCTCAATCGAATAGGAGTATATTATGCAAATCCGTTTGCGATGCTATAGTTGTAGAACCCCTTTCGCTATCACACCCGACGAGGTTGAAGCGGCTTTGAACCTTCTCCATCAGGAAGGATACAAACATTACAACGCACTCTGCCCACGCTGTGGACGTGCCAATAAAATATCAAAAAAGCAGTTGCGTCGTGCCTCTCCGGGATGGGAACCGCCCACAGTGGAAGCTTCCAAACCAGCCCCACAAGCTGAAGTAAAAACGCCGCCTCCGCCAAAGACTGAAGACAAACCCGCTCCCGAACCTGAAGAAAAACCGAAGCCCAAAGCAAAGACGAAAACCAAAACAAAAACTAAGTCGAAAGCCGCTGCCAAGCCAAAATCAAAGGCCAAAGCAAAGACAAAAGCCAAATCGAAACCAAAAACGAAGACCAAAGCGAAGGCCAAAACAAAGACTAAAGCTAAGCCGAAATCTAAAGCGAAAACTAAAACAAAGACCAAAGCAAAGTCTAAGGCAAAAGCGAAAACAAAGGCCAAGCCAAAGCCAAAAGCAAAAACAAAGACCAAAACAAAATCAAAGACCACGGCAAAGAAGACCACAAAGAAAAAATAATATCGGTCTGAGGGATGCAATATTCCTCCCCCGTTTCCATAATAGCTTGAATCAGAATGGGCAGTTTTCAAAAACTGCCCATCCTTCTATGAACGCTACTTTCAAATTCTTGTGCTGAATACGCTGCCCGTTTTTTTTATAAACTGCACGATTAAGTTTTGAATATCAAGGAAAAATCCCAATTGCATCGCCATTTCTCGATAGGGTTTGTATGAATGTTGTAGAAGGGGAAAAAGGGTATTCTCCCTTAAAATTACTCAAATGACTCATAATCAAATTGTGATAGAATATCCAAATCCATACCCTTATATCGTCGCACTCACACTCATGGCGGTACTCAATATTCGAACTGGTGGGGAAAAGAATATAAACCGCTTCTTACAGATAACCAAAGGGGTGGTTTTTATTGGGTTGATTTTTTTGTTTGACATTAAACATCAATAACATATTAGGAGGACATAGTGACAGACAGATCGTTCAAACAAAGGGTATTTTTTGCCTTGCTGATATTTGCGTTTTTAATCAGCGCCTGCGGTCTCAGTGAAGAAGAACGTCAAGCGACAGACACCAAAATCGCCGAAGATATTTATTCTACCCAAACCGCAGGTGCGCCCACCCCGGCCAACACATCGACAAGTACGAATACACCCGGCCCAAGTCCTACAAACACACTCAAGCCTTCCCAAAAGCGGGCCACTTCTCAAGCTGAGCCCATGGTTGAATTGGTCCAGCAGCTTTACGATGATGGCTATATTAATTCCACAGAAGGGCGGTTCTTCCAGATGGATAATTTAAACAAAAGCTGGGCGCAGATCAATTGGTTTCGATGGTGGACCTATGATATCTTTCTCAATGACTTTGTCGTCCGAACAGATATTGCTTGGAATACAGCCGCAAAAGGCGCTAATATCGCTACCTCTGGCTGCGGATTTGTCTTTTGGGTGGATGAAGATGGAGAACGATACTATGTAGCATTTTTAGCCCTTGATGGTAATGCAACCTTATTCCGCATGAAGAATGATAGGTTGATCCGCGTCGGTAGGGGTTATTATAGAAAAATCGATTACGAAAGTGGTTCCGCTGAACTGATGGTTATTGCAGAAGGAGAGAAAATTCAAATCTTTGTGAATGGCGAACAAGTCTTCTCCCGCGATAACCAGACTGTCTTTTCCGGAGAAATTGCTTACACCCTTCTTTCGGGTATCAACACAGGATATGGTACTCGTTGTAAATTCACAGATACACAGATTTGGAGCCTAGAATCTTCACAAACTGAATAATCCTTTTAAAGGAGAAAAAGATGAAAAGAAATATAGCAAAAAAAAGGCTGATCCCTATAGCTGTCATTCTTATACTGCTCGCTTCCTGCGGGCCTTCTGATAATGATCTCAGGGCGACAGACACTAAAATCGCCGAAGATGTATTTGCATCACAGACCGCAGCTGCGCCTTCCCCCACCATAACCAATACGCCCGGCCCGTCCCTTACCAACACCTTGAAGCCTTCCGATAAGAAGACCGCCACGGCTCAAAGTGGCGCCGAGACAGCCATAGTGCGTGCCACCGAAAATGCCCAATCGATGGCTGATTTGGTTCAGGAACTCTACGATGATGATTACCTGCAATCGACACAGGGAGAATATATCAGGTTGAATGATTTTGAAGAAAGCTTTGCACAGATAAATTGGGTTACGCCCCGTTTCACGGATATCACTCTCGAAAACTTCGTATTAAAGTCAAATATCGCCTGGGAGACGGCAAGAGAAGGCGCTAACATCCGTTATTCAGGCTGTGGCTTTTGGTTTGGTGTTGACGAAAAGGGTGAGAACTTCCATGAAGCCATGCTTGCTTTGGATGGCAATGTCAGGTTCAACCGCTGTCTGAATGATTGTTCTTACATGGATCCCGTGGCAAGTAGTTATTTTGGCAAGATTGACTACATGGAGGGTGAAGTCGAAGTAATCCTGATTGTAGAAGGGGGCACCATCCAATATTTTGTCGATGGCGAACAGATTTTCATCCGCCGGGATCAAAAGAAATTAGCCGGATATTTAGCCTATGCGATTAGTTCCGGCACGAATGCCGATTTTGGAACTCGCTGTATTTTTACAGACACAGAAATTTGGAGTCTCGATTAATACCCATACCTGACTATTGATTCTTCAGCGCACAAGGAGAAGATAGTGTTTTTGGAAACCAACCGCAGATTTGTGTGGCTGGCTATCCTGCTAATATTCGCATTCGTGAGTGGGTGTGGGAATTCAGAAACGAAGCTGGCTGCCACCAAAACGAAAATTGCTGCTGACATTCTTGGCACCCAGGCCGCAGCTGCGCCCACACTCACTCATTTGGCTCTGCCTACAGCCACACAAACACTCAACCCCACCCAAAAAATCACTCTCACCTCGGTTGCACGAGCTACCACCCATGCCCAATCTATGGCGGAATTAATCCAACAGCTGAATAAAGATGGTTTCCTTGATTCGACCCACGGGGAATTTATAGCACTAGGTAATTATGAAAAATACCTTGCCAAATTGAACCAGATCAAATACTTTTCACCAGATATCGGGCCAGAAGAACTGCATAACTTTGTACTTCGGTCAGATCTCGCCTGGAAAATTGCCAGTGAAGACGCCAATCTGGATTACTCTGGCTGTGGGTTCTGGTTTGGCTACGATGGGATAAAAAATCATTATCACACCGTGATAATGAACCTTGATGGGAACGTGGAGCTTTCCCGTTGTTTAGATTGTGATGAATACCTTGAAACCGTCGTAAGAGCTTATTATGGGGAATTGGATTACATGCAGGGGGAGGCCGGAATGGTTTTGATCGTTGAAGGCAGCAGGATTCAAGTGCTCATCAATGGAGAACCTGTCATCCTGATTGACGATCAAATACCATCAAAAGGGATCTATGGTTTTGCCGTCGCTTCTGGCTTGAGAACTAGCTATGGTACATATTGCGCTTTTAACAATATAGAGATATGGAATCTCGATCCATAGCAGGCGATATTTTTTAGAAGGAGATGATAATGGAGAAAATTACCCGAAAAATTGTTCCAATTTTTATTGGAGTCATTCTTCTGTTCCTGACTTCCTGCGGCCCCTCAAAAGCGCAGTTGGCTGCCACACAGACCCAGATCGCCCTTCAAATCTTCCAGACTCAGACCGCGATTTGTACGCCGACTTTCACCCCTTCTCCTACATTTACCAGTACACCCACCGCCACGCCCACGCCGACAGATACACCCACGCCCACGCCTGGCCCTTGCAGTCATGTGGACTTGAACGGTCGCTATGTAGATTATCGTGAATGGGGAGGGTTTTTGTGGGGATGGGTCATGGACGTTGAACAAAATGGCTGTGAGATTATTGCCTACGAATTCTCTTATCTCCAGTATAAGGGAATTGGTAACGCAGGGGAAGCTAGGAAGTTGACCGGAACGATCAAAGACGATAAAGTGACCGTTTGCTACTCTAGTCCTACCTATTGCGTTCCACTGGTCATTTTCAACGAGGGGCAAACCTTAGCCAATGGTATCGAAGGCTGGCAGTATGATAAAGTAGAGGAGTGATCTCTAAAAATCAATCCCCTCTAACCCAAGAACAGATAATTCACTTTCAGATATCCAATGTTTTTGAAAGTGTATAATATAGGTACCAAAAATTGCACTTTTGAGAATATTGTGAGATATTGATTCTCGACCTGTAAAATAGAAAGAGATAAAAATGGAAAAAAATTATCGTAGGTTTATTCTAATCCCTATTGTGGTCCTGTTGCTGCTCCTTGCTGCTTGCGGTTCCACAAATGCTCAATTTATTGTCACCCAAACCCAAATTGCGCTTGAAATCTTTCAGACCCTGACCGCTGAGGCTGCGCAAACCCAAATCGAGCTTGGAACCTTTCAGACCCAGACAGCCGAGGGTATGCAAACCAAAATTGCGCTTGAAATCTTTCAGACCCAGACCGCTGAGGCTATACAAACCCAAATCGAGCCTGGAATCTATCAGACCCAGACCGCTGAGGCTATACAAACCCAAATCGAGCCTGGAATCTATCAGACCCAGACCGCTGAGGTTATGCTAACTTTCACCCCTCTATCAATATTTACGTCTACCCCCTCGTCAACGCCCAAACCGACAGATACGCCCACGTCGATGCCCGGCTTTTGTAACCATGTAGACTTGAATGGCCGCTACGTAGATCACCGCGAAAAGGAAAATTATATGTATGGATGGATTATGGATGTCGAACAAGTAGGTTGTCAAATTATTGCTTACGAATTCTCCTACATCCTGTATAAGGGAATTGAGTCCGCGGGTGATACTGTAGAGTTGACCGGTACGATTAATAACGATAGGCTTACAGTTTGTTACACGAGTACTAACTACTGTGTTCCTTTGGTCATTTTTGGCGGTGGACAAACCCTGGCCAATGGTATCGAACACTGGCAGTATGACAAGGTTGAGAATTGATCCCTGAAAAAAAGTCTCCTCTGACCTGTGAGTATGAGTAGATGAAAACTCGCAGATAACACATAAAAAGGGACGAAAATGAAGACATATAACCACAAATTTATTCTAATCCCTATAGGAATCCTATTGCTGCTCCTTGCTTCTTGCGGTCCCACAAAGGAACAACTGGTTGCCACGCAAACACAGATCGCGTTTGAAATCTATCAGACTCAAACCGCTGAAGCGCCACCGACTTTCACCCCCACGCCCACATTCACGAATACCCCCGTACCAACACCCACCTTTACGAACACACCTACACCTGCCCCCTGCAGCCATGTCGACTTGAATGGCCGCTATGTAGATTATCGGACCTGGCAAAATGCATTGTATGGATTTGTCATGGACGTTGTCCAGGAAGGTTGTGAAATTACCGCTTACGAATTCTTTTATATCAAATGGAAAGGAGAGGGCAGCGCTAGCGATGCTGTTAAACTGACCGGTACGATAGAAAACGATAAAGTGACGGTTTGCTACGCTAATCCAACCTATTGTGTTCCTTTGGTCATTTTCGGCAGGGGAAAAACCCTGGCCAACGGGCTTGTAGGTTGGCAATTTGAAAAAATCGAGGAGTGACCCCCGAAAAATCATTTACCTGATCTTTGAGCGGATATAGACCTATCATATCCGCTCTTATTTTACTCCCCTCAATGTCATAAGTACCCACATGGTGGTAAGATTCTCCTCATGACAACCAGCGCTGAACCCATCTCGACCATACATCGGCCACTGACCTACAAACGCATCTTCATATATTTCCTTCCCCTGGCTGCCAGTTGGCTCTTGATGGGTGTGGAGTGGCCTTTCGTCACCGGTGCCATGGCCCGTTTGAGTGAGGCCGCCCGAATGATTGCCGCCTTTGGGATCGTCTCATCCATCTGCTTGGTGATCGAAAGTGTCGTCATCAGTTTGCTGTCCACGAGTACCGCCCTGTCCAAGGATCGGCAAAGCTACTGCATTCTGCGTAAATTCACCCTTCACCTCATGATCGCCACCACCCTCATTCACATCCTTGTAGCTTTCACGCCCTTATACGACCTCATCGTTGTCGACCTGATTGGCATACCTGAAAGCCTTTACGACCCCACACGTTCGGGTCTCCAGATTATGATTTTTTGGAGTGCTGCCATCGCCTGGCGTCGTTTCATGCAGGGCATCTTGATTCGGCAGGGATTGACTCATTACGTAGGGATTGGGACCATCGTGCGCTTGTCTGGCTCTGTCACGACTGCCGTCACCCTGGCTTTACTCACCGATCTTCCAGGGATAACTGTTGGTTCTTTTGCGTTGGAAGTAGCCGTCCTTAGCGAAGCCGCTTTTGCCCACATCGTTGCCCGTAAAACCATCGCAGAGAAATTTTCCCCCGACTCCTCCCCACCTCAAGGTGAGGCCCTCACATATATGCAGTTGCTACAGTTCCATTGGCCTTTGGCAGCCAGCAACCTCATCTTCCTGGCTGCCCAGCCCCTCGTTAGCGCTGCCCTGGCGCGCGGCCTCCACCCCGAGGATGACCTCGCCGCTTGGCCTGTCTTGTCGGGTTTGTTCTTCCTCACTCGCTCGCCTGCCGTAGCCCTCCCTGAAGTCGTCATCGCCCTCCACGATGAGAAGTGTAGCGAAAAACCTCTTTTCAACTTCACCCTTCTAACAGGTTTTGTACTCGTCGTATTGATGGTCATCATTGGTTTTACGCCCCTCTCGAATATTTATTTCCAAACCCTCATTGGTCTTGCGCCTGATCTGTCTTCCATTGCCACCAGCGGTGTTCGCTTCGCCGTTGTCCTCCCCCTCGTTACTGCTGTCCTCAGTTATCTCCGCGGCATTCTCACCGCCCGGAAGAAAACCCTCCCCATCACCCTGGCGATGGTAGTTGAGCTTATTGCCATGGCAGCACTGCTCACTGCTGGGGTCGCCTTAAAAATCCCTGGTATCCCCTTGGCAGCCAGCACCTTGTCGATCGCCATGGGGGCAGATGCCTTATACTTGTTTTTTGACTCAAGAAAAACCAGAAATCAGCCTGTTCGCTTATCCTCACCAATAGATTCAACATGAAGGAGTGTTTCGATGAAATTCAATGCCCTCATCTCGCTTGAGGATTTGCACACCAATCTCGAGGATCCCGATTGGGTCATCGTCGACTGCCGTTTCGATTTGGACGACACAGACAAGGGGAGAGAACTTTACCTTGAATCCCATATCCCTGGTGCCGTCTACGCCCACCTGGATAACGACCTCTCCTCGCCCGTCATACCTGGCAAGACCGGACGCCACCCCCTCCCTGATGATGACACCATTACGTGTACTCTCTCGAATTGGGGCATTGACGGATCTGTCCAGGTGATTGCATATGACGGGCGCGGTGGGGCCTTCGCTGCCCGTTTATGGTGGCTCTTGCGTTGGCTCGGACATTCTGCCGTTGCCGTTCTCGATGGTAGTTTCTCACATTGGGTCGAATCCACTTATCCCACCACCGCCGGATTGGAGACCAATCCCCCGCGGTCTTTTACACCCCACTTGAGGACTGAGTTGATGGTCGATGCGGATAGGGTGTTGGCGATCAGTAAAGACCCCGCCTTCCACCTCATCGACTCCCGCGCCAATGAACGCTACCATGGGATCAATGAAATCAGGGACCCCGTTGCCGGGCACATCCCCGGCGCGGTCAGCGCCTTTCATGGGGACAACCTCGACGAAGATGGTCATTTCAAATCCAAAACCGATATCCAGGCTCGATTTGATAAAATTCTTGCCGGGCTTTCTTCTGAGAATGCCGTCTTTTATTGTGGGTCTGGTGTCACCGCCGCACACAACCTTCTTGCTCTCTACCATGCTGGTCTTGGGGAAGCGCTCCTCTACCCTGGCTCTTGGAGCGAATGGATTACTGACCCGTCTCGCCCTGTAGAAACTTAACAACAGTACGTACTATCATGGGTTTTGCATGATCTGAAATTCTCTATAAAGTGAAGGCTCTATCCCTGCCAAATCACGTGGAGATACCCTCCTCCGTTTGATTAGCGTAGGGGCATCCCTTGTGGCCGCCCGCAATACGCTTCCTATCAACCTCACGACAAATGTTTTGCGAGTATCCATTATTGATCCAATTAACCACGTAGGGGCGCAGCATGCTGCGCCCGA
>JASFQL010000061.1:0-17347 GCA_050115475.1 Anaerolineales bacterium
TCAGGAAGATCACTTGGGAGACATTCAATCTCCAACCGCTCTAATCCGGTGACAAGAACTGCGCTAAAATCCTTTATGGCTGATGCTTCCCCTTCCAAGGCAATCCCCACCTGGGTACGCACTTTTTCAGTCAACGATATGGCAAGAAAGTCAATATGAAGATATTTACCGGAGAAAATATCTCTTTGGCGATCACGCACGAGTGCATTGAATTCCTCACCATCCACATCAAGGGTTAACACACTTGACCGACCGACATCGCGCAACAATTTCGTAGTCTCACGTAAATCCATCGTTACTGCTAGAGGATCAATGTGTTTTCCATAAATTACCGCAGGTAATTTTCCCTCATTTCGTAATTGTTTTACTTTTTTACCAATTACTTCTCGACGAGATGCTTTTACAACAATTTTATCCATTGGTTCCTTCCCTCGGAGTGCCTCTCACCTCATTTCGGGTTACCTTCACTCCTCGAAATACCTAACATAGTGTCAGGTTTGAGAAAAAAGAATAAGATTTCAAAAAAATCGCCTCCCATGATAAGGAGACGCAAGCCATGCGAAATGTATTCTATTCTTTTTGTCGTAATCCGTCAATATTGCTATCAGCCGAAAAATTTAAATCGAATTTGATTATTGAGTACCGGCATAATTCTTGCAACTTTCATTATCGATAATAACTGGAGGTCGTTATGACAGAAATTAACCAATGGAATATCATTCTTTTAATGATTGCAACAATTTTTGGACTCGGTATATTTTCTTTCGTAATGGGAATCATTGTACTGGTAACAAAAGCTATGGGAAAGGACGTCCAGAAACTTGCTACTCAAACCGCCAAATTAGCTCAAAAAGGGATCACTGACGATATTACAGGATTAGTTGGGAATGCTTCTGCTTTGATGACAGCGCTGCAAGAAATGGTAAAAACAGTTACAGGTATCGGATTATTCCTAATCGTTCTTGGAATAACACTCATGGCTATCGCTTACTGGTTATTTTTTAAGTTCTTTGAAATTTCATAACGAAACTACAAATGCCGACTTCGTTCATTATTGAATTAAAAAAACAAGTACCAGAGAGAGATTGGGCTAGAATCCTCCGATCGCTAAGGATCGAACCTATCGTGTGGCAAGCTCTTCAAAACGAGAAGCTTGCCCAGCAGTCATTAAAAAATTTAGGGGCACAGGTTGAAAAATGGTCCCCCGCTTCAATCGCGATATTAGCCTTGGGTTATCCCGAACTACTACCCAAGTTAACATCAAAATTAGAAATCCCCATTGAAGAGAAATTACTAAATCAGGCCACATCAACAGTGGAAACATTTTTTTCAAACGAATTAAGACCTGATAGTTTCACCATCAAAGAAGCAGGGTTGATTGCATTGGCTTTTCGAGAGCGATTTCGTTTACTTAAACAATGGGATGAGATTACCTCCAGTTACCAACCAACCCACACTCAATTCTGGCGACCAATCATTGCCTGCCTCTACGGTATGCTACCTGACCCACATGACTTATTGATCTATTTATTTTCCTGTGAGGAAATTCCCTCGTTATTCGATCTTGGCATTCACGCAATCTTGTCCAATCCTCTCTTACTGGATGAACAATGCGACATACTCACTAACATGATCCTTCCCCTCCCCTCACAAGCCCGTCTGGATCAATTACGAAATATCTTCAATGCACATCCGCCATTGGGGCAAATGATAGCAAAGCAATTGATTGAGTTGGGAGAAAATACTTTTGATGATAGTGAAAGTGAATTTGAAAGAATCCAGAATTTATTGGAAAAAACTGAATTATTAAAAATCAGCGGCCAATATGACCTGGCGATGCCTAAGTTAGAGGAAGCTATGCAAACCTCTATCCGGTTGCAGGTAGATCTTGCATCCCAAATTGCCCAAGCTGCTGCAAAAGATGACGATAAAGAAACAGCCATGCAAGCAATTGAACAGGTTACTCAGATTGGATCACATTTGATTGACCCACAGTCAGTCTTGCCCCTAACAAATATCCAAACGAGTCAACTAAAAAAAAATACATTAAAAAATAAAGGCAACACTGGGACCCCCGAGGAACCTGTCAATCCTTCCACATTGCTGGCACAAGCAAAATTATCTTATCAAGAGGGAGACCACCAAAAAGCAAAATTATACGCTCAACAGGCTTTGGAAGTTTCACTACATCTGGCGAACATCGTAAAAAGCGATTTATTATCGAATATCCATTCAGATAACATCTCTTCCGATTACTTGCAAGCTTTATCGGAGATGCTTTTAGATCTCGAACTTCCTATTGAAGGATGCCGCGCAGCAGAATTATCCCTTGATCTTTCTCCGAACGATCCGCATACTCTTTGGCTCTTAAGTAGATCGTATAAGGTAATTGGTGAAATTCCCAAAGCCATGGAGTTCGCCCATATCGCGGCTGCTCTATCTCCAGATAATCAGAAGTACCGTAAGAATTTAATTGAAATTTATATAGCGGGTGAAGTTTGGGGGGAGGCTAAAGAAGAAGTGGAGAAATTAATGTCCACCTCCTCACAGGAAATTCCTGAAGACTATTACACCCTCGCTCAATGCAACATAAAACTCGGTCTACCCAAAGAAGCGGCAAGCGCTTGCCAGAGAATGCTTCATGCAAATCATAATAATGGTAAAGCCCATGCCCTGCTCGGAGAAGCCTACTTAAAAATTGGAGATATCCAATCGGGTGTTGAACATTTCAACCAGGCGATTATTCACGAACCAGAACTGCCAACGCCATGGTTGGAATTGGCTGCTTACCACCTGGATAAAGGGGAGACAGCAGAAGCTAAAGAAAAGTTAATCGGGGCTATCCAAGTCTTACCAGAGAATCCAGATATTCATATTTCTCTCGGGCAAATTTACTTAGAAGAAAAAGATAAAGAGAATGCATTAACATCTTTCAAGCTGGCAGAAGATATCGCCAGAAAGAATAACGATCAAAAAATCCTAGAAAAAACCACTTTCCAAATGGGTGAAGCACTATTTCAATTTGGGTTATATGAAGAAGCCTGCCAATCACTCGAGAATGCACATAAGATATTCCCGACAAACCCAAAAATATCCCACACCTATGGAAAGGTCCTTTTAGCTTCTGGAGATGTAGAAACCTCAATATCAATCTTATCTCAAGCAATAAATTCCCAAGAGATTGAATCGGAGGTGTATCTAGATTACGGCATGGCGCACCTTGCTTTAGGGCGTTATCCTGAAGAAGCTTATAAAGCCATTCAAACAGCACTTGAAAAGGAACCCAATAATCCCAAGGGATTGACTTTGTTGGCTGAAGCAACAGCACAGTGTGGAAATAATAAAGAAGCAATCATCATCTACCAGAAGGCAATTAATACAGAAATTATAAATGATCTCCTGTGGTATGAACGATTATCGATTGGCATGGCAAAATCTGCGTTAGCACTCAAAGAACCTGAAGTTGCTATCGCAACTCTCGAAGAAGCACTTACGGAAATTCCTGAAAATCTTGAGATATTTAAGATTTTATGTCAGGCTTATATCAAAGCGAAACTCAATCAAGATGCGAAAAATATTCTAATAGAGATAATCAATCGGGAGGAATTAAATTTCGAAGCGTTAATCTGGATTGCCGACCAGGCAATTATATTAAAAGAAATAGATATCGCAATTGATACGCTAAACAAAGTATCAGAAATTGCGCCAAAAAGAGCTGAAGTCCTCATCCGTCTGGGATACATCCAACTCGAAAATGCTGACCCGGACACTGCAAGAAAAACATTCGGAGAATTATTCGACTCTGAGAAACTAAAAACGAATGATTTGAAATTAGCCGCTCAAGCATTAATCGATCTGGGAGACATTGTAAGCAGCATCCCATATCTTGAGAAAGCCCTCGAATTGAACAACTATCAATCTAAAGACCTGCTTAGTGAGTTAGCAAGCATTTATAAAAAAGCAGGTGAACATAAAAAGGCACTCGATACCCTACAAAAACATATAGAACTTGCCCCAAATGATATCCAGCCACGAGTGGAAATGTCAGATATCCTGATCGAATTAGGACGCGACCAATTAGCTATCGACAGTATACTCGATGCGTTAGAATTAAAACCTGACAACGATATACTCCACATACAAGCCGCTATCTTATTCAGACGTATAGGTAATCTGTCAGCAAGTCTCGATCATATTGAATTTGCGCTTGAAGTATCCCCCCATAACCCTCGCATCCAATATTTGGCTGCTGAAGTAAATCAGGCTATTCTAAATGAAACACGATCAAAAGAAATTTTGAATACTAAGACCAATTCGCCTCAACAAGAATCAAATTGGCATTACCTCAAAGCAGAAAACCAACTTGCCTCTGAAAACTGGAAGCTTGCAGAAAATGAAATCCAAAGATTCGAAGATGCCCCCATTGACCATCCAAGATATAAGGCGATTCAATCCAGAATTCATCAACTTAAAGGTGACTTTCAGGCTGCAAATGAGGAATTTATTGAAACCCTCGAAATCTTGGGCGATTACGATTTCGATAATTATGAATCATTTGAAACTGCCAATATTTACACTGCCGTTTCTCAAGCCGCCCAAACCCTTGGGTTTTGGGATGTAGCGAAATACCTTGCCAACCAGGTCATCCTAGATTTCCCTGCTAGTGCGAGTAATTTCCTGAATCTCGCAAAAATATTGGTCAGAAGAGCTGAATACCAACATAATTGTAAAGCTGTTGAAGCTCATCATAATATCCCTGGCTATACTGCATATAATAAATTCGCACTGGAATCATTTAACACCAATATTCAGAATGCCTTGAAGGAAGCCGAGTGTGAGGAAGCGAAGGAAATAATCCGGCATTGGCACATACGGGGAAGCTATGCATTACATAATGAATTGCAAAATAAAGCATCCCTAGAAAAATGGACACCGGAAGACAGAGCAGCAGAAATTGCAGCATTCCGACGGGCATGTGAATTCGAAAATCTCCCTCAGAGTGAAAATGAATTCGATAACCATCCAACAGTTTTATTCCAATTTGCACTTGGTATGGCAAAAAACAAACCAGATGAAGCCATAGGCATCATCACAAAAGCAATCGACCAACAACCGGGAAATTCCTTTTTCTTAGCGTTGAAGGCTTACCTGACCAAACGTACTGGAGACTTAACTTCGAGTATGGCATGTATCAATCAGGCACTCTCCCTGCGCGTCGAAGAACCTCGATGGCATGGTTTGGCAGCTGAGCTTCAAAGTAAATCAGGTCAATATTCCGCCGCTATCACTCATCTCGAACAAGCCCGCAACCTAGAACCAAATTATGCCCCCCATTTCTTTCAACTAGGCAAGGCTTATATCGCTGATAACAAACCAGGTAATGCCATTAGAGCGCTAGAACATGCAATTGGATTGGATTCTTCCAACTCGGATCTTTGGCTGGCATTATGTGAAGCCCATAGAGCTGCCAACGATCTGGATCAAGCCGCGAAATGTGCGGACAACCTGATCAAACTAAATCCAAAACAGGTAGAACCAATCCTACTAAGAGCAAAAATTGCACTTGACGGTAAAGATGATAATAAAGCAGTGGCACTAGTCAACCAAGCGAAGCAATTAAATTATGAAAATCCAAGTGAATTAAAAATTCTCTCACAAATTATGCTTGAACTAGGCAAACCTGAGGAAGCGATTTCTCTTCTCGACGAAGCAATCAGCTATTCAATAGAACCTCTTCCCCTTTTGCTGGAGCGCGCAAATGCGATTGGAATCATAAGCAGCAACGAGTGCAAACTAGACACATTAAAAGCATTGACGGATGAATACCCCGAAGAGCCGTCTATCTTCGCGGCGATTGTATCCACATTGATAGAAATGAATGATTCCGAAGCCGCAATAAAAACAGCACAACAGGTGTTGAAAATGGATCATCAGAAATTGGAATCAAATGTATTAGCGAAACTTTACTATCAACTGGGCGGATTACTCCGTCAAGAAGGCCAGCTAGATCAAGCCATCCATAATTTACACCTTGCCTTGGACTTCGCTCCAAACTTATATGAGGCTTATCTCGAACTTGGTGAATCTCATCATCAACGTCGAGAATATCAACAAGCCCTGGATGTTTATAAACAGGCCATTAGCATCGCCCCCAATAACCCCACCGCATTCCAAAGAGCAGGACTGATTCAAAAGGAATGTAAAGACTATATTGCAGCAGAAGCGACTTTCCGTCAGGCTGTGCAACTGGCGCCAAAAGATATAAATATCCAAAGGCAGCTTGGTGCAATCGTAGCGTTAACCCTTATCCATAAGCCCAAACAGAAAGATGAACAAGAAAAAGAAAAAGTAGAAGTAGAAGAATGACAACAAACAATCAATCCCCCACGAATAAACAAATCAATCGCATCGAAATCATCGCGCTTCTCCAGGGCGCCATCAATACTCAATCCTACCGATTTGGCAGAAAAGCTGCAGAACATTGGTTGAGTAAATATCCAGGCGATCTGCAGGTTGCATTACTTCTGACTCAATTACTCATGCTAGAAAAGAAAGAAAAGGTTGCCATACCAATACTTCTCAAGATTTGTGAGATCGACCCAGAATATTTACCCGCTCAACTACTCCTGTCATCGATTCAAGATAATTCCTACAAAAAGGAAGTAATTACTGCAAAAGCATGCGTTGTTGCCTTAGGCGGCCAAGTAAATAGTAACGAAGAAATTCCCATGTGGGGAAATATGTTAGCGCAAGCAAAAAATGAAGAGAAGCAAGGCAAAAAAGATATATGCGAAAGCCTGATACATAAAGCACTTTTAGAAGAACCGAACAGTCCTTTAGCAACGGTCATGCATTTAAAAGTCGCTGTTGAAAAATACGAATGGGTCGAAATACGTGATTTAGCCACCCATTACCAGTCTCAATGGCCAAACTGCCTCGTCAATAACTTGATATTGGCAAACACCTTGAATAAAGGCGGACAAGAAGAAAAAGCAGTAAAAATACTTCACCACGCAGTAAATCTCGATGTAACCGGGCAGGTGCCGACTCGGCTGTGGGGTTCGGATCACGATTTTCAATCTTTGTGGCCGAAGAACCTAACCTGTACACTTCCCTTCCCCATTCCAGCAGATGTTTCCCATGTAATGGGATGGAACCAACTCACAAAAGGCTCAATCGTAAATAAGCAAAAACCACAAATAATCCCTCAGGAATACCGTGCGAAAAATCAAGAACTAGATCCGACACTACAATCTATCCAGTCGGAATTTGAGCGAATCGCAAAAAAGGTCAACCTTCCAGGGCTGACGCAAGCAGACGGAAGATTTCCAGCTTATATTATTTTAACGACCAGGGAAGGCCTTGCATCTCAATATGGGACACAAAATTTACCTAAACTCCATCAAACTTTACTAAAGGTTGTAGAAGCTACACAAAGTCTGCCATATTGGAACGCGTATCTGATATATGTAGATGATCTCGAAAGTGTAGATGCCTTTGGAATTGCTCCTGCAAAAGCAAATGATCCTTGGTCGATTAAAAATCTCATCAATGACCTCGATAAAACATTAGCCAATTCCGGAGAAATGATTGGGTCATTACTCATTGTTGGCGGGTATAAAGTTGTCCCATTCCACAATCTTCCCAATCCAGTTGATGATTTCGATACAGACGTACCCTCAGATAATCCTTACGCTTGTGGTGATGAGAATTACTTCATCCAAAACTGGCCAATCGGCCGCCTTCCGGGAAGCGCGGATGACGATGTGGATGTTTTGATCCATCAGCTTGACAAAATTATCGAACAGCGTAAACAGGGGATAAAAAGCCCAACACTTCTCGATCGAATTTTCATTTTTCTACAGAAATTATTCTCAGGAAGATACGATAAACCCAGTTTTGGATATTCAGCGGAAATATGGCGTCGGGCAGCCAACGCAGTATTCAGACCAATCGGCAAACCACATAATTTGGTCATATCTCCCCCTGTAGAAGCGAATCAAATCAACAAACAGAATGGAAAGACCACCGATCTTGCTTATTACAACCTCCACGGATTGGAGGATTCTTCAAGCTGGTACGGCCAGCGCGACCCCATCGAAACTTTTGATGGGCCTGATTATCCAATTGCCCTACGCCCACAAGACATCACCAACCACGGCCGAGCGCCAAAAATTGTATTCGCAGAGTCCTGCTTCGGCGCAAATATCATTGATAAAAAAACCGAAGATGCGATCTGTCTCAAGATGTTAGCTTCAGGCACGCAAGCAATCGTCGGTTCCACATGCACATCTTACGGAGCAATAAAATCTCCTCTCATCGCGGCGGACCTTCTAGGCAAAGCTTTTTGGGGATATCTGCTAGATGGATACACGGCTGGGGAGGCTTTGCGTCGGGCAAAGATATATCTGGTCAAAGAAATGCAAAACCGCCAGGGATTTTTAGATGGCGAGGATCAAAAAACCCTCATCTCGTTTGTATTATATGGAGACCCCTTGGCCCAAGTAAACCAACAAAACACATTTACAAAAAGTACTCTCCGTACTTCAATATACTCCACACCCGTAAATACTATCTGCGATAAAGCGGATAAAAGCCGCCCACCTGAAATCCCCGCTGAAATCGTTCACCAAGTAAAAAATATTGTGAAAAACTATCTTCCAAGTATGACTGGGGCACATGTCCTATACAGCCAAAATCATATAGATTGTCAAGGCCAAAATTGTCCAGCCCCCAATCCCAAACAAAAATCCGCACAGCAGCAAACGGAATCCAGGCAGGTAATTACATTAAGCAAACAAATCCAACGCAATAAAACAATACATTCGCATCATGCCAGAATCACAATGAACGATGATGGAGAAGTAATTAAACTAGCAATTTCAAAATAATGCGTATTTTTATAACTCTCGCCAGTCAATCTTTTCTGATTCCGTATCGTAAATAGCAAAAGTGCTTCGGCCATTCATCCCCATCAATTCTCCAGGATTCAATAAAAGCGTTTCACTGATCCTCTCATGATGTGCCATATGATCATGCCCATAACAAACCAAATCATATTTCCCTGATTCAGCTTCACGGCGAGCAACTTCAGGATAGTGATTCACGGCAATCTTCTTCCCACCGATTTCCAGGGAAGCAAAGTCACCATGTATGGTGATCGTACCGGATTCTCTTGCTAATTTCTGCAGGAGATTCTTATCACCATCGTTGTTCCCCCAGACCATATGAACAGGGATTCCGCCTAAACCTTCTACCAATCGTCTAATCATAAAAGGTGAAATCAAATCACCACAATGAAGGACAACATCTGTCTGTAATAATAACGGCATCGCATCTGATAACTTCCAAATATTATCGTGAGAATCACTGATCACAGCAACTTTCATTACAATCAATTCCTCTTTATGGTAAATATTCGCAGTGAAAATTACTAATCATAAAAATCAATTCAGAATACTTGAAAATTCAAACCACTAACTATCTCTAATAAAAATTTTAGCATCCGATGGCTTGACTTGAAGATAACAATAACAATATTTCCTCAAAATGATTGAAATCCTCCTCAGAGAGAAAGAAACCTTATTTGAAAGAATCATAGCATAGATAAAAACGACAGACAATCCTAAAAAGGAATTCTAAGAAATTCTCGAGATTATGCTAGAATCAATAAAGTGGAAAACGTAAAAGTAATCGCAACGAATAGAAAAGCTGGTCATAATTACTTCTTACTCGATAAGTACGAAGCCGGTATCGTGCTGCAAGGCAGTGAGATAAAATCCGTCCGTTCTGGCCAGATCAGTATAAAAGAAGCTTACGTTAGAACGAATGGGGATGAAGCCTGGTTGGTCAATGCCCATATCGCCCCCTACGACCCTGCCAGCCACTTGAACCACAATCCGAAACGAGAACGTAAACTACTCCTCCACCGAAAAGAGATCATTCGCCTTTGGAAGGAAGTGAGTCAAAAAGGTGTTACGATCGTTCCCCTGCGTGTCTATTTAAAAAATGGAAGAGCTAAGATAGAAATTGCTATTGCAAAGGGAAAACGTAAAGGCGATAAGCGGGATAAGATCTCTAAACGGGAAATCGAAAGGGAAATAAAAAAGGCTCTCCGACGACAGTAAACGAAATGAGACCCTATTCAATCGCACACATCAATAATTTATCTCACAAGGAAAAACGTGAGATATTCATTCATCTTATTCCAGATGAGATTTTTAATCGTTATGATATTAACGCTGACCTATACGACAGTCAGGGGAAAGATTTATTCAAGATAGAAGGAGAACATGATTCTCAATCGCTTGAGGTATCTATTTATCATGAATATGAATTCAAAGATCCCCTTATCTATGCCCACCTTACAGACACTTTAAACA
Organism: Anaerolineales bacterium; assembly: GCA_050115475.1. GTDB lineage: Bacteria > Chloroflexota > Anaerolineae > Anaerolineales > UBA11579 > JASFQL01. The sequence continues at coordinate 10,383 of JASFQL010000061.1, forward strand.
GTAAAATTCACGTCTTGCTGTATATCATGAACGATCCTGACTCCCCAAGATTCGATACCGACCGGTTGCCAGACGGCACCAAAACTGTCTTTGGAACTCAAGTACGCAACCTCGAAGCAGAGCAGGCAGCTATGGAATATGGACTTCTACCAGGGCAAATCAGAAAGGGACTGAATCTTTTAGGGAAAGCTGTAGATTCCTTCGACGGATTCATACAAAACCTCGGACATAATCTATATTTCGTTGAACCCCTGTACTACCACAATGCAATCATATTCGAAAGATATGGATTCAACTACCAATCTGGACGAAGAAGAATGGAACAAATCCACGTAGATTTTTCCATCGAGAAAAAATACAAACCCCAATTAAATAACAGTCCCTTTAGAAAACCAGAAGCGGAAAATCACATGTTTCACCGTTCATGGGCAATCCACGATGGAATCCTGGGAGAACCCTTCACTTACCTAACCATGTATAAAATGATTGGAAAGAAATTCAATATCAACACCGCACCCGGCTTGAGTTGGTAGAGAGATATAAATGCTCCATAAAAAGTATTGTGTATTCATCCTCACCTTCACCTCTTCCCTATTCTGGCTTCGATTGAACGAATTAGCCATATATTTGGGTTGGATAAGCAATCAACCATGCAGTAAAGTCATCCATCTCGTATTTAATAATTCTATAAAGGATATCAGTATATGATAGAAATTGATGGGAACCACCTGACCATCAAGGACGTAGTATCTGTCGCACATAAAGGGGAAAAAGTAGCCATATCTTCTCAGGCCAGAAAAAAAATCAATCGTTCTCATAATTGGGTACAGGAAATCATCGAAAAGGGGAAGCCTGTTTACGGCGTGAACACCGGTTTTGGTATTTTCGCCGATAAACAGATTTCTACAGGTGATATCGAGAAACTCAACCGGAATCTAATCCTCAGCCACGCGGTTGGCACAGGGCCAGACCTTTCCCCCGAAGTCGTCAGGGCAGCGGTTTTAATCCGGGCTAACACCCTTGCAAATGGTTATTCAGGAATCCGGCTTGAAATGGTAGAAACACTCATAAGTTTACTCAATAAAGAACTCACACCATGTATACCCTCTCAAGGCTCGTTGGGTTCTTCAGGCGACCTCCCTCCCCTTTCTCATTTGGCTTTGGTGATAAGCAAAGATGAAATCGATCATGAGAATGAATCTGGATGGGTTCTATTCAAAGGCCAGAAAATTAGAGGGAAAATTGGGATGAAAGAGGTAGGAATCGAAAGACAGATACTAGGTCCAAAAGAAGGTTTGGCAATCACGAACGGTGCGACTTTTTCAGCAGCTATTGCTGCCCTCACCATCGAGCTGGCGACCACCTTATTCACAACCGCTGAGGTTGCCCTGGCGATGAGTCTGGAAGCCATCTTGGGCGTTTCTACAGCTTATGATGAAAAGCTTCACATCATCCGCGGTCAAAAGGGACAAATGGGGGTTGCCGAACGCGTCCGCAACCTTAACAAAGGCAGCACTCTTTTGGACCAGTCAGGAAGAATCCAAGATGTCTATTCAATCCGCTGTGCACCTCAGGTGCAAGGTCCGGCATGGGATACGCTTGATTTTGTCCAGCGATTAATTTCCCAGGAAATTAACGCCACAACTGATAACCCACTCATTTTCGAACGTGGCGAGGCAATTTCCGGGGGAAATTTCCACGGGGAAGTCGTTGGGATGGCTATGGATTATCTAAAGATCGCCATGGCAGAAGTGGGCGCCATTTCTGAGCGAAGGACTTACCACCTGTTGGATAGTAATTTAAATAGTGGGTTGCCACCCATGTTGGTGGGGACCTCTGAAGCCGCTGGCCTCAACTCTGGTATGATGATGCCACATTATGCAGCAGCTTCACTCGTACTGGAAAACCAACACCTCAGCCACCCCGATTCAACGAAATCACTTCCCGCTTCTGGCGGGCAAGAAGACCACAACGCCAACGCCATGACAGCCGCCAGACATGCCAGCCAGATTGCATTCAACTGCGCACACATCATCTCAATTGAACTTTACTGCGCTGCTAGGGCACTAGATTTACGGCTGAGGGAAATTCCTAAAGCAAAAATGGGGAAAAGCGTAGAAAAAGCTCATTCTCTCATTCGAGAAAATATTCCACTACATCTGGAAGATACTCTCTGGGGCCAAGAAATTGATAAGGTACGAGAAATGGTACTGGCGGGGAAATTTAGCGCCTTATGTTGACGTAGTTTGTCCTATTTGATATAATTTTCCAACAATTATTTTACTAACACTATTAAAGGTATTTTTATGACACAAAATGAAACAAAGGTTTTCAACATCGATCTCAGCAAAAAGGCTGCTAAAGCCATTCAAGACCTTCTCGTAAAACAAAATCGTGAAGGATACGCATTGCGCGTATTTGTATCAGGCGGGGGGTGCCAAGGATACTAATACGGAATGTCTTTGGAAGAATCCCCCATGGATAGTGACACGGTGAAAGAATTCTTTGGCGTAAAACTCGTCGTCGATCAGGTTTCGGCTAACTATCTCAATGGCGCTTCAATTGATTATGTTGAGGATGCCAGGGGGAGTGGGTTTAAAATCGACAATCCTAACGCGGTGTCTTCATGCGGCTGCGGAAATTCAACCCAAGCAACGGGAGAAAAATCCTCAAATAACTGCGGATGTAATTGTTAATTATCATAGAGATTGAAAAAGACCGGAACTACTATAAATTCCAGTCTTTTTTTATTATTTTTTTATCGCCCACGGAGCAATGAGAACAGCGCCCCTAGAATCCCCACAATTCCTAAAGAAGCAATCACCAAACCCCAAGGGAAGGAAGTTGAAGAAATTGGTCCATCTTGATTCTCAAATGTGGGAAATACCAGTGTAGGCGCATTGGTGAAGGTAGGTAAGCGTGTCGATGGAACCTCAACAACAAATTGGGCTGCCAGTGTGGGGTCAATTGTAGGAGTAACACGCGGCGTTGAAGTCGGTGGAGGTTCAACGATAGGCAAATCACCACTCCGGATCAGTGTCACCAGGGGTGAATACACCCAAGCAACCCCACCCTCTACACCCGCATACCCAATCTGGATCCAAGATCCTCCAGCAGAACGGCCTAAAGCCGGTGCGGTCTGCCCTGCAATCATCACTCCGATAATATCGTGAAAGGTGCTTGGACCGGAACGTACATTGATCTGATCCTGATCTGCATTCACCCGGATTGTCGGTCCTTGTGGGGTGCCCGTTACTGTAGGGATAGCAACAGTTGGCTGTTGAGAAATATCACTGGCTTGGACCGTTGAAATTCCAGCGGTTAATAATCCGATAATAATCAAAATGGAAAAAACAACCATTCGCATCTGATACTTGTCCATTAAACCTCCAAAAAAAATCACGCCTGGATTATAATCTAATACTGTATGGACACAAGAATCTTCCACGGAGAAATAAAAGCGAAAGACCTGGCGCAAGCGATAGCAACTCGTTTCAGTGACAGCAACCTAACGTCTCATTTTATCCAGAGCGGGAAACAATATATCGTCCAAATCACCAGCAGGAGGGATTCACGGTCAGGAGGTAAAACCGCTATTGGTATTACGATTCAACAAAACAAAGATGGCGTTACGGTAAAAATCGGGGAACAAGAATGGTTAGGAATTGCAGCCAGCTTCGGCGCTACCTTACTGAGCATGAGGCGAAATCCCCTAAATCTCTTGGGTCGATTGGATGATCTGGCTCAAGACATCGAGAACATAAACCTGGACGATAAAATATGGGAAGTCATTGAAGAGGTTGCTTTAACTATGGGGGCATCTCACCAACTTTCTGAGAAGTTAAGTCGAACAACATGTGAGCATTGCAACACAGCAAATCCTTTCGGCGAACCTCGTTGTATCGCCTGCGGTGCACCTCTTGGAGGTTCACAACCCAGGATATGTAAATATTGTGGTTTCGTTGCAAGCCCCGATGACGTTACCTGTCAAAACTGCGACAGCGAACTTTGATCCATAGAGTATTGCCGGAATAACTAAAAACGCCTCTTTTCGCTAATCGACAGGAGGTGTTTTTTCTATTTCGAGTTTACTGATTAGGATAAAGGTTTTTTTTTGAGTTCTTATTTATCCACTCACGCATCTCATTAATTCACCCATCCGTTATCCAAAGAAGAGTGGTGTTCTACTCATATACCAAGATGATAGGTGCTAGACAATTTCAAATCGACGGGCTTCAACAGAATCCAATAGCTTATGATAGGCAGAACTAAAAGCGGCTACACCCTCATTTTCGAGTTCTTCAGTTACTTGATTTATCGAAATGCCCAGAGAATCAAGGTCTGAGAGAGTCTTTCTGGCTTCATCCAAATCATCTTCAAGTGCGTTTTTCACAACACCATGGTCATTGAACGCTAGTAAGGTACTGGGTGGAATCGTATTCACTGTATCCGGGCCAATTAAAGAATCTACATACAACACATCTGAATAGTTTGGATTTTTCGTACTCGTCGATGCCCATAAGGGACGTTGAACGCGGGCACCTTTCTCCTGTAAAGGCGTGAACCGTTCACTTCCGAATACTTTCTGAAATCGCTGGTAAGCCTCTTTTGCACTGGCTACCGCTACTTTCCCCTGGGTGTTCTTTGCTAATTCTTCTCTGCCATCACTCAATGAAATGATTTCATCTAAATAGTTATCTACTTTTGTATCAATACGTGAAACAAAAAATGAGGCTACAGAAGCGATATTCTCAACGGGTTCCCCATCCAAAATCCGAGTTTCCAGCCCTTTGAGATAAGCGTCCATCACTTGCTCATATCGTTCTAATGAAAAAATCAAGGTAACATTGACATTCAATCCATTCACAATAGCGTCTGTAATCGCAGGTAATCCTTCTTTCGTTGCAGGGATTTTTATCATGAGATTGGAGCGATCTACTAAATCCCATAAACGTTTTGCCTCGCTTATAGTGGCCCTCGTATCATTGGCAATATCCGGATTTACCTCAAGACTGACGTATCCATCTCCACCATTGGTGGATATATACATATCTGAAAATAAATCTGCAGCGCAGCGGATATCTTCAACCGCGAGAATCTCAAAAATTTCTTCAGCATTCTTACCATCTTTTACCAATGGGACTAAATCACTATCGTAATGATTCGTTTTAGCGATGGCATTATTAAAAATACTCGGGTTCGATGTCACCCCATAGATCAATCCTTTGTCAATCATGTCGGCCATGCCCCCGTCCACAAGCAAGCTGCGTTCGATATTGTCATACCAGATAGATTGACTCAGATTGAAAACTTTTTGAGACTTGTTCATAAGCACCTCCTTTTAACGAGAGTGTGATGTATTAGGTTATTTTATATTTTACTAATTTTCTTATTATTTTTCCAAGAACTCCACATTATTTCCTGAGAAACGATCTTTCATTACTTCTATCGCTTCTCGATTATTATCGATAAGGAGAAAGCGTCGTTTTAATTCCATGGCAGCAACGCCTGTCGTCCCACTTCCAGCAAAGTAATCAACAACTAAATCTCCTGGATTAGATGACGCCTGGATAATCCGCCTCATGATGCCCAATGGCTTTTGTGTCGGGTAGCCTGTTTTTTCTTTTCCCGTTGGACTTACAATCGTGTGCCACCAAGTATCGGTAGGCAATTTGCCTTTCTCTGCTTTTTTATCTCCAACCAGCCCTGGAGCCATATAGGGGATACGGCCAATTTCTTCAAAGTTGAAAGTATAGTTTTTTAAATCTTTCACATATACCAAGATATTATCATGCTTAGCCGGCCATTTGTTCTTTGAACGTCCCCCATAATCATATGCCCAAATTATTTCGTTTAGGAAATTTTCTCGACCAAATATCTGGTCTAGAAGAATCTTACAATAATGGACTTCCCGGTAATCGATGTGGAAATAAAACGAGCCTGTAGGAGTAAGGACGCGATAGCCTTCTATTAACCTGGGCAAGATAAAGGCTGTAAAGTCATCGAAATTATCATTGAAGGCTTTTGTCCCCACTACCTCTGTGGTGTAACGCTGCCCCTTAAAACCTATTCGATCCCCATCCTCGCTTCGCTCAATTTTCAATTGAGAACGAGTTTGCACCTTGCCGGTATTAAATGGCGGATCGATATATATCAAGTCAGCGACACTATCTGGGATCGATTCGAGAATTGATAAATTATCACCCAGGATCACCCTGGCATCGAAATCCATATCCATAAATCAGATTCTATCTCTTCAATGAAAGGGCTTGTTCCACAACATTCTCAACTGTAAATCCATATTCTCGAAAAGCTATCGCTGCCGGCGCAGATGTGCCGAATTTCTCAATCGATATCACTTTTCCATGAGTCCCAACCCAACGATGCCAGCCTTGAGCCACACCGGCTTCCACGGCTAAACGAGCGGTAACATTCGGAGAGATTACGGAGGTTTGATACTTCTCATCTTGCATGTCAAAGAGTTCCCAAGACGGGAAAGACACAAGGCGCACACACACGCCCTGGTCTGCAAGTTGGTTTCCAGCCTTGACGATCAGGTCAACCTCAGAGCCAGTCGCCATTAAAATCATCTCAGGATTCTCCCCACCGAGATCTGCCAATACATAAGCACCCTTGTGTAATCCCGCTGCTGATGCATATTGTTTGCGATCCAAGGTTGGAACAGACTGACGTGTAAGCAATAAAGCAGTAGGCCCATTTCTGCGAGTAATCGCAACTCGCCAAGCTTCAGCTGTTTCATTCGCATCCGCAGGACGGATGACAACAAGATTTGGAATGGAACGTAACGCAGCCATATGTTCCACGGGTTGATGGGTTGGCCCATCTTCACCCACACCAATGCTATCATGTGTGAAAATCCAGATGCTGGGGTAATGGGAGAGGGCTGCAAGACGAATTGCGGGGCGGTTGTAGTCAGAAAATACCAGAAAGGTACCCCCATAAGG
>JASFQL010000062.1:0-16856 GCA_050115475.1 Anaerolineales bacterium
ACTTGGTAAATGGATTTAATGATTGGTAGGGCAGGTCTTAAATCCGCAATTCTAACTTTCTCCATCACGTTTTGCGCTGCATTCGCTACGTCTTTCTCCGTAGAAAAGTGATGTTCGCGAATATTGACACCCAACAACCGGAAGGCAAAAACCATCAATGGGTGTTCCACCGGAACACCATAGACTACCTGCCCACTCGATTTTAAAACTCGTTTTATTTCTTGGAAAGCGATTTTCTGTTCGTCTGGTTTGATATGCTCTAAAATACTTACCAGTATGACTGTGTCGAAAGTTCCATCGGAATAGGGCATATTGAGGACATTCCCATTTTTCAGATGCGTTTGTATCCCAATTTTCTCAAAAGTAGACTTAACAACTTCTATATCTGTTTCCAGGTCAAGCCCATGAATCTCTTTATATATCTCATTCAGATTCAGGAAATTCACCCCAGAACCGAATCCGACATCCAATACTCGCTCTCCTCCCGTACATTCGGACAAACATAGTTCAACGCGCTGGCGGTATAGATTTCCAATAAAGGGATAGTAATAAAATCGAATCGGATCCTTTTCTTCAACATCATTGTAAAGTTCTCGTGGTAAAAGGTTTAGTTTGACAGCAATATTATTTTTAGTATTTTCCATGATTAAATTATAGAAGTGCGCGAGGTCCTTAACTCTAAAGATATGAATGCAAACATCGCAGCTTTTTTCATCACTGGATCTAATCGGTTTTCAAACCATTTCCAGATATTAAAAGTACAATCTGGCATTAATCTTCGTAATGAAACACCCCCAGATAATAAATACCTAAAAGGCATCTGTAATTTTATTTGATCAATTGACCATTCAGGAAATAATTGCGAAAATAAATCTTTATCTCTATAAAATAATATCCAAGGCAGAGCTGAATTTGCACCAGATAAAGGTCCATGTTTTGGAAAACACCATTCTTTGACATCTGGATCAAAAGGTTCATGATGGAGATTTGTATACACGAATTTTGACCAAGTTGATACCCATGGTTCAATCATAATCATTCTCCCCCCAGGATGAATACACCTTTTAGCACTTTGAAAAAATATTTCAGGGTTGGGAATATGGTGAAGGACATTGGTCATTACAATTGCACAGAGAGAGTCTGATTTAAAAGGTAAATAATGTGCATCGGCAACCACATCATTCATTGAAAGAAAAATGATATCGGATTTTATTACATCAGGGAAAACCTCCCCGAAAAATCCCCCTCCTGAACCCAACTCTAATACCTTTCCATGAATCGCATGCGGAATAGAATTAATAATCATTTTATACCATTCAAGATATATTCTAGAAAGGAATCCCTTTTCCTTAATAATTTTTGCTCTTAACTCTGAAGTTTTAGGAGAATCTAAATCTAATCCGTGAGTGAGAGGATGAGAAATAATTTTCCTAATCATTTATTTACAAAAACCTAGTCTTCTATACAATTTCCGATCCAGCAGGATACAGTGAATATAATTTATTATTCACTATTCGGATTTTTGCGCTCTTATCATTAATGAACCAGAGAATTCTCTGAGTATGGGTATCTTTTCAATAATCAAACCCGTACGGAATACCAGATTGATTAACTTGCTGGGTGTATACGGGTGCAGCCAATCAAATGGAGTGATCTTTATTTCCGTAAAACCAACCTTTGTCATTTTTTTCCCCAATAGCCATCTAACAAACGCTGTTTCATCAGGAGATACGTAACCTAGTTTATCGCGTAAGAAAGTTCTCTCTGCGAAAACTTGGGGATTAAGCATATTTGGTTCAGCAAATGCAAGCCATCCACCCGGTTTTAGAAGGCGTTCAATATTATTCAAAGCACTATCGATGTCCAAATGGTGTAAAACTGATGATCCAATAACCGCGTCAAACGGTTTATCGGCGATGAAATCCTCAAATCTTTGGCAAAGGAATTTAACCTTTGTTGGGGAGATATTCCTTTTTACTGCAAGTGATATCAAGTCTTGTGATATATCTACAGCGATAATTTCAGCTCCGGTTTGTGCAAACATCTCTGAAAAAAGACCGGTCCCGCAGCCAATTTCCAAAACCCTATGATCGGGTGTGATATTCGCAGCGGAGATTATCAGGGCGCCGCGCCTCTCCGCCCTCACCTTGCCCGCAGGCGTTCCCCATCCCCAAAGAATTTCCGTTTCAGATTCTGCAAGCATCCTCCCATGTTCGATCTCGTGGACTGAACGATCAGAGGATACATTTTTTACTTTAAAATCATCACTCATAAAAATAACCTTATATAAATTTTAGCTTCTTAGCTGCAAGAGCTGCCATCTGCAACAGTAACCATCCATGCTTCCATCGCTGGATATTTGTTTCTCCATATATACGTTCACGGTATCGGATTGGAATTTCAATGATTTTTAAATTCAATCGCGCTGCGCCAAATAACAAATCAAAATCTCCAAATGGATCGAAGTTCCCGAAAATAGCTCGGTTAGCAGCGATTTTTTCATAATCTCTTTTCCATAACACCTTAGTACCACATAATGTATCCTTGATGGGTTGCCCTAACAACCACGAGAATGCAAGACTAAAGAATTTATTTCCAATAAAATTCCAAAAACGCATAGCTTTTTTGCCCATCGGATAGATCAAACGTACGCCATTGACGAACTCCCCTTTTCCTGAAACAAGCGCATCATAAAATAGGGGTAAGTCTTCCGGAGATACGGTAAGGTCCCCATCGAGAATCATTAGGATATCACCTGTAGCTTTTTCGAATCCGAGACGAACGGCGTCCCCCTTTCCCTCCCCACTCTGTTTGTACAGCTGTGTTTTCCAATCTGGATGTCTGGCAATTTCATCTTGGACTGCTTCATAGGTGTTATCTTTCGAGTGCCCTTCAACGAACACAATCTCGGTACTCTTCCCCATCTGAGGAATTCGGGAAAAATACTGCGGGACGTGCCCTTCCTCATTGCGTACCGGAATAATGACAGAGACATTCGACTCCTCCTCTCCTGTTTCTCGCTGAAAAGGAGCTGGACGAGAGATGATGAAATTTGTTAGGGCAAATAAATGGAAAGGCCAAAATCTGATGAGGAACTTATTAAAGATAGCGTCAACTAAAGGAGTGTTGATAGGCCAAATTATCTCTGTTTTTGCTTGAATATATTCAAAACTTTCTAATTGTAGGAGATTCTTGACATCATCTACTGTAAGCCAGTTTTGTAGTAAAACCGGTTTAGAAAAACCTAACACTTCTGATATCCTAAGTGGAAATTCCCACATCCGGCTGTAGAAATTAATGATTACCCTGGTATGAGGAGTACAATATTGTCGCATATTCCGGATCACTTTTTGTACATCCCAAAGATCATTGACCAAATCAGAGAGAATGATTACATCAAATTTTCCATCATAGTGAAAATCATGTGCATCACTGTGAACAAATTTAAGAGAAGGATGCTTTTCTTTTCCTTGCTCTATCATTTCACTTGAAAAATCTACACCCATACCCTTTACGGGATTCAAGGCAGCTAATAAGTCGCCTTGACCGCATCCAAGTTCTAATACCTTCATATGGGGTGGAACCAACGACTGATAGATTTCAACTAGCCGTCGGTGATAATACTGGTTAATTTTTACCGGACTATTCCATACTTTCGCGACCTGGTCCCAGTGAGTGATTCTCTCTCGAGTAAATTCTTGATGTGCTTTATCGTAGGATTCAATATTTTCCATTGACCACAGGCCCTAATTGCTGGATTCTTTCAAATATTTCTTTACCAAACCATTATTCATTAATATTTTTCACCTAGTGTATCATTATCTGAATAATTTGTAATCTTCAGTGTAAACCAAGATGCATCAGAAAACGAAGGTTATTCACACATTATAATATTGAAAATAAACCGTCTAACTAAGATTTTATGATGTTACCTTAAATTTGATTGATATTGATTGTAAGAAAAGGAATTTGACGTAATACGCTAGTGTATAATTTACGGTTGGAAATTCTAGGTATCTAAATAATATAATTGAGTCGAATATGAAATGGAATAACAAATCAGTTTTAGTCACTGGTGGTACTGGCTCATTTGGAAAGGAATTCATCCAATTCCTCAATGAACAAAAACACCCAGAAAAAATCATCGTCTTCAGCCGTGATGAACTCAAACAGCACGAAATGCGTTTGATGGGATTTAATCAAGACAATCTTCGCTATTTTATCGGTGATGTCCGCGATCAAGAAAGACTTCGACGCGCCATGGAAAATGTGGACATCGTCGTTCATGCGGCTGCATTGAAGCAAGTCCCGGCTTGCGAGTACAATCCCATGGAAGCGATCAAAACCAATATCTTTGGAACCAGCAATGTTGTGGAAGCAGCCTTGGATACGGGGGTTAAAAAGGTATTGTCACTGAGTACAGATAAGGCTGTAAACCCGGTTAATCTCTACGGCGCTACAAAGCTTGCCGCAGAAAAATTGGTGGTCCAGAGTAACTCATATGCAGGCGGCAGGGAAACTCGTTTCAGTTGTGTGCGTTATGGGAACGTAGTGGGTAGTCGGGGAAGTGTTATTCCCAAATTTCTCCAACAAAGAGAAAATGGGAAATTAACCATCACAGATGAGCGCATGACTCGTTTCTGGTTATCCTTAAGACAAGGTGTTGAATTCGTGATTCACTGTATCGAACTGATGCATGGTGGAGAGGTATTCGTACCAAAAATACCCAGCACCAAGATCGTCGATATTGCGAACGCGATTGCACCCAACGCAGAACTTGAATTCGTAGGCATTCGGCCAGGTGAAAAAATCCACGAAGTGCTCATCTCGGAAGACGAGGCTCGAACGACGATTGAACTGGAAGATAAATATGTCGTTCAACCAGCGACCGCTTCGTGGTTTGGTTATACCTGGGAAGATCAGGGAAACAAATTAGAAGATGGTTTCCGTTATGCCAGCAATACGAACTCAGAATGGTTGACCATCGAGCAGATAAAAAAAATGATTTTCCCTGTTGAAAAAAGTCTCTCAGGATAATTCAGATTTTTCCCTATGGGGGATTCAATCTCGAATCTAAAAAAAAACATTGTCAATCCCTTTCCTGTTTTTGCTAAAATAGAAGGTTTTATACTTACCCATTTGGGTGCAATTAGCTGTATCAACCACAACGGAAACTTATCAATTTCCCTGTTTCCGCCATCTCACATTAAGCAGCAATAAATCCTTTACCCGATCCTTACTCTCATTTTACACACCGTTTACAAGCACATACTACGATAATGGCAATTATTCGGTATGATGTGGAGACTATCATGACAGCAAACATAAACCAAGCAAAGACAGTTGTGGGTGACATAACGAAAGTCTCAAAACAGCCCAACCGTAATCTTATTGCAGCGATAAGTCTTGGTCTTATTATTCTCTTTGGCGCTTATCTTCGTATTTACAAACTTGGGGCTTACAGCATCGGGAACACATACTATGCCGCAGCCGTTCAAAGTATGTTGACCTCTTGGAAGAACTTTTTCTTTGTAGCTTTTGAACCAGGAGGATCGGTGACCGTGGATAAACCACCTCTTGGTTTTTGGGTTCAGGCAGTATCCGCATATTTATTCGGCGTGAACGGGTTTGCACTCGCCCTGCCGCAAGCATTGGCAGGTCTTCTATCCATTCCCCTGCTGTACATCCTTGTAAAACGTTACTTCGGGATCTTTGCTGGGCTTATCGCTGCGCTCGTGTTGTCCGTGATTCCCGTTACCGTTGCCACGGAACGCAACAATACCATTGATGGCTTACTCGTTTTCGTTCTACTGCTCGCAGCCTGGGCATTCATCAAAGCGACCGAAAGTGGAAAATTTCATTTCTTACTTTTAGGTGCGTTCATCGTGGGTTTAGGCTTTAACATTAAAATGTTGCAGGCTTTTATGCCCCTTCCCGCATTCTTCGGAATCTATTTTCTTGGAGTAAAACAATCTTGGTGGAAAAAGATTCTTCATCTATTAATGGCCACTATCGTCCTCCTCGTAGTATCCCTCTCCTGGGCTGTGATTGTAGATTTGGTTCCAGCCGATGAGCGGCCCTTCATCGGAAGCAGCACAAATAACACCGTGATGGAACTGATTATCGGGCACAATGGCTTAAGTCGTTTGGGTTTGAATCAACGCACGCCCAACCGTGATGCCTTACAAGCCGGAGATAATGTGCAGAACCCCCAATCCCTATCAGCCGATGCTCAAGACTTCCTTCCCCCTACGCAAAGAAATGTTCCTCCGATCCCCCTGCAGCAAAATAACAAACAGCAAATGAATAACCTCCCACCCCTGCAGAATAGCAATCAGCCCCGACAGAAACTACCTCTCAATCAACCCAATCCTGACAATCCTCAAAATAATAATTGGGGAAACGGGCGTTCAGAGGAAACTGGGGAAGCAGGGGTCTTGCGGTTGTTCACTGAGCCGTTGGTCACGGAGATGAGTTGGTTGCTGCCTTTCGCCCTTTTGGGGAGTATTGCGGCCGTGTTCGCTGTCAAATTGACCTGGCCAATGAGTGATAAACATCTCGGGATTTTATTGTGGGTTGGTTGGTTGCTCCCCTCGATGGTTTACTTCTGCTTCACCACGGGGTTGTTCCATCGCTACTACCTCATCATGTTAGGGCCTCCCCTTGCCGCCTTGGTGGGGATAAGCGTATGGGCCATCCTTCAATATATTCAGCGAAATCGCTTTCTCGGTTGGGGTTTGGCTTTCACCATCACAGCCGCTACAATCGGATTTGAATTCTACACAATAAGTTCATATCCTGACTATGCAGGTATGGTTACAGCGGTAACGACAATTTTATGGCTTCTAGGGATAGGGCTGTTGCTGATTGGCAGTTCGAACCTCCGCCTTCGAAATATGGCTATGGTGGTTATTGTACTCAGTATGCTGGTCTCCCCATTTACTTGGTCGCTCCTGACTACTTTAAACTCCAATCCCAATGTCGCCTTGCCGACTGCAGGTGCAAGCGATGATCAAAGAAGTTCACGTAACACCCCTGATTTTACTATGGATGCCAGAACGGAAACGATTTTGGAATTCCTTCTGGAAAATATAAATCCTGAATACTATCTCCTTGCCACTCAAAACGCCAGAAACGCTGCCCCTTACATCCTGGCAACCAGCCGTCCTGTGTTGACCTTTGGGGGATTCATGGGAAGCGACGACATCATCGATCTCAATGAATTCGTAGATATGGTCGAAAACGGTGAAATCCAATACGTACTTGGTATCCCCACACAGAAACCTGAGATTGCCCAATGGATGAGACAAACCTGCTCGGTGATCAATCCAAATACCGGTGAGATAATTCCAGGATTTACGCAAAGGCCAACAAATAATCAGGGGAATTCCCAGAATGGAAGGGTCGAACTCTATGATTGTGGAATTTCGTAAACGATTGTTACGGTATCGGTCAATCCGATTTTTGGGGTTGATCGAGCAGATATTGAAATTCATGTCCGTCGGAGTACTCAACACCCTCATCGACGCGGCGATTTATTACCTGCTTACCCGTTATCTCCCCTTCTATACCATCCAACCGGTGACTGCCAAGGGAATTTCTTATATTATTGGGATGATAAACAGCTTCTTCTGGAATCGTTCCTGGACATTCAAGTCTTCGGTCTCGATGAGTCGTTCGGCGTTACTGTTCACCCTGACCCACATCGCCGCCTTGGCCGTCAACGCCGGAGTAATGGCTGTCAGCCTAGACATCCTCCACCTTCCCGAAGTCGTATCTTTCGCTATGGCCACCGGTGCATCGTTTATCTGGAATTTCTCCCTAAACAAATGGGTGGTGTTCAAATCACCATCTAAGGAGCAATACCAGCCATCACTAAAAATGAACTAACCGCTGGCGTGTTCAGCTGCCCCCTCCATTAACTTGTGGATTTCTAGGGGGATGCCCTTGCTTGGTTCTCTTCGCAGCGTGATGGCCTCCTCCGGGCATTTATCCACGCAAATGCCGCACCCCATGCACAAGGCATTATCGATCTGCCCCACCCCATCGGAATAATCGATTGCCCCAAACTGGCAGTAATCCCCACATGTGAAGCATCCCAGACAGGCTTCCTTATTGATCTCAGCTACATAGCCCGATGAAGCCAGCATGGGCGTGCCGTTTTTATGAGCGTTGATCGCCCCGCAGCAACAAGAACAGCAGTTGCAGATAGCATAGAACCGCCCCAGCATGGCGTCCTTGAAGAAAGCGTGATGGACGTGTCCGCGTGCATCTTCCTCTTCAAGGATCCGGATCGCTTCTTCTTGGTTGGTCCACCTGGAGCGATCCGGGTGGTGTTCGTTCACGAAGCTGGCAAAGGGTTCCCCGATGACGAGGCAGACGTCCAGGGGTAAACAGTGATCAGGTTTTACTGACCGGCACGGGCAGTCGATAACGACGATCTTATCCGGGTTCTCCTGGATGATGGTCCGCGCTCGCACAAAAGGGATTACTTGTTCCAGGTCCCCAACCGAAATCGGCTCATTGATCGTAACCAGTCGTTTGGCTTCAGCGAGGGGTGTTACCTTTCCGTGGTAGCCATCGGCAATCGTTCCACTCGCCTGGTTGATTGATGGGGGCGGAATGGGGCCATCGTTATTCTTCGGGAAAAGCTTACGCCAAATTCCAAGAATCGGCTTCACGATTTTTGCGATTGGGTGATATCCTCTTCCAATTCCGATATAGAGATAAGGCCAGCGCCCATACACATACCCGTGTATGAAATCCCATAGTGAATATTCTGTTAATGCTTTCCCCTCTCGGTAAAGCGCTTTTGTCGATGGGGATATCAGTGAAAAGCGGGTTGGATTTTTCTTCATATCGATTCTCCTGGATACCGGTAAATTATCTTAATAAAGTGCACCATGTATTCAATTAACAAAAGGGAATGTCAAAGCGTTCCCCTTTTACTTACTTTCAGCGATAAAAATCGGGAGGATGTCCAGGGGTGCTGGATAATCCTCCAGAACTAACGGACCTTGCATAAGCTGACTTGTCCAATAGTCTTTCCATCTCCCTGGCGGAAGATACACGTCCCGCATTCTGGCTGCCTTTTCCACCACCGGGGCAACCAGGATCTCCTCCCCAACCAAAAACTGGTCGTCACATAATAAGGCTTTCTCATCTTGGGGTGCCAGCCATGATACCGGTCGGATCACCGGTGCACTTGTCTCGATCGCCTCCCTGGCAGCCGCTTGCAGTTGAGGAGTGAATTCGAGATGCAGCTGGGCGTACTGGCGGCAAATGCGGCTGCATTCCTCACCGAATTCCCAGGGGGGAATGCTGAACTGCATGATTTGCATGAGTGCATTCATCTGCGTCCATCGTACCATCAACTCGGCTGTGGGATAACCAAACCAGGGGGTTTTCTCGATCCACTTTGGTACATCCGTATAACCCAACACTTCATCTTCAGGGGTATCCTTCCCCTTCCGGAGATTCCGCTCGAGGATGGGGATCAGCACCCGGACGATGAGCCAGTGGATGATCTTATTATTCGGGAATTCGAAATATGCGTTTCCCCCAATCATGTCGGGGAAATTGAAGGGGTAGCCGCAAAGTGACAGCGATAGGGTTGAAGGGATCACAGAACGCAGCCCATTGGCATGCGTCCAGTTGCTGGATAAATCCCACAGGCGGAAGAACAATGAGCTGGTCTGGTTGTTCCATCCGGAACGCACTTCACAGAAGGAGTAATTCTTCGACACCCAATCGATATAGTGATGGGTGTACCCGTTGCTGGAGTCTATAGATTGTTCGAAGACAGCATCCTCCGGCACATACTTCGCCTCGCCCCCGTCGAATTTATACCCGTCTATTCCCACCTCGTCTTGCAGCGCTTTCAGTCGATGGCCGAACCAGTCCATCGCTTCCGGACTGGTCACATCCAGCAGGTAACCTGCCCCCTGCCACCACTTGATTTTATAAGGGTCTCCCTTCCCATCTCTGACGAGATATCCACGGACCGATCCTTCCTTTGCCGCCTTTGAACGGGGATGTAAAAAGGGGATCACCCACATGGTGACCTTGAAGCCCAATTCGTGTAATGCATCCACCATTCTTTTCGGGTCCGGGAAACGCTGTGGGTCGAAGTCCAGGTCGCCGTACTCACTCTGCCATCTATCGTCGATTTCCATGACCTGATAGGGGTATCCATGATCGATAATCTCTTGGGCAAACTCCAAAACCGTCTCTTGGTCAATCTTGTCTTTATAGCGTGCCCAGGTTGTCCAGATAGGTTCTCCCATTAATTCAAGCGGTGGTGTTTTCTCAGGGTGTCCAACCACCTTCACCATCTCGTCGTATGCAGAAACCAAGTCCGCTGAAAAATTGATATCGAATTTCAGATCATCGCCAATTAAGGTCAAATGCATATCGCCTTGTCCCTTTTTATCGAACCAGGGTCGCTGGTCGAAGGGGATGTACTCGCCGGGGATATTTGCATTCCTTTTGATAAGATATTTGGGAGGTTGGTTCAACCCAACACTGAACGGTGATTTCACCAGTATCGCCACGCCGTCATGGGTCAGCCAGGTTGGTGATACCAACGTAGATAAACCGCTTTCCTCGCTGTCTGAAGTCATCATCTCACTCACAGGAATCATCAACTTGTTCAACGGCCACCGCTGGTGGTTCAAGTTTCCCATCCCAAACCAATACCCATCCATGACAATGCGGTTGCTGATATCTCGCCCCTGCCACTTGAATGAGATTTCATTGTCTGAGATTTCCAGGTTTAAAGCAGCCTCATCGAATGTGAACTGATATCCTGCTTCACTCTGCATCACTTCAAGAGCTTCAGTTGGTGCGGATAGAGTCAGCAAATTGCTTCCTTCTCTATGAAATATCAACCTGAATGTTTTTTGACGGATACGAACTTCAATGGAATTCATTGTTATCTCATCCCTTCATGGGAATTTACTTTGTCAATTGTATCCTAAATACAATTGACTTTATCGGAATCCTAATGTCGATAACTGGGATTGCCCTCACTCCTCTTTTAATGTAAACTTTGTCAACGCCAAATACCCCATTAAGGAAAGGGAATCCCATGAAAAAACCTTCGCGTTATCGCTGGTTTGTCCTCTTTGTATTCTTCATCTTCATGCTCTTACATCAGAGTGATATGTTGTTGATTGGTCCTCTCACACCTGAAATCATGGAATCATTTAATATCAACAAAGCCCAGATGGGGGCTGTGGTGACGGGGGCGTTGATTGTCGGTACGATTCTATACCCTGTGTGGGGGTATTTATACGACCGTTACGCCCGCGCTAAACTCCTTGCCCTGGCTTCTTTTATCTGGGGATCGACGACTTGGTTGAGTGCTATCGCACCGACTTATCCGGCTTTTATGGTCACACGTGCATCCACCGGAATTGACGACTCTTCCTACCCTGGTTTATTCAGCCTCATCGCAGATTACTTTGAGCCTAAACTCCGCGGTAAGATTTACGGCCTCTTACAGGTCTCTCAGCCGATGGGCTATTTGGTTGGCATGGTCATGGCCCTTATGTTGGGGCCGATGATTGGCTGGCAGGCGGTCTTTTACATCACCGGTTCACTGGGTATCCTGTGGGCATTCGTTATCTTCTTCGGTGTGCGAGATCTCCCCCGAGGGAAGAGTGAACCTGAACTTGAAAATCTAGAAGAGATCGGTATCTATAAATTCGATAAAAAACAAGTGGGTGAATTATTAAAGAAAAAAACCATGTGGTTCGTCTTGCTCCAGGGTCTGGCTGGCGTTTTCCCCTGGAACGTGATTACCTATTGGTTCTTCACCTACCTGGGCGAAGAGCGTGGCTACAGCGAAGACAGCATCCTGATGACCATGGCGCCTGCCATCATAGTTTTGGCCGTCGGTTATTTCCTCGGTGGGGCCTTGGGTGACAGGTTATTCAAACGGACTCCCCGCGGCCGCGTCATCGTCGCCATGGGCGGTGTTCTGGCGGGAGCAATTCTTTTGTATTTCACCATGAACGTCCCCGTTGAGAATCAAACTTTGTTCTTGATTCTTCTGATGATTACAGCTTTGTTCATTCCACTCGCATCCCCCAACCTGATTGCTACTGTTTACGATATCAGTCTCCCCGAAGTACGCAGCACCGCCTTGGCCATCCAGTATTTCGTTGAGAAAGGGGGCGCAACCTTAGCCCCTCTTGTCGCTGGTATCATTGCTGAAAATTCAAATCTGCATACAGCCATCCTGGTTTTATGTATTTCCGCCTGGCTGTTATGCTTCTTCTTCTACACCTTTACCTTATTCTTCATTCCCGAAGATGTCAAAACCTTACGCACGCAATTGGCAGAACGTGCTGCTCAAAATTCTAACGTTGGGTAATTCTCCTCATAGAGAGTACCTCCCCAAAATCAACAGTGAGTGTGTCAAATACGGCACACTCATTGTTTTGGTTTTTTCATTGGTATTTCATCATTGGACAAGTTTCTTTCTAAAATCCTCCAGATTCACTCCTCACTCTGACTTCCGCAATTTCTCCCCCGCAAAGAATACTTGATTTCCATCAATCGTTGAAAGAAAGCTGGTATCTGTTCGGCATAAATTTCTTTTTATTGTGGTCTTTTTCGACTGTGCAAAATGGTTGACAAATTTCTGATACCTTTTATAATTGAAAATGATTTTCATTAAGACAATATGACTATTCAAACCTGGCTCACTCAATTACAAGAAAACGGCTACCGTTTGACCAATGCTCGGAAAGCGGTGGTAGATGTAATGGTCAATACAGAATCTGCACTCAATCCATTCGAGGTATATGAGCAAGCTAAACCTATCTATTCAGGGATAGGATTGGTAACAGTCTACCGCACACTGGAAATGCTGGAAGAGTTAGCCTTGATCCAGCGTATACACCAACCGGACGGCTGTAACGCCTACCTGCCGCACGTAGATGGGCACCAACATTTGATCATTTGCGTAGAATGTGGCAAAGCTGAATATTTCGAAGGCAGAGAAGACATGGATGTCTTTTTTGATCGAGTGGCTGGGGAACACGGATATACAATCAGCGACCATTGGTTGCAATTATTCGGTACTTGTTCAGAATGTGAACACTAGGAGGTATGCATGTGTGTATTTTGTGTCGCCGTCCCGGCCACCCTGGCAGTCGGAGTAAACCTCAGCGCCAAGCCACTCCACGAAAGGTACGATACTGAAAAATGCGGAGAGAGATCATTGAAAAGGAAAAATATCCCGATAGGAAAAATTTCTTTCATTGTAGCTGGTCTATTGATGGTAGCCGCAGCCGTTTTTCACAGCCAATTAAAAGCATAACAGGCAAAACCGGAATCTGACATTTTAGGATCCCGGTTTTCTTGTAATCATTTTTATTGAAAATGATTTTCATTACCGAAAGGAGAGAAAATGTTGCCCCGTAATTTATTCCTCATTGTCCTTCTATCAAGCTTGCTGTTGGTGGCTTGTAGCGGGACACCAACCTCTTCTGCTGATGACCTGAATGTGGTCGCCTCCACGACGATAATCGGAGATGTGGTTAGGATGGTAGGTGGAGAGCAAATCGAATTGACAGTTTTATTTCCGGTAGATGCTGACCCCCATAGCTTCTCACCCGTCCCCAAGGTTATCGCCGAGATCGAAACCGCAGATGTAGTATTTATCAATGGCTTTGGGCTGGAAGAAGCGCTTGAAGAATTGATCGTCAATACAGCAGTCGAAGAGGTCGTGTCTGTTTCAGAAGGGATTATTCCTTTGGAGTTCGATGCCGGTTCTGGGGAAAGTGAAGAAGAGCATGAGCATGAACACCACGGCGACGACCCCCATGTTTGGATGAGCCCCCTGAACGTTAAAATTTGGGCGGATAATATCGCTGAGGCCTTGGGTGAATTGGATCCTGTCAATTCGGAGGTCTATCGATCGAACCTTGAGAATTACCAATCCGAACTCGATGGCCTCCATAGTTGGATCCTTGAGCAGGTAGCCCAAATCCCTCAAGATGACCGTTTATTGATTACCGACCACGATACCATGAGTTATTTTGCTGTATTGTACGACTTCGAAACCATTGGTGTGATTTTGCCTGGTGGCGGCACCTTGGCAGAACCATCCGCCCAAGACATCGCCCAGTTGGAAGATACGATTACGTCATATCAAGTTCCGGCTATCTTTGTGGGCACGACTGTCAACACCCAACTCGCTGAACGGATTTCCCGAGACACAGGCGTCCAACTCGTTCCATTATACGCCGGCTCCCTCAGCAGCCAGGATGGTCCCGCCTCGACCTATATCAAGTTGATGCGTCATAACGTCTCTGCGATTGTAAGTGCACTAAAGGCCTGATTTCTTATCTTATTTCCTTCGCTGGAGATAGCGAGTTTTCGCCTTTGGCGGATGCCTATTTCAGCTGCGTATCGAGCCAGGCCCCCACATCCTTGAGTACTCGCGCTCGGTCTGGCTCGTTGAACACCTCATGATACATCCCATCGTAGATTTTCAGGGTTTTATCGACAGAACTGACCTTGTCATACAACATCTGCGCCCCTGAAGGTTCCACGAGAATATCTTCCTCTCCCTGTACAATGATGATTGGTAGCCTGATCTTGTCTGCTTCTGCCGTGATGCGTATCATCGCAGATAACAATTCCGCACCCAATCGTGCGGGGGTCTTGCCGTGGAAAACCAGCGGGTCGTTGATGTATGCTTCAACGACTTTCGGATCGCGGGAAATACCCTCCACCTCTAGTACCAATACTCCCACCTTTGGCGCAATCTTCGAAAGGATTTTCCCCATGAAGATAGTGGTCTTTGAAACGCTGTCGCCCACCTTGACCAGTGCGGCGGATATGATAGCCCCATCGAAATCCTCTTGATGATCCAGTAGATAAAACGAAGCAATCGTTCCACCCATGCTGTGTCCCAGAAGGAAAATTGGTTTGCCAGCTTGCCACTCTGCAACCATTTGATAAAAGGTTTTCAAAGTATCGGTGTAATCTTCGAAGCGTTGGACGACCTCCCGCCCACCGCCTGATTTTCCGTGGCCGACTAGGTCGAAACCGTAAACGGCGTAACCACTTGGGACGAACTGCTCTACGATATTTCCATACCTTCCACTGTGTTCCCCCAACCCATGGACGATCAACAATACTCCCCTCAAATCCCCTTCAGGCAGCCATCCCTGGTAATAGATCGCCGTGTCTCTCACTCCCTTGAAGTTCCCCTCGATATGTTTCATCTCACACTCCTTTTTTTCTGCTGGTAATTAATGCTCCCTGAATCCTGGAAGGATCGCCATTCATTCATTGCTTGATGAAGGATCCTCCATTCTTGATTTTAACAAATCTCTCCTAACGTCGCCATGGTGAAAAACCCTAATAGTCTGACACAATTACCCCTGTCGATGATACAATCGCTGCTGTTGTCAGCATAAAAGAATTGGCGAAGGAGCAACAGTGTTTTCCAGACCTGAGAATTGGAACGAATTATCCCCTCTTGACCGCAGGAAGCTCCGCCTCGACCATTGGCAGAGCGCGCCGGTCGAGTTTGTAAGCCCTAAAGCAGAGGTAATCTATAAAGAACGTATCGCCCGTTTGCGAAAAGTCTATGACCTGGAGTATCCAGACCGTATTGTCGCCGATATCAGTATGGGGGCTGGAGAGTTTGCCTTGCGCCGCAGAGGGATTACCGGCAAGGACATCCTTTACAATCATAAGAAATTGAGAGAACCTCTCCTCGAGTTTCATCGTGAATTCCAACCCGATACATCAGTGAGCGTTTTGCCCTATCCTGGCAAGATTATGGATATGCTGGATTATAAAACCTATATCTGGGGTGGACAAAAACTCCCAGAGAGCACTGTGATCCAGGCTGTTGAAGGTGAATATATGATGGGCGATGAATATGATGAATTTATTGCCGATCCGACTGCCTTCTGGTTGAAAACCTACCTGCCGCGAGTTCTCGGTGAGTTAGGCCCCATGGCATTGCTGCCAGACTTCCCTCGTATTTCAGAAATTGTAGACATCATCGACCTCGTGCTTCCATTTGGAGCGGTTCCTTTTCAAGCCATGCTTAAGAAACTGATGGAAGCCGGTGTTGAATTGATGAAATTGATGTCCGTTGTAGGGGAAACGAGTACAATGATCGCCGCTGAAGGATTCCCCCATATGGGCTCGAATATCGTCAAGACTCCCTTCGACTATCTTGGCGATACCCTGCGCGGTACAAAAGGTATCCTTATGGATATCTATCGTCGCCCGAAAAAATTATTGGCTGCTTGTGAACGCTACGTTCCAATCCTGGTTCAATCCATCGTTAAGGCTTGTGACCGCAACGCGGCCCCTTGTGCAATGTACGTTTTGCATAAGGGCGCTGATAGCTTCATGTCGCAGGAGCAGTTCGAGAAGTTCTATTGGCCTTCCTGGAAAGAAGTTTTGTTAGGTCTGTACCAAGAAGGTATCACCAGCTATTTATTCATTGAAGGTTCATACAATAAAAGACTGGAAAACCTGGCAGAAATGCCGGAAAAATCACTCTTGTGCCACTTCGATCAGACAGACATGCGCCAGGTGAAAGATATTCTGAGTGATAGATTCCCCATAGCGGGGAATGTCCCTGCATCTTTGATGAGTACCGGCACACCTGACGAGGTCCGTGCGTACTGCGAAAATCTAGTTGAGCTTTATACAGATGTCCCTGGCTATATTCTGGCTTTCGGTTGTGGATTTGAAATGACGACCGCAGAAAAGATTCATGCTTTCCAAGATTCTGTCAAAAAGTAATCAAGCGTACGATGTAACCATACACGAAAATGGGACTGTATGGTTACATATAAAAGAAGTAAATG
>JASFQL010000063.1:0-15959 GCA_050115475.1 Anaerolineales bacterium
AAACCACTTCTGATCCTAGAAGTGGTTTTTTTGAGGAAATGAAGGTTATGTACCTTCTTCCCATGAATTTAGATACTTCACTTGTTCTTTTGTGAGTGTATCTATAGTTACGTCCATAGCATCTAATTTTATTCTAGCAATCTCTCGGTCAATATCTTCCGGAACTGGATAAACTTTGTTTTCTAATTTATCTGCATTCTTTACGATATATTCAAGTGAGAGTGCTTGATTCGCGAAAGACATATCCATCACGCTCGCAGGGTGTCCTTCTGCTGAAGCGAGATTGATTAAACGGCCCTCCCCTAATAGATTGATTGTTCGCCCATCCTTCAAGTGGTATTGTTCAACGAAGGGGCGTACCTGCCGTTTTTCTTTTGACATTTTCTCCAATGCCGGAATATTTATTTCAACATTAAAGTGCCCCGAATTTGCCACAATAGCACCATCTTTCATTTTTTCGAAGTGGTGTTTGTCAACTACATTGATATCTCCGGTGAGTGTACAGAAGAAATCGCCAATCTCCGCGGCCTCTTCCATTGGCATCACCCGAAATCCATCCATCACAGCTTCAAGTGCAACAACAGGATCTACCTCTGTAACAATCACTTTTGCGCCCATCCCCCTTGCTTTGTTTGCTAACCCACGACCACACCAACCATATCCAGCAACGACGAAATTTTTTCCTGCCAAGAGTACATTTGTTGCCCGGACAATACCATCAATCGTGGATTGCCCCGTTCCATAGCGGTTGTCGAAAAAGTGTTTGGTCATGGCATCGTTAACAGCGACAATGGGGAAATTTAATGCTCCATCCATTGACATAGCTTTCAAACGGATAACACCGGTTGTTGTTTCTTCTGTTCCTCCCACAACTCCTTCCAGTAATTCCCGGCGATCTTTATGTAATGTACTCACAAGATCGGCACCATCATCCATTGTGACATGAGGTTTATGATCCAAAGCTGCCCCAATATGTTTGTAATAGGTTACATTATCTTCCCCTTTAATAGCATAAACAGGTATCTCCCAATGAGATACAATAGAAGCCGCAACATCATCTTGCGTTGAAAGTGGATTGGAGGCAGTAAGTACACAATCCGCTCCACCCTCCTGTAAAACGTGCATTAGGTTAGCTGTTTCTGTAGTTACGTGTAAACAAGCAGACACACGAATACCCTTGAGGGGTTTTTCTTTCTTGAAACGTTCAAAAATTGTTCGTAAGACAGGCATCTCCCGTTCTGCCCATTCAATCTTTCGTCGACCGCCTTCAGCTAAATTTAAATCTTTGATATCATATTCCATGATTTTCTCCAACATTTATTTTGACAATTACTTAATTAAATATTTATTAGCTAAATTAGAACATCCAATAAACCATGATCATCGTAATGCTGTCGATAACGATTAAGATATTCTTTCCGAGAATAGGTATGCCCTTGAGGACCATCACTTTCTAAACAATAGGTTGCAGCTAATGCACCCATCTGAGCGCACGTTTCCCAATCCCATCCATGGCGATATCCAGTAAGAAATCCTCCTCTGAATGCATCTCCGGCACCTGTAGGGTCTATGATCCTGTCGGGTTTTACTGCATTCACATGATATTCTTCTTCATTTGTAAAAACCGAAGCACCTTTTTCGCCCAATGTAACTACCATTAACTTGACATGATCGAGAAGATGATCCCGATTCATTCCAGTTTTTTTCATCACCAATTCTAACTCATACTCATTGAGAAACAATGCCGCTGCACCATCAAGCCCATGGCAAAGGACATCACCTTCAACTCGAACAACTTGTTGACTGGGATCATAAGCGTAGGGGATTCCCAATTCTTTACACTCATCCAAATATTTTTCCATCGCTCCGGGATCATTCGGTGAGATGAATACTAAATCAGGTTTATTCTCAAGATCTTTCAAAGAAAGATCGGCAGCATATGACATCGCACCCGGATAAAAGCTTGCCATTTGTGAGTTTTCTTGATCAGTGGTAGCAAAAAATGAAGCCGTATGTTCATTTGAAATCACCTTTGCCCAAGATGTGTCGATTCCCTTTTGTTCTAACCAATCCCGATATTCTTCAAAATCTTCCCCCACCGTTGCAAATATTTTTGGTTTTCCACCTAATAAAGCATATGTATAGGCAATATTGGGTGCAATTCCACCTCTACGCCGAACCAAAGAGTCAACTAAAAAAGATAAACTAATTGTTTCAAGTTTTTCTAGTAAAATATGTTCTCTAAACTTGCCTGGAAAAGTCATTAAATAATCAAAAGCAACCGAACCAGTTATTAATAGTTCCATCGTTCCCTCTCCTTCAACACACAAAAAACGCCCTCACACGAGAGCGCTACCTTTCTACGCCCACAAAGTTTAACATGCAAACAATCCCTTGTCAAAGGCTCCCTTCTCCCTATGAGTCATTCTAATTTTTTACATGCTTCTTCTATCCGCTTAAGTATCTCTTCTGCTTCCCCCACACCTGCAATATGGATAGTACCATCTTGATCGACGACCGTTGGGATAAAGCGATATGACAATAATTCAGTATCTTGAAACTCCACAATTAATATCAGACTTTGTTGATGATCCCGTGCCCATATCTGATCAAATACAAAATTACCCAAACCATAAAAAACCATAACGCCATCGAGAAGTTGATAAGGTTGGGCAACATGGGCATGGTTCATAACTACCAAATCTGCTCCCGCAGCAACTGATTCTCTTGCCCAGTAAAGTTGATTGATAGAAGGTTCGATAAAATCTTCAGGTCCAGAATGGGGTAAAACAATGACCACATCTGCAACCCCTTTAGCTTCATCAATAGTTGTTTGTAATGATTTCTTTGTCAATCTAGCAATACCTGGTGAATCGTAGTCAGCAAAGATACGTTCACTAACAGAGACCTCCCCTAAAGATATAAATCCAAAACGGACACCATTTACTTCTACTACAACAGTTGCTTGCGCTTCCGTCTGATTCAAGCCAGCACCTACCGGTAATATCCCAACCCGTTCCAAATTTGCTAATGTATCGAGAAAAGCTCTATCGCCACATGAAGGAAATCCGCAATCCTTGATATGATTCGTTGCCATGCCCATGATATCAAATCCAGCATCCTGTAAAGAATCAGCATTATCCGCTCCCCCAACCAGTTCCCAAGAATTCACACAACCCTCATGTCGTGTCGAATCACTTATGGTGGCATTCAATGTGCCCACAGCAATATCAGCTTCAGAAATAATATCCCTAACGTTATCATATAAATAATGCGGATCACCGCGTTCATCAATCCCGGCTTGAACACACCTAGCAGGAACGATAATTCCGGTGAATAAAATTGTCGTAATAGGCGGCGATATGGGAGATGATTTCAGTGTTTCAGTCGGTAAAGACGTCGATGTGTGAAACTGAGTTGGTGCATTCTTCGTATCTATTGAATTTTGGTTAATCTTCGTCTCAGTGCTTTCCACGATTTGGGATTCATAGCTATTAATAGCATAAGATGTGCAAGAAGAACATAGGAGAATACTAATTATTATCAATACAACGAGTATTATCCTGCACTTTAAATTCATAAAAACTCCAGCAACTGCGTGTTACTCACATCAATGAAAAATCTGGGGCATTATACCACCCAGAGATTCCATTCAAAAATACCATCCATGCTATAATCGAATTCGGAGGAACTATGATCGATCCAACAACTTTAAGCAATCTCGCACTCCTGCTTTCAGCCTGGGGTGGCGCTTTTTTAATTGCTCTTTGGTTAAGTATCATTTTCTGGACATTCAGGGACATTCGCGGGCGGACAGCCGATAACATGTTGAGAATTATTGGCGTCATCGTCGTCACAATCCTCTTCCTACCGGGTGTGTTAATCTATTTGGTCATTCGTCCCCCAAGGACTCTGGAAGAAGAATACCAACAAACCTTGGAAGAAGAAGCTCTCCTCCATACGATCGAATCCACACAACACTGCCCCGGCTGCAGCCGCCGTGTGGATGAGAAATGGGTTGTCTGCCCAGATTGCCAAACCAGGTTGAAAAAAACATGCCACCACTGCAGCCGATTAATGGAACTACACTGGAATATCTGTCCTTATTGTGGTATTCCAGCCCCAGGAATGCGGAAGGAAGGGGTTACACTAGACGAAGCAATTCGACCATCACCACTTGATACTGAAACAGAAGATCAGTAAATTATCAAATCAGAGAAAAATAATACTCCCATTCAAATCATCTAGTAATCAAAAAACGCCCTTCTTTTCAAAGGGCGTTTTATTTATTTTAAATTATCGAAGCGCCGACCATCCCTCATATGATGCAGCGTTTCCCAGATCTTCTTCAATTCTTAGCAGCTGATTATACTTCGCTACACGATCTGAACGGGCTGGGGCACCGGTTTTGATTTGCCCCGTGTTTAAGGCAACAGCAATATCAGCAATGGTATTATCTTCAGTTTCGCCAGACCTGTGAGATGTCACAGCCCGCCATCCAGCTTGGTGACACATGGTTACTGCCTCTATCGTTTCAGTCAATGTGCCAATTTGGTTCACTTTAACGAGGAGTGCGTTACAGGCTTTCTCCTCAATCCCTCTACGCACCCTCTGTGGATTGGTCACCAATAAATCATCCCCAACCAATTGCACTCTGTCCCCTAATTTCTTGGTGAGTAACTTCCATCCCTCCCAGTCGTCTTCGGCGAGACCATCTTCGATTGAAACAATCGGGTATTGATCCAACCAAGATGCCCAAAATTCCACCATTTCTTCACTTGATAATTTCTTACCTTCCGTTCGGAGATTATATAGACCTTTATCAGTATCATAGAATTCACTTGCAGCAGGATCTAAGGCAATCGAGATCTGTTCACCAGATGTAAATCCAGCTTGTTGAATTGCTTCAAGTATCACTTCTACTGCTTCAGCATTTGCTTTCAACGCTGGAGCATAACCGCCTTCATCTCCTACTAAAGTTGTATAACCACGCCCTTTCAAAACAGATTTTAAAGCATGATAAACCTCTGCGCCCCAGCGTAATGCCTCAGAATATGAACTAGCTGCTAACGGCATTACCATGAATTCCTGAGCATCTGTAGACTGCCAGGCTGTATGTGCTCCACCATTCAGGATATTCATCATAGGAACAGGCAAAATGTGAGCATATACACCACCAATATAACGATATAAGGGCAAATTCAGCCCTTTCGCCGCAGCCTTTGCATTCGCTATACTGACACCAAGAATGGCGTTTGCGCCGAGTTTTGATTTGTTGTTCGTACCATCTAACTTTATCAAGGTGAGATCGATTTCCCGCTGTAAAGCTGCATCTTCTCCTTTGAGTGCTTCTGAAATTGGTCCATTTATATTAGCAACTGCTTTTAATACACCTTTTCCAAGATATCGCTTCTTATCCCCATCTCGCAATTCAAGGGCTTCATGAACACCAGTCGATGCACCTGATGGCACAGCAGCCCGCCCTAAACTCCCATCTTCAAGCATTACGTCAACCTCTACTGTAGGATTTCCCCTGGAATCCAGGATTTGTCGTCCAATGATTGATTGTATTTTCTTACCCATTTTAATTTTCAAGCTCCCTTTCAAATGATATTATTCCAGATTTCTTACAGATCGTCTCTAAAAACGCAACAAACAAAGGATGTGGTTTCGTTGGTCTTGATAAGAACTCTGGATGAAATTGTGTACCGACCATAAATGGATGGTCAATAAGTTCTGCGATCTCGATAAGTTTACCATCTGGTGATATTCCCGAAAATCTCATTCCCGCCATATTGAATTGGTCCCGATAGTCGTTATTAAATTCGTATCGGTGACGATGACGCTCATTTACACATTCTTTTTGATAAGCTTTCGCAACAATCGTTCCAGGCTGTATTTCACATGGGTACAATCCCAACCGCATCGTTGCGCCTTTATCATTGATCCCTCGTTGATCCGGCATTAAATCAATAACAGGATATGGTGTTGAAGTATCAAATTCCGTTGAATTTACCGAGTCATCTTCAAAATAATACCGACCTAATTCCACAACCATTAATTGCATTCCTAAACACAAACCTAAATATGGAATGCCTTCTTCCCGAGCATATTGTATTGCTCTAACTTTTCCTTCGATTCCTCTAATGCCAAATCCACCTGGTACTATAATCCCCTGTGTCGATTTCACTTGATCCCAGATTCCATTTCTAGAATTCCCTGTTTCAATGTCAACGGAGTTAATCCATTCGATTTCAACATCAATACCTAGATTTAACGCAGCATGATTGAGAGCTTCCCTAACACTCATATAAGCATCTTCAAGTTCAACGTATTTGCCAACCAACGCTAAAGATAGTTTAGGTTTTTCTTTCCGCGCCTCTCCAACAATCTTCTTCCATGCACTCCAATTAGGTTTACACCTCGATTTTAATCTCATCTGTGGTAATAGGTAATCTGCAATACCAACTTCTTCGAGCAATAAAGGTACTTCGTATATTACATCCGAGGTTTTCATTGGGATAACAGCTTCAATATCCACATCACAAAATAATGAAATTTTCTTACGGATATCATCTGATACATTAAAATCAGATCGAGCAATAATCATTTGAGGAGAAATACCAATTGATCGCAACTCTCTCACAGAGTGCTGCGTTGGTTTGGTTTTTAATTCTTTCGTTGGACCAATAATAGGCAACCATGTTACATGGATAAAAAAACTATTTTCCCGCCCAACATCCCCCCGCATTTGACGCAAAGCCTCCAGAAATGGGAGAGATTCAATATCTCCAACGGTTCCACCTACTTCAACGATGACAACTTCAGCTCCAGTTTCTGACGAAACTAATTGTATACGACGTTTTATCTCATCCGTAATGTGAGGAATTACTTGGATTGTCCCTCCTAAATAATCTCCCCTCCGCTCCTTTGAGATAACTTCAGCGTACACCTGCCCTGTGGTTACATTACAAACCCTACTCAGACTTATATCAATAAATCGTTCGTAATGGCCCAGATCTAAATCAGTTTCAGCCCCATCGTCCAAAACAAAAACTTCACCATGCTGATAAGGGTTCATAGTGCCTGGATCGACATTTAAATAAGGATCAAGTTTTTGTACTGTGACTTCTAAACCCCGCTTTTTCAATAAAGAACCAAGAGCAGCGGCAATCACTCCTTTCCCAACAGAACTAACAACACCGCCCGTGATAAATATAAACTTAGTATCCATATGATGGACTCTCTGCAATTAAAAGAAAAAAAGAGAGGGCTTTGAAACATCCCCTCCCTTTTTAATCATACTAATCATCTGTTTTCTTGATAATCTCATCCTACAAGCTGTTCCAGATCTTCGGCTGCACGCCTCATCTCCAGGAATATCATTCCTAATTTCGCATCTTCCCGAGCTAGAGCAGTTAACACTGCGTCTTCGCCAATCGCGGTAAGAAGCACATAACCTTCTACGCCGCGGATATAAACCTCATCCAAATCTCCCCGGCCAAGTTCCCCCGCAATCCTTTCTCCAAGACTTAACATTGCCGCCGACATAGCAGCGACACGATCTTCTTCTACATCTTCTGGGAGTGCTGAGGCGATGGTTAATCCGTCAACTGAAACCACAGATGAAGCAATAATGTCTGCTGATGCCACCTGCATATCTCTGAGGCGAGCTACCATCTGATCTGAACGAGAATCCACCATTTGATTATCCCTGTATCCACTATGCTAATAAAACATACTAATAAATGAGTTTACCATAATCAGTCAACAAATGCAAAAGCCCTCATGAAAATTATTTCATACATCATTATTAGTAGAAAATCAACGACATTTACAACCTGATTAATATTTTGTTGACCGTAAAGCTTACTCATGTTACACTCAATGATTGCCATGCACAGTAAAGCGAATTTGTGCATTTCTTGGTATTTAATCACATTTTTAGGCCTGATAGCTGCCAACTCGCTGCAGGTATCACCAGACGCGTCTATCCAATCTCCCCTCCCAGGTGAAGCAGTACAAGGATTGGTTCAAATTAAAGGGAGTACCCTATTCGATGACTTTTCTAGTTACGAACTAGCATTCTCTTTTGGTAACGATGAAACAGAAACATGGTTCCTCATCAGTCAAAGCACAATTGAAGTTGACAATGACATTCTTGGTGAATGGGATACATCTGTACTCTCTGATGGAGATTACTCGTTGAGACTCATTATCCATCGGATTGAAACTACACCAGTCGTAATCCTAATTGAGGGGATTCGTGTCCGTAACTATTCCCCTATCGAAACAGATACTCCATCAGAAGTTTTAATTACTAACTCGCCAACTTTGGTTGATACTACTCCAACATCCCAAGCTCCAACAAAAACTCAATTACCACTTGAATCTCCCACTGCTCTTCCTAAGAATCCAGCAGAGATAACTCCGGATAATATCACTTCATCAATTCAAAGAGGCGTGATTTACACCTTAATATTCCTCATAAGCCTAGGTCTTTACGTGGTCTATCAGAGTCGAAAATAAATATTATGCAAAAAATCATCGAAAATTTAAACCTTCTAGTTAAAAAAGATAATCGTAAAACATATTTAATTGCTGGTCTTGGAAATCCAGGTCGTGAATATAAAAATAACCGTCACAATGTCGGTTTTATGATTATTGATGAAGTCTCAAAAAAACTGGGAATCGAATTCACCCGCATGCAATCTAACGCTATGGTTACTAAATCCGACTTCAACGGCGAAAAAATATTATTAGCAAAACCTTATTCGTATATGAATACCTCTGGGCAACCGATCAGATCTCTGGTTCGTTTCTATAAAATTCCCCTTGATAACTTATTAATTATATACGATGATGTTGATCTTCCTTTTGGTACCATACGTTTACGCCCAGAAGGCAGTTCTTCTGGCCAGAAAGGAATGAATTCGATCATTCAACATTTAAACTCGGAAGAATTCAATCGTCTTCGAATTGGTATTGGAAGACCTCCTGGAAAGATGAGAACACCTGATTACGTACTCCAGGATTTTAAGCGGAGTGAACTCGAAGAACTTCCCTTTATCCTTGACCGAGCATCAGATGCAGCCCTTTCTTTCGTATCTGAAGGAATCATCTCTGCAATGAATAATTATAACCAAACGCAATGAAACACCTTTTAGATGTTATCCATTCATTACCATCCTTTCAACACCTTTTAACACGAGTAAATAATAAAGAAACATCACTCAAGTTAGGATTAAATCGAGCTGTACGTTTACCTATCTTGATTTCCATCTTCCAAGCCATACAACGACCAATTTTGTTTGTGACACAAAAAACGGATCGTGCCTTGATTCTCACAGACGAATTATCTCTTTGGTCTCCTGAGACTTCTCTTCTTTTTTTCCCGGAACCTACATCATTATTCTACGAAAACGTATCATGGGGCGAGAATACTCGGCGTGAACGTATTCAAACGCTTACTTCTTTAGCAACCACTCAAATTCCTGGTGCGCCAAAACCAGATATGCCATCTATTGTGATCGCACCTGCTAGAGCAATTATGGCACGAACTATTCCTAGAAGAGAATTTATCAGGTCAAGTAAAACCATCAAACAAGGACAAAATTTTCAACTTCCTGAATTAACAAGCGTATGGGTAATGCAGGGATATCAACCAGTCTCAACTGTGGTAGTTCCTGGACAGTTCGCTCGAAGGGGAGGTATCCTGGATATTTGGCCGCCATCCGATAAATACCCAACCAGGCTGGAATTCTTTGGGAATGAAATTGACAGCTTACGCTATTTCAATCCCTCTTCGCAAAGAACGATAGAAAAACACGATCTTTTATTCATCCCTCCATCTCGCGAATTTATACCCTCTTTTGAAAAGGATCTATTAATTGAAGGACAAGAGTGGACAGAATTTTACATTCCGTTATTACATGAAGAAACATCCAGCATCCTCAATTATCTCCCTAAGGATGCCCTTGTCCTTTTTGATGACATGGATGCTTTCATAGATACGATAGATGAATTTGAAGAGCAATCTCTTATCTTGAGAAAGGATATGTTGGAAGAAAATGCTCTTCCAGAAGACTATCCATTACCCTATCTCACTCTGGGAGATATTCTCGATATAGTCTCACAATTTCAATCCTTGGATCTAGGTTCTTTTGTTTATTCAAATGAAACAGAAATTCCTTTAGCGTTTTCTCCCAACCAACGCTTTGGTGGACAAGTCAAGCTACTCGTTGAATATATTCAAAAGATGTTTTCACGTGGTGATGAGATCACAATCGTCTCCCGTCAGGCAGCACGGCTGCAAGATGTCTGGCAAGAATCCCTTCAGGATTTGGATGAATCTTCACCGAAATTCATTGAGGGCAGCTTATCAGAGGGCTGGTTACTATCTCCTCTTGATTCTCCCCGTCAACACCTACTGACTGACGGGGAAATTTTCGGATGGAAACGCCCCCAACCCAGGCAGCGCCCACGTGCACAAACAGATCCACCCGAATCCGGTTATCTCGAATTTCAGATAAACGAGCTTGTCGTCCACATAGACCATGGGATTGGCAGATACAAAGGATTGGTGACACGTAAGATCGAAAGTAGTGAAAACGAATATATTTGTATCGAATACAGCGAGGGTGACCAATTATTCGTCCCTATCCACCAGGCAGATCGAGTTACTCGATATATCGGGTCAACAGGACATAGGCCATCCATCAGTCGACTAAGTAGTATCGGTTGGAAACGAATCAAAGCCAGAGTAAAAAAGGCTATTGAAGCTGTAGCCGAAGATTTATTGGAATTATATGCAAAAAGAAAAGTTGCAGAAGGATTCGCTTTCAGCTCCGATTCTCCCTGGCAGAAGGAGTTGGAAGCGAGTTTCCCATATATTGAAACAGAAGATCAGCTTCGAGTGTTAGAAGAAGTGAAAAGTGACATGGAAATACCTCGCCCAATGGATCGCTTGATCTGCGGGGATGTGGGTTATGGGAAAACAGAGGTTGCGCTTCGAGCAACATTTAAGGCTGTCATGGATGGTAAACAGGTAGCAATGCTAGTGCCAACAACGATCCTGGCGCAACAACACTATCGCACGTTCCGCCAACGCCTTGCGCCATTTCCTGTGGAAGTCGAAATGCTATCCCGATTCCGAACACACTCAGAACAACAAGCTATCCTGAATCGTCTTTTGCATGGTACATTAGATATCGTTATTGGCACCCACCGCTTGATACAAAAAGACGTCAATTTTAAAGATTTGGGGTTGGTGATAATCGATGAAGAACAGCGCTTTGGAGTTACACATAAAGAATTTCTAACAAGTCTTAGGACAGAGGTCGACGTCCTTACAATGACAGCAACACCGATCCCACGGACATTGTATATGGCGCTTACAGGTGTGAGGGATATTTCAACCATTAACACTCCACCAGAAGAACGCTTGCCAATCGTTACCCACGTTGGCCCTTATGAAGTCAAACTTGTCCGTCAAGCAATTTTACGGGAATTAGAACGGGGAGGTCAGGTATTTTTCGTTCACAATAGAGTACAAACGATTGAAGGGATGAGAAATCAAGTTCACCGGATTGTACCCGAAGCCCGGATAGCCATCGCTCATGGACAAATGGCAGAGAAAGCACTAGCTAAAAGAATGAGACAATTCACCAATGGAGAAATCGACGTGTTGATTTCAACCTCCATCATTGAATCAGGATTGGACATTCCTAATGCCAACACACTGATCGTTGACCGTGCAGATACATTTGGTTTAGCACAACTCTACCAACTAA
Source organism: Anaerolineales bacterium (assembly GCA_050115475.1). Classification (GTDB taxonomy): domain Bacteria; phylum Chloroflexota; class Anaerolineae; order Anaerolineales; family UBA11579; genus JASFQL01. The sequence goes on from JASFQL010000063.1 coordinate 11,793, forward strand.
GAGGTCGTGTTGGCCGAGGTGCACAAAGAGCGTATGCATATTTCTTCAAACACCGAACAAGACCAATATCCGATGAGGGGAGGATGCGGTTGGAAACAATTGCAGAAAACACTCAACTCGGTGCGGGTTTCTCTATTGCCATGCGAGACCTGGAAATTCGCGGGGCAGGCGACTTCTTAGGGACCAGACAACATGGCCATATTGCTGCAGTTGGCTTAAACCTGTATACAAAATTACTTTCGCAAGCAGTCGCAAAAATCAAGTTAAGCAGCAATCTTTCAGAAGACATTGTTCCAACAACTATTGTCACATATCATCCTATCGTTAATGTCGACCTCCCGCTACTTGTGAGTATTCCACAAACATATATCCCCGATAAGGATATACGTTTACGCCTTTATCGTCGATTAGCAGATTTGCATACTCAGGAAGAGATCGATTCCATTAAAGGTGAATTTGTCGATCGTTTTGGACCTCTTCCTGAACCTGTAGCTAACTTGTTCTACCAATTAGAAATTCGTTCTCTCGCTGAAAATGCGGGTATTTCATCTATCAGCTCAGAAAATAACCAGATGTCTATTCGTTTTCCATCCTTGCAAAAGGATTCATCTCCACGCCGATTTCCAATTTTGGGTAAAGAAGTACGAACAGGGAAAAATACATTATGGTTTCAAATGAATGTTGACAATGGGTGGAAAATTCAACTTAAAGAAATACTAGTACGCCTGGCAACAGCCAACCTCACATCATCGAAGAAATAGAAAAATCCATATAATTCCTAATTTTTTTCTACCTAATGCAAATAGAATAGCCTGTCTCTTTTCATTTATTGCTCCAATAATTCATGTACTCCCATATTAGGGATCTATTATTCCCACAGCTTATGACATAATATAAATTTTTTTAAATTTCTAAATTATTCCCTTTTCAAAATATTTTGTTATGTTCAAGATAAAATTATCGACGAATCAGCAAGATTCCTGGTATTTTTGTCTCTATTTTAATAAAAATCTTTACAAACAAAAAACGCTACGGTAAAATACAGAGCTGTGTGTAAACCATTACTTAAGTAGGACAAGAGGCCAACTATGGCAGATCAAAAATCCAAAAGCTCAGAGATCAAGAGGAAAAGGCACTATAAAGGTAAAGTGATAAAAACAACTCTTGCTGGAGCTGTTATCGACATCGGAGAGACATTACCTGGTATCGTTCATATCGCTCATCTTAGTAATGATCCAGTAAAACGAGTGGAAGATGTCGTGGAAAAGGGACAAGAAGTAGAGGTTTGGGTACGTAAGTTACCAAAAGGGAATAAATACATTGAGTTAACAATGATCAAGCCACTTGAATTGGAATGGCAAGAGATCAAAAAGGGTATGGTTGTCAAAGGAAAAGTCATTCGATTGGAGAAATTTGGAGCGTTTATAGAAATTGGTGCAGAACGTCCCGGCTTGGCCCACATCAGTGAGTTATCTCATGAGTACATCAAGACTCCCGAAGATGCAGTAAAAATCGGAGATGAGATCGAGGTACAAGTAATCGATTTCAGCCGTCGAAAAAAACAAATAAAACTCAGTTTAAAGGCACTCCAAGATGAACCAGCCCCCCCTCTGAAAGAGGTAAATATCAAAGAGGAAGAGGAAACACCGGCATTGACAGCGATGGAAATTGCATATCAAAAAGCTCTTGCTGACACCGAAATTGAACCACAAGGTAAAATTACTACAGATTCCACCGAAAGGAATTTAAAATCCGAACAGGAAGAAATTCTTGCTAGAACCCTTAAACATAAAGCGAAAACAAAATAATATTCTTGATAAAAATTGATTTGTTTATTATTTACTTTTTTCATAAACTAGTAATCTTATTATTTCATTATGCCCCATCGTAATTTTATACAAATTCAACAATTACATCATCTTCGGTGTGGCCTACTTCATAGACAAAAATCAAATTCGTATCATCAATGATCAATGGTGACCAACCTGGGACGGGGAAAGCAAAGGATACAACCCTGGTTCCTGGATCACATTTCTCTTCGAGAAATGATCGCAACAATCGGTTCGTATCTCTGGTTAGATACATTGTAATTAGGTCAACATTATTTAAATTTATATCAAATATGTTCTTCCAGTAAACCTTCACTTTTTTGTGTACCCCCTTCAACCTGATAAATACTTTTGCTAAAATAGTCCGTATTGGATCGATTTCAACGCCAAAACCGATGGCATTATACTCCTTTGCTGCTGAAATAAGAATCCGCCCATCTCCGGCGCCTAAATCAACGATACGCTCCCCAGTCTTCAAATTCCCTAATTCAAGCATTCGTCGAATAATATGTGGAGTCGTGATGATCCACGGCGCTCCCCACCTACTGGATAAATATATAGAAGCCATGCTGAATAAAAATAATCCTAGAGTAACCTGAATTACATTAACAGCATAATTAATAAAGGATGCAACTTCACTCATTATTAATCATTTTACTATTAGTAAATTTAAATAGCAAAACCCCCGTAGATATTTCTTTCTATAACTAAAATCTACGGGGATTTTCTCTCTAGTGAATAGATTTTCTACCCTTCGTTACCCACTGAATAATCCATTTTTGACATCTGTACTAACATACTCCATCTACTATTTATATCGTCTATCGCACAGGCCATTAATTCTTCTGCCCTGGCCGGGTCCTTTTTCAGAAGAACTTTATAGCGATTTTCATTGAGGGCGAAATCTTCATATTTCCCATTAGGCTTTTTCGAATCCAATTGAAGTGGATTTTTTCCATCCGTGAGTAAGCGGGGATCAAACCTATATAAAGGCCAGAATCCCGATTCTACAGCTAATTTCTGCTGCTGCAACCCTCTCGCTAAATTGGGACTGTCTACTATCTTGTGCTCAATACAATGGCTGTAGGCAATGATTATTGAAGGCCCATCATAAGATTCTGCTTCGAGGAACGCTCTTAAAGTCTGGTTATCCTTTGCGCCCATAGCGACCTGGGCGACATATACACTCCCATAAGTCATAGCAATCATACCGAGATCCTTTTTCCGTAACCCTTTTCCGGAGGCGGCAAATTTCGCCACAGCAGCTCGTGGAGTAGCCTTTGAAGCCTGCCCACCAGTGTTTGAATATACCTGGGTATCTAAAACAAGGATATTGACATTTCGACCAGAAGCAATGACGTGATCCAATCCGCCATAACCGATGTCATATGCCCATCCATCTCCACCCATAATCCATACGCTTCGGTTCAATAGAACATCTGCGATGCTGTATAGATTCTGGGCATCTGGGGACTTCATCTTTTCAAGTTTCTTCTTCAGATCAAAAATCCGTTCACGCTGCTTTTGAATGCCAAGTTCATTGGATTGATCGGCAACAATTAAATCCTTAACTGCCTTTTCCCCAATCTCACCAGAAAGTTTATGGAGTAATTCTTCAGCATATTCTCGCTGTTTATCTAAGGTCAGTCGCATACCCAAACCGAATTCTGCATTATCCTCAAACAAGGAGTTGGACCAAGCTGGTCCGCGCCCATCAGTATTAACTGCCCAGGGTGTAGTAGGCATATTGCCGCCATAGATCGACGAACAACCCGTTGCGTTTGCTACGATCATCCGATCGCCAAATAATTGGCTGGCAAGTTTTACGTAAGGCGTCTCACCACAACCAGCACAAGCACCAGAGAATTCAAACAGAGGACGAAGAAGCTGTGAATTTTTTAAATTCATGCTGATCGCTGTGCGATCTACATCGGGTATAGAAAGGAAGAACTCCCAATTTTCTTTTTCTGATTCACGAAGGGGAGGCTGTGGAGCCATATTGATAGCTTTACGATTCGGATCTTCTTTATCCTTCCTCGGACAGGCATCAACACATAAAGTACAACCTGTACAGTCCTCAACAGCAACCTGGAGAGTGTAAGCCATGTCTTTAAACTCTTTCCAGCTAGCGTCTGTATATTTGAAAGACTTAGGGGCATTTTTCAACAACGCTTTTTCATATAACTTTTCTCGGATAACGGCATGTGGACAGACAAAAATACATTTACCACATTGAATACAAAGATCTGGTTCCCAAACAGGAATCTCAAGGGCGAGGTTGCGCTTTTCATATTGCGTCGTTGCTGAAGGATAAGTCCCATCATTCGGCAATACACTC
>JASFQL010000064.1:0-15251 GCA_050115475.1 Anaerolineales bacterium
GTGATGCCCCGCTCTTTCTCTTCGGGGGCGTTGTCGATTGTGTCGAAGGCGCGGAAATCGGCCATGCCTTTGAACGACTGCACCTTGGTCATCGCTGCGGTCAGTGTGGTCTTCCCGTGGTCGATGTGGCCCATCGTGCCCACGTTCAGGTGCGGCTTATCACGTACAAACTTTTCCTTTCCCATAATTGCATTCTCCTTGATTATAAATCCATATGTTTATGTTTTTATCTCGATAAATACTAATCACGCAGTTTCCTTGGCCTTTTCAGAAACTTGCGCATAATGATCAAATTCCATCGTAAAGACGCCTCTGCCCTGCGTGGCTGAGCGTAATTCTGTAGCATAACCGAACATATCCGCTAACGGTACCATAGCTCTTACTGCTTGAGCATTCCCTGGGCGCATTTCCATTCCAAGAATATCTCCTCTGCGACTGTTAATTTGAGCAACGACATCTCCAAGATATTCTTCAGGAACTACAATTTCCACTTTCATTACTGGCTCCAATATGACAGGATTTCCATTCTCTAATCCTTCTTTGAATGCCATCGTTGCTGCAACCTTAAAAGCTAAATCACTGGAATCGACTTCGTGGAAAGAGCCATCGTATAATGTAACACTTACATCAACGACGGGGTAACCGCCCACCACACCTGCTTCAGCAGCTTCATATATCCCCTTTTCAATAGCGGATATATATTCCTGCGGTATCGCCCCTCTTTTGACACGAGAGGAAAATGACACACCACTCCCTGGAGGGAGGGGTTCAATTTCCAATACAACATGTCCATATTGACCCCGTCCACCTGTCTGCTTTACATATCGATATTCTGCTCTTTCAACCGCATGGGTTATGGTTTCACGATAAGCCACCCGAGGACGACCTACATTTGCTTGAACTTTAAACTCACGCAACATCCGCTCCACGAGAATTTCCAGATGCAACTCGCCCATCCCTGAAATCACGGTTTGTCCAGTTTCAGGATCCATTTTTATTTGGAATGTTGGATCTTCCTCAGAAAGTCTTTTTAAAGCTGCAGACATTTTATCTTGGTCAGATACTGTCTTCGGCTCGATGGCAATAGAAATAACGGGTGCTGGGAAAGTGATTCGTTCTAATATAATTTGCTGCCCTTCATTACATAGGGTATCACCAGTGAATGTGTCTTTTAAACCCAGAACTGCACCAATATCCCCGGCTCTTAACTCGGTGATATCCTCGCGGCGGTCTGCATACATACGTATTAGCCGTCCAACCCTCTCCCGTTTCTTCTTGGAAGAATTAAACACATTAGAATTTGAGGTAATTTTCCCTGAATACACGCGGAAATAAGCTAATCTACCAACGTATGGATCGGTCACAATTTTGAAAACCAGGGCACTCATTGGTTCTTCTACATCTGGCTTACGCTCAATATCTGCTTCTGTTTTTGGATGAATCCCTTGAACTGGCGGCATATCTAGAGGGGACGGTAAATAGGCAACGATAGCATCCAAAACAGGTTGTACACCTTTGTTTCTCAACGCTGTACCGCAATATACCGGAGTTGCCTTATTCGCTAAGACTCCACTCCGTAAGGCAGCTACAAGTTCATCAACAGATATCTCCTCCCCCTCTAAGTATTTGAGTGTCAAGTCTTCTTCTAGCTCTGCAATAGCCTCTACCATGTTCGCACGTGCTTGTGTTACCTCATTCTGGATATCTGCAGGGATTTCTTCATAGCTTGGAGCTTCCCCCAAATCATCTCCCCAGATAATCGCTTGCATAGTAAAGAGATCAACTACCCCAATGAAATCCTTCTCTGATCCAATGGGATACTGAACTGCAATTGGATTTGCTCCTAAACGTTCCGAAATCGTATCGATCGTACGTTCATATGAAGCTCCAACGCGATCCATCTTATTGACCAAACAAATCCGGGGAACAGCATAACGATCGGCCTGCCGCCAGACCGTCTCACTTTGCGGTTCAACACCCTGAACGGCATCGAACACAACCACACCGCCGTCTAATACACGCAGGGATCGTTGCACTTCAGCCGTGAAATCAATGTGTCCCGGTGTGTCAATTATATTAATCAGGTGGTTTTTCCACATTGCCGTAACAGCTGCGGAAACAATAGTGATCCCCCGTTCTCGTTCTTGTTCCATCCAATCAGTGACAGTCGTACCATCATCAACAGACCCCAACCGATGGGTTTTACCTGTATAGAACAAGATTCGCTCGGTCGTTGTTGTTTTCCCTGCATCGATATGTGCGATAATACCGATGTTCCTATATCGCTTGAGTGGAATAACAGGGGATTCAGCCATCACAAATTACCAATAATAGTTCTCTACTAAACGTTCTCAACTATATCCGATAGTGGGAAAAGGCTCTATTTGCTTCTGCCATACGGTGCGCTTCTTCGCGTTTCCGAACAGCAGCACCCTGCCCATTGGCTGCATCAATTAATTCATCCGCTAATTTCTCGGAAAAAGTCTTCCCTGATCGATCGCGCGCAGCAGCGATGATCCATCGAGTCGCCAATGCAAATTGACGGTACTCGTTGACCTCCATGGGCACTTGGTAAGTTGCTCCACCAACACGCCGTGGGCGGACTTCCATGAGTGGGCTGACTTCCTTTAATGCATTTTGGAATATTTCCAGACCGTTTTTCTTCGTACGCTCTTCAATCAAATCGAAGGCATGATAAATTAAACGACGGGAGGTGCTCTTCTTCCCATTTTTCATGACACGATTGATAAAAGACTGCACTTGCCGGTCGTTATATCGTGGATCAGGTTCAGCTACTCTTTTATCAGGTCGATATCGTCGAGGCATTAATTTCTCCTAATCTAATAATTTCGACAATATAAATCGCCAGTTTATTGAATATATATCTGGCGAATAATTTCTTATTTAGGGCGCTTGGCTCCATACTTCGAGCGGCCTTGCTTCCGATCTTCTACACCCAATGAATCAAGGGTACCTCGTATGATATGGTATCGGACTCCAGGAAGATCTTTCACGCGCCCTCCCCGTACAAGGACAAGAGAGTGTTCCTGAAGCATATGCCCTTCCCCTGGAATATATGCAGTTACTTCCATATTGTTACTCAGGCGAACACGAGCGATCTTCCTTAGTGCGGAATTTGGCTTTTTGGGTGTCATCGTACGGACGATGGTACAAACACCGCGTTTCTGCGGTGCGCCTTTAGGCTGTTGGATACGCCGCTGTTTATATGTATTGAAAACGTACTGTAAAGCGGGTGCTTTACTTTTCTGTTTCTTCACTTTTCGGCCCTTACGGACCAATTGGTTTATCGTTGGCACCTGTGCCTCCAAAAAGACTCTCGTGATCTGATCTTCCTGGCTATTCAAACGTCAAGGCCATCGCTCGTGCATGATGGCCTCGATTCGATCACATTTTCCAATTATTGATGGGGTAGTAATACCCGCGTACTTATGTTAAATCATAGCCACGAATGAAAATTCTATCATTTTCCTAAAACAGCGTCAAGCCTCATCCAAGCAAGCATTTACAGGTTCCTGCCCAGACCTAAAAGACCAGTTTCTAGCTGTGGTGTTCTTGATCTTTCTTCATCTTTCCCAAATCGGACCACACCTTCTTCCGTCACGGCTTCAACTGCAAGCCCAAGGCTTTGGAGCTCCTTAACCAATACTCGGAATGAGGCAGGGATACCTGGTTCCTCAATTGCCTCACCCTTGACAATTGCCTCATAAGTCTTTACTCGGCCAATGACATCATCTGATTTGACTGTAAGGATTTCTTGGAGAGTATAAGCAGCACCGTAAGCTTCCAGTGCCCAAACCTCCATTTCACCAAAGCGCTGCCCGCCAAACTGTGCTTTTCCACCTAATGGCTGTTGGGTTACCAGGCTATATGGCCCTGTAGAACGTGCGTGTACTTTGTCCTCGACAAGGTGGTGTAATTTAAGCATGGTCATGATCCCAACAGTGACTGGGTTATGGTATCGTTCTCCAGTCATACCGTCACGGACAACTTGCTTCCCAAAAACGGGAAGTGGAATACCTGAATCAACAGTTTTATTTAATGCATACTCATACAGGTCTTCACCCTGTAGGTTTTTATGTTCAAGCTCTAGCGATTCTAACCAAATCTGCAGGCACGCATCTATTGCATTTTTCCCTTGTACTCCCCGCTCCTCGGCTGGCACTTCCAGCTCTTCAAAGTCAACAATTTTGCTAGGGTCATAACCTTTGTCAATCAACCATTCTTTCATTACAGCTCGACGAGCAAAATTTACGTCAGAGATAATCTGGTAAACATCATACCCACGCTCACCTAGCCACTGCTCGAGATACAGGCTGCGAACCTCATCCTCATCTTCATAGATATCAGGATCATATTCAGGATCCCGTTCGATGAGCCATTCCCAGGAAGTACTTGCAGCTTCTTTCCATGCCTGATCAATCAACCAGGCACGGGCCAATTCAGCTTCAATTTCCCATTCAGAAGCACCGTCAAACACCGGCACGACAGCTCTGAATCCAAGACTATTTGCGGCCCATCCCATATGCGTCTCAAGAATCTGACCGATATTCAAACGTCCAGGAACACCTAACGGATTGAGGATTATATCTACACTGGCGCCGTTATCTAGGAATGGCATATCTTCTACTGGAACAACTTTAGACACTACCCCTTTGTTCCCATGCCGCCCCGACATCTTATCACCTTCTGTAATCTTTCGGCGTTGGGCAACAGAAACCCTTACCATTTTCTCAACACCGGCCGATAGATCGATATTATCTTCTCGGGAAAATACTTGTACATCAACTACCTTCCCACGTTCGCCATGTGGCATTCTGAGAGAAGTATCTTTTACGTCTCGAGATTTTTCCCCAAAGATCGCCCGCAATAATCTTTCTTCAGGAGTGAGTTCTTTTTCACCTTTCGGAGTGATCTTCCCAACCAATACATCCATCGGATTCACTTCCGCACCGATGCGGATGATCCCATTCTCATCAAGATTTTTTATCGTATCTTCACCAACATTGGGGATATCTCTGGTAATTTCTTCCGGCCCCAACTTCGTATCCCGGGCCTCAACCTCATACTTCTCGATATGGATCGAGGTAAATCGATCATCCTGAACTAAACGTTCAGAGATAAGGATTGCATCCTCGAAATTCCCACCTTCCCAAGAAATGAAAGCGACGACGACATTCTGCCCTAAAGCCAGGTTTCCATCTTGTGTGGAAGAGGAATCGGCAATCACATCCCCCTTCTTGATACGTTGTCCCTTGACAACTGCTGGCCGCTGATCAATACAAGTATTCTGATTCGACCTTTGATACTTTCTAAGAGAATAGGATTTCTCTTCCTTTGTTTTTGAATCTAGAATAATAATAGTATCGCCTGTAACTGAAACCACTTCCCCATCAATCTCAGAAACCACTACTTGTCCAGAATCTTGCGCAGCAAAGGACTCCATCCCCGTCGATACAACGGGAATCTCTGGTTGAATCAGGGGTACAGCTTGAGACATCATATTCGATCCCATCAAAGCACGGTTGGCATCATCATGCTCTAAAAAGGGTATCAAAGAAGCGCTAATTCCCACAACCTGGTGGGGAGCAACATCCATATAATCCAGATCGGTGGGCATGGCGAAACCAAAACCCGATTGGTATCGGCTCGAAATGCGAGACCGGATAAATTCCTGATGCTCGTTTAATGGTGCACTCGCCTGCCCTATGTAGTATTGATCTTCAAAATTTGCTGAGAGATATTCAATCTCATTAGAAACAAATGGGACAACAAATATTTCGTCTGTATTTACTTTGACGATCTCTTTCGCCATGTCTTTGTCGACGCGTTCTCCTTCTTTTGCTACAACTTTTTTTGTTTTCGGATCTACGACATCCTCCCGTAATTTCCTACCAACCAATCGCTTATCTTTAGGCGGGAAGGTGTTGAAGACTTTACGGTATGGAGTTTCGATAAATCCGTATTCATTTACTCGGGCAAAACAAGCCAGGCGACCGATCAATCCAATATTGGGTCCTTCCGGTGTCTCGATAGGGCAAATGCGTCCATAGTGGGAATGGTGCACGTCACGCACATCAAAACCAGCTCGCTCTCTGCGCAATCCGCCCGGGCCAAGCGCAGAAACAGTTCGCTTGTGCTTCAATTCAGAAAGGGGGTTCGTTTGTTCCATGAATTGAGATAATTGGCTAGAACCAAAGAATTCCCGCAATGAGGCAACAACAGGTCGAATATTAATCAAAGTGATGGGAGCAAGCTGTTCTTGATCTCGAATGGACATACGCTCTTTAATCACACGTTCCATCCTGCGTAAGCCAATCCGTAGTTTATTCTGAATTAATTCCCCGACTGTCTTTATTCGTCGATTCCCTAAATGGTCGATATCATCAGGCATCACCTCGGCGTTGTTAATCAAGATCATCCTACGGACCAATTGAACCAAGTCCCATTTTGTAATCGTCCGGTGGGTCAAGGGAACTTTCTTTTCCAATTCTAACCGTTGGTTGAGTTTATATCGGCCTACGCGTTCGAGGTCGTAATGCCGCTGATCGAATAGCTGCACTTCCAGGAATTCCCTGGCGTTTTCTAATGTGGCTGGATCCCCTGGACGCATACGTTTGAAGAATTCAATTAATGCTTGCTCTGAAATGCTGAACTTTCCGTCAATCTCCCACTCCGGCTCCTGCCGTAATGTGGAGGCAATGTACATCCGATCAGGATTGATATCTATATCTTCAAACAGAGCAATCAATTCCTCATCTGATCCCTCTTTTAGTGGACGACCTTTATCCAATCCATCTGAAATTGCAGCAAGTGCCCGAAGGAAGATTGTTACTGGGATTGTTCGTTTGCGGTTGAATTTTAGAGTCAGGTAATCAGTTTTTCGAGTCTCGAATTCCATCCAGGCACCACGATCAGGAATGAGTTTCGCCATCGCCAGGGTCCGCCCTGTAGAACGATCGCGCTGTGCCTCAAAATAAACACCTGGAGAACGTATTAATTGAGATACCACCACCCGTTCGGTACCGTTGATGATGAAGGTCCCTTTAGGTGTCATTTCAGGGAAATCACCTAGAAAGATCTCTTGTTTTATTGGCTCAGGAATTTCAGGGCCAGCCAATAAAACTGTCACATAGAGTGGACGAGAATAAGTCAGGTCGCGTTCTATACATTCCTCAATTGTATACTTTGGGTCATCAAACCAATACTTCAGGTCCCACTGATCTGCTTCGGGACTCCTGCTTGGAAAATATAAACGCATACCACCATTGTAAGATTCAATCGGTGAGATCTCGTGGAAAAGATCCGCCAGACCAATTTCTTTCAATCGTATATGTGATTCCAACTGTACTTCAATAAGGTTCGGCAGCGGCAATTTCACATCAATGCGCGAATATATTTTACTCGGCAAACTCTTTGACATTAAATAGACTCCTGGGGAATAGGAAATTTTTTTAATTTAGCCCAAACACCTGGCAGTACCCCTATTTTTAAATCAATATAGATCATTTAAATCCAAATACCTTCAGATAGCCAAGTTAGTATTCTAGCAGAAATGAAAATATTAGTCAAGCTGAATTTTCCAAATTAATTCCAATAATTCGTACGATGATAATATTTACTTCCTACTACGACATCCATGATTTTAACATCTGATATAATCCATTTCACAACTCACCGGTAGCAGATAACCCGGATTACCAAAACTGCGTCAAGGAACGCAGTCGCGTTCTTTTTCTTTGTTATCCGTTTCTACATTGTTCGTCATCGATACAGGAATTATCTGTGGATAGAGAAAAAAATAATCAAATAACAAATAACGTCTCGAAAATAGCCTTGCTTGTAATTGCTGCATATATCGCTGCCCAGATGCTCTCGGATATCGCCAGTGTTAAAATTGGCATCGTAGCCGGTCTGGCCGTTGATATGGGGACTTTCATTTACCCAATCACCTTTACCTTGCGGGATTTAGTGCATAAAACCATCGGAAAGAAAAATACTCGCCTGCTAATCCTGTTAGCAGGGGGGATCAATCTTTTCATGGCAGGATATTTAATGTGGGTTGCGGCTGTACCTGGTGATCCTGATTGGGGCCTTCAAGAAGAATTTAAAGCCATTCTCGGTCCAATCTGGCGAATCGCAATCGCTTCCATTGCCGCTGAAGTCATCAGCGAATTGGTAGATACTGAGGTGTATCATATTTTTATTACAAGGATAACTAAACGGTATCAATGGGCCCGAGTTTTAACAAGCAATAGCTTGAGCGTACCGGTGGATAATATCATTTTTTCAATTGGCGCTTTTGGATGGACCTTACCATGGTCTGTGGTTTGGGAAATTTTCCTATTCAATCTTATGGTGAAATACGGGATTACGCTCGTAAGCCTTCCATTAATTTATCTGGTCCCTGACCAGACCGAAATAGAAAACTAATTATTTCCAAGAATAAACCGTATTAAAAAATATTGAAAACCCCACTATGCCGTGTGTAATCTTGTTTTGAACCTGCATACGCAGGATTGGGGCCCGCTCCGAAGGCTTAACCTTGGCCGAGGCCTATCGTTTTACCTTCGCGAATGTAAGCCCCGCTTTTCGGGTGTTGGCTCAAAACTGTTTGATCACAATCGCGAGCATAGTAGGGCAATCAATTCATTAACCTTATACCATAAAAAATATCCTCTGGATAGATTTATTAAGATTAATCTTTCCTTTCATAAATGAAAACAAGGAAAATACTTCCAATTATCACATACTGGAATAATTGACTACAGCAGACTCCTGAATAAATTCTGCCGTAATTATTCATTTATCAATTATTTTTTATGTCAAGTTTGATGTGTAATTCTGCGTATTGTTCTGGTTCTGCGAGGGTGGGCGCATCAGCCATCACATCTCTAGCAGCTTGATTTTTGGGGAAGGCGATTACTTCCCTGATACTCTCTTCATCCGCAAGCACCATGACAAGGCGATCGATCCCAGAAGCTATTCCGCCATGAGGTGGAGTTCCATATTCGAATGCTTCCAGCATATGTCCAAAACGTTCATGGGCAACCTCCGTATCTAACCCAATCAATTCGAATACCTTCGATTGGAGTACCCTATCATGAATACGAATGGAGCCGCCAGCGACCTCATTATCATTTAAAACCATATCGTACTGCGCGCCACGCATTTTTCCAGGATCGCTGTTGATCAAATGAACATCTTCCGGCATGGGAGATGTAAATAGGTGGTGACTCGGATCCCAACGCTGTTCCTGTTCATTCCAAAACGCAAAGGGAAAATCATATATCCAGCAGAAAGCCAGGATATTTGGATCACGTAAACCGAGAATATCTGCCAAATGAACTCGCAAGCGACCTAGAGATTCGAATACAATTTCTGGTCTATCAGCAACAAAGAGGAGTAAATCATCTGATTCTGCTTCCATCCTCTTCTTAAGTGTTTTCAAGGTTTTATCTGAAAGGAACTTGGCAAATGAAGAACGTTCCTCGCCTTCCTTTGTTATTGCCAAATAAGCCAATCCTTTAGCGCCAAAGGGTTTGATATACTCAACTAACTCATCAATCTGCTTACGGCTGTATTCTCCCAAACCCTTCGCATTAATTCCACGAACCTGTCCCCCACTCGATACAGCACTCTCAAATACCTTGAAACCACTCCCTTCTGCCAGATCAGTCACATCATGGAGTTCTAAATCAAAACGGATATCAGGATTATCCTTACCAAAACGTTCCATCGCTTCTTGATAGGTTATCCGCGGCCAGGGAGTCTTTAGTATTTTTTTATCCGGAACAAGATCAGTTACCATTTTCGTATACATATCTTCCATTAAAGACATGACATCTTCCCGTTCGACGAAGGACATCTCTAGATCAAGTTGCGTGAACTCGGGTTGACGATCACCGCGTTGATCTTCATCTCGAAAACAACGGGCAATCTGAAAATAGCGTTCGATCCCTGAAACCATCAATAACTGCTTAAGCTGTTGAGGAGATTGGGGCAGTGCATACACCATCCCAGGGTGGACGCGCGAAGGCACCAGATAATCGCGAGCACCTTCAGGAGTAGTTTTAAAAAGTATGGGTGTTTCAATCTCCAGGAAATCATTTGCATCCAGATAATCGCGGATGAACTTGACTACTTTATGTCGCAGGGATAAATTTCGCTGCATCCTTTCTCGGCGTAAGTCTAGATATCGATATTTTAAACGCACATTCTCATCTACTTCTTCATCATTATTTATTGTGAAAGGCGGAGTTTTTGATTCATTGAGTACATTTACTTTACTTACTTCTATCTCAATCTCTCCAGTCTTCAACTCAGGATTTATCATCTCCTTTGGACGGAGTCGTACGATACCCTCGACCTGTAATACCCATTCATTCCGTACAGGGTCAAGTGCAGTGTGGGCATCTGGAGAAATTTCCGGATCAGAAACAACCTGCACTAAACCAAACCGATCCCGTAGGTCTATGAAGATCACACCCCCATGATCTCGTCTGCGATGAACCCAACCAGCAAGAGAGACCCGTTCTCCTTTATGTTTTGGTCGAAGTTCCCCGCATTTATATGTTTTATACATTCTCTATTCCTCCAATCAGGAATTTTTTTCTAAATATCGATACTAAGAATATTTGTTCCCAGATAACTTCCTCAACTCTTTCAATCGAATCCACACAAACAAAAAGCCCGAACGGGCAATATCTGCCGCGTCGGGCATGGGGTTTTGTTGTAGGTGGATTAACACCGAGGCAGCATCCATCCCTCTTCCCGACGCGGCATATTGGCATCATCATTATTCAGCGTGAATAGAAGTTGATGGATACATTTCATAATGATTGGCATTATAGCACAACCTCTATGATTTACTCATTATATTTTAATGATGAAACTATGAATTACATTATGTAAATCGTGACAATTATCCTATACTTGAGCTATAATAGGGGCTAAATATCTACATCTACTCATATAAAAAGTTCATATAGAGAATGCTGATGTCAAAAGACCTCGTGAGAGAAATCAACCAACTTCATGCCCAAATATGCAGCGGACTAGCAGATCAAAATCGAATTCTCATCCTCTATAGTT
Source organism: Anaerolineales bacterium (assembly GCA_050115475.1). Taxonomy (GTDB): domain Bacteria; phylum Chloroflexota; class Anaerolineae; order Anaerolineales; family UBA11579; genus JASFQL01. Next base: position 11,113 of record JASFQL010000064.1, read on the forward strand.
TAGATGAGGCTCCAAAGAATGTCAGTGAACTTGCCAAGTCCTTAGAGGCTTCGCAACCTTCCATATCTCGCCATTTAAAAGTTCTTAAAGATCGGGGAATGGTTTTTTCCGAACGTCAAGGCCAATCCGTCATTTATCGGGTGGCTGACAAACGGATAATTATGGCCCTTGATATTCTTCGAACCGTCTTGAAAGACACGCTTGAAAGCCAAGTGACGCTGATCCGTTCCACCTCTGGGGAAGACAACGATTAATTTATCTCGGTCCAGTTAGTATATCCTCACTTCTGAGTGAACCTATAATTATTTTCCTTTCTCTTTGTTACTTATTTCACATAAGGACAAATGTCCTGCTGATCTTAGGACAATTATCCTTGTGTTTTAAAGAGAGATTATATATAATATCTTCATTGCTATATTCATATATCTACATAACTCCATGTTTGTATTTTTGCATTAGTGAATATTTAATTAATGAAGAAAACAATGAAAAATAAATTGAAAGAAGAAATCAATCGCCTTCACGCACAAGTGTGTAGTGCTCTGGCTGATCCCAACCGGATCTTCCTTCTCTATAAACTTGCCGAACACCCTATGAACGTTTCCACGCTCTCGGAGGAAATTGGACTCCCCCAACCCACAGTATCCCGACACTTAAAAGTCCTCCGAGATCGTGGAATGGTAACCGCTGAACGTGATGGTCAAGCGGTTTTCTATAGTTTATCTGATCGCCGGATTATCAAAGCACTCGATTTATTAAGAGCGATATTGGCAGACAGCTTAGAAACGCAAATCGCCCTTGCGCGCACGGCCAACGAAACTTTCGGGAATACTGAATAGGAGATTTTACTCGTGAAAACCTTACTAATTCTTGGTGCTGGGACTGGCGGCACAATGCTTGCCAATAAAATGTCTCAATTGCTGGATACCCAAGAATGGAAAATTATTCTCGTCGATAAAGACGAAACACATTATTACCAACCAGGATTCTTGTTCATACCATTCAATATCTATACTCCCAATGATGTTATTAAACCAAAACGAGATTTCATCCCGCAAAATGCAGAATTTATTTATTCAGATATTGAACTTATCGAACCAGATAAAAACCAGGTCAAGCTTACCAACCGAAAACGCCCAATCAAATACGATCAACTCATCATCGCAACTGGCAGCCATATCCATCCAGAAGAAGTCCAAGGATTGGTGGATGGCGGGTGGCAAAAAAATATCTTTGATTTTTATACCCTGGAAGGGGCTTCAAAACTAAGCCAGTTCCTGAAGTTCTGGAAAGGTGGGCGTATGGTTCTCAACATTGCAGAGATGCCGATAAAATGCCCGGTTGCCCCCTTGGAGTTCCTCTTTCTGGCAGATTGGTTCTTTCACGAGCGTGACCTTCGAGATAAGGTTGAAATTGTTTTTGCCACGCCACTGCCTGGTGCATTTACTAAACCACGTGCCTCAGCCATTCTGGGCAACATATTGGAAGAGAAGGGGATTTATCTAGAAAGTGATTTCAACATCATGGAAGTGGATGCCAGTAAGAATGTAATCAAATCATATGATGATCGTGAGATTACGTATGACCTCCTTGTGAGTATACCAACCAACATGGGAGCTGAGGTGATTGGACGCTCCGGTATGGGTGATGATCTGAACTTCATCCCAGTTGACAAAAATACCCTACAAACCAAGAAATGGGAAAACGTTTGGATTATCGGAGATGCTGGAAATCTCCCCGCTTCCAAAGCAGGTTCAGTTGCTCACTTTATGCTGGACGTTCTGATTGAGAATCTTTTACGGGCAATAGAAGGTCTGGAACCACTGCCTGATTTTGATGGACATGCCAATTGTTTTATCGAGTCTGGATTCGAGAAAGGTATCCTCATCGATTTCAATTACGATGTTGAACCTCTCCCTGGGAAATACCCACTCCCTGGTTTCGGTCCTTTCTCACTCCTTCAAGAGTCGGCGGCTAACCACTGGGGAAAAATGGCTTTCCGATGGATATATTGGAATATTCTCGTTAAAGGTGGGGAAATGCCATTTGAATCCCAGATGAGTATGGCTGGGAAATGGGCATAGGGAACTGATATGGATAAAGATATCGCTCTCTTACATGAGAAAATCGACCGCCTGACTGTACAGATTGAAGAACAACGCAAACGCCAGCAATCTTTCGATGAGTTAAAAGATGACTTGCTCCCCATCGCTAACCACATGATTAAATTGAGTATCGATGAGTTGGCAGAAATCGGAACGGATTTCCGTTTGGAAGACCTAACATTTCTTTTTAAACGTTTACTACGAAATACCCACCTCTTCATCAAGTTGGTTGACCAATTAGAAGCCTTGATGGGTTTGATGGAAGAGATCCAATTGTTAGGAAGGCCTGCTTTTTCGAAAGTCGTAGAAAAGATGGACGAATTAGAACGCAAAGGTTATTTCACTTTCGCCAATCAAGGTCTCGACATTGTAGATCGGATCGTGACTGAATTCGACGAAAGAGATATGCAAACATTGGCTGAAAATGTAGTCAGCGTCCTTCGAATAGTGAATAATTTTACCCAGCCGGATATCATGAATCTCGCCAATAATGCGATAAATTCGCTGCGGGAAGAAGAAATCACAAAGGCTAGTCCTTCAATGCTTCAGCTTATTCGAGAAATGAACGACCCGAAAGTACGTATCGGCTTAGCACGAATTATCAACTTATTAAAATCCTTGGTTGATCAACCGGAAGCTTTTATTAATTAAACAATTACCAATTATTAGGAGATGAAAAATGACAAAAGTGAAAGATTTATCTATTCTAGAAACCCTTGGATTTGACGAAGATGGTTTCATGACCGACGCGTCCGCTTGGACACCTAAGATTGGAGAAGCAATCGCGTCTATTTTGGATATTTCTCTGACTGAACGCCACTGGGAAGTGATTAATTTCGCCAGAAAAGAGTATGAAGAAGCCGGAGAACCCCCTACACTTAGAAAGATATCAAAGGTAGGCGGTGTTCCCACAAAAGAACTTTACGAACTCTTTCCCGGTGGCCCTGCCAAGATTGCTGCCAAAATTGCTGGTCTGCCCAAACCCACCGGATGTATCTAATTCACCAATCATAAAATAAGGAGACGATAAAATGACGACCGCTGAAATGACCAGTGTCCTGGACAAGATCAAAGGGCAAACTTCTAACGGAAAAAAGTCCAACCAGAAACTCGCCATTGTCGCCTCAAAAGGCTCACTCGACATGGTGTATCCCGTGCTCATTCTTGCGAACGGTGCCCGGATGAGTGGAATTGACGTGGATATCTTCTGCACATTCTGGGGTTTGGACTTACTCACAAAGAAGAAAATGGGCAAGATCAATATCGCAACCGTTGGCAATCCAGCCTTCTCAATGGCGCCTTATGCCCCCTGGTTTAAAATCCCCACCTGGATGGGGATCATCCCCGGGATGTCCAAGATCGCCACCTGGATGATGGAACGGGAGATCGCCAAACTCGACTTCCCTCCTATCCCAGAATTTATCCAGATGATTATTGATTCCGGCGCTAAGGTGTATGGCTGCCAGATGACTATGGATATGATGGGGCTGACTGTCGAAGATTTGGTTGACGGAGCTGAAGTCCTCGGCGTGATGGAAATGCTAGAACTAACCAAAGACGCTAATTTAATATTCATTTAGACTACACTAATAAAAACGTAAAAATCCCTGTGAAATTCACGGGGATTTTTTCATAGCGCGGGTGGGGGTCGAACCCACACGATGTTGCCATCGGAGGATTTTAAGTCCTCTGCGTCTGCCAATTCCGCCACCGCGCCTGTGTACCCTATATATGGTAGTGATTCAGAGCTATTCAAATGGATTTTTTGAATAGTCCTCTAAGTAAAGGTGCTAATAAAACACCCGGACTTTCACCGGGTATGGGTTGGGGTAAAATGTTTTCACCCATGCAACCTCTCACCCGGTTGTAGGGTTAGGCTTGGTTTGGTGTTCATTACGCCTGCCAAGCCGTTTTCTATATTATACAACATTAGGGGAATAAAAACCTTTACACTTCCTCACAGTTTGTATTGTGGAAGTGTAAAGGTTATTTCGTCAATATTCCATTATGAATAAAAAGATTTATCAATTTTGT
>JASFQL010000065.1:0-15204 GCA_050115475.1 Anaerolineales bacterium
ATTCGAAAGCGACAGTGATATATCCCTGATTCGCCAAAAATCTGCGTAGAACATTGTTTGTCAAAAGAGAATTGATTCGTCCTGTATTTGTGATCCCACTTAAATTCCATTCGCTTTGTTCATACTCCATATTCAAAGCCGTCAATAATGAATTATATGTTTCAGGATAATTGCTTTGACTGCACTCCGCCACATAAAAACCTAGATCTGTTAACGCCTGTATAAATTCGCTATTATCGTATCCATATATTGATTCTAATGTATCCTGTCGAGTATATGCATCGAGAATAATATAATAGATATCTGGCATTGTCTGTTCAGAATATTCCCCTGTATCAGCAACATCAACGGCTGTATTTACTTGAAGTCCATTTTGGTATATCGCTACACTAAAAGTTATGATTTGATAGAGTGGATAAATTAGTAAAACGATTGTGATCCAATTCAAGAACAAAGATGTTTGTTTGATTTCATTTTTTGCTTTTACTATTAGGTAAGTGCAAACAATCACTAATATAAGCATTATTGGTAATAAATATCTATGCCGACCAACTATAAAGTTCCCGATTTGTAAATTCTTTATGAATAAATAAATATGCCCATAACTGAAGAAAAATATTAAGTATAGTGTTGATAACAAAGCAGATTTCTCTAGATTCTTTAAGATTATCCATAGAATAAACCAAATAACAAGCGAACTAAAAAACGAAATCAAGAGTGAGCGTATTGCATCTGACAGTGGGAATTCCCCCAAATTAAATGCCATCAAAGCAAAGATAGGATAAACACTCAATATTATGGGGTGAAGGGGAATTATTTTTTTCATATCGCAAGAAAATTATTCTAAAATAAAATGAACACTAATAATTTCGATCGCCAGTAATATATCAATAAACAATCTCCTGTCAAGAAAAAGTCTACAGAATAATATCGCAGACTCACAACCTGACTAGCAAATTATACTACCAAGCGAAAAAGAATCTATACATTGAAGAAACAGCAAGTATCGACAGAATATATTGTTCATTAAAATCAAATCCCCAAAATGCTATAAAAAACTTATAGCCGTTGTTTTTAATACGTATCATATTCTAAAGTGTGCATCCATACTGTCAATTCATAATTACCATTCTTCAAGTATTGAAAATCTATTTGAGGGATCAATCTATTTTTCCATTGTATGTTTTTTTTCCAATTTATTCTTGATACTTATCTTCCAAAGTCATGTATAATTCGACCGCTGTAAAACTTACGCACCTGGAGGAAAACAATGAAACACGCCGTTAGTGTGAGTTTAGGGAGTTCGAGTCGCGATAAAAAAGTAACCATCGCATTAAAAGGGGAAGAAATCAGTGTAGAACGAATCGGTACTGATGGAAATATTGAAAAGGCTCAAAAATTATTCACTGAATTGGATGGTCAGGTGGATGCCTTTGGCGTTGGCGGCGTTGACCTTTACTTGAGATTGGGAAAACGAGAGTACCCACTTCATGCAGCCCTAAAGTTAGTCAAGAATGTTCATCAAACGCCAGTGGTAGATGGCCGAGGATTGAAATTTACGCTGGAACGCAGGGTTTTTGAACTCGCAGCGCCCCTTCTCAATGGGAAGCCACACTTTTATAAAGCATTCATCCCAATGGCTGTGGACCGCCAAGGACTCGCTCAAGCAGTTACCGAAGTCACAGATGAAGTCATCATCGGTGACCTTATGGTTGCATTGGATATCCCAATTCCGATTTCCGGGCTGAAATCGTTCAGGCGAGTAGCACGAGTTATGTTTCCCTTCGTCAGCTACTTCCCGATGAGTTTGATTTTCTATGGGAGTGGAGGTACTGAATACGAACCAAAGTACATCCGCTTTTGGGAAGAATCAGATCTTCTGGCGGGAGATTTTCTCTTCATGAAAAAATACATGATCGAAGATTTGCACGGAAAAACAATCATCACGAATACAACCACCAAAGAGAACATTGAACTTCTACGAACACGTGGCGCGAAAATGGTCATCACGACCACGCCACGTTACGAAGGACGTACTTTTGGTACGAATATGATGGAAGCAGCCCTAACAGCTTATGCAGGGAAAAGACGCCCCTTAACGAATGATGAACTAAATAAATTGATAGATGAATTAGAATTTGGACCACATGTTCAAATTCTAAATGACTAATGCATCCAGCGTACACTGTTAGAGCGACATTGAGGACAGATTCTTTCAACATTCGAGAAAAAAATATCATCCCAACGATGGCCACATCGCATGCAGATAAATTCCGCCGATTGATTTTCATCCTTCGGCCTTGGATTCCTTGGAATGGGTACTTTAACTTCCATTAGGGTGGCGCGTGTCTTTTGGATTTCATCTTCGGATACTGACAATCGCTTCTTTTCAGCTTCCTCCATAATCATCTGCCATCGTGCCCCCTCTGCTGCCGAACACCATTCCAATAATAATCGATCTGGACGAATGCCTGCCTTCTCAAGCCCACTCCATAATCCGTCTAATCGACGCATGGTACTGCGATTAGCATCAATATAATGGCAATCCACATAATGGCATCCAGAAACCAAAACAACTGGTGCGCCCTTTTTAAAAGCGTACCACACAAAATCCGAGCTTACCCGCCCGGAACACATTGTACGGATGATTCGGGCATTGGGTGGATAAGCCATCCGGCTCACTCCCGCCGTATCCGCACCGGCATATGAACACCAGTTACAAGCGAAAGTAACAATTACGTCTAGTGGATTATCTTCCAACATGGCATCCAATTGGGCGTATATGGCCTGATCTGAAAAATGTCGCATTTGGATTGCACCGAATTTACATTCCGCTGCGCATGTGCCACAACCAGAACATGCAGCACTCATCACATGTGCCACCTGCTTTTTCTCCCATTGAATCGCTGAAAATGGACAAATACTAGCACATACACCGCACATCGTACAAAGGTCTTCATCCACGATAGCAGTGATGGCTTCTACGGAGAAATTACTCTTGTTTAACAATATGCCAGCACGAGAAGCAGTTGCACTCGCCTGGGTAACACTTTCCCGAACATCTTTGGGATATTCTGCCGCCCCAGCAATAAAAATACCTTTCGTTGGTGTATCCACAGGCTTCAACTTGGGATGGGATTCTCGCAAGAAGCCATTGGGAGATTTTGATAAGCTAACCATCTGCCTGATCGTCTCCGTGTTCCTAGCCGGAACCGCTCCAACAGCAAGCACCAGCATGTCAAAATCGTGGATTTCCAAGCTGTTGCTGGTTGTGTTTTCAACCGTCACCTGTAGATTTCCAGTAGCTGTATCCTCAACGACTTCCCCTGGTAATCCCCGAATATAGTGGACTCCATTACTTTTACTACGCATCAAGAGCTCTTCAAAGCCTTTACCAAAAGCCCGTAAATCCATATAGAATACAGCAGTTTCGATCTCAGGGTAATTGTCCTTTAAATATTGAGTAGATTTGATTGTGTTCATGCAACAGTAATTTGAGCAATAAGGATTCCCCTTCGAGGGATCTTGCGTGCGTGAACCGACGCATTGGATAAAACCAATCCGTTCAGGAATTTTTTTATCGCTCGGTCTTCCAAGATGCCCCTCTAAAGGCCCACCAGTTGAGATCAGACGCTCAAACTCAACACTAGTGATGACATTAGGAAAACGAGTATAGCCGTATTCATCCAAAGCTGTCGGATCGTAGATATCCATCCCAGTAGCGACAATAATCGCACCGATATCTATGTCAATAAATTCATCGACCATGGCAAAATCAATACAGTGCTTTTCGCAAGCTTCGATACACTTGCCGCAGGCAATCGGATTCTGTCCCAGACATTCATCAGCGTTTACGATATAAGCAGAAGGGACAGCTTGAGGAAATGGAATATAAATCGCTTTGCGACTCCCCAAGCCCATTTGGAATTCATCCGGGACAACCACAGGGCACACGGCACTACAATCACCACAAGAGGTGCATTGATCTACATCGACGTATCGGGCTTTCTTACGGATGCGCGCTTTGAAGTTCCCCACGTATCCAGATACATCTTCTACTTCGGCATAAGCCAGGAGTTCAATGTTTGGATGTCGACCGACATCCATCATCTTCGGGCCGAGAATTCAAATACTACACTCGATATCCGGGTAAACCTTTTCAAGCTGGGCCATAATACCGCCAATAGACGGCTTTCTTTCGACAAGATAAACCTTATGCCCGGCATCAGCGAGGTCAAGGGAAGCCTGAATACCAGCCACCCCACCCCCAATTACGAGTGCCGTATCAGTAACCGGTACCTGTTCCTCATCTTGCGGGTAAAGCCAATGGCTTCGGGCAACAGCTACCTTCACAATCCCCATGGCTTTTTTCGTAGCCGCTTCCCTATCGCCTGGCGTCACCCAAGAACAATGTTCGCGGATGTTAGCCATTTCGAGGAGGTATGGGTTTAACCCAGCTCCCTCGATGCAATGACGGAAGATAGGTTCATAGGAAGCCGGTGAGCAAGAAGCAACAACGATTCGGTTGAGGTTGTGCTCTCGGATAGCTTTCTGAATCTCCTGCTGTCCAGGGTCAGCGCAAGTATATTTATTGCGGATCGAAGCGACAACACCAGGTAGAGTCTCAGCATACTCTCGCACTGCTTCTGTATCAACCATGCCTGCAATATTCGATCCGCAATCACAAACGAATACACCGATACGTAAGTTTTCTGTAGGACTTTTTTCCATACCTTGTATTTTTCCTATTCTCAATTTTTTATGAGCCGTTTTCCTCGTAACATTTGCTATCCTAATTTCTCCGCAACAAGTGTTGTTAGATCTCGGATTTGAATATCAATTTCATCCCGGAGAATAGAATCATTTTGGGCACATTTGAAGTGGATCTGGCATTTCACACAAGCGGTTACCAAAAGATCAGCACCTGTGGCCTTGGCTTCTTTCAGGCGTTCCACCTGGATGTTCTTGCTTACTTGTCCACAAGCCGTCCAACAGCTGGTTCCACAGCAGAGGCTTTTTTTTCGATTCCTTTCCATCTCAACAAGCTCATAGCCCAAACACTCGATAATTTGCCTGGGGGGATCATAGACACCCATAAAGCGACCCAAACGACAGGGGTCCTGATACGTCACAGGGGAACCTTTTGTTTGCCCACTTGGCAGATCAATAATCCATTGGGAAAGGGGCAGGCCTTCGCTAGCTATCAATTCGGTCATATGAAGGATTTCAAGGCCATGTTCTCCTACATACTTAGGGTAATCTTCTTTCAGCGTACGGGCGCACTCCGGGCAGGTGGTCACAATGCGTTTGGCTCCAGTAGACTTGATTATATTCAAGTTCAATTCTGCAAGAGACTGGAAGGTCTCTATATCTCCTTCCCAGAGCTGGTCGTGGCCGCAACAACGCTCATCTCCTAGAATAATTGGTTCAATTCCCATATGGTTCAGTATCTTCACTGCTGCCTGGGCTATATCAATCCCATCGATGTCTAGATGATTAAAAACAACATCATAATAAGGAAGGCAACCGGGGAAATAAATCGTATCAGATTCCTCCGAAATTCTAAGATCGCCATTCAACCAGCCTAAGCGATCTTGTTTCAGGTTCGGGTCAGTCATCATCCTAGCCCAGGTTTGTATCATATCGCCATGGGTACAATCCCCTGATCGACCTTCTCCTCGAGCCAGCACACGCGTTGTTTGTACAAATATTGAAAAATCCACATTCGAAGGGCAAAGCTCACTGCAACGATTACAAGTCAGGCATGACCAAAAGAGATGATCTGCCATTAGCTCGTCCATGTGACCACCAGACGCCTTTTCAACAAGAAGTCTGGGACTGGTATATGCACGAGTCTCCCATCTTGTTATTGGACACACCGTGCTGCACTTTCCACAATCAAGACAGGACCACACCCTGTTGGTGTTGATATTATCTCGCATTGTCTCAATCATCTTGATTCCCATTCAAACCGGCTAAAAATCTATTGACTTTCTCCACGTATGCCTGGGCATCACCAGCAGCTACCCAATTCATGGATAATTGCTCATCCCGGTAGCCGAGAACACTGAGTACTTCTCTCGTTTCAGATACGATCTCACTAGCGCTGCGGTTCCCAAATTTGAAGTGGCATCCATCTGGAGGACAACCCATCAACAATACTCCATCAACCCCCTTTTCAAAAATTTTTAACAGCATACCTGAACTAATTTCCCCCAAACACATCACTTTAAGTAAATGAATATTTGGAGTGAGCTCCAATTGCATTTCTCCGGCAGCTTCTAATCCGGCATATCCCTCCCAATTACAGGTGATGACGACTGCTTTTGGCGGCATCCTATCCCACTCCTCCTGACAGGATCGCGTCTAAGGCTGTGTTAAATTCTCCATCTGTCCAACACCCGGCGGTGATGGCGCCAGACGGGCAGTGAGCTGCACAGGTACCGCATCCCTTACACATAACGGGATCGATCCAGGCATATATATTTGATTCCGTCTTAACTAATTCTGGTGCGCCGAATTCACAGATTTCTATACAGGTGCTGCATGCACGGCACCGAGCAGGATCGACCACTGCGATTGTTGGATTAATTTCTTTTTCCTGACGACCGAACCAAGCTCCGATCTTTGCGGTTATTGCTTCTCCCGTTTTTTGGGGATTTCTCGATGGGTCGCAGTAGAACACACCAGGCTGTGATGCCTCCATGCCATTGATGCTTATTTGACTGCGGTAATTATTCTCCAAATAATTGAAGGATTTCAATATTTGCCTAAATTCTTTTTTGTCTAGTGGGACTAAAATTACTGCAGAACCCTCTATTTTTTCATTATGCTTGGATACGACATAGCGCCCACGAATACGTGAGATTTGTTTGGGAACATCCTCAATACGATGGACTTCAACATTTATTCCAGAGAGTAACGCACGACACGTATCTGCAGCTTTTCCCCCTCCCAGTAGAAGAACCGATCTCTCTATAACTTGCTTTTCTTGAAGTTGGATATCTGGAATCCTGGCGTTGGCTACCGCCGCAGAAACGAGGTTTGTCGCTTTCTCGGTAGCCAATTGTGGATTGTCCGAATGTATCCAGGCGCAATGTTCCCGAATATTGATAAATTCGAATGATACATTGGGTTCCTCGCGAACCAGTGATTGTGAGAAATCTTCCGCAGCACATTCTGAAAAATCAAATATTCCCAAATTATCTTTCAGTCGAACACGTTGATAGGTACAACTAAAGCAGACCTGGTCCAACTGGCAACATGTACACCCAGCGATAACGACCTTGTTGAGATCATAAGTCCTAATCATTTCTTTAATGTCGGCAGCTGCCTCCGGTGAACAAGAGAATGTGAGTTCCTGGGAATGCACAACGTCAAACCAAGAACCAGCCTTTTCACAAAGCATCTGCGTATCTACTACTTGTGAGATATCTCCCCCACACTGGCAAATGACAACACCAATACGTGGTGTAAACATCTTCAGAAAAGGCTTGGGAGATGCTGGAACATTATCAGGTTTAGAAAACAAATCTATCATGACACTCCCTGCCACCGCTGAGGCACTTTCCGGATCAGTTGGAGATACATGATAAAAGTCTTTTCCTTGTATCAAGGAATTATCATCCAAACCAGAAGGATCATCCGCGTAAATTAACGCACCAACTTCCAAATCAAAGATTTTCTTCTCTTCGTTATGAATCACCGCGCCAGTTTTACACACCTCTACACAGGCCATACACTCACTACAAACTCCACACTTCAAACAACGCTGTGCCTCTGCAACAGCCTGCTTAACAGTAAATCCCAATTCTACTTCCTCAAAGCCAGATATTCGTTGTTTTTTTGAGACCGTTCGACGTTTTGTTCGTGGCTTAGAAACCAATTCTTCTTCTGCTATTTCACGGTTAGCAACGGTGCGATAATGGTTTCCATCCCCAATCTCCAATTGCTCTTCACCCTTGAGGTAAGCTTCAATTGCAAAAGCCGCTTTCTTCCCCATGGCAATTGCCTCGATCACAGCCATATCATCACGAGTGACAGCATCACCCACTGCGAATACGCCAGGCTGGTTGGTCATAAAACTAGTACCGTCTACTTGAATTCGTTGATTATTCGTGATGTTTATCTTAGGTTCCTGCTCCAATATTCCAAGGTCAGGCAACTGACCAATCGCAAGTACTACCATATCCAATGGAACGACAAACTCACTTCCCTCAATGGGAATTGGCTTACGTCGACCACTGTCGTCTAACTCACCCAATTCCATACGGATACATTCTAAGCCAGTAACTTTATCCTCTTTACTAATTACACGCATCGGGGAGACAAGAAAGTCGATATCAACGCCCTCATAAATCGCGTCTTCGATCTCTTCAGGGAGTGCCGGCATTTCATCGCAAGTACGCCGATATAAAATCCTCACATCTTTTAGTCCCAATCGTATCAACGCTCGAGAGACGTCCATGGCTGTATTCCCACCACCGAGGACAGCCACACGCGTATTCTCACCACCAATAAGAAGGTGTTCCAAATCAACATTGTATTGGGCATCTTCTAATTGTTGGGACAGGTTGACGGTCTTCAACAATTCAATACCTTGAACCACTCCCGACAAATCCTCGCCAGGAATATTCAGATTTTGACTTTTATGGGCACCAATCGCCAAACATATCGCCTGATATCCCATCTCGAATAAATCATCCAGGCTATGGTCACCATTTGGACCTATCGAAGTATTCAAACGAATATCTACCCCCAAATCCTGTATATACCTATACTCCCGCTCAATCACCTCTCGTGGTAAACGGTATTCAGGGATACCAACCGCCATCATTCCCCCAATCACCGGCAGCTTTTCAAAGACTGTGACCTGATATCCTCGTCGAGCTAAACGGTCAGCAGCGGCCATACCTCCAGGCCCTGCGCCAACGATGGCGATCTTTTCTTCCCTGGGAGGCGGCAACTCTTGATTTTGATCATCTCCTTCAATTGGGTTTTTCAATTCCCAATCGGCCAAGAAGCGCTTTAATAGTCGGATGGCTACAGGTTGATCGATCTCCACTCGGCGACAATTAAACTCACAGGGATGTGTGCAAACCCGCCCACAAATCCCAGGAAAAGGGATAGCATCACGTACAAGATCAATCGCTTCTTGAAAGCGCCCCTGGGCAATAAGCGCCACATAGCCCTGCACGTGAATACCGCCTGGGCAGGCATCCGCGCATGGGGATATTCCTACCTTATCTATCGCCATACATCCCGGTTGGCCGTTCATGTATATGGCTTTGTGATTCGTACCCGGAACTATCACCGGACATACGTTAATACAATCACCACACGCCGTACATTTGGATAGATCGATATACCGTGGATGTTGGCATAATTCAACATGACTATCTCCACCCTTAGTCTCGATATTTTCGACGCTTGTGTTTGTCCATATGTGAATATTCGGGTGCTTGACAATATCTAATAAATGTGAATCCTTTAGGTATTTGGGATATTCAGAAAAACTATCAAGTCCCAAAAATGGAGAGGACTCAACCAAATGCACTTTTATTCCAGTATCGGCAAGATCAAGCGCTATCTGAATTCCTGCCTCACTGCTACCGATAATAAGTGCTTCATTACTCACAGGCGCTTTCCTTTTTATTCTATCTGTTTTAATTCCATCCCCTGCTGATAGGCTATGTCAAAGACCTCTAAATTCGTTTCAATTGTTTTTGTTGGTACTGAATCAGCGATAGATTGCCGCATAGCATCCCGGGTAATAATCCGGGTGATTGCCGTCCAAAAACCCAACATAGCCGTATTTGCTGCACGACTGGTTCCACTCTCTGAGGCTATCTTCGTCGCTGATATTCCATACGTCGTAATATCATCTCTGTGATCTTCTGGTAGTGTCACTAATTCATCATCGATGAGTAAAATACCATGAGGCGACATTTTATGGATATATTTTTCATAAGCCCCTTGCGACATGATAATCATACTCATTGGTTCGAGTAAATGAGGATGATGAATAGGTTCAGTCCCTATCACAACCTGGGAACCTGCTGCCCCTCCCCTCGCCTCGGGTCCATAACTCTGCGTGAAACAAGCCTCTAATTTATCGTAAATAGCCGCCGCCTGTCCAATCATCTTTCCAGCGCTAATGATTCCCTGCCCTCCAAAACCACCAAGTTGTACTTCTGTACGAGGGATGTAATCCGCCTGGCGGGGGAGTTCTGGACGGCTATCCAAGGCATCTTTTTCCAACCGCCATCTCTTTTTAGCATCTTTAATACGTTGATCCATAGATACTTTTAGGTAGGGTTTCGAGTCATCCAGGAATTCTCCCTCAATAATTTCAGCAATCACTCCATTTTCATCCACCTGTACCTGCACATCTTTTGGGTGTGTCCCATGAGATATCCGCCCCACTTTTTGATAATGCTTCATGATTTCCAAACCGCGGCGGTTTAAATTTTCCGGATCCAATCCCCGCCCTTCTGGGTTCCATCGGGCATATGCTGTAGAACAAGGAGCGATGACCTCCACAAAACTAAATCCGGGGTGTCCCAACGCTTCTCGCAAAGTCCATTCGAGACGACGGGCATGTAGAACTGTCCATCGGGCGACAAATGAAGCACCGCTTGCAGATGCCAGATAAGGAAGATTGAACGGGTATTCAAAATTTCCATATTGGGCGGTCACAGCCCTTGCTTCATGCGGTGTCGTTGGACCTACCTGCCCTCCCGTCATACCATAATTGAAGTTATTCACACAAACGACAGCGATTTCTAGATTCCTGCGAGCGGCATGGATAAAATGGTTCCCACCAATACCCGCGATATCGCCATCTCCAGAAAGGACAATGACCTTTAATTCAGGATTTGCCAATTTTAAGCCAGTAGCAAAAGGAATTGCTCGCCCATGGGTGGTGTGAAATGAGTCTAGGCGAACGTAACCAGCAATACGCCCGGTACATCCTATACCTGAAACAACCGCCACCTTATCCAAATCCCACTCTCGGTTCTTCTCCAACCACTGTAAGGCCCGGATGAAGATCGTCAATACTGTTCCCAGGCCACAACCCTGACACCAGATGTGCGGTAAACGCTCCCCGCGTAATAACCCATCCATAGGATGAAGACCTGTTACCCAGTCGCCATTTTCCAAGGTTTCGTAGCCCAATACTCTCATGCGTTCACTGCGATGCATTTCTTCTTTCGGCATATCCTAATCCTTGGTTGACTTCATTTTCACGGTCCCAATCTTCCCCTTTTCTTGAACTTCTTTCCCAGCCGCTTGCCGAATCGTATTGAGTACATATTCCGGGTTTAATACATCTCCCCCAGGTATGTTTGCGCCAAACACCTTTGCCTGACCAGCTGCACAACGCTCAACTTCTCGACGAATTTGGCCCAAGTTAATCTCAGGAACAACAAATGCATGAATATTTTTAGCGATATCATGAATATAATCATCAGGAAAAGGCCAGACGGTAACCAGTCTTAGGAATCCTACCTTTATACCCTCTTCGCGGGCTTGTTGAATTGGCAACATGGAGGTACGCGCAGAGATACCATAGGAAATGACAACCACATCGGCATCATCCATAAAATATTCTTCAAGTTGGATGATATCTTCTTTATGGATGTTGATTTTGTCCACCAAACGTTTGACATTCCACTCGTTTGCTTGGGCATTCATGACTGGATAGCCTCTTTCATCATGTGTCAATCCAGTGACGTGGATGCGATATCCTTCTCCAGCTGCCACCATTGGTGGAATAGCACCATTTTCCCCATTGGAACCATCCCGGTAAATACGAAAATGTTCCGGCTCAACATCCCCTTTTCGAACATGAGGGCGATTGACAACTTCAATTTCATCTGGAGGAGGGATGACGACCTTTTCAGTCATATGGCCTACTTCAGCGTCTGTCATAACCAATACAGGTATACGGTATTTTTCTGAAAGATTAAATGCATGGATGGTTAGATCAAAAAGTTCTTGAGGAGAAGTGGGGCATAAGGCGATGATTGCATAGTCGCCGTGTGAACCCCAACGAGCTTGCATCATATCTTGTTGGGCAACCATCGTGGGAAGCCCGGTTGAAGGCCCGCCGCGTTGGACATTAACAAGTACACAAGGGGTCTCTAACATTATTCCAAGCCCTAGATTCTCCATCATCAACGAAAAACCCGGACCGCTGGTAGCTGTCATCGACTTTACACCCGCCCATGACGCCCCTAAGATAGCATTCATAGAGGCTAACTCGTCTTCCATTTGGATATAAACACCATCCACTTGTGGGAGACGAACAGACATTCGTTCTGCGATCTCCGTAGCAGGTGTAATTGGATATCCGGCAAAGAAACGGCATCCCGCATAGATTGCCCCCTCAGCGCAAGCATGATCACCCAATAAGAAATGTTCCCCTGTTAATTTTCCCTCAACATCATCCATTAATTACTCTCGTTTCTAACAATAGACACGACCATATCCGGTGGGCGTAAGCCACCATCTTCAACATAAATAGCAAAATCAGGACATAGTAAAGTACATAAGCCGCAATTGATACAATTATCGTTTTCAATTTTTGGGGGGAAATATCCCTTTGAGTTCGATTGTTTTGAAATTGCTAATACCTTCTTCGGGCAAAATTCCACACAAATCCCGCACCCTTTACATCGCTCTTCGATCACATGAACAATGCCAAAGGAGATCTGAATACGGTCTTGGTCTAGAGGTTGTCTCCAATAAGACATTCACCCTCCGAAAAAAATCACTCAATAACTTGACTAATAATTATCATCAAATTAGAAATATCTACTATTAACCAGTATAACATTTGTGAAAAAAATGTCATATGACATTTGACCCCTATTCCCATGGGGAAATTATAACTATAAATTAATACAAAAAAGGGATTGGTAAAGGTCCTTAGGCCTTGATAAGAGCAGTTTATACCGTTCATATATTCCTGAAAAGTATTTATTAGCAGAATAATGAGGAAGCCGAAATTTTGGAGTAGTTGCAGGATTATTCTAGGAAGGCTTCCAAGCAACCTGAGTAGAATCTATCTGGTGCATCTTGCACAATCCGTATCGCCTATCTTGGATAATTAAATACATGCTATCCAATCCTCCCTTAATATGGTGAAGACATAATATATACACCGATAATATAAGATAAAAATCCTAAAATGAGTAAAATATACCCAATTTTTGGAGTACTCTTAAACTCTCCATAAACCAATCCCCAAAACTGCGTCCATAGACCTCCACTAAGACCTAACGGCCAGGAAACGACAGCGCTAAGATTCCGAGTTGCATAAGTATGAATAATATTTCCTCCGTAATGCGCGAGCCCTGAGAAAATTCCCAATTTATGTTTTTTGAATCCATGTTGAAGAAAGACATGCCATTGCTTTTTGATTGTCAATGTAGACCCACATATCAATATACTTCCTACAAAAGCGCCTGTGCATAAAATAGCCATAAATGGCATCACAGCCATCCCGTTTGGCTGCGTAACGGATTTCAAACCATAAGAAATCGCAATTGGATACGCAGGTATAAACAATGAACTTAGGAGTAATAAAAAAATCGATCGAACCATCACTTGTGGATCTTTAGACAAACCTGTATCAAGATTGGCATCTCTTTGCGCTTTATTCCTGATTCTACCTGCAGTCATTGTTAGTAATACAGCGGCAAGTAAAAAGGTGCCAGCAAAAACAATCCGGGTAACCGTGAGATTCTCAGGGATGCCCCCAAAAAGCGCTGTTACAAAAGTCCCTGTAACCACATTTATTGATGCTTGAATTGGAGATGTCACCGATAGACCTATTACCCGTACAACACGAAGAGAAATTTGAATCCCAACAACATAGGATATACCGCAAATGAAGGTAACATAAACACGGGATGAATCAACCAGCCATATATTTTGTATGTTTTGAAGTAGCGCAGAACCATCTAGAATGAAACCCGCCCCCCAAACGATCACCATAGAGGAGATAAACAAAGTGATGTAAAAGGCATCTAGTGGATAATCATCGAGATACTTCAAGGCGATAAACCAAGTCCCCCACCACGAAGCGGCAAGCAATCCCAAAAAGATAGCTGTGCCTGTTGGAATTGTCGGATCGAAATTCATCATGTCCTCAATCGTAATATTTTTCGGTGTATTCCACGATATCCATAAAACCTGGAATTATCTGTCCATTGACAAACCAATATCCTTGTATATGAAGAATACTTCTGAGCGCAGGGATAATAAACAAGATAGGGCCTAGAAGAATTAGGCCAAGAATAAATAAAAGGGTACTGATGACTGCAAATAATAATGAATCAAATGGCTTACGAAATGCTAAAATTGCAGCTTCTTTCGCTACCTGGTATATATTCAAATCAGGTTTTTCTATTAAAACTGGGTATATGTACCCGATGGTTGTCCACCAAAGGATAAACCCATAAATGCTAATAACTGAAATACTCCGCAACACCCAAGTATCTTGAGCAATCCAGAACCATATTGATGTTAGAATCACCGCCAACACAAACCATTTCAGCAATTCCAACCCAAGCGCACGCCAGACGAATTTAAAAAAGCCTTTCTTCATTTCCTGACGAGGATCTGCATAGGTTAAAGCTGGGTCACATAATCCAACTGAAACGGCTTGATATAGTCCTGCTTTCGCGCCTGGTAAAGTCACGAGGGGGATAGAGATTAGAACCATCCAAATATTTGGGCGAATCCAGAATTGGATATTCTGAAATAAAAGAGAGAATGACAAGACAATCACATCCCAAGAAGAAATATCTTCTCTTTTCTTGGGTTTCCCCCCTCCCTCTGGCGTGAAAATTTTCTTCCACATTTGTCGATTGATAACCTAACCTGGAGATACAAGATCTTCTTGGGGGTTTACGGTTTTTCTCAGGTTCTTACGTACTTGAACCAAAACTAAACCAACCAGCATCATCGCGATTCCAATTATTTGATTGGTGGTCAATGTTTCATGTAGAATAATAACGGCTAAGATTGAGGTCCAAATAACCGTTGATGCGCCTAAAATACTGGCTTCATACGATCGTAAAGTCCGTAAAATGAGATTCCAGACAGTAAGGCCAACAGCCCGTGTAAGAACACCTGAATATAATATCACCGCCCAATCAGCCCAAGTAGGCACGTAGGGAGGCCAACCATCAA
>JASFQL010000066.1:0-15144 GCA_050115475.1 Anaerolineales bacterium
CTTTCGTTAAAAAAAACGTACTCCAAAGGTGTTGTTTGAGCATAGATTCGATATCGTCTTGCATGACCTCGGTGACAGGGTTTCCACCTACCCATCCCCCAACCAAATGAAGATAGATATCTATTTGACTAAAGTAGTCGAGAGTGGAATCAACAGCTTTTAATGCAGATTCTGGCTCGCTAATATCTACATTTTGCAGTAGTACATTCTCATCTGGTAAATCAAGTGTATTCGATAATTTACGCAGCTTTTCGTTGTCTCGACTAATTAACGCAAGTTTTACTCCATATTCGGCGAATATTTTTGTGGCAATATTACCAAGCCCTCCTGTAGCGCCACTGATCATTGCTATTCGTTTTTTTAATTGCATTTCAATATCCATGAAGTATAGTTGTGTTCCTAGGATATAGATTACATCAGTCCCCAAATTCATACCGGAAAACAGGATAAACCTCGTTGATTTTTTGAAATCCTGCTTTTTTATATAAAGCGATTGAGGCATTATTATTATCTTGTGTATTTACCGAAATCCGTAAGGGTTTAGGTCCATTGAGT
Organism: Anaerolineales bacterium; assembly: GCA_050115475.1. Classification (GTDB taxonomy): domain Bacteria; phylum Chloroflexota; class Anaerolineae; order Anaerolineales; family UBA11579; genus JASFQL01. The sequence continues at coordinate 556 of JASFQL010000066.1, forward strand.
TGATCCTGAAGGTGTCTTGTTAATGCGTAACCGATACCTTTCTCTTGGGCACACGGTCTGACAGCTAACCTGGCTAAGTGAGCACCATAAGGGGTTGACGTGCTGATTTGATAACCAACTAATCCGGACTGGTCTTCAGCGACAGTAGCAAGCCTGGCTTGTTTATATGCCAGGATGATGGAATCTAGGGAGTTCCTCCATATAGGGCCAAAGGCTTCCTCGTCTATCTCCTGGATAATTGGGAGTTCTTCCTCATATATGTTCCGAATTTTTATTGGTTCTGGTTGAGGCAGATCTTTATGGATGTTATCCCAAGCAAAAACGATAACGTTATGAATATATTCAAATCCCTTATCTTGAAGCAATTCCCGGAACCACTTTTGTAAAGGGATGGCAGCGATTGAATTTGTATTTTTATTAAGGAGTTGCGGCTTAGCATTTTCCCAGAGCAAATCCCATAGTTCTTCATAGGATCTATTACCTCCACTGACAAATACCCTTACCCAAGCCACTCCTGGTGGGTCAGGAGGGCAAGCTAATGTGGCGATAATTTTGTTGTTTTGTATGGCGACCACAAAAGGGTTGAAGCCTATCCAATCCAGGGGGGCTCGCCAATCGAGATGACGGTGTACATGTGCTTCAAAGTGGATGATATTCGATAGTTGGTTACGGTCCCCATCTTCGGCTGAACGAACTGTTACTCGAGAATCAAGAATCATCGTTAAGTAATTATAGTTTTTTTTGTACTTTTAGCGATGGCGAACTGGATTTGTGAAAGGAGAAGACTGTGTTTTTCTATCGACCAATAAATTTAAAGGGGAATTTTAGAAGTTTCTGTAGGATGCGTTGTAACAAACTTGGGTTTTCAATTCCTTCTAAACCAGATTTCATATTAATGATCCCGTCGATATGTTTACCTTTACGTATTTGTAATGCTGATAATGATTTCATCACGTGAGCAAGCAGCTCATTTTCTCCATTACTTTTTAACAAGGCTGCTGATTGTTGATAAGCGATCTCGGCTTCATCAAAATGCTTTAGTGCTTCTAAAGCTGCAGCACGATTGCCAATCGCCATTGCTTGTTTTACTTCATCTCCAGCTTCTTTGAATTCGATTTCCGTGCCTTCAACAGCTTCTAAAGCCGCCTGAGCATCTCCATCTTGAAGTAAAGCTACACTCAGGTTATTTTTCATTTCTGCCACTAAGAGTGGTTTGTTTTGTGTTTGATAAGCTGTTATTGCGATTTGAAATTTTTTCGATGCTTCGGAATATTTACCCCGTTGATATGCTGTTTTTGCCTCTTTAGCTAATTGATCAGGATGCATTATATCCATAGTGTCTGATAATCCTATATCGTGATTTCAAGCAATCCTTCAGCGATAGTTCGCAACTCTTCAGCTGATAGGTTACTCAATCGTTGAGCAATTTCAAGATAAGGTCGGTTTATTGGTTTACTGACAAAATATTGTAGATTGAGTGGGAGTTTCAGGAAAGCTTCAACATTATTTTGGGAGATGATCCAATTCCCAATTAGACTATCATGATCGAAATAACTCGTAATATCATTGCCCATAAAGTTGCAAACGATTTCTAACTCAGGGAGTGGAATAGGGATTTCTCCCCCCTCGTATTTTTTGAACTTTGATGGAGTGATTCCAGTTTTCTCACTGATATCTTTGTAGGAGAATTTCCCTTCAGTACGATTTTGTTTCAGAATCTTTCCAACGTAGTGGTCTCTTTGTATGAGAGTGTTCTCGATATTTTTATAATCGATGAAAGTTGGATCGGTTGAGGTTATCTCATCTTTCCAAAAACGAGAGATAGGCACATTGAGAAAATGAGAAAGTAATTCCATCTCAGGGAGTGAAGGGCTATTATCCCCCTTTTCAAATGAACTAATTTTTCCACCAGTAGCGCCAAGCGCCTTTTCACATTCTTCAAGAGATTTGCCCGAAGCCAATCGGGCATCTCGAATCAGAATCCCAAGTTTTTTTGCTCGTAGAGTTACAGCAAGATTGGGATCCATATTCTTTAACTCCTCAGATTACCCATATTTTCTTATATTCATTATACTCAAACTGAAAAATCTCACTTACCTACGTTGTTTTGATTTTAATTGGCTGGTATCAACCTGTCCAGGTTGTGGACGAGATTTCATGAAGACTTGAGCACTTAATCGAAAGCCAGAACGTTCCAATCTTGACATAAACAATGGGCGAATGCCAGTTGGTCGGAGTTCTCCAATTACTGAACCACTGGGATCGATAGTTGTTTGTGCGAATTCAAAGATATCTGTCATCACCACTGTTTCCCCTTCTAGACCTGCTACTTCTGTGATATGGGTAACTTTACGCGAGCCGTCTACCAACCTAGATTGTTGAACGATAACGTCAATAGCAGAAGCAATTTGTTCACGTATCGAGCGAACAGGGAGGTCTACTCCTGACATCAGCACCATGGTTTCTAACCTGGCAATTGCATCTCTAGGTGAATTGGCATGTAACGTTGTAAGCGATCCATCATGACCAGTGTTCATTGCCTGAAGCATATCTAGGGCCTCACCACCACGCACTTCCCCAACCACGATTCTATCTGGTCGCATACGGAGTGAGTTCTTGACTAGGTCGCGGATCATGACTCCACCTTTCCCGTCAATATCTGGTGCTTTTGTTTCCATACGTACGATGTGATCCTGGTTAAGGCGTAATTCTGCAGCATCTTCAATGGTTACAATTCTTTCCTGTTCAGGGATAAAACCTGAGAGAATGTTTAGCAACGTTGTTTTACCAGATCCAGTTCCTCCAGAAATGATGATATTCAAATGGGATTTTACACATGCCTCGAGGAATTGGGCCATCGTTGCAGTGATGGAATTATTATTAATTAAATCATCCACTCCTAGGCGTTCGTGAGGAAATTTTCTAATCGTGATTGAAGGGCCATCAATAGCTACGGGGGGGATGACAGCATTAACACGTGAACCATCGGGAAGTCGGGCATCAACGGTTGGATTATCTGCATCAATTCGACGTCCTAAGGGATAAACTATTCTTTCGATAACTCGTTGAACATGTGCATCATCTTGAAAGGCAACCCCTGTTTTCTCAATCTTTCCATTTCTTTCTACATAAACTCGATGTGGACCATTAACCATTATCTCGGTGATGTCTTTATCATCTAGCAGTGGTTGAATTGGACCGTACCCTAAAAGCTCATTGAGTATATCTCTAAAGAGTTGAGCTTTCATATTTCTTGGGAGAAGGACTTTCGTTTGTGTAAAAGCCTCTTCAAGATATTTTTCTACGATTTGTTTTCGTTGATAGGGTGGGGGAGGATTACTTTCTACCTCGCTTTGAATCTGGTTAAATAAATATATTCTAAGCTTAGCTAAATCAGTTGATTGGATAGATGGGCTTTTAACCTGTGATGGCTGAGTCATGTTTGGTCTCCACTGCTTTCATCTTCTCCATTCAGTGGAAATATCCATACAATATTATTTCGATTGACTGCCAAGAAATCAGTCTGGTAAAGTTCTGCATTGTTATTATCTGAAATCACCGCATCAGTAATGGCCAGAAATTGTTCTGAATGGTTTAATTCATCCTTAAAACGTTCACCTCTTCGGATATGCATAATCCCATCAATTCGATTGTCTTTGGTTTGAATCCTTACCGGGATACTTTTTTTTGAAATTATTTCAGTGAAAAATTTACCTTTTTCATCATAATGTGTTGACATATGGTGCCTCGTTTTTAATAGTGAAATATGAATAATTAATAGAAGGATTTGTTTTTATTCTCCAACCTTTCCTGGATTTCACGGGCTGTTTGCCTCATTGCTATGGTTACGGTATCGTCAGGGAATTTATGCAAGATCGGTAGGTGTTGGTTGTTAGCCAATGTCATATTCCTACTCATATAAGGAATCGTGTTGGGGATAAAAACACCGAGTTGTTCTTCCACTTCTGATTTTGAAAATCCCTCTAAACCCACAGCACGATTGATTAACATATATACTTGTTCTTTTTTAACACCATTTGCTTGAAGGAATTTCCATACGGAATATGTAAGTTTGGCGGTAGCTTCATCTAGGCTGAGAATAATAACGATTTGATCTGATGATTGAATAATAGGCAGGCTAATACGGGAAAGAGATTTACCTAGATCAATAAATATGTAATCGAATGCTTGCCTCATTGTATTTAAGATAACCGGAACACGGGAGGCGTCCAGGTTATTGGCTTGTTTAGGATCAGGTGAACCAGCTAGAAGTTGAAAATTCCAATTATCTAGTTGGATGAGAGATTCAATAAAAAAAATTGGAGTGATTGCTGCATTTTGCATCACAGCAACATCAACAATATTTATATGGGTATCTTGATTTACGATAGAGGATATTGAACCAATAGGAAGAACAAGATCTACGACTGCTAATTGTAAGTTTTTATTTTCATTCATTATGTGTGCTAGGTTTGCACAAATAGAAGAAGTTCCTGTGCCACCCTTTGCACTGAGGAATACAATGATTTTCCCATCTTTTTTTATAATATCTATTGTTTCTTCTTGAGATGTGAGTCTTTCCTTTGATTCCCCTTTATCTGTAAAATCATTGATAGCTTTCTGTATAACATTTTTGAGATTCGGTAGAACGTCCCCTCCTTTTGGTAGGAAAAAGTCAAAACCTAAGGAAGAAAATTCCTCCTTGCCCATAGGACCCGCTGTTGATGTAATGGCAATTAATTTACACCTATTTGTTCTTCTATCTTTTTTAATCTTCCTGATAAATTCATGAAGAGGGATGTCATTTGTTTTTGGATCGATGATGATAATATGTGGACGATATTGGAAAGCAGCAATTAATCCCTCTTTGGCATTTCCTTTAGTATATACTGTGTATCCATCTTCCTGGATCTTAAAACCCAGAAATTTTAAAGTTGAATTGTCACTATCAATGATGAGGATACGATGATCTGACAAGCAACCCTCCGTTTAAGTGTCCATTTCTGGCATTTTATAGCCAACACCTGAGCGGGTAACGATGTGGGTGGGTTTTTTGGGATCATTTTCTAATTTTTGGCGCAACCGTGAAATACACACCCAAAGAATTTCTTTATCCTCAGCATATTCTTTTCCCCAAACATTCTCTAACAAGAATTCTGCTGTGAGGTTTTCCCCGATGTTGTGGGCAAATTGTAAAAGTAAACGATATTCGGTTGCTGAAAGGAAAACTTGTTCACCATCCAGTGTAACTTCAGCTTTTGCAAAATCAATTTGTAAATTCCCATGGGTGAAGATTCTTTCTTGTGCATCCCCCGGGCTGATTTGTGCGCGCCTGATAACTGCTCGTACTCTGGCAAGCAGTTCATTTGCTGAAAACGGTTTCACCACATAATCATCTGCCCCGCGATTTAATCCTTCTACCCTATGGGTTTCTTCACCCCTTGCTGTGAGTATGATCACCGGTACATTGGAGAATTCTCGAATTCGATCTAAAGTCTGGAAGCCATCCATCTCTGGCATCATGATATCTAGTAAAACCAGATCTGGAGTTTGATTTGCTACAATGTCGATAGCAGTTCTTCCATCAGGAGCAGTGAGGACCTCATAACCAGCAGTTTGCAAGTTTGCTTCAATTAATCGGATGAAGCGGGGTTCGTCATCAACTGTTAAGATCTTTTCCATCTGTTTGTACCTCTTTCTGATTATCTAGAGTAGGCGGTGCGGGGAGGAGGATGTGAAATGTGGTGCCTTTGTTTAGCGTCGATGTAACTGAAATCTCTCCTTTATGTGCTTCGATGATTTGTTGACAAATATAAAGCCCAAGACCAGTTCCACGGACACCAGCGCTGCGCTCTGGAACACGGTAAAATCGTTTGAATAAATGTTCAAGGTGATTATCACCTATTCCAGGCCCAGTGTCGGAAACGCTTATATATATATTTTCGTTATTGGGTTGAGCTGTGATCGTTAAATTAGAATTTGGAGCATATTTCGAAGCATTGTTAATTAAATTATTAATCACTTGTGTAAGTCGCTTTGCATCACATAGGACTAAGAGATCGGAAGGTGTGGTTGAGATTTTTATATCGAGATTGATTTCTGTTGTATTTAACCGATCCAAGATACTTTGAAACAAGGAGTTGATTTTTGTTGGCTTGATTCTCATTTCGAGTGTACCGGATTTTAATCGGTATGAATCCATTAGGTTTTCGATTAATTCATTGAGACGATCTGCCTCTTCGTCGATAATTTTTAAAAACTCGTTACGTGTGTCTAGATCCCATTCTGTGTCCTGTCGGAGTAGGGTCGTCGTATAACCTTTAATAAATCCAAGAGGGGTATTGAGTTCGTGGGAGACCATGGCGATGAAATCATCCTGTAATCGGGTGAGGCGTCGTTCGGCTTCAAGATTGGCTATTCTTTCTACCAGTCGCTTATGTTCGAATAGTTGTGAAACGTGGGAGGTAATATATTTTGCCAGAAGAATTTGATCATCCGTATATTGGGGACCACCAAAACGAATGAAAACTAATGCTCCTGTGATGTTTCCTCCCACGATCATCGGTAATCCGAGGTAAAAATCCTGGTCTAGTCTGTCTTCTCCTTGAATAATCTCTGACTCCTGGATATATACGTCACCCATATCGATTGTTGCCAGGGCAGCCATATCCCCCCATTTCAAATCTTCAGCAGAACCGCGTCCCCTTCCGATTGCGCGGGCAAAGAACGGTTCGATATCTTCGCCTTCTTTTCCATCCTTTCCTTCTTCAAGTAGATATATTACTGCAGAATCAAAAATGAAAACTTTACGGGTAATTTTGGTAATCTGATCTAACGATTCGTCAATATCAATCGTTTCAGTAACGACGTTACTTATCGCGTAAACAGCTTCAAGTTCTTTTGGTTTTAAAGTGGAAGTTTCGGTAACTTTATTTGCCATTAATATTTTGAAGATGTGATACCGTATACATCGATAAAATGAGACAAGAATACCTAAACGGTAATAACGATAGTTATTAGCTCCTTGATTAGTATTACTGAAATGTCGGTTGCAAATTAAGTGCAACCCTATTTGTAATTCTACTCAAATCTCTACATGATAGCGTATCTTTTCCCTGCATTTTGTATGACAAAGAGGTAATAGATACCTTGATATGAATAGTCGATAAAATTGCTGGGATCAAACGAAAAACCTTGTGTCCATAATAATGAAGAGAAGCATAAATTTACAAGGCGAGGTATAATTATATAGTGTGGGTTTCTTCCCGCACATCATTTTTTTCTGGTTCATTCAATTCAGATATCGGAAGGAAATACATGGAAAAAGACCAAGTTCAGAGTCGGGATATTATCGATGAAATGCGATCAGCGTATTTAGACTATGCTATGAGTGTGATTGTAGCTCGAGCGCTTCCGGATGCTCGTGATGGATTAAAACCTGTCCATCGTCGTATTCTTTATGCAATGCATGATATGGGCATACGAGCTAACACCAGCTATAAAAAATCAGCTAGGATCGTTGGAGAAGTTTTAGGAAAATATCATCCTCATAGTGATACTGCAGTCTATGACACGATGGCGAGGATGGCACAGGATTTTTCCATGCGTTATCCTTTGATTGATGGACAAGGGAATTTTGGTTCGATTGGGGGTGATCCTCCTGCTGCAATGCGATATACGGAAGCAAGAATGGATCGTATGGCGGGGGAAATGTTGGTAGATATTGAAAAACAGACAGTGGATTATACAGATAATTTCGATGCTTCTCTGCAGGAACCAATTGTGCTTCCCAGTCGTTTGCCTAATCTGCTTCTGAATGGTTCCTCAGGAATTGCAGTAGGGATGGCGTCCAATATCCCTCCACACAATCTCATTGAATTAGTCGGTGCTCTCACTTATATGATTGATAATTGGGATCGAATCGATGATATTAATGTAGATGACCTGATGGAATATATTAAGGGGCCCGATTTTCCTACTGGTGGATATATTGTTGGCAAGGAAGGCGTGAAGGATGTATATAGATTTGGGCGTGGACGGATTACTATTCGTGGGGAGGCGACTATCGAAGAGATGAGGGGGAGACGACATCGTATAGTAATCACAGAAATACCATTTCAAACGAATCTGACTACTTTAATTGAACGGATTGCCGATTTAGCCCGTTCTGATCGTATAAAGGGGATAGCGGATTTACGAGATGAATCAGACCGTAATGGATTGAGTATCATTCTTGAACTTAAGAAAGGTGCTCAGCCCCGTACTGTACTCAATCAACTGTATAAATTCACACCTTTGATGACTACTTTTGGCGCTCAAATCTTGGCCCTAGTTGGAGGTGAACCTCATACTTTAACATTAAAGCGTTCCCTTCAGATATTCATCGACCATCGCGTAGAAGTCATCACACGTCGTTCTGAGTATGAGCTTGAGAAAGCCAGGGCACGCGCACATGTGCTTGATGGATTGTTGATTGCGTTGAACGAGTTGGATGATGTGATTGATACTATTCGAAAATCACAAGATGTTGATCAGGCTCGTGAACGCTTAATGAAAAATTTCAAACTTTCTGAAATTCAAGCACAAGCAATATTGGATATGCAACTTCGTCGCTTAGCAGCGCTAGAACGAAAAAAAATAGAGGATGAACATAAAGAAGTCCGTAAACAAATAAAAAATCTAGAAGAACTTTTAGCTAGTTCGAAAAAGATACTTGCGTTAATCAAAACTGAATTAAACGAAATTGCAGAAGCTTATAAGGATGAGCGGAGAACAAAATTTGATTTAGAGAGTTCTGCTGATTTTAACGAAGAAGATTTAGTTAGAGATGAAGAAATCCTCATCAGTTTAACCCAACAAGGATATATCAAGCGTGTCGCAGCTGAATCTTACAGAGCACAACTACGCGGCGGGAGAGGGGTAAAGGGCCACGAAACAAAGGAAGAAGACGAAGTAGCAATCTTAATGCCTGCTCAAACGAAAGAGACAATTCTATTCTTTTCTGATCGGGGAAAAGTTTATTCAGAAAAAGCGTACCGCATTCCAGAAGGTAGTAGGACAGCAAAAGGATCATTGATCCAAAATGTCTTGGCGGTCGGTGCAAACGAAACGATTACAGCAACTGTATGCGTTTCAGATTTTAAAGCTGCAAATTTCTGCATCTTTGCTACTCGAAAAGGTCGAGTGAAACGTGTTTCACTTTCTAAATTTGAATCAGTGAGACCCTCTGGCTTGATAGCAATTAAACTTGATGAGGATGATGAATTAGGGTGGGTACGGTTAACTAGCGGGAAAAACGAAGTAATCATGGTCACAGAGTTGGGCAAAGCGAGCCGGTTTAAAGAGACTGACGTACGTTCTATGGGACGCCAGGCTGCTGGTGTGATTGGAATTCGCCTTAGGGGAAATGACCAAGTAACTAGCATGGAAGTAGTAAACCCAAAAGATGACTTACTTATTGTTACGACGAATGGATATGGGAAACGCACACCATTATCTGAGTATGCGACAAAGGGGAGGGGGACACTTGGAGTAAAAACGGTTGATACCAATGCATTAAAAATAATTGGGAAAATTGCTGCTGCAAGAGTCGTAAAAATAAAAGATGATCTTACCATTATTTCGGCGAATGGTGTAATTTTACGAACGAATATTGAGGCAATCAAGAAAGCCGGACGAGCCACTCGTGGTGTTCGGGTGATTAATCTTGATAAAGGGGATAACGTGGCCTCGATTGCTGTTATTGCTGCTGAAGAGGATGATACTAAAGTGGGGAAGGGAGATTAACTAGGCTAGAAAGAGGTTTTCTCTGATTGAGAAATTATAGAGGTTTGTAGTCAAATTAATGATAGACAAAGCCCTGGGATAAATACCAGGGCTTTGTTGTGTAGTACATTATACAATTCCTCAAATTTAAAAAGTCACCACCATCTTCTCGGTAAAAACCATTATGAAGAATCCAAATAAGCAGACCATGAAGAAGAACATCGCCGAGATGATAAAAGTTTGGATGGGGGTCATACCAAGAAAACCCCCAGATTTTGTTGTTTTTCGCTTTCCAACGCTTTTTTTTCGTGGAGGAGGTGAAAGTTCACTATCTTCCGCAATAAGGTCCTCTAAAAATGCAGAAGAATCTTTCACATCCGAAAAATCATCCGTCATGGTATTTCTCCTAAATACATACCGTTATTTTAGTTTAGCGTATTTTTTTCATCTGTCAATCGTAGGTCGGAGGTGAATTTCACCTGTAAAGATGATTGATTCTTCTCCATCTTCATGTTGTAGAACCAGCATTCCCTGGTCATCAATGCCTATGAGTTTTCCTTTTTGCAGGATCTCATTCTTATGTTTGATTTGAATCGATTGACCGATGAAAGCCATATATTTCTGCCAGGTTGTGATGAATTCGGGTTCGGTTATCTTTTCTTCCCAAAAGAAGAATCTTGTTAAAATTTCTGCTAATACATCTAAGCGATCAACTGGTTGACCTAATGAATCGTGAATGCTGGTGGCAGGAAAATCAATTTTATTTTCATCAGGTACTGATTCTGATGCAACATTGATGCCAATTCCAACAATCACCGCTAACAATTTTTCTCCCACCCAATGCCCTTCTGCAAGTATTCCACTGACTTTTTTCCCATCAAGGAGGACATCGTTTGGCCATTTGATTTGTGGTTGGAGATGATAAGTGTTTCTCAACCCTTCACAAACTGCTAATGAACCTAAACCTGTTATTCGGATAATATTATCTAACTGAAAGTGTTTTTTGGGATAGATTATTAGGCTGAATGCAAGTGCTGAATCGGGGGGGGTGAACCAGGTATTCCCAGCGCGACCTCGCCCATTGCTTTGTTCATTGGCAATGATAAGGAATCTATCTGGAACATCCTTTTGTATGAATTCAATGGCTCTGGTGTTTGTAGAGTCTATAGTATCAAAATATTTAATCCCGCCTAAAGGTAAATTACTTAGCCGCTTTTCTAAAATTTGCTGATTCATAAATCAAGTTGAGAAAAACCGTCCAATAAACGAGCAATATGCTTTGCACCGTTAATAAAATCAGAAATCCGGACATGCTCGTTTGGTGCATGTGAGTGGTTATCCCAGTATCGCACACCAGCGCGTACGACCGGTATCCCCCCTAGTGGTTGATGGAAAGCATATACCGGAGAGCTACCTCCAACCATTGGGATCATAACGCTAGGGTTTCCATAAACTTCTTCACCGGTTTGGTTTGTGAGGTCAACAAAAGGATTATCTGGGGATATTTTCACAGGCCACATCATCCCAGACTTTTTAACCTGGATTTCTTCAAACCTATGTTCAATGAAATGATTCTGTAGTTTGACAAAAATATCCTCGGGATCCTGGTCCGGAACCAATCGAAAATCGAGCTTAGCCGACGCTTTAGCGGGGATCACGGTTTTGTTTCCCTCGCCTTGATAGCCTGTTGTGATTCCCTGGATATTACAGGTGGGGTGAAACAATGCTTCCTGGAAATTTCCTTCATTTAGTCCACCAATTAGTTTATTGAAGCCGAATTGCTTTTGAACAGATTCTATTGATGTTTTAGATTTTTCAAGTAATTCTAAATCGATCTGAGATGGGGGTTTTACCTGATCGTAAAACCCTTTTATTAGGACTTTTTCATTATGATCTTTCAAGCTGTTCAGTGCCCAGATGAGTTTCCAGGCTGCACTGGGCAATATGTGGGCTCCGCCAGAATGGGCATCACTTGTCATTGACTTAATACTTAATTCTACAGCCAGGATACCCCTGACACCTAAATAGTTATACAATCCGCCACTAGGCCCAATCCCTCCTTCCTCCCATACGGCAGCCTGGCATGAGAGAAATTTTATATGACCCTGAACGAATTGGTTGATATTTGGGCTTCCGATCTCTTCTTCACCCTCAACCACAAATGTAACTCCGCAGGGTAAAGAACCTCCATGTGCTTCCTGGACTGCTTTAACTGCAAGTACACGTCCGAGTAATTCCCCCTTATCATCATGAGCCCCACGAGCAAATAAAGCGCCTTCACGGATATCAGGTTGAAAGGGTGGCGTTATCCATTCCTCCATAGGTTCTGGAGGTTGAACGTCATAATGGTTGAAGAATAGGAGATTTTTCTCATCTTTACCGTTCATCTTTGCCACAATGATAGGATTGCCTGGGGTGTCGAATTTATGAACTTCGAATCCGTATTTTCTAAATGTTTCAATAACCATTTCAGCCATATGATTAGTACCTTCCCCCGACGCAGAGACACTCGGCTGTGCGCATAGACATTTAAGTTCTTCTATATAAAAATCAAGGTTATCTTCGATGTACCCGTCGATTTTTTCTTTGATTTTCTCCATCATTCACTCCAATTTATCGATTGGATTTTACCAGACCAGAAGAAAACCTTGATTATGTTTACGAATTCTATTCACTATTGGTAATAGTGGGGGCAGTCTAGGTAATTAATTAAGTATAAATAAAAATATATTCTCTTCAAGGCATTATAGCTATACATCATTTCAATATTTCATACTTTGGAATATTTATTTTCAATATCTCATCTTAACATCGTATCTCATGGAGTGTGACATTTTAAAGTGTATATTGCGAACACTGGACAAAAATTATAGCCTTTAGTAAAATAATTTGCTGTGGATGAATGTTCACAAAGGAATTGTTGGTAGACAAGTAGTTTTCGGAGGCTCGATTTTGGCTAACAAACGCTCTGCAATAAAACGAAATAGACAGAATAAAAAACGCCGCGAACACAACCGCGTATACCGTGGACATGCTCGCACATCTGTAAAAAATGCCCGTTTGGCAATTGAAGCAGGGAATATTGAAGAAGCGCGTGAAAATACTAAACTTGCTGTTAAAGCACTTGACCGAGCCGCGGCGAAAGGTATTATCCATAAAAATAATGCCTCCAGGCGGAAAAGTAGATTAATCAAGCAGCTATCTACCCTAGAAAATTCGAAAAGTTAATCTTTCCTATGAAAATTGCAAGCGGGAGCGGAATACTGCTCCCGCTTTTTTCATGTAAAATCTAAATCGAATCTACTAATGAAAGGGAAAGATGTTCGATAGAGAACGCTTAGTTGTAGAGAAGAAAATCATCGCTTATCTGGAAAATATTGGTCTTCCAGATCAAGAAAATATAAAATGGACTCGAATCCCGTTTTCGGGAGAATGGGGCATGTCCACCTCCTTTTTCCAGATTGCAGCGGATGAGGTTCGTGCTGGAAAGGATTTGATCGTTCCAAAACGTGCGCAGGAGTTGGCAGAATCTATAAAGGAATACCTCGGAAATTTTAAGGGATTCTCACGTATTGTGGCAGTCAAAGGTTATTTAAACTTGTATTTCGAATCGAGAGAATTCAGCCGCAGAGTCATCGATGAGGCGATTGAGAGTGGTAAAGACTTCGGACGTGGGAAAAGTAAGCATCAGAAAGTGATGGTGGAATTTTCCCAACCCAACACACACAAGGCCATGCACGTTGGGCATCTACGCACGATGATGTTGGGGGATGTTATCTTGAATATTCTCGAGTTCGCCGGATATGACGTTGTCCGGGCAAACTACTTCGGGGATTCTGGCAGAGACGTAGCTAAATGGTTATGGAATTTCCGGAAACGCCACAAGGGAGAAAACAAACCTGAGAAAGACATAACACGTTGGATGGGCGATTTGTACGCTGAAGCCACCCAAATGCTGGAAAAGAATCCCGAACAGGAGAAGGAAATCCAGGAATTACACGCCCGATGGGATGCTGGGGATAAAGAAATTGTCGATCTATGGAAAGAGACCCGTCAGTGGTCATTGGATGGATTCAATGAAATCTACGATATGATGGGCATTCATTTCGACCATGTTTACTGTGAGAGTCAGGTCGACCCATTGTGCAAACCCATCGTTGAAGATTTGATCAAACGTGGGATTGCCACCGACGAACGTGATACAGGTGGAACCGTTGTAGTAAAACTGGATGAACTCCTCGGTTTAGAGGTAGAAACCTATCGCGTGCTGGTTTTGTTGCGCTCGGATGGCACCGCTCTCTACGGTGCCTGGGACTTGGCCCTGGCTCAGAAAAAATTCAAGGACTATGATTTAGATAAATCTATCTACGTCGTTGATGTTCGACAATCATTACATTTCAAGCAGGTGTTCAAGACCCTTGAACTCGCCGGTTGGGATAAAGTCGACAAGGTTTACCATCTCCCTTATGAGATAGTCACGCTGCCAGGCAATGTGACGATGAGTTCGCGCGAAGGCACGGTGGTTTTATTAGAAGAGTTGATTCGCGAGGCCGTACAACGGGCGAGAGAAGTTAGTCAGGAACGCAACCCCGACCTGGATTCGAGTATGCGAGAAGAAGTCGCCAAAGCAGTTGGTTTGGGGGCAATCAAATATCCATTATTAGCACGGGAAACCACAAAGGTGGCGCAATTCGATTGGGAGAGTGCCCTGGATTTCACCGGACATTCGGCGCCGTATATCCAGTATGCATATGTGCGTACGAATAGCTTATTGAAAAAATATGAAGGGGATTTACCCGCAAGCCTCACTCCATCTTATGATAT
>JASFQL010000067.1:0-14600 GCA_050115475.1 Anaerolineales bacterium
GAAACGAGCGTTGGGGTGTGAGAGGGGAATCTCCTTCCCGGTCCCGTCCTTCATGCCTTTGACCCACTCACCATAATGGTTACGACCTTTGTCCGGTACATCGATTTCATCCCCCATGCCCAACCAGTAGGTTTTTCCATCCCCAGTGGTGAGGACATTGCTGAAAATCAACTCTTTCGGCTCGGTGAGTGCTTGATAGATCAAGGGGTCGTCTTTGGCGTTGACATCCCGGATAATGCCGAAGATGCCACGTTCGATGTTGACGCCCATCATCTCACCATCCCCGCCCTCACGCAAATAGGCGATGTCGTCGCCGACGATTGTGGAGCCAGGGATCATGGCCGTAGAGGTCTTGCCGCAGGCGCTGGGGTAGGCACCGGCGAAATAGGTCTTGCGATCCCCTTCGAGGGGGTAGAAAGCGGAGATAAACATGTGCTCGGTGAGCCAGTCTTGGTGATTGGCCCGGTTGATGGCCAAACGTAAAGCCAGCTTCTTACAAGCCAGGGAGTTTCCGGCGTACTGGTTGTTGACGGATAAGACCCGTTCTTCCTGGGGGTCGATATAAATCCGGCGTTTATCGATATTGACGGTGGTGTTTTTCTCGTCAAGCTCCCCAGCGCTGTGCCAGAAGTAAAAGAAATCGTCTTTATCTTCCATGCGTTTGAACTCTTTGTAACCGGGGCGGTACAAGAGGTCTTCGCTGTGGGCCACGTAAAAAGAATCGGTAATCTGCAGAGCGCGGATGGAGAAACGTGAGTTGGTCGGCCCCAAACTGAAGAAGCGGACAATCATGGTCTTGCCCTGCATGACGCCGTCCATAATCTCGAAAATCTCCTTGAGGCCAGATTCACGCTCAACCACGTTCAAACCGCGGCTCAATTTCTGCCCGGCAGGCAGGAGGGTGGCAGTGTTTTCTTTATCGCGAGCCTGATCGAAATAGCTATCGTAATGGATGGTATGGCCTCCCATGGCAAGCTTCTTCTCTTCCTCGTAATCCAAGGCAAGCTGACGGACCCTGGCAATGTCTTCGGGGGAATCATCGAAGACCATAACCTTTTCAGGCTTCATCAAAGCAATGGCGTCGTTGACCACCTGCGTGACCTTAGGATTCTGTAAAGAATCCAGTTTGGCTTGATCTTCCTTCGAGATATGATGAGCGTTCATACTATTTCCCTTTCTTCATAAAATAGATAACGTTAAATAAAATTGCCCGATGATAACACAATTTTCCTAATCATGACAAAATTCGTATGATTGCAAGGAATATCTTGACAAGATAGGGCGTCAGAATGATAGTTCTTTTCCATCCAGGTCGAAACCAGTGTATTATAGCTGCCGCTCAAATGATGTAAAAACATTCCTCAACCTTGAAGAAGGACAATAAATACTTATCTGACCTGGCTAAAAGGAAGAATCTTACAATGGATACAGCCATATAAGGAAAAAATAACAATCAGGGAGTGAAGATGAATAAAGAAAAAAGTGTGGAAAATGCCTTGGGAACAAAAACACGAATAAAAACAAAATCGGGTGAAGTGAGCATCTACCGGCTGGAGCAACTGGAAAAAGAGGGCGTAGGGGAGATCTCAAAACTGCCCTACTCCATCCGGGTCCTGCTGGAGGCTTTGCTACGAGCGGTCGACGACGTCATCGTGAAAGCTGAGGAAGTAATCAAGCTGGCGAATTGGGACCCGGCGGTCGCTGACCCACAGGAAATCGCTTTCAAACCGGCGCGGGTACTCCTACAAGACTTCACCGGGGTACCGGCTATCGTCGACCTAGCAGCCTTACGATCCGCTATGGAGCGGTTGGGCGGCGACCCCACCCGAATCAACCCAGTCATCCCCGTCGATCTGGTGATCGACCACTCCATCCAGGTGGACAAATTCGGGTCGTTGGGAGCCCTCCTGTTCAACACGGAACGGGAATTCGAACGCAACCGGGAACGCTATGAATTCTTACATTGGGGGCAAAGGGCTTTCGACAACTTCCGGGTCGTGCCGCCCTCGAATGGGATCGTCCACCAGGTGAACCTGGAATATCTGGCGCAGGTGGTGCAAACCCGTCCGATGAATGGGGAGACGGTGGCTTTCCCCGACACGCTGGTGGGGACGGATTCACATACAACGATGATCAACGGCTTGGGCGTGGTTGGATGGGGTGTGGGGGGGATCGAAGCCGAAGCCGCCATGCTGGGGCAACCGGTCTATATCCTGACACCGGAGGTGGTGGGATTCCGATTTATGGGAGTCCTGCCTGAGGGATCGACTGCGACCGACCTGGTCCTCACTGCCACACAGATGCTGAGGGAGAAAGGGGTTGTGGGGAAGTTCGTGGAGTATTACGGCCCCGGCGTATCACAGCTCTCGCTGGCGGACCGGGCGACCCTGGCGAACATGTCCCCTGAATATGGGGCGACGATGGGGTTCTTCCCGGTGGACGAGATCACACTGGACTACCTGCGCCATACAGGGCGGAGCGCCGATTTGATCGATCTGGTGGAAAGATACACAAAAGAGCAGATGCTTTTCCGGACGGATGGGGCGCCGGACCCCACCTACAGCGAGACACTCGAATTAGATCTCAGCACAGTCGAACCGAGCCTAGCAGGACCCAAGCGCCCGCAAGACCGCATCCCGTTGAAAGAGATGAAGACGGCTTTCAAGACCCATTTGAAGGAAAGCTATCACAAAGAAACACCCGTAAAGAAGAACGGGAATCTCACGGACGGGGCCGTCGTGATCGCGGCGATTACAAGCTGTACGAATACATCGAACCCCTCCGTGATGGTGGCGGCAGGGCTGATGGCGAAAAAGGCAGTGGAAAAAGGACTGCGCGTTCCCTCTCACGTGAAGACCAGCCTGGCGCCAGGATCCAAGGTGGTCACCCGCTACCTAGAGGAATTGGGGCTGCTCCCTGACTTAGAAAAGCTGGGATACCACGTCGTGGGGTATGGGTGCACCTCGTGCATCGGGAACAGCGGTCCCCTACCTGAAGATATCGCTTCAAAAATCAAGGAAGAGGACCTGGTCGTAGCGGCGGTGTTGAGCGGCAACCGCAACTTCGAGGGACGCGTTCACCCTCTCACGAAGGTCAATTATCTGGCCTCCCCTCCCCTGGTGGTGGCTTATGCGCTGGCAGGGAGGGTGGATATCGATTTGAGCAAAGACCCCATCGGATACGATGGCGATAACAAGCCGGTGACCCTCAAGGATATCTGGCCGCACCCGGACGAAATCCGGGATGCAATCGAAAGGGGCGTCACCTCCGATTTGTATACCGAGGAATACGCGAACATTTTCAAAGGGGATGACGCCTGGAACCAAATTTCCAGCGCGTCCAGCGAGCTATATCCGTGGGACGAATCCTCCACCTACATCCAGGAGCCGCCCTTCTTCCTGGACCTATCTGCTGAAGTCCCACCTTTGACCTCCATCAAAGGCGCCCGTGTATTGGCTCTCCTGGGCGAATCGGTGACCACAGACCACATCTCCCCAGCCGGGGCGATCCCCCCAAATAGTCCGACGGAAGCCTACCTATTCGACCAGGGCGTGGAACGCCGGGACTTCAACTCATTCGGGTCGCGGCGCGGCAACCACGAAGTGATGATGCGGGGCACGTTTGGCAACATCCGGCTGCGGAACCAACTGGTCCCCGGCAGCGAGGGCGGCGTGACCGTGCACCACCCCAGCGGTGAAAGAATGAGCCTCTACGAGGCGGCGATGCGATATCAAGCGGAAGACACCCCACTCATCGTGCTGGCCGGGAAGGAATACGGCACGGGCAGCTCAAGGGACTGGGCCGCCAAGGGAACCCTCTTACTTGGAATCAAAGCCGTCATCGCAGAGAGCTACGAACGCATCCACCGCAGCAACCTGGTGGGGATGGGCGTACTGCCGCTGACCTTTTTACCGGGAGAGAATGCCAAGTCCATTGGATTGACAGGCAAGGAAATCTACGATATCGAGGGCATCGACGATTCACTCTCCCCAGGGCAAACACTCAATGTTACTGCTACAGGAGAAAATGGGAAACACCTCACCTTCAAGGTCATCACCAGGATCGATTCGCCTGTGGAAGTAGCGTACTACAAAAACGGCGGCGTACTGCACGCCGTCCTGCGGGAGATGGCGTTCGAAAATTGAGGGGCAGGGGATGGTTTTAGGCAGGTTTGTCTCTAGCGGTGATGGTGGTTTTCAATTCAGCGGCCAACTCACTCGTTAATGCCGACTTACTGGCAGACAAATCGTTCAACTCCTGGGGATCGTTTTCCAGATCATACAACTCGAAGACTTCATCGAAGCCTGTATAGCCGCGGTAATAAATCAACTTGTAGCTCCCTTTTACCATCACAAAAGTCCCCGTGTTCAAGTAATGGAATTTCGAACTGGCTTTGGCATCGAGTGCAAAAACACTGCGTTGAGAATCGATATTTGAATTAAAAGGAGGCAGCACTTCTCCTTCACCCCAGTCCGGCTTGGGCCGGCCGTTCAGGTGCAGGAGTGTCGGAACCACATCCACGCAACTTGTCGTGGCATAGATATCCTCACGAGTGTTTTGGCCAGGGGCATGAATCAATAAAGGAATATTGACCAGGGGCTGATAGAGAACGGGGGTGGAGTGTTCAAAAATTCCCCGTTCAAATATCTCTCCATGATCGGAGGTAATCAACACCCAAGTATTATCCAAGGTGCTGTTTTGTTCCAGGATGTCGAGCAAACGGCCTAACTCCGAATCTACGAAGGCAATATATTCATCGTAGAAGCGCCGCTTCTCATCCAGATACTCAAGATCTCGCCCTTCCGTGAAGAAATGCTCCGGTTTTTCCGGGATAGCAAACCCATCATCGAGAAAGATATCGACGAATTCACGGCGAGGGGTATAAGGGACGTGGGGCGGCATCATATGGATATAGGCCAGATAGGGTTGGGCTAGAGTTTCCGTCTGTAGGGCAACCCAGTCGATCGAATCTTCCAGTAAATAGACCAAATCTTGATAACGGGTGACCCCGCGGGGAAAATCATCCTTGAATTGGCGCTCGAGGTTCTCTTCCTTGCGGTCTTGAAATATCTTAAGGATAAGATATCCAATCAGGGAGTTGGGACGTGCGCCTACTGGTTTCAGTAAAGTCCGCTCACTGATTACAGCAGTCCCATAATCATTGAGAAAAAGATCATCTGAAAACTCACTCTCGAGCAGGGCCACTTCCCTTGGGAGGACAAATTCATCCAGATATTTCCTGAAATGGTGCAACTGGATATTAACCACAAGGTTATGGGAAAATCCAAGGCGATAACGATCAGGAAAAAGACTGAACAGGTTCTGCGAAGCAAAGGCATCAATGGGCGCGCCGTGGGGATTGAAGCAGCGATGAGACCAGGGATAAGCCCCGGTCAGCAATGAGGAGGTTCCGGGGGTGGTATGGCTGCCAGCAGAAAAATGCTTGTGGTAAACGGTCGATTTTTCGGCGAAAAGGGCCAGGTTGGGGGTCGTCTCACGGGGGTATCCGTAGAGGGAAATGTTTCTGGCAGAGAAGGTATCGAAAACCAAGACGAGAATATTCGGTTTCTCTGCACTCGCTTGCCGAGAATGGGTAGAAGAAGATAGATTGACAAAGGGCAGCAAGGACAATAATTTGAGAAAATCACGACGAGTGAATCCGTTTTTCATATCAGATATTCCTGACAAGGATAGCGATAAGCGCCAAGACATCAAGGGCAAAATACAGATAAAACAAGACGAGGATGCGTTCCCCAATGGCATCTACGATGGTTTTGATTCTAGGGATAAGGTAAATCAAAGCTGCCAATAAGACATAAAACCCTATAAATATTTTCAAAAGCAATCCTTTATCCCACAACAGTCTCTCATTTTCATGGATGACCAAAGCCATGACGACAGCCTCTAACACAAAGGCGAAGGAAAGGGGGACAAAATTCCCACGCAACCATTTTTTAGGGAGTATCCAAGCAGCCAGGACCAAGGGCAAGAATAAGGCGATGGCTTCCAGCAAGGCAAAGGCAAGGGCATAGGAAATGGCTCCTGCCAGATCCCATAGGTCCATGTACTTCATCCAGGCGGGGATATCATAGAATACATTGACAATCGTCCACAAATGAACGGGGAAGGAGCAAATGGCAAAGACCATGAGCAACTCGTGTGCGGTCAGTTTTCCCTTGAATTTGAACATCAATAGTGAACCTCAGGATCAGGGATCAAAGCGAAGGTTATTCTACCAAATCAGCGTTCAAATGTCTATTTTACCCCTTTGTTTAGAAGGAGATAGGTTCATTGATAAATTTTCCCCTGGATTTGATCATACAATCATCTGTATCTCAGGTTCGAACCTTTTTAACAACAACTCATCAAGCTTATATCATCGAAGCAGGTTTCTGCCCCAATCCCCTGACCCCCTACCCCAGCTATTTACGTACTTTACGATCAGACTTTGACTTGGCCGGGAAAAGGAGATGACAATGACCAGTAAGCCGGTCATTGTATAAGAGAATACCTGCGGCATTCTTTATACGCAGGTAAGTTACAAACGGTTACGTCTCCTTCCACATTAAATGCCCCACCCCAGAAGAAATTGACGTGTAAACCTCACACTCAGCTATCACACCCCTTATTCAAGGTATCCACTTCTCCCACCGGCATTCATCCAAGGAAATCAAAATGCTAGGTATGTGGCAATCAGTTCCCAGTTCGAGGCCAGATCGTAGATGCCAACCCCAAGCAGAAGCAGGCCGCCGACGATATTAATCGTTTTGGCCCGGCGGGCGAACTGGAGGGTGATCCAGCGTTGTGCGGCACCGGAGAGGAAGGAGAGCAGCAAAAGGGGAATACCGAAACCGATGCCAAACCAGAAGAAGACACCGAGCTTGTCAAAGACTTCAGCGGCAGTGAAGGAAAAGGCAAAAATCCCAACGACGAAGGGCCCCGAACAGGGCAAGGCAATGGGGCCGTAAAGCATCCCATAGATAAAAGCGTTGACGTAGGGATTGGATAAAACCGGCACCTGAATCTGGGGGAGCTGCTTGAAGGGGTTGACGTTGATGAGCAACAATATCCCGAAGAGGATGATAATCAAATCGGCCAGGGGGATAACGATCGATAAAGCCTGACCGACCGAAATAGATAAGAGGGCGATGAGGGCACCGAGGGCGAGCATGGTCACGAGAACGCCAAAGAGGACGAAAAAGCCAAGGAAGTAGCGCCCGCGCTTGCCTTCAAGCCCCTGCTGCCCACCGCTGATGTAAGCCAGGAAACCGGGATAGAGTGGGAGGACACAAGGGCTGGTCGTGGCCAACAGACCGATGGATAATGACGTAAAGATTGACTCGAAGTCCATATTTTTCCATCCTTTAGGAAAAATCAGCTATCCGCCATTGATTGAGGCGGATAGCTGTAGTAGATAATATTTTACATGCCCTCGTTGAGGAATGGCTCCAGATATCCTAGAAGGTCCTGGGCGGATTTAATGCCAAAGGGCAAGGGGTGGGCTTCACCGTGGCGATCTACGATGAGGATGGGCGTGGAGGGCGGGTTGAGGAATTGGGAGCCGTAGAGGCTGCCAATCTCGCGGGAAATCTCGGCGGGAGGCACAGAATAAAGCCAATGAAAAGCGTTCTTCTCCACGTAGCCTTTCAAGGCGGCGATGTCCTCGTTGGGGTCGATATCCAGGCCGATGCCGACGAAATCGTCGCGCTCGCCCAAGAGGTCGTGTAATTCATTCACCTGGGTCTGCTGCTTGAAGCAATTGGAGCACCACATGGCCATGGTCTCTACCAAAACGACCTTCCCTTGAAAATCGTTAATCGTGAAGGTTTGACCGGTAGATGCATCGGTAAAGGTATAGTCGAACCAGGCGGGGGTTTCCACCATTGCCATGTCATCTGACATGTCGTCAGAGTCAGATTCTTCTTCGTCCATCATGTCGCCGGAGTCAGATTCTTCTTCGTCCATCATGTCGTCGTCATGGGTCTCATCCCCCATCGAGTCGTCGGCAGAGGAATCGTCCATCATGTCGTCTTCTTCAGTCATGGCATCATCCTCTTTCATCATGTCCTCGGCGACGTTCTGGTTAGCGCCGCAGGCAGTGAGGGCAAAAAGAGCAGCGATCAATAAAAGAAACGGTAATTTTTTCAACATAAATAATCTCCTTTCGGGTTGATTGACCCATCCTAGCAGGGGTTCCTTACGAGAAGCTGGCAAAAATATTGCGCAATTCTTAACGACGGGGAGAAACTGTAAGAGATAATTAAGGGGAAGAGCGGTGAGTTCATAGTATCATTAGGAAACGAACCGTTTGCCCTTAGTATATTCATTAAGAACCTAAACGGATCGTTCCTCTGATGAAGCCTAATTTCTAAGATTAGTGATCAATGGAAAAGAAAACTATTTTAATCGTGGAAGACGAACCCAGCATCGCCGAGGTCGTCTCCTTATATCTAAAGCGGGCGGAATACAACGTGACGATTGCATCAGATGGCGAGAAGGCGATGGAATTATTGGAAAAATCCATCCCCGACCTGGTCATCCTCGACATCATGCTGCCCCACGTGGACGGCTTCTCGATCACGCGCTGGCTGCGGGAACGGCACACCGTCCCGATCATCATGCTGACCTCCCGGAGAGACGAAAGCGACCGGATCGCCGGTTTGGAATTGGGGGCAGATGACTACGTCGTCAAGCCTTTCAGCCCACAGGAACTGGTCAGCCGGGTACGAGCCGTCCTGCGGCGGATGGACATGAAAGGCGAACTGCCGGTGAGTGAAGAACCGAAGCTGGAAATCGGCGACATCAGCATCGACCCCAGTTCGAGGTCGGTGTGTGTCAGAGAGGAAGAAATCTCCCTCACCGTTAAGGAATTCGACCTGCTGTACCTGTTCGCCAAGAACCCGCGGCACGTCTTCAGCCGCGACCAACTGCTGGAACGTGTGTGGGGAGAGGCCAAGTACATCGACCCGAGCACGGTGACCGTCCACGTGAGGCGGCTGCGAGAGAAGATCGAAACCGATTCCTCCGAGCCTATACACCTCCTGACCGTGTGGGGCGTGGGGTATAAATTCGAACCCTAATCTATGAAGGCAAAGCCAAGAACCCTCCCGACATCCCTTCGCTATACCATCGGGATCACCCTTACCCTGGGGCTAACCCTGGTGATATTCGTCCTGATGATGAGCCCACCGGTCTCCGACCTGGGACATATGATTCTGTTCTTGTTCATCACAGCTACAGTCTCGGGCCTGACCGGCTACACGGCTTACCGGATGGGATGGATGACGCGGGTCAAGACGATCCGGTGGACACTCCTCATCAGCTACCTGATATCGAGCGTTTTGACCTTCTTCAACGTATGGCTGACGGCCCGGCTGATGTTCGCCAGCCAACACGACCTCCTGCTGGCGACGGTGCTGTTAATCTTCGCAGGAGGGATGGCAATGGTGCTGGGTTATTTCCTGTCGACGGCCATCACCGACCGGATCGAACTGCTCGAACAGGCGGCCAAGTCCCTGGCGGAAGGGGACCTCAACAGCCGCGTTTCGATTATAGGCGACGATGAAGTCGCCTCCTTGGGGAAAACCTTCAACCAGATGGCAGAGCAACTCAAAATCGCCACAGACAGACAGCAAGAACTCAAACAGCTACGCTCGGACTTAATCGCCTGGGTGAGTCACGACCTGCAGACTCCCCTAACCTCGATCCAGGCGATTCTAGAAGCTTTAGCCGACAAGATCCTCGACGACCCCGACCAGGAAAAACGCTACCTGGAGACCGCCCAACGAAACGTGAGGACGCTGTCGTCATTGATCGACGACCTGTTCCAGATGGCACAGATCGACGCCGGAGGGCTTCCGATCCACCCATCCCCCAACTCGCTGAGCGACCTGATCTCCGACACGCTGGAAAGCTTCTCGCACATTGCGAAACAAAGAGAACTCTCCATCATGGGGAACGTGGATGGGGACGTCGACCCGGTCTACATGGACGTGCAGTTGATCGGGCGTGTATTGGACAACCTGGTTTCGAACGCCATCCGTTTCACGCCTGCAGGGGGAAGTATCAACATCAAGGCGGGGAGGAGGGAGGAGAATGTCACCATCACTGTGGAGGATACGGGGGAGGGTATCCCGCCGGAGGACATCCCCCACGTGTTCGAAAGCTTCTACCGGGGAGAAAAATCCAGGAGCCGGGCGACGGGGGGCGCGGGACTCGGGTTGGCCATCGCCCATGGAATCGTACAGGCCCACGGGGGGGACATCCGTGTAGAGAGTAAACTGGGATCAGGGACGTCTTTTATCATCACCATATAGCAAAATTCATCGCCCCAACCGTAAAAATGCCGTAATCCGGGCTTCAGCCTTTCGAAATATTTTTGTAATATTTGCATCCTATCATTTTGTATATGAAGGAGCAAATTCCATGAAGACGATATTATTTGGATACCTCACCCTCATCCTTTTGAGCGGATGCAACGGTGTTGATTCTGGGAAGCTCCTGTCTTCTCAAGATGTCCAAGACCTCGACCCCGCACCGGAACTGAACAACGAAGTGTGGTTGAACAGCGAAGTCCCTCTAAAACTAGCAGACCTGCGCGGGCAGGTGGTCTTACTCGAGATGTGGACGTTTGGCTGCTACAACTGCCAAAACGTCATCCCCCACCTACGAGAATGGTATGATAGATATGCTGATGAGGGTCTCGTTATCATCGGGAACCATTATCCGGAATTCAGCTATGAGCGGGACATCGACAACTTGCGCAACGCCGTCCAAGACCTGGACATCCAATACCCGGTGGCGGTGGACAATGAAGGCGAAAACTGGCGGGCATACGACAACCGCTACTGGCCGACCTTATACCTCATTGGTAAAAACGGGCGTATCCGATACGTCCATATCGGGGAAGGCGCTTATTCAGAAACAGAAGAAATGATCCAAGAACTATTATCGGAACCTTATTGATTGAATGAAAATGGAGCGTATGAACATGAAAAAAATATATAAATCCGTACCCGTCAAGCCCTCTGAAATCACACCAAAGGACGTGTATTTGAACCGGCGTGAGTTCCTCAAGGCCATGGGCATCATGGGCGCAGGCGCAGCGCTGTTAGCCGCGTGCGGGCCAAATGCCGGAGAGACACTCACAGCAACTGAAGGGCCGTCGGCAACACCGTTCTTCCCCAGGAGCGGCACAACAATGGATGAACTGGGCGACCCCTTGAACAGCTACGAAGAAATCACCAACTACAACAACTACTACGAATTCACTACAAATAAGCAGCAAGTTGCGGCGCTGGCGAAAGACTTCAAATCGGATCCATGGTCGGTGGAAGTATACGGCCTGGTGAACAAGCCGAAGACCTT
The DNA here is from genome assembly GCA_050115475.1 of Anaerolineales bacterium. GTDB lineage: Bacteria > Chloroflexota > Anaerolineae > Anaerolineales > UBA11579 > JASFQL01. The sequence goes on from JASFQL010000067.1 coordinate 11,368, forward strand.
CACCCTGGAAGAGATCCTCTCCACCTTCGACCAGGAAGAACGCATCTACCGCCTGCGGTGTGTGGAAGCCTGGAGCATGGTGATCCCCTGGACGGGATTCCCACTGACCTCACTCCTGGACGCTGTAGAGCCAACCGCGAAGGCCAAATACGTGCGGTTCGAAACCGTATTCGATGAAGAGCAGATGCCCGGTTTGAGCGCGGGCTTTTATCCCTGGCCGTACCAGGAAGGTTTGCGGCTGGATGAAGCCATGAACCCGCTCACCATCCTGGCAACGGGATTGTATGGGGACCTGCTACCACCACAAAGCGGCGCACCGATCCGGCTGGTGGTCCCGTGGAAGTACGGCTTCAAATCCATCAAGGCCATCGTGAAAATCGAACTGGTAGATGAGATGCCTGACACCTTATGGTCGACAATTGCACCGAATGAATACGGCTTCTACGCCAACGTCAACCCGGAAGTAGACCACCCACGCTGGACGCAGGGAAGCGAACGGCGTATCGGGGAACTGGGACGCCGGGAAACGCTGATGTTCAACGGCTATGCCGAAGAAGTCGCCTACTTATATGAAGGCATGGACCTGAGAGAGTATTATTGAAGGAGATGAACAGCGCGGCACGCTACGCTACTCTTTACAAGGAAGGTAAACACCTGATGAAATCTTTTTTTTCCAAAATCACCCCCCTGCAGATCATCATCTTTTTAGGCGCGTGGATCCCACTTGCACTCATCGTGATCGACTTCTTCACCGGACGATTGAGCATCAACCCAATCCAAGACATCGAACAGCGCACCGGGCGGTTGGCGATCCTGTGGGTAGTATTATCGCTGGTGGCCACCCCGATGAACTCTTTATTCAAATGGAAAGAACCGATCAAGCGGCGGCGAGCGCTTGGGCTGTACGGCTTCATGTACGCCTTCATCCACGTGACGATTTTTGTCCTGCTGGATTTTGGCTTCAACTGGAAGCTCATCATCAACGAGGTTTTGGAGAGGAATTTCATCATCGTCGGTACGATCTCGTTTACCTTCCTGACAGCCCTGGCAGCCACCTCATTCAATTATTGGAAGAAGAAACTGAAGAAAAATTGGAAGCGGCTACATGCGACCATCTACGTCATCGCCCCGCTCATCGTGATCCACTACGCCTGGGCAAAGAAGGGGGACATCTTCAGCCTGCAGGGCGACATCATCAAGCCGTTGATCTATGGGATCATCGTCATCGTGTTACTCGTGGTGCGGATCAAGCCGGTGAAGAAGGCGGTTGCGAGCCTGGTGAGTAAATTTACGGGTGCGCTGCGAGGTAGACAGGCAACAGCTTAATCATAGATTTTTCAAACTCAGGTTTTAGATCCATAAGGGATAAAGCCCAGTCATGGTTCATAAACAAGCGTGAAAGCGAAGGATAGATAAAATTAGGAGCGCTTGTTATCAATGCCTCTTAGACTAAATTGGCGGTGTCGTTCGAGAAGGAAAAGGGTAACAACTCATTGGCGGCGGCAACACGATAATCGCCTGCGAGGTTGGCCATCACCACAATCAATCCGGGGTTGAATTCAATCATCATTTGGCGGCAGCCGCCACAAGGGGTGATGCCCTCCTCGGTATCGCCCACGACGGCGATGGCTACGAAATCATCATTCCGATGCCCATCCTCAACGGCCTTGAGAAGGGCAGCTTGCTCGGCACACAAGCCTAAACGGTAAACGGCATTTTCAATATTGGCACCATGGTATATCTTGCCATCCTTCATCAACAAGGCAGCCCCGACATCAAATTTGGAGTATCTGGCGTAAGCTTTCTCCCTGGCCTTTTTCGCTTCTTTTATTAATTCATGGATTTTGGATTCTGAAAGCTCTTTCATTTTTCGTACCAATCCTTTCATCGATATGCTTTACAGTCCAAACGAATTTGGGCATCTATCATAGCATAAAGGCGAAATATATACAAAGGCTGGGCGTATCGACTTAACTCAAGCGAATAGGATTCCTCCGCATACTCCATCAGAATGATCAAAGAAGGGATAGGGCAATCAGGCGGGATTGGGAAAGGCATAGATTTTGGATGGATGGGGTTGTTTTGTTAGATTCTTCGGCCGCTGCACTCCCTCAGAATGACAAAAGAAGAAATCAGTAACCAAGAATCAGGTAATCAGGAGGGATTGTGGAAGGCATAGATATTGGATGTACGTGTTCGTTTTGTGAGATTCTTCGGTCGCTGTACTCCCTCAGAATGACAGAAGAAGGGATCAGCAGGGAGGATTCCCCCAAAGAACCATCGAACTTATAAACCACCTAACTATCCGAGAGGGTAATCAGGACCAGTTCTGAGTTCCCTTTGCTCGATGGGCCGGTTCCATCATAATAGGTAACCAACACGAGAAGGCTGTTCCCATCGGGAGACCAGACGCTGTCGGAGACAGCCGTACGGGCACTCTTGTTGTGAGGATGGCCGGGCTGGTTGAAAAAGGTCAGACGCTGTTTATTAGTCCCATCGGTGTCCATGATCCACAGTTCGGTGGCCAGGTAATACCGCCATTCGAGGGGACCCATGTCATCGGGCCAGTGCACATCCAGACCGGTACTCGACATCCAGGCAATGTGCTCCCCATCCGGCGACCAGTGGGCATGTTCATCCCAATCGTCAGAGGATGTGGTCAACCGGGTCAGCGCTTCCGTTTGAAGATCCATGGCGTAAATATCCATGCCGACTTCGTGCTGGCCAGCTTCAAGGTTGCCGGTGAAAAGGATACTACGACCATCGTGAGAGAAAGCGTGACTCTCGTAGAAACCGGGTTGCGCAGCAGGATCATAGGTTCGAACATTGGTGAGGTGGGGTGGATCGATCCCATTGTCGATGAAGTCTGCTACCTTGATGACCCAATGCCCCCAGTAAGTATTGGGATCGTCAGCGATGCGCTGAGTCCAAAAAAGCTGCCGACCATCTGGAGAAAATTGGGGATGGAGGACGCCGCCAGGGTCCAGGTAAGCCGTCTCGATGCCGGTAAGCTGCCAAAAAGCAGAACCATCTGCTCTGGCAAGCCAGAGATTGCAGTTGACTCCCCTGCCCGGCTTGGCAACAGCATCGTAGATATCAAGCACATCGGGATTCTCGGCGGTGAAAACAATATAGTCCCCAGAAGGATGCCAGGACGGGTTCCCGTTGTGCTTCTGGGGTACGGCAGCGGCTTGATGGGTCAGCCAGGTCTCATCGCCTGGGTCATCCATGCT
>JASFQL010000068.1:0-14441 GCA_050115475.1 Anaerolineales bacterium
TGGATGTTAATAAAGGGCGAATGAAGCGAGCTGATTTCGCATTTATTCAAGGGCTGGTAATGAAAAAATATTTATTGAGGGACAATATTGTAGTAACCGGAAATCCGAAGTATGACGAAATAAAAAAAGAACCTCTTCCCAATCAGCCCACCATCATGATAAACAGTAATTTTACCTATGGCGTTTTTGAAGATGTTCGTGACCAATGGGTGAAAGATGTTGTTGAAATCTGCCTGGAATGCGGCATAGAATTCTTTGTCTCGAAACATCCCAGAGACAAGGGGGTATTTCCAGCTGAATATAACGTAATGGATTCTGGAGCCTTTTTGGTCAATGAACAATTAAAGCGATCTTCCATTTTGGTGAGCCGCTTCAGTACGCTCATATATGAAGCCTTATGCATGGGCAGAAAGGCAATTTATTACAACCCGCATAACGAACCTTTTCGGATATTTTCCGAGGATCAAACCGGGGGAATTTTCATCGCCAATGATAAGTCATCACTGAAACAAATAATATTAGACATTATCGCAGACCCAGACCAAAATGATGAAAATGTGACAAACTTTTTGAGAAACCATTGTAATATGGATAAGAAATCTCCAAAAGCTGTTGAATTGATTCGAGAGGAGTTGTTGAGAATTAAAGCGACAATTCCCCCCAAAAAAGGATAGAGCGCCTTTTTGTCATATAGTCCCGATACATGAAATGACATCGGTTCAAGGAATACTTTAGAAAGTGATGATAATAATCAGCGTAGTAATTTGTACATACAATCGTGAGAAGTATTTGCGGTGGTTATTTGAATCCTTGGAAGCGCAGACTGCCGATAAGGGTACATATGAAATCATTATCGTTGACAACAATTCAACAGATGGGACTGCTGAGGTTTCACGAGAATTTTGCCAAAAGAATCCAAACGCTCGATATTACCTCGAAGAAAAGCAAGGTCTTTCACACGCCCGCAACCGGGGCATATCTGAAGGGCGAGGTGAATACATAGCCTTTATCGATGACGATGCGACAGCGCCGGAGAATTGGGTTGAAGTTGCTTTAGACACAATAAAAAGACACAGCCCGGAGATATTTGGAGGGCCTTATTTTGCTTGCTTCGAGAAAGAAAAGCCCAGATGGGCAAAGGATGAGTATTGGTCCTCTACGGAATGGTTGGGAAATGATACTTGCTGGTTCGATGAAAAGAAGTCACTTACCGGAGGGAACCTTTTCATCAGGCGAGATTTGCTAGAAGAAATCGGCGGCTTTGATCCTGAATATGGAATGACTGGTGAGAAATTAAATTATGGAGAAGAAAGAGATGTCCAGGACCGGCTTCGAAAGAGATACCCCTCGATTGGGATTTATTATCTAATGGATTTATACATCTATCACTTCGTTCGTGGGGAAAAATTGTCTGCCTGGTGGTATATACGCCTTCGCTTGAAGAGCGGCGCCATTGCATACCGCTTGTATAAGCATGCAGGGAGAATCAAATCTGGATTTTTAGATTTTCCAAAGTCTATCATACGATTAGCGTTCCAATCAGTTCGATTTGCTGTTCTGTTTGTCTATACTTTAATAAACCGTTCAAAAGAGCAATACCCGTATATGATGAACTTCATCTATGAAGTTGGGCATGATTCTTTTTGGTTGATGGGATACGAATTTGAAAGACTAAGACAATCGCTTTACTTTAGTAGGCGGAAGAAATTAGGCACTCACGATAGCAGAAGCCATATTGGAAAAAGCATAGAGACCTAGATGAAAAAAGATATTCAAATCTCTGTGATAATCACAACCTACAACCGATCCGACAAATTACGGTTGGCATTGGAGGGATTGGTAAAGCAAAGCCTGGATAAGGAGAGGTTCGAGGTTTGGGTCATCGATAACAACTCTACGGATGACACGGAGGTCGTTGCCAGGGAATTTCAAGATACATTGGATCTATACTATTATGTCGAGACTGCGCAGGGATTGGGGCATACACGCGATACCGGGTTTCGGAAAGCAGGCGGAGCGTACGTTGCTTTTTTGGACGACGATGCCATCCCAAGCGAGGGCTGGCTCGAGGCGATCTATGAGAACATCCTCGAACACGAACCGGATTGCCTGTGCGGGCCGATATACCCATACTACACTTCGGAGAAACCATCGTGGTTCAAAGATGAATATGAGATCCGTTCGCTTGGCGGTGAATGGCACATCGTCCCAGAAAGGACAACACACTCAGGGTCGAATATGACCTGGAAGCGGACTGTGTTATTCGACCTGGGGGGATTCAACGTCGATCTGGGTGTGAGGGGCGACCGGTTCATCCCCGGAGAGGATTCGGACTTATTCTACAGGTATTGGGAAGCCTATAAAGGAAAGGTTGTCTATGATCCGAACATCAAAGTCCTACATTGGACGCCGGCTTTCAAGATGCAGTTAGGCTATGTCCTCAAACGATATATGGCCGTTGGGATTGTGGCTGCAAAGTTGAACCGAAGTAAAGGTCTCTTTAAAGAAATCATACGGGCACTTCAATTAATGTTTGAAATCCCTGCCGCATTGAGCCTTTTCCTCTTTACTCGCGTGCGCCACAAGGCTGTTGAGAACTGGGCCGTCGAGGAGGGAAGACGGGTGGTGGTACGGATGGGGGAGTTGATTACGATGCTTGGATTCGAACCCGGGGTGGAACAGTACTAATTGATTAATAAGGTGTATATCCCTGATGATGTACGGTTACCGTGATAGGATAATTGTTGTAGATTACCAGGAGATGATAAGCTTTTGCCAACTGTCTTAATTGTGTCCAGGTATTTCCCGCCGCTTGGGTCTGCCGGGGCGTCCATCCGTCTGGTGAAATTCATGAAATACGCGGCCCGGGAGGGCTGGCAGTTTATCGTCCTCACCGAGGATATCGACAGGCCGGTCATCATACAGGAACAAAAATCAGGATTTTTATTGGATGAAGTGCCGCCGGATACGGAAGTCATCCGGGTGGCGAATCCCTTGTTTGGCGGGGAAGGAATCAAGGGGATCGCCAAAGCCATTTTTAAAGATTCCTCTCTCCCCTGGGGGCTGAACGTGGTGCGGACGTGTATCAGGCAGGTCAAAAAAGAATCTATCGATTTGATCTTTGCCAATGCCCCGCCTTATACCAACCCCTTTATTGGGAGTATATTGAAGTACTTGTACAGCTGCCCTTACGTGTTCGACATGAAAGACGATTGGGTGGGCAAGCCATCCTTCGAAGCGAAAAATAAAATCAGGCAGGTTATTGAGAGTATTTTAGAAGGCGCAATCATCCGTTCTACCCAATACACAGTCCTGGTCACGCAAGCGAGTATGGATAAGTATCAGGCACGCTACCAAAAGCGCAGGGAGGTCGAAAAGTTTCACCTGATATCGAACGGATGTGATTTGGAGGAGTATGAAATACTGATGGAGCGAAAGAGGCAAATCACAAGCAAGAAATTCACGATGTTGGGTGTGGGGTCTGGCTACCGGGTAGGCCATAGGGATCCAACAGCGCTCCTTTATGGAATCAAGAAATTTATTGATAAGTATCCAGATTCTAAAAGGAGAATCCTTGTTGATTTTCTCGGTGATGAACCTTCGATAGAATATAAAGACCTCGTCGATCATTTGGGCTTGGGGGATGTGGTCAGGTACAGCAAACCGGTTGAACGTAGAGAATTGATTGAACGCTTGTGGGATGCAGATCTATTATTCGATGCACTTGTGCCTGACATACCTACTGCGATATCAGGGACACTCTATGAGTATTGGGCGACCGGTAAGGCTCCTATTCTGTTGGTCTCGGAAGAAGGGGCAGGGAGTAAGATAGTGGATGAAAATAAGTTAGGTATGCACGCTTTATTCGATGAGGCTGATAAAATTGCGGATTTTATCGAGAAAGTGTATCTAGCCTATCAAGCTGGGTCACCTGTGTGGATCACACGAGAAGGGGTGGAGAAATTCAGCCGGAAGGAGCTGACCGCACAAATGGTGAGACTCTGGAATCAGGCGGTTGGGGTGTAATCGAATGGATACTCCCGCGGTGTTGGTGGCGATCCCTCTTTATAATGCGAAAGACTACATTCGGCGGGCGATGGAATCTGTCCTCAACCAAACATACGGAAATTTCCGAGTGTTAATCGTCGACGACGGCTCTAGCGATGGGAGCGGTGAACTCGTAGGGTCGTTCAACGATGCGCGGATCATTGTATGGGAGCAAGAGAATCTGGGTCCGGGTGCGGCAATGAACCGGGCGATCGAATATGCGGTGGACGAGGGGTTCCCCTTTATCGCCCGGGCGGATGCGGATGACGTTCAGAAAACCGAGCGGTTGAGGAAGCAAGTCGATTTATTATTGAAGAATCCGGATGCGGCAGCGTGCAGCGCGAACTGCTACTACATGGATGCGTCAACGGAAAGAAAGGTGGGCAGATCGACAGTGCCGATATCGCCTGCACTGATTCGGTGGGAGATCAGACAGGGCTTGCGTGGGTTAATCCAAGGCGTGTGTACATTCCGTACAGAGGTAATAAATGCGATTGGCGGATACCGCCCAAATATCCGGCAAGCTGAAGAGGCCGACCTCTTCCTGAGACTGGTGGAGAAATACCAAGTGGTCAATTCACCCGATTATTTGTGTTCGATCCGATACAGGGAGGACAGTTTGTCCATGGGCAACGTGAGGCAGAACGTCGAATACCTATTCTACGCGTTGGATTGCGCCAAGCAACGGCGGAAAGGTGAAGCGGAGCCGGATTTTGGATCTTTCAGGGAAGGGGTGGGCTGGCCGACAAGACTACGCATGAGAAGGGAAGAAGTATTACTGCGGTTGTGGCGGAAGAGTTTTTACAGCCCGAATCCCATCTATCGTCTTCTGGCAGCGTGCGTGGACCCACGTCGTGTGGCTGCGAGAATCCTGCGATACATCGATGTAAAAATACACCCATCTTAGGGGAGAAGGACAATTAGGGTAGATGAAAGGGATACCCCAAGGAAACTAGGTTCAAGAGGAAAATCCCACGTCGTATTAATTTAATAGGGTCAGGCAGGCCAAATCTTACGGCCACTGCCTTTGGGAGTAATCTTCTCGATCTCGGCCAGCGCACTTTCTGTCAGGGGCGGGAGGGAAGCCGCGGCGATGTTTTCCTCAAGTTGTTTTGTCGATTTTGCACCTGGAATGGTACAAGTAACGGCAGGATGGGTGGTAACGAATTGGAGGGCGAGCTGCACCAGGGAGCGGACATCGGTCAGGGAGCGTAATCGATCCACCTTTTGTAAGTCTTGCAGGAAGACCTGATGTTCTTCTTTGTTTTCGTGCCAGCGGCGGCGGAAATCACCTTCCGGGAATTTACTTTCGGGAGTGAACTTCCCGGCCAGAATGCCCATGGCCAAGGGGCCGCGTACCAAAACACCCAGGTTCTGTTCCTGGCAATAGGGGAGGATGTCTACCTCAGGCGTGCGGTTGAGGATGCTGTAGTCTATCTGTAAAGTGGAGGCTTTGCCATCCTGGTTGAAGGCTTTTAAATATTCGAAATCGCTGGTACTCAACCCATAGGCCCGAACCTTGCCATCGTCCTGCAATTTTTGGAAGCCTGCGACCACAGCTTCCATCGAGGATTCGCGGAAGTCCACGTGGTATTGGATCAGGTCAACGTAATCGGTCCCCAACCTGCGTAAGTTGGTCTCAACTCCGGCGACCAATTTCTCAGGTGTATTGTATGCAGAGCAGCCAAGTCCGTCATTGAAACCTCGCCAGCCAATCTTGGTCGCCACAATGAAGCGGTCGCGGCGGCCTTTCATGGCCTGGCCAAGCAGTTCTTCGCTGTGACCCTGACCGTATACATCGGCGGTGTCAAAGAAGTTGACTCCGAGATCGAGGGCTGCATCAATCACATTGAGGGATTGGCGGTCATCAGTTGGCCCCCAAGCGTCCCCACCGATGGCCCACAAGCCGACCGAAACGACAGGCACCTGGATACCGCTTTTTCCTAAAATCCTTTTCTCAATATTCTCCATGGTTTGGATTATCTCCTTACTATATCAATTAATAAAAAATGTTCGAGGACGATGGCCTGCTTGGGGAGTAGGAAGTGATAGTATTGGCATTCTGTAATCAGGGCGAGGTTGATATTCGAAATTCGCAGAGGTTATTTAGCGACGTATGAGATTATAAAGCATTTATGCGTCATATTGTGAAAACAACTAAAGAACAGCGCACCCGGAGGGACTCGAACCTCCAGCCTACTGATTCGAAGTTGGTATCAAAAACCTATATCCTTTCTTTAGACTATAAATTTCCCGTAGCTTTCCTATTTCATAGAGAAAAACACCCATAATCATTCTAAATTCTCTATTGTTTCTATTCTCTTTTCACCAAGATTGCACCAGAGTTTTCTTTAAGGTATAGGAAAGGCGGCTCCAAAACTCATATCCTATAAGTTGCAAACCCAAGGAAATTGATGTCGGTATTTGGGGAGCTTCTTCTCAAACGAAGGTGTAGAATTTGAGTCCGTCCTGGAGTACCAATTACGATAATTTCAGTCGGAATTAAAAGAGTTAAGAAGATTTTCTGGCTGGTTTGCTTTTTGGGTAAAAAGACAAGCTCGAAGAACTATCAATTAAAATTTGACTTTTATGGTTTTAGACCAATACCGTCTACAGAATGAGACCCATCCCGAACTGCACATTTGGCGGAGGGCAGTATAGGCTATAACTGATGATGGGGCAATAGAGTTTTGACAGCCAATTCGCTTTTTATTTACTGAACTCTGTTAGGAATGCTGTTTCACCGATAATGCCCTCCCACTATTGACGCGCGTCCAATTGATATGTTAAACTGAAAGTGCTTTCATTCTTTGCTTTCATAGGAGAACTTATATGCCCTTACCGAAAACGCCTACAATTTATGATGTTGCCAAGCGTGCCGGAGTAAGCATAACAACTGTTTCTCGCATTCTTAATACACCAGATAAGGTCAATTCTGAAACGCGCGAGAAAGTACTTAAAGTTATCGATGAATTAGGATTTGTCCCAAAAGCAGAGGCGCGAGCTCGCGCCATGAAACATACAGGACGTATTGGTGTCATTTCTCCCTTCTTTACCGCGCCATCTTTCATGCAACGGCTACGCGGGGTTGCTACGACTTTAACGCCTGAGAATTATGAACTGGTTGTTTATACCGTTGATTCCAATGATCGTTTACAAGGGTATCTTTCCAGCCTGCCATTGACCGGAAATCTGGATGGACTCATCATACTTTCGTTACCGGTAAGTGATACTCAGGTACGCCGCTTGATTGACCACGGGTTGCCTACGGTTCTCATTGAATATCCACATCCTAAATTAAACTGTGTTGAGATCGATGATGTGGAAGGTGGTTATATGGCAACTAGTTATTTGCTAGCTAAGGGCCATCGCAGAGTCGCTTTTTTGGGTGATACAGATTTACCGGAATATTCTATTCACCCTGTAAGTTTGCGTTTAAGAGGATTTCGACGTGCACTTAAGGAGGCTCGGATCAAGCTACCTGAAACGTTTGTCCGTCTCGCCCCATATTCGCAAGAGCAAACACGTAAGGTGGCCAAAGAACTGTTGAATCTACCAGAACCCCCGACCGCCATTTTCGCCGCAACGGATTTTCAAGCGCTAGGGATTCTGAAAGCTGCCCACCAATTAGGTTTCAAGGTACCCGATCAATTAGCTGTTATTGGTTTCGATGATCTTGATATAGCCGAATATGTTGATCTCACAACCATTTCCCAGCACTTAAACGAGTCGGGTAGGTTGGCGGTGGAAATATTGCTTGCCCAGATCAAAGCGCCTTCCAGACCACCAAAACACGTCAAACTGCCCATAACATTAATCGAACGCCAAACTGCATAGAAATTGGATATTGACTCTACCAGTAGAACCTTGTATACTCGCTATGAAAGTGCTTTCAAGATACCACTATCATAAAGACGTAACGTGGACTTGCTCTTCTATATTTGGATTAAAGTTTCAGGAGGTCTGACATAATCAAATATAAAAACAGAAACCTTGCTCATCTTATTGAATCCATATTCAAGCTGATAAAGGAGAGAGAAATGAAAAAGAAATCTCGATTATTTTCTTTGGCAATCCTGATAGTCCTGACATCTCTGCTTCTTGTTGCCTGTGAGGGAGTAGAGACACCTGCTGCCCCTGTAGATACCGAAGCTCCTGTGGCCACTGAGGCCCCCGAAGCCACCGAAGCTCCAGCAGCCACGGTTCCGAACTGCGGGACGGATCCCGTCGTAATGAAAGTCGTCTTCGAGACCGGTTGGGATATGCCCGGAGAGCTGACCGAAGAATTCACGAAGCAGTTCCCGAATGTCACCTGGGACATCAGCATGGAACAGTTCGCGAATCTCATCACCACGACGCCGATGCTTCTCGCGAGTGACAACCCGCCCGACCTGATCCGGTTGCCGACGATGGTCACTTTCGCACAGGACGGCCTCCTCATGGACCTGGACGACTACGCGACGGCGTTCGGCTGGAATGATTGGCCAGTGCCACAGCTCAACCAGAACCGGTTGGATGCAAATTGGATCCGGGGTTCCGGCACGCTTTACGCCATGGGTCTCAACTACAGCATGACCGGTGTCTTCTATAACAAAACGCTAGCAGCCCAGATTGGCATGACCGAGCCGCCCCAGACAGTTGCCGAGTTCGAAGCCCTACTCGCTGCAGCCAAGGACGCTGGACTCCAACCGATCATGGAGTGGGGCAGCGCTAAGAGTGGCATGGGGCTTGCGTTCCCGCTCCAGAATCTGATGGCCGCCTTCGGCCCTGTAGAACCGATAAACGATTGGATCTTCCAGAAGCCCGGCGCGACAATCGATACGCCGACGAACCTGATAGCAGCACAGCATCTCCAGGACTGGATCGAGAAGGGTTACTTCCCGCCCGACATCAACGCCATTGAGTATACTGACGCTGCCGACCGTTTCGGTAAGGGTGAGGGTGTCTTCACCTTCAACGGCGACTGGCAGAACGGCGGCTATGATGCGGCCATGACCGGCAACGTCGGGTTCTTCCTGTTCCCGCCCGAAGTGGCTGGTGCAGGGTACGCTGCTATGTCCGCTCCGCTGACTTATGGCATCGCCGCCAATGCCAAGCACGCAGACTGCGCCGCGTTCTTCTTCAACTGGGCCGCCTCGAACGAAACGGCCCGACAGATCAACGTCGACGGAATGGGGTCGAACCCTGGCGGACCCATCGATGCCTCAGTACCAACAGTTGCTGCCGGCTCGGTCACCATCGATACGCTTGCCGCAGGACCTGCCTTAAGCGGCGCAATGGACTTCATCGCCAATGCGACGAGTTCGATCTTCGCCCAGGGCTGGACACCCGAACTCCAGAAGATGGTTGCTGGTGAGCAAGACGCTGCCGGCCTCCTTCAGGCCGTTCAAGCCGAGTACGAGCGCGAACTGTCTCAGTAAATAGTAGTAATGAGGGCCGCAAGGTGGCGATACCTGCGCCTGCCTGATCAATGTGATATTATTTTGATGATGACTTCAGACAAACAACCTGCGGCTTTCGCAGCCTCCCGGCGGACCTACCCCAGTAAACGGGTCCGTCGGGAGAACTTAATTGGCTGGCTATTCACCCTGCCGGCGCTGTTCATGTACGCGTTATTCGTACTCGTGCCTTTCCTGTTGACCGTCGTGTACTCGTTCTTTCGTTGGAATGGCGTCGGACCGATGACCTGGGCGGGGTTAAAGAACTACGTGTATGTCTTCCAGGTGCCCAACCTGATTGGGACGTTCTTAAACGCATTCTGGCTGGTCGTGTGGTTCAGCTTCATCCCGGTGGGCCTCGGTCTCATCGTTGCGAGCGTGATCCACCGCGTAGCGACCGGGCGGTTCGGCGCGATTGCCCGGACCGTTCTGTTCCTGCCCCAGGTCATCGCGCTCGTCGCTGCCGGCATCATCTGGGGCTGGCTGCTGGCCCTCCCAGGCTTGATCAACCAGATGCTCAAAGCTGTCGGCCTCGGCATGATCACACGCGCCTGGCTCGGCGATTTCCACTGGGCGCTCCCGTCCGTCGGCATCGTTGGAGTCTGGGTGCTGCTGGGATTCTGCACAGTCTTGCTTCAGACGGGCATGACCAAAATCGACCCCGCCCTCTATGAGTCTGCAAGGCTCGACGGTGCGAGCTGGCTCCAGGAGTTCCTCGCGATCACTATCCCGCTCCTCCGATACGAGATCGGTGTGTGCCTGACCGTAACGGTGGTCGCCGCGCTCGCCGCGTTTGACATCATCTGGGTCACAACGGCCGGCGGACCTGGCAACTCGACGTCGGTTCCTGGGATCCAGATCTACATCCTTGCGTTCACTCAGCGAGCTATAGGCCCGGCGTCTGCCCTGGCTGTTATGCTTATGGTCTTGGTCGTGGTCGTCATCCTCCCGATCCAGTGGCTGACCCGGGAGAGGGCGCAATGAAGGTTACTCGCGCAGAATTCTGGGCAGGCCGGACTCTTCTCCTGGCACTGATGGCGTTCACGATCCTGCCATTCATAAGCATCTTCATGACCGCACTGCATCCGTCAGGGACTGTGCCCGGCGGACTCGAATGGCCAGAGAACCCACAGTGGATCAACTTCGTGACTGCGTTCAACATGGCTGAAATGCCCAAGCTCCTCGCGTCGAGCATACTCATCGTCCTTTCTGTAGTGCCCGCAACCCTTATCATCTCGACGATGGCCGGGTTCGCCATTGGTATGCTACGCATTCCTGGCGCAAACGTGCTCCTCCTCTTGTTTGTATTCGGGCTAACACTTCCATTCCAGGGGATCATCATCCCGATCTACTTTCTGGAGCGGGCGATAGGTATCTACAATACTCGGGTTGCGATCGCACTTCCGCTGATCGCCTTATACATGCCCTTTGCCGTCTTCTGGATGCGCGCCCACTTCGTCAACATGCCTCCCGAGCTCTCGGAGGCAGCCCGCGTCGATGGCGCGACCACATGGGATCTATTCAGGCGAATTCACTTCCCTTTGGCGCGGGCGCCGATCGCGTCACTCGGGATCCTCACATCCATCTGGACGTGGAACCAGTTTCTCCTTTGCTTGGTGCTCGTCGAGGACCCAACGCAACGAACGATGGCCGGTGGGCTGGGAGCCTTCCAGGGCCACTATGCGAATAATGTCCCCCTGCTGTGCGCCGGTACGATCCTGATCCTGGTTCCCACCCTCATCGTCTTCATCCTGTTTCAACGCCAGATCATAATAGCGCTGCTCCAAGGTGCGATCAAAGGATGAGTCACAGTTACTTCTCATATAACTCATAACAAAGTAGAAGCCGAAAATGCCGTTGACCTTTGATCTACCCATCGAACTGCTCAGAATCTATAGAGGGAAAAATCCGTGTCCTTCAGATTTCGATTCGTTCTGGGACAAGAGTCTGACTGAAATGCGTTCGATAGATCCCAAAGTTGAATTAATCGAAGCTGAATTTCAGGCACCCAATGCTGAGTGTTTTCATTTGCTTTTCACAGGAGTGGGAGGGGCGCGTGTACACGCTAAATTGTTGCGTCCCGTAAATGCGCAATCCCCACACCCTGCTGTGCTGTTATTCCATGGTTATTCAGGGGATTCTGGTGACTGGTTCGATAAGCTTGGCTATGTTTGTGCAGGTTTTACCGTCGTCGCCCTAGACTGCCGTGGTCAAGCGGGATTATCAGAAGATAGCGGAAGTGTCACCGGCAATACTCTTCATGGGCACATCATTCGTGGATTAGATGACGCATTGCGCGGTTCACCTGAAAAGATGCTCTTCCGACAGATATTCCTCGATACAGCCCAACTTGCCAGGGTCATTATGGAAATGCCCGATGTCGACGCGAACCGAGTTGGGGCCATGGGCGGCAGTCAAGGAGGCGCGTTGACTATAGTTTGTGCTGCCTTGGAACCACGCATCAAATGTATTGCGCCACTTTATCCTTTCCTGAGTGATTACATTCGGGTTTGGGAAATCGATCAAGCAAAGGATGCCTATAAAGAACTACAGGAGTATTTTCGTCATTCAGACCCCACGCATCAAAGAGAATCAACAATCTTTGAGAAACTGGGATATATCGATATCCAATTTCTAGCTCATCGTGTCCAGGCAGAAGTATTATGGGGGATTGGCTTAATGGATACCATCTGTCCGCCATCCACACAATTTGCTGTCTACAACAAGCTTACCTCGTCCAAGAAAATGGCAATCTACCCTGATTTTGGACATGAGCCATTGCCAGGTTGGTATGACCAGGCTTTTCAATTCTTAATGGGATTGTAGATGTGATTTTTACTGGCGATAATTGGCTAGATCAGAACCTGATAAAGAGAAAATAGATCTGAACGAAAGAAGCGACGCATCTCCGAAAACAGCTGGGAAGTTACCAAGAATACAACATTACCGATGAGATACCCAGTATGATAAACAAAGTACAACTCATCACTTACACAGATCGACTAGGTGGAGGCGATCTAAAGACGTTACACCGCCTGCTCAATGGACCATTAGCTGGGCTGTTTGGCGGTGTGCATATCCTTCCATTTTATTATCCCATGAATGGGACTGACGCCGGCTTCGACCCAATCGACCATACAATGGTAGATCCCTGCCTGGGCAATTGGGCTGATGTCAAAACTCTGAGCAAGGATGTGGATTTGATGGCTGATTTGATCGTGAACCATGTTTCAGCCCAATCCCCGCAATTCCTCGATTATTCCGAAAATGGCGAGGCTTCGGTTTTTAACGGCCTATTCCTGACCATGAGTAGCGTCTTTCCCGACGGTGCCACCGAAGCGGACCTGCTGACCATCTACCGTCCCCGTCCTGGCTTTCCTTTCACCAACGTCACGCTGAAAAATGGACAAAAACGCCTGCTGTGGACAACCTTTAGCAGCCATCAGATTGACATTAATGTGACTCACCCACAAGGCCAGGCCTATCTGCAAACAGTGATGCAAAAGTTGAGCGAGAATGGTATCCGCATGATGCGTTTAGACGCGGTTGGCTACGTCATCAAAAAACCAGGAAGTAGTTGTTTCGTGATCCCCGAAACCTTTGCTTTTATTGAGTACCTTGCCGACCAAGCGGCAGCTTTGGATATCGAAATACTCGTCGAAATTCATTCCCACTTCCGTAGGCAGATCGAAATTGCCAGCCAAGTGGATCGCGTCTATGATTTTGCGTTGCCTCCCTTAGTATTACATGCCATATTCAACCATACCGCTCGTTACCTGAAACAGTGGCTGAAAATCAGCCCGCGAAATGCCATCACAGTGTTAGACACCCATGATGGTATTGGCGTACTAGATGTTGGAGCTGATAACAGTGATTCGCAAAGTCGCCCTGGACTAATCCCTCCTGAAGAATTGGATGCTTTGGTTGAAAAAATCCACACCAACAGTAATGGACAGAGCCGCCTGGCGACCGGCGTAGCGGCATCTAATCTCGATCTGTACCAAGTGAATTGTACGTTCTACGATGCCTTGGGACGTAATGATCGTGACTATTTATTGGCACGTGCGATCCAATTCTTTGCTCCCGGCGTGCCACAGGTATATTATGTGGGCTTATTGGCAGGTGAGAACGATATGACCTTGCTGGCCAAAAGCGGTGTTGGACGCGATATCAACCGACATTATTACACGCCTGAAGAGATTGATCGAGCTATTCAACGCCCAGTTGTTCAATCGCTATTCGAATTAATCCGCTTTCGTAATCATCATCCCGCCTTTAATGGATCGTTCAGTCTGTCAGAGACTCCCGACTCCGAAATTACCTTGCGCTGGGACAATGGAGTTGATTGGGCAATGCTGGAGGTAGATTTTGCTTCCGGTTCTTATTTCGTTTCTAACAGCCCATTTGAGTTACGGGGATCTAAATTTTGACATCCATCCAAATAGAACTAACAGATAATATCCATTACTGTAATCGACATTGGAGGTAATTTGATGTCTAAAATCTGTCCATTCACACTAAACGCATGAAACGCAGTCGGTTTTAAGTTTTCTGGTTGGTTAAAAGAATTGTGGGTGTTCATTTCTTCCGCTGTCAGAGTTTGTCCTAATATTTGACTAATGGTATCTGCCCCTTGAAGGAAAACTTTTACATCAGCGTTTGAATTAGGATCAAGGTTACAAAGACTAATATGAACAGTGCCAGAATTGTCTATTGATGCAGAAATGTTGACCTGGGTTAAACGCTCTCCTTTGAAAATATAACCTCTCTCGTTTTCAATGCTTGTTTCCAGCAAGGCCGAATCTTGATGTACCTGGTACATATCAAACACATGATAGGTAGGTGTGAGGATCATTTTATCTTCATTAGTTAATATCAAAGCCTGCAAAACATTGACTATTTGGGCTAAATTGGCTATATGCACACGGTCACAATGCTGGTTTAAAATATTAAGCG
>JASFQL010000069.1:0-13927 GCA_050115475.1 Anaerolineales bacterium
GATCCCGAACTCGATATTCCAGGCCCCGATGACCTCTTTCAAATTGGAACTGTAGCTAAAGTCGATCGTTTGTTTCGAGCCCCTGATGGGATTATTCGTTTACTTGTACAAGGATCTTTTCGTTTCCGTTTAGGGGAATTTGTTCAAGAAGAACCTTATCTCAAAGCAAATATTGAGCCTTACCCGGAAAAAGATGATGAGGATACGATTGAATTGGAAGCCCTGGCAAGGAATGCCCAGAGGCAGTTTCAACGTATAGCGGAAATAATCGCCTCGATACCTGAAGAGTTAGTCGCTTCAGTATTGAATCTAGATGATCCTCTTCAAACTGTATATACCATCGCTAATTTCCAACGAATGGATTTAGAAGATGCTCAAAATCTTCTTGAGCTTGATACAGTAACTGCAAAATTACACACCCTAACCGGGATTCTTGCACGCGAAGTGGAAGTCCTTGAATTAGGTCAAAAGATACAAAATGATGCCCGCGGAGAAATCGACAATATGCAGCGGGAATATTTTCTCCGGGAGCAGCTTAAAGCAATCCAACGTGAGTTAGGTGAGCAGGATGAGCAAGCGACAGAAGTACAAGAATTTCAGGAAAAGATTGAAGCTGCTGGTATGCCTGAAGAGGCCAGGAAACAATCTTTACGTGAGTTGGATCGTTTGTCCAATTTATCGACTGCTTCGGCTGAATATGGCGTGATTCGTACCTACCTAGATTGGTTGGTTACATTGCCTTGGTCAGTAACTACAGCAGATAATCTCGATATTTCCCATGCACGGAATATTCTTGATGAAGATCATTATGGATTGGAGGATGTAAAAGAACGTTTATTAGAATTCCTTGCTGTAAGAAAACTCCGTCAAGAAAGGGCTGAAGAACTAAAAGTTGTTGAAGAAGACCTTATTCGTCGGGAAAGGGAAGGAGTGATTTTATGTTTCGTGGGACCACCTGGAGTGGGGAAGACATCCTTAGGTCTATCCATTGCCAGGGCATTAGGGCGTAAGTTCTGCAGGATATCTCTTGGTGGTGTCCGTGATGAAGCTGAGATTCGAGGGCATCGGCGGACTTATATTGGAGCACTTCCAGGCCGGATTATTCAGGCGCTTAAACGAACGGAATCCCGGAATCCTGTTTTTATGCTTGATGAAGTAGACAAATTGGGGCACGACTTCCGGGGGGATCCTTCTTCGGCTTTATTGGAGGTGCTAGATCCAGAACAGAATCGAGAATTCCGCGACCATTATCTTGAAGTCGCCTTTGACTTGTCTCAGGTTATGTTTATTACAACAGCGAATTCTCTTGCACCAATTCCAGGACCGCTACGAGACCGGATGGAGATAATTGAAATCTCCAGTTATACTGAGGGTGACAAAATCGCTATCGCAAAAGGGTATTTACTTCCCCGTCAATTACGAGAAAATGGTTTATTGGCAAAGGAGGTTGAGTTGACCGATGAAGCAATTGAAGTCATCATTCGGTCTTATACCAGGGAAGCGGGAGTTCGTAATCTGGAGCGTGAAATTGGCGCTGTTTGCCGGAAAATTGTCACAAAGATTGCCGAGGGATCAAAGAGAAAAATAAAGGTAACACCGAAAATTGTACGTGATTTTTTAGGGCGTCCGAAATTCTATCATACAGAAGAGATCGCGACCCGTACAGCATTACCGGGCGTGGCTACGGGTTTATCTTGGACACCGGTGGGGGGTGAGGTATTGTTCATTGAAGCGACTTGTATGCCTGGGAGTAAAGGCTTCCAATTGACCGGTTCACTGGGGGATGTCATGCAGGAATCTGCCAGAGCGGCGTTATCCTATGTTCGATCGAATGCTGAAAAACTTGGTCTCGATTCAGATTTCTTTCAGGATACAGATATCCACTTGCATGTTCCAGCTGGCGCTCAACCAAAAGATGGTCCGTCTGCAGGCGTCACAATGGCCACCGCTCTCGTTTCTTTGGTTTCTGGAAAACCGATCAAGGCTGAGGTTGGGATGACTGGTGAAATAACTTTACGAGGGCAGGTCATGCCAGTGGGAGGAATCAAGGAAAAAATATTAGCAGCCCACCGAGCAGGGCTATCGGTGATTATCATACCAAAACGGAATGAAGCTGATCTTGAAGAACTCCCAGAGGAGGTTCTTCAAGATCTAGAGTTTCGATTTGTAGAGACTATGGATGAGGTTTTACAAATCGCTTTGGATTCTCCAAAATCAAAAAGTAAAACAGGCGTGAAAACATCTCATAAGAAATCAACTCGTAAAACAACGGTAAAAACAACGAGAAAAGGCAAGAAAAATGGCTAGAGTATTGCTGATCGAAGACGATCCAACGATGCTGTCATTGTTGAATACCTTACTTGAAATTGAAGGATATGAGGTCGTTCAACTAGAAAACTTCGATAATGTCTTAGAGTCTGTTCGTTCAATCTCCCCTGATGTGATACTTATGGACGTCCATCTGGAAGATATTGATGGGCTCAGCATATTAGAATCCATTCGTAAGGAAAACGTATTTGAAGGTATCAAAGTGATAATGTCATCAGGCATGGATTTCAACGATGAAAGTCTATTAAAAGGAGCAAATGGATTTTTATTAAAACCTTACATGCCCGACGAGTTAATAAAACTAATCAATCATTTACTGGAATTGTAAAAATAACTGATAGTCAAAGGAATAAAGGTGGCGAAAAGAAAAGGGCGAACTGTAAATAAAAAATGGTATGCAATCGATTTACACGTTCATACACCTGCTTCGAGTGATTATAAACAAACAGGTGTTACATATTTAGATGTTCTTAAGCGTGCGGAATCTCAAGAGCTGGATATTATTTCATTTACTGATCATAATACAATAGCTGGTTATCGAAGAATGCAGGAGGAGATCGAACAGCTAGAATTATTAAAATCCCTAAATCGGATTATGCCTGAAGAAGAAACCCGGTTGAAAGAATACCAGCGGTTGTTGAAGAAGATACTTCTCCTTCCAGGGATTGAATTCACTGCAACTTTTGGGTTCCATATTCTTGGAATATTTCCCCCTGATAAACCTACCAGGGAGATTGAGCATATCTTACTTCAATTAAACATACCTAATGAAAAATTGGATGATGGTTCGGTAACTGTTGGCTCATCGGCAGATGTTGTTACGGCTTACAAAGTGATCAACGAGGCAGGGGGGCTGGTCATCGCTGCTCATGCAAATTCGACAAACGGGGTAGCCATGCGCGGGTTTCCATTTGGCGGTCAAACGAAAATAGCATTTACACAAGATCCAAACTTGCATGCCCTTGAGGTAACGGATCTAGATAAACATGGCAGACATACCACTGCAAGTTTTTTCAGTGGGACCAAGCCGGAATACCCACGAAGAATGCATTGTATTCAAGGTTCCGATGCTCATCGACTGATTTTTGACTCAAAACGTTCTAAAGATTTAGGAGTGGGTGAACGGGCAACTGAGGTCCTGTTGAATGAAGTGTCATTTCAAGCCTTGCTGGAAGTGTTTACGCGTAACGACTTTGCCCGGACAAGACCGCGGCGAAAGAAGAAAGGTGGAGAACCCGACTTTGATTTCGTGTATTCAGCCAGAGAAGAGGGGAGCAACATCATCCAGGACTTTCACGAAAGCATGACCGTTCGCGGTGGGAAACTGTACGCCATCATTGCAGATGTTTGCGCATTGACGAACACAAATGGAGGGACATTGTATGTAGGTTTAAATAATGACCCTTCTCATCCTATTGTAGGAGTCAATAATCCTACTCAATCGATTCGGCAGTTGGAAAAAGAGATTAGCAACCGTATCAGTCCGCCATTAACATGTACAGTAGATGCGCACTCAACCAAGGGAAAGAATATTATCCGTATTTTGGTCCCTCGCGGAGATGATCCACCCTATGCTGTAGATGACAATAAGATCTATGTCCGCGTTGAAGCAGAAACAGGGTTAGCTGTTCGTGATGAAATTGTTGGTTTGGTGGAAAGGGGGAAAGGTTCCCTGGAAATATCTGATCAACCGGCAGAGTCAATTACATCGAAAGCACAAGCTGATTCTGGGAAAAAGAAAGATACTGGTATCCGCCCCCCTCGCACGGGGGTGGAAATCGTAAATGTTGTCGAGCGAAATAAAGTGAAATACTTTACAGTTAGGGATTTACGTAACAATAACACTGTAAAAAACGTAACTGAAAAGTCAGCGCGGCGATTGTGGCATTATGCCATCAAAAATTTTGTTAAGCTTCCTCAAGAAATCGGGAATATGAATATTGAGTGGAAAGGAAAGTTGGGAATTATCCGAAAATATAAACATGGAAAACGGCAGGTTTTCGATATGGTAAGGCGGGATAAAAAGGATATCAATTATTACTTTGGGGTTACCGAAGATGGGCTGCATGGTCCATGGCGGGAGTTAGCTGGAGTAGAGGGGGACGAATAGAAATTGATGTCTGTTCGTGTGAGTATCCTGACTATATCTGACCGATCTTTCCAGGGTGAATGGGATGACCTTTCTGGTCCTGCATTAGAAACGCAAATTAGCGGACAGGGTTGGGAGGTTGTACGTACGGGTATTGTCCCTGATGATTTAGAAGCGATAAAAAAGGAACTATCATCCTGGGCGGACTTCTCGGATCAGGATGTGATCCTCACGACTGGAGGGACCGGATTTACCTCCCGCGATATAACCCCAGAAGCCACTTTAGCTATCATAGACCGTATGGCTCCAGGTCTTGCTGAAGCGATGCGTACAAAAAGCCTGGAGATAACGCAGCATGCCATGCTTTCCAGGGCTGTCGTGGGTATCCGTGGAAGAACCCTCATTATCAATTTACCCGGAAGCCCGAAAGCAGCAGTGGAGAATCTGGAGGTTGTTCTTCCAGTAATTCCTCATGCTGTGCAATTGCTTAAGGACGATCCAGAAGCAGAAGCAGGGCACTAAACACAGCGTAGAATATTCCGTTGTTTCCAAAAAAATGGTTACTTTAATAAATTTCGCGCAATGACCATGCGGTTGATTTCGCTGGTACCTTCTCCAATCGACATCACTCTCACGTCACGATACATCCTCTCGACTGGATATTCGCGGCTGTACCCGTACCCGCCGTGGATTTGGATAGCATTCCGGCAGACCTGTTCTGCCATTTCGGATGCAAATAGTTTGGCCATACTGGCTTCTTGGGAATAAGGTTTACCCTCCTCTTTCAGTTGAGCAGCATAGAAGACCATCAGCCTTGCTGCTAGAATGTCTGTAGCTGCATCAGCCAGCATCCATTGAATGGCCTGGAAGTCCCCTATCGATTGACCAAAAGCTTCCCTTTCTTTCGAATATTTTAGGGCTTCCTCGAAAGCGGCTCTTGCTATTCCTACCGTTAATGCTGCAATGCTTATCCTTCCACCATCAAGTGTAGCAAGAGTATATTGTAGTCCTCGACCTTTCTCACCAACAAGATTTTCAAGAGGTACAGGCACGTTCTCAAAGGTGACCGCGTGTGTAGGTGATCCTCTCACGCCCATTTTCTTTTCAGCAGCAGCGATGTGCAGACCTACTGAACTGGTCGGAACGACGATTAAACTCAAAGAATGAGATCCTCCACTTGGATCGGTACGGACGAGTGTAACCAGGAAATCCGCGATACTGGCATTCGTAACCCACATCTTGGCGCCATTGATGATCCATTCCTCTCCTTTTTTTTCACCCCTTGTAGTAACACCACCTTTCAGATCGGAGCCTGCGCCAGGTTCCGTTAAAGAAAGAGCAGCCAGCTTACTTTCACCACTGGCTGCCTTTGGTAGGAATTTCTGCTTGAGGGTATCTGAACCCCAATTCACAATTGGCGCACAACCTAGGACATTGTGTGCCTCAATCGCTAGTGCAGTGCTTCCGCATCCCCAGCCGAGTTCTTCGAATGCGATCACCGAGCTGATCTCATCGACACCTGTTCCTCCATATTCTTCTGGAATACACAAACCCAGCAGCCCGATCCCACCCATCTTTCGAGCGGCTTCCCAATTGAACTCAGATTTCTCATCGACTTCTCTGGCTTTTGGTTTTACTTCCCGTGCGACAAACTCATGAACAGCATTTTTCCACATTCGTTGCTCTTCATTCAGGTCGAAATTCATTAATCCTCCTTGGTATCAGCTTTTTATGTTGATATTTTACACGAGACCATCCAATAAAATCATTGAGAATTTATTGTCAGGTTGAACTCTGCAAATGTCGTTGGTCACCAGCCTTAGCCAAATGCCATGAATTTTCATTTGGGCGGTAACCTAGAACAGCATAGCTTGTGTTTTCAAGGTGAAATCTAAGGGTGTGATTTGGAACACCAGGGACGATACCTAAAGCCGCCCACAAGAAAGAATTGATAGTCCCTCCATGTGAAACAATCAAGTATTTTCCTGGTGATTTTTTCATCAAACTTTGAATGAATTTCCCTGTACGCAGATATAAGTCGTACCAGGTTTCTCCAATCGGAATGAAAGGATTGCAATGATCTTCCCTGACTGGATATTGCCTATGGAAATTTGCCACAGGTAATCTGCTCAATTTCCCTACGTCTACTTCTTTTAATAATTCGTTATCCTCTGGGAAGAGGTTGCCTAATCCTTTGCCAACGATCTCTGCCGTCTCCCTGGCTCGTAGAAGGGGACTAGTAAAGATTTTATCAAATACCATCTTGTTCATCGCCCAAAAATCTGATAAGGCTTTGGCTTGTTCCCTCCCTTTTGAACTTAGGGGATAATCTAATTGTCCTTGGAATATTTGTTGCACATTTCCTTCAGATTCCCCATGGCGAAGTAATATGAATTGATAGGGTGTTTCAAGTACTTTTTCATTATCGATATGTGCACACTCATTTACACAAAAAATCCGATAATGATTGTCTTCTGTTGAATAACTCACTTTCGTATATCTCGTATTATTAAACCTGAAGCGAACTCCTTGGAAATTTGCTTGTGGTTTGATCCCGAAAATGTTGTTTATAACTTTATTGAGAAGGCCGCCGTGTGATACAACGAGGTATTTTCCCGGAGGTTGACGGAATAAACGCTGTAGGGCTTGTCCAGCTCTCAAAAATAATTCCCAGTCGCTTTCACCGGTCTCCCCAATAGAGTCGTAAAGGTTGATGAAATCTGGACGAGGAGTACGTTCTCTAAAATCCTTATACCTCATTCCAGATAATATTCCATAGTCCCTTTCCATCCATATTGGATCAAATTCTATCTGGGATTGAATAGAAGTATTGATTATTTCAGCTGTTTGTTTTGCCCTTGAAAGAGGGCTGCAGATGATTTTGTCGAAGGAGACACCTTCTTCTTGCCATCTCGTGGCGAGAGCTTTGGATTGTTCTTTTCCTTTTTCAGATAATGGGTATTCAGATTGGCCCTGGAAATACCCTTCTACATTTCCGGTGGATTCGCCATGACGCAAGAATGTGATTTCAAACATAGTAAGTATGTATGTTAGCTTGTCAATTTACCCCAATTTCTGGCCCCATTGAGGAATGTTTGCCCAGTCATTCTTTTTTTTCCGGCAGGCTGGACTTCATCCAAAATAAGGATACCATCTGCTGTTACGACTCCTGGGAGTTTTCCTTGTATAACAGTTTGGCCAGGTTTTCTAATCTTTGAGTCTATCGTATGTGTTTTATGAACCTTGAGAAATTTCTCCTGCCAGGACATGAATGTGCCAGGCCATGGAGAATATGCTCTTACTTTTCTGGCTAACTGCTCGGCAGTCTGGGTGAAATCGAGGTTTCCGTCCTCCTTTTTCAGCATGGGGGCATAAGTTGCCTTGGAATCATTTTGCGGGGTTGGTGTGATTTCTCCAGAAATATATCGAGGGAGTGTTTTAATAAGCAGTTCTCCTCCCAGTTCAGCTAACTTTTTACTGAGTATTCCAGCTTCATCTGTCTCTAGAATTGGAATCGCTTCTTGGCTGAGAATCGGTCCCGTGTCCAATCCCTCATCCATTTTCATTATCGTGATTCCGGTATTATCATCGTCATGATAAATGGCTGCATTGATCGGTGCAGCCCCGCGCCAGCGAGGGAGTAAAGAGGCGTGAACGTTAAGACAACCATGCCTTTTTAGTTCAAGTATCTTCTTTCTCAAGATTTGACCAAATGCAGCCACGATAATAACATCTGCTTCCCATTCAGATAACTCGTCTATTGATGAGGTGATATGAATGTTTTCAGGTTGGATTACTGGGATATCAAGCTCGTTCGCCAATATTTTCACTGGTGGTGATTTCATCTCCCGCCCTCGTCCGGCTGGGCGGTCAGGTTGCGTGACAACGCCAACAACCTTATAAGACTCTGCTAGTGACCGCAAACTAGGAAGGGCAAATTTGGGGGACCCTAAAAATATCACTCTTATACTCATGTGGTCATTCTAACATGACTTGTGAATAGTACCATTTATTCAGTTGCGTAAATATGAAACCCCAGGTATATAATAGTGTTATAGATTGTAACTATTTGTTTTTATATATTTGGAGGTATATCTAATGTCCGAACAAGGTTTTCCTGAAGTAACTAGTGATGACAAACTGTGGGCCGCCTTAGCTTATGTATTTTCTCCCCTGGTTCCGATCATCTTACTTCTACTTGAAGATAAGAAAGATCGGCCTTTCATCCGGGCACATAATGCCCAGGCGTTGATTATAGGGATCATCATGATGTTCGCTATACCTATCGTTGCAGTATTCACATTTGGTTGTGGTACTCTGATATGGTTAATCATGCTTTATTGGGCTTATAAAGCTTACCAGGGTGAGTTGATAAATATCCCTGTAGTTTCCGATTTCGTTAAAGGTCAAGGTTGGGCTTAAATTCATTAGGCTTGACAGTTTAGTTAGCTCAATTTAGAATGGAATACACAATCTAGCGAAAGCAGGGAAGAGAATCGGATACTCCGGTCACCGAAGGTGCAAGCCTGGCGTGATGATTCGTCCAGGTGAAACTCTCAGGTAAAAGGACCCTGTTTTTGTCACCCTCTGGAAAGTTGCGTAATTTCGATTATTCGACACCGAAGGGGCAACCGCAGATTTCCTGCGAGAATCTCTCAGGTTCCAGACAGAGGCGCATGTCATATTGACATGCGCTTTTTTATACAAATAATTTATATTAAATGGAGGTGAATGATGAATTTTCCATCTGATTTAAAATATTCTTCAAAAGATGAATGGATTCGTATAGAGGGGAATGTAGGGACTATGGGTATCACAGATTATGCTCAAGATCAGCTTTCTGATATAGTTTTCTTCGAATTCGCAGTTTCAGAAGGTGATACATTGTCAAAAGGTGATGAGATAGGAACGATCGAATCTGTAAAAGCAGCATCCGATATTTATGCTCCCGCCGGTGGATCTGTCATTGATATTAATGAAAATCTCCTAGATTCACCAGAGACCGTCAATACGGACCCCTATGGTGAAGCATGGATGTTGAAAATTGAATTGAGTGATCCTTCAGAACTTGATGGTTTGATGGATACCTCTGCTTACGAAGCGTATTTGAAGGAACGCGACAACTGATGTTCCACCCGCATACAGAATCAAATCGGGAGGAGATGCTTAATACAATTGGCGTGAAATCCCTAGCCCAGCTCTTTGAGGATGTGCCAAAGGAGTTTCGTTTTCCAAAGCTAAATCTTCCCCCAGCGCTAACTGAAATGGAAGCACTTGAGGAAGTTGAGATCCTTTCGGAGGGAAATGAAACTTTCAAGGATATGCCGATGTTCCTTGGCGCTGGTGCCTATAATCATTATATCCCCGCAGCGGTTGACTCAATATTGAGTAGGGGAGAATTTTATACTGCTTATACGCCTTACCAACCTGAAATCTCCCAGGGAACTTTACAAGCGATTTTTGAGTATCAAAGTCACATAGTAAACCTCACAGGGATGGATGTCTCTAATGCTTCCCATTATGATGGGGCTACAGCAGCAGCAGAAGCTGTGAATATGGCGATGGCGATTTTTCGTAATAAACGGAAAAAAGTTGTTATTTCCTCAGCATTACATCCACATTACACCCAAACGATAGAAACATATATTCGTCATGCTGATATTGAAATTGCCGGCCAGAACTTGGATATTGGTTTAGGCCCAGAATCTTTGTATGACTTCATTGACGATAACACTGCCATTGTCATTGTCCAATATCCTGATTTTTTCGGTCGTATATACGATTATGCAAAGCTAGCTGAAAAAGCCCATCAAGTGGGTGCCTTATTGGGTGTTGGTGTCAATCCAATGATTTTAGCTTTACTGCGACCTCCTGGAGAATTTGGCGCAGATATTGTTTTTGGCGAAGGGCAACCCCTTGGGATTCCATTATCGTATGGTGGTCCTTATCTAGGCCTGTTAGCGACCAAGGATGAATATGTGAGAACGATTGCTGGCCGGTTGGTGGGAGAGACGGTAGATGACAAAGGGCAAATAGGCTATGTGCTAACCTTGAGTACCCGGGAACAACACATACGCCGTGAAAAGGCCATTTCCAACATCTGCACGAACCAGGGTTTGATGGCTTTGGCTGCTTCAGTCTATCTCAGTCTTGTCGGTAAGGAAGGATTAAAAGAAGTCGCTAATTTATGCTATCAAAAAGCACATTATGCTGCTAATCAGATTTCCTTACTGCCTGGATATAAACTTTGGTCTGATATCCCATTCTTCCATGAGTTTGTGATCGAATGCTCTAGACCCTCTGCTGAGATCAATACCTTCTTACTTGAGAACGGCATTATTGGCGGGTATGATATTGGTAAAGATTTCTCTGGCCTGGGGAACTGTATCTTATTCGCTGTTACTGAAATGAACTCAAAAGACCAAATCGATGATTTGGTCAGTTTGTTAGGAGAAGCATCTCATGGGTGAACAAGTGATTTACGATAAGTCTTCTCCAGGCCGGCGGGGTATTCGTTTTCCTGCATCTGATGTTCCTCAAGTGGAATTACCCAAGGAATTTCTTCGAAAGGATTTGCCCTTACCAGAGCTTAGTGAGCTTGAAGTCATCCGCCATTTTACGAAGTTATCCCAATTGAATCATGGTGTTGATATCGGTTTTTATCCACTTGGATCCTGTACGATGAAATACAATCCAAAGGTAAATGAAAAAGCCGCCAGATTATCGGGATTTGCCAATACACATCCACTACAACCAGAAGAAACCGTTCAAGGTACGTTGCATTTGATGTATCAACTCCAATCTTGGTTGGCTGAGATTGCGGGGTATAAGGGAGTGACTCTCCAACCCGCAGCTGGTGCTCATGGAGAACTGACAGGGGTGCTTATCATCCGGCAGTACCATATCCATAACAAGCAGACGCAAAGAACGAAAATCCTGATCCCTGATTCGGCGCATGGCACCAATCCGGCAACGTCATCAATGAGTGGACTTGATGTCGTGCAGATTCCATCCGATGAACGCGGGAATGTGGATATCGAAGCGTTAAAAGCTGAATGCGATGAAACACTAGCCGGATTCATGTTGACGAATCCAAACACCCTGGGGCTATTCGAGGAAAATGTTTGCGAAATTACTTCTATTGTCCATGAAGCCGGTGGCTTGATATATGGGGATGGTGCAAATATGAATGCGCTTTTGGGCATCGCCAAACCCGCCGAACTCGGTATTGATGTTTTACATTTCAATTTACATAAAACATTTTCAACGCCGCACGGTGGTGGAGGGCCTGGTTCCGGTCCGGTGGGTGTTATTGACAAACTCGTCGACTTTCTTCCTGGTCCCGTAGTAACCATAGTTGAAGAAGGGAATGATGAAATACTTCCCTTGTATGGATTGTCCACGCCAAAACACAGTATTGGTAGGATGAAAGCTTTTCACGGGCATTTTGGGGTCCATGTGAGAGCTTATGTTTATTTATTGATGCATGGTGCCGGAGGTCTTCGGGAAATTTCGGAATATGCTGTTTTAAACGCGAATTACTTGATGGCGCTTTTAAAAGACATTTATCAACTTCCATACGACCGTGTATGCATGCATGAATTTGTTTTGGAAGGTCGATGGCCAGATGTACCAGAAATCCATGCCTTAGATATTTCAAAACGGCTGATAGATTTTGGATTTCATCCCCCTACAAACTATTTCCCCTTGATCGTGCGAGAAGCTCTTATGATAGAGCCAACGGAAACAGAATCTAAAGAAACTTTGGATGCTTTTGTTGAAGCAATGATGCAAATCGCAAAAGAGGCACACGAGAATCCGGACATTCTCCACAAAGCGCCGCATACCACACCAATTGGGCGATTGGATGAAGTCCAAGCAGCCCGAAATCTGGTATTGTGTTGCACATTTCCAGACCAGCCGGTTGAATGATTGTAAAAACTCCCGCAATGATAAGGTGCGGGAGTTTTTTTACTAAATCGAGATATGGAGAAAAGCGAATCATTACTAGGCGTTTAGCAAATCAGATATTACCAAGATTCTATTGAATTTCTCAAAAACGATAATTGTGAAATTTCTTTATTAGTGTATAATCCTTGTCCATTTCTACATATTTCAATCGATTTATAATCTTGTGCTATATTATTGGTACATGCATGAAAAAAGTGAATCGCGATGGATGATAATCAAAATGTGAGATTCTCGAATATTAGTGATGAAGTCCAGGTCCAATTACCGGATGGGCGTGTGATTTTAGGTCCACGAGGAACTCGTATAGAGGATTTTCTCAGATTAATCGAAGATGAAGAATCGCCAAAAATTGTTGGTGCCATTGTTAATGGAGTCTTACGCGAACTGACCTATCCAATAAATATCGAGTCAATAATTTCACCCGTCACAATGGGAACAGCTGATGGGATGAGAATATATCGACGTTCATTGACCTTATTACTTGGCGCTGCTTTTGAAAAACTTTTCCCTGGGGTTGATCTTGTCGTTGATCATTCCGTTTCATTTGGGGGATATTTTTGCCGGGTATTGAACCGTGAAGCACTTACTGAAAAAGATTTACGCAAATTAAAAAGTCACATGGTAGAGCTTGTTGAAAAGGATTTAAAAATTGAACGGAGAGAAATCCCGATAAAAGATGCTATTGAATACTTTGAAAGCATGGGCCATGATGATAAAGTAAAACTTCTTCGGCATCGGAAAAAGGATTATTTAATGCTTTACCATCTTGGGGATTATTGCGATTATCACCATGGATATATGGTACCTTCGACAAGGTATCTCAAGTGGTTTGATCTACAGCCTGCCAAAGAGGGATTCACGTTGCGGTTTCCTCGGCGTCATGATCCAACTAAGATTCTTCCTTTACACCAATATCCAAAGTTGTTAGCGACCTTCCGGCAATAT
Source organism: Anaerolineales bacterium (assembly GCA_050115475.1). GTDB lineage: Bacteria > Chloroflexota > Anaerolineae > Anaerolineales > UBA11579 > JASFQL01. The sequence goes on from JASFQL010000069.1 coordinate 13,334, forward strand.
GGAGACTGGTTGGAGTTATTAGGAATAGGGAGTGTAGGGGCTTTGAACGATGCTATTACTGACGGACGAATTCGAGAAGTGATCTTAGTATCCGAGGCATTACATAATCAACACATTGCTGAAATCGCTTTAAAAATATTCTCTAGACGAGATGAGATCCGAGTTGTGTTGATTGCAGGTCCATCATCTTCTTCGAAGACAACCTCATCCCGGCGGTTACTGATTCAACTTTTAGCGTATGGTTTACAGCCTTTTACGCTAGAGATGGATAATTATTTCGTTGATAGAACCAAAACGCCAAAAGATGAGAATGGTGATTATGATTACGAGCATATTAACGCAGTCGATCGCCCGTTACTTAATAAGAATATTAATGACTTAATTGCAGGAAGAAAAGTACAACTTCCTTATTATGATTTCCAAACCGGGAAAAGTTGGCCGGGTGAAGAGATTCATTTACATCCGAATCAAATAGTTATCTTGGAAGGGATCCATGGATTAAATCCAGAGTTATTATCTGAAGTCCCTCCAGAACAGATTTTCCGGATTTATATTTCAGCGCTGACTCAATTAAACCTTGACCGCTATAACCGC
>JASFQL010000070.1:0-13765 GCA_050115475.1 Anaerolineales bacterium
TCTGGGGTAGAGGTTGGAGGAAGTGTTGAAGTCGGTTTAGGCGTTGGTGTATTTGTCGGTGGAAGATCTGGATCGACGATAATGGATATATAGATAATCGTGCCGAAAGGCTGTCCTTCTGGAGAGTAGGCTTGCCAGGAGCTTAATACCAAACCGGTCTGGTTTGGTGCGACGAAGGTGATTCGGATTTCAGCCTCATTGCCGCTACGAGCCGGAAAGAGTGCCTGCTCCAATCCTGCACCCATGGGATCGCCGTCGATAAAGCGTACTCGATAGTCAGCATTCCAATTACATGTACCAGAATTTTCCACGAGCCAAATCTTTTCGATCACATCACCAGGCGCGAATTTTGATCCATCCGGGATGCTAACATCATCTACGAACGCCAAATTATTTTCACAAGCAATTGTTGCTGTCGGCAAGATTGGTGTTGGTGTTTCGAAACTGATGGGTTTAGCTGAATGAGAAAGGGTGGGTGGAATAAAGTAATCAGGGGTTGAAAACGACTCTTGCTCCCCACAAGCAGGGAGCAAGAGTGTTATTACAATCAATATTGAACTTATTATTATGATACTCTTGAAATTTCGATTACTCTTCGATTTCAAACTCCTCGATGGCTTCTTCATCTTGTGTAATTTCGTTTTCAATGGAATTTTCATCTTCAATACTCTCATCTGGAGTATCTTCAACTGCATTACTCAAATACTCTTGGCGGATAGTACCCTCAATCTCTTTGGCTAATCCTGGATTTTCGCGAAGAAAATCTTTCGTGTTTTCACGACCTTGGCCTAACCTTACGTCACCATAGGAATAGTATGATCCTCGTTTATTGATAATTTCGAATTCAACAGCAAGGTCAAGTAGATCACCAGCTTTCGAGATGCCCTCATTATACATGATGTCGAATTCAACCATACGGAATGGTGGGGCAACTTTATTCTTTACGACACGAACACGTGTCCGGTTACCGATGATCTCCGAGCCTGTTTTAATTGTTTGGATTTTACGAATATCAATTCGGATAGAGGAATAAAACTTTAGAGCCATTCCTCCAGTGGTTGTTTCTGGATTGCCAAACACCACACCAATCTTCTGGCGGAGTTGATTTGTGAAAACAACAGCCGTGTTGGTTTGTTTGATTGCGCCAGATAGTTTTCGAAGTGCCTGGGACATTAAACGGGCTTGAACACCCATAGTGGCGTCACCCATATCGCCTTCAATTTCAGAGCGTGGAACAAGCGCAGCAACCGAATCTATCACAACAATATCTACAGCACCGGAACGTACCAGTGTTTCTGCGATTTCAAGTGCTTGTTCTCCCATATCAGGTTGGGAGATGAGTAAATTATCAACGTCGACTCCAAGTTTAGCTGCATAGATGGGATCGAGTGCGTGTTCCATATCGATGAATGCTGCCGTTCCACCAAGTCGTTGACATTCAGCCACGACATGGAGACAAACAGTGGTTTTCCCAGATGCCTCTGGTCCGAATATTTCGGTGACACGCCCACGTGGAATCCCACCCACGCCGAGGGCAACATCTAGAGATAAACAACCAGTAGGGATTGCTTCAACGAGCATGTTTTGTGCTTCACCCATACGCATAATCGAGCCATCTCCAAATCGTTTTGTAATATCTCCCAATGCTTTATCCAGTGCTGCAGAACGGGCGCCGTTTGAACTATTCTCTTGAGGAGTTGATTTCTTCTTGACAGCCATTGACTAAAACCTCCAATTGCTAATTAGTAGAACATATGTCTAAACAAAGTTTAGCACAAGTGTTCTCTTTGTCAAGTGATTTACTGACTGGATTCTTGTATATTTGAAAAGGGGAGGAATTTCGTTTTACTCTTCAGGGGGTATATTTTTGGGGATTTGAGGAAGCGGAGGAGAACTAGTAAAATATTGATACCCACGGAAATTAAAATACGTGATAGCACCAGGATATATTTTTATGAATGTTTCAAACCAATTGCCAGCATATGGGATTAGAATTCGATAATTTCCAGCAGGGAGATCACTCAAAACGAAATTTTCTCGATAATATGAATCGTTGTTTATTGAGAATTCTGTGCTATATGTTTCAGCATACCAATATTGATCTTTATCCAGGTTGATAACGCGAACTTCTTGGTTCATCAATAACTCGCCGAAAGAAGAAGTCACTCGCCCTACAACAACACCCCATCCTTGTGGGGGCGACAACCATAATTCAGGGTTGTAAGTATTGTAAAAATTATTTGTACCGTTGCGTATCTCAAAATGAAGGTGGGGAGCTGTTGTAAATCCCGTATCGCCAGATAACCCAATAATATCCCCAGTTTCAACACGCTGTCCTTTAAAGACCAGAATTTCTGATAGATGTGCATACACAGTATATAACTGTTTGTTATTGAATCCAAAATCATGGAGGATAACGATCGCTAATCCATATGGATCATCTTCGTCAAATACTCCTTGATATAGCCCATAACCAATCCAGGATATTTGACCTGGCCCCGCGGCAGTAACTGGAGTCCCAATGGGTGTGACAAAATCCACACCGGTGTGAGGGACATTTTCCCCAAAGAAAGATCCTCCATACCTATAGCTGGGTTGGGGCCAATTAACCTCATTCGCAGCAATTGGACGAACAAAGAAAAAATGGTCGAATTGACCTAATGCCCACGGTACAGGATATAATGGAGGACGCCATGCTGGAACAGGAACGAGAGCTGGCGATGGGAGTGGTGTGGCGAGCGGGTCGGGTAAAGTAGTAGGTTGTGGAAACTGGGTTTCATTTTCAGCCATAGCAGGAATTGATGAAAAAAATAAGACAGTAATTACACCGAAAAAAACTATCCATGCAATCGCCAATCTAATAAATTTAGTAAACATATAATTTACTCTATTCTACGTTATCCTACTCCACTATGGTTTTGTTGAATTTTGAAATATCTCAGGTGGCCACAATTGAAGCATCGCATCTTCCCAATCCAATCCTGAAGTTATCGCAAAAACGTTGAAACGGCTGGCGTGATAATATCGTTGCCAATTTGAAAGGGCTGGCTGTCGTTCCCATCCATATTCAAGGGCAATGGTTGTGAAATCTATCCAATATCCAGGAACGGCTTCACTAACCAGTGTACCTCCCTCTTCGTAATACGTTGTGTTACCAGAGAATCGCGCATTGAAATCCCATGGAGTTTGAGTGATGGGTTTTCCCTGGCTACCATCCTGATATCTTGTTTTAATATAGACACGCCAATAGGTCCGCGAACCATAATCTTCCCTCACAACCTTCATCCAATCCATCTCGATAAGAACTGTATTCAAAGCAAAGGCTCGACCTGTGTATAACCAATCGTTGCTTCGTTCAGGTGGTAGTGGTTGTGTGAGGGGAACAAAAGCGTTTTCTAAATCTGAAAGTACGTCCCACCCTGTTTCATTATGGATTCTGTCACGAAGTGCTAAGAATGGCTCAATAGCTAAACCATTCAAAGCAGGTTGTGGCGCGCGAACATCGGGGAGATCGACGGTATATTGGCGTCCGTATAAATTCCCCGCACTTGGAGTTAGGGAAATTTCCCAAGGAGCAGAAGGAGTAATAACAGAAATAACCTGGAATGGGATTGGTAATGAGGTTGATAATCCGCGTGGTCCCCATGAAATCCCATTCATTCGACCTGATAAAGACATTGGCGGGAATTGATAGGTTTTCGTTTCAACATGATAGCTTGTGAGAAATGATTGCTCTGGTGTTTGTAAAACTGACAAAAGGAATTGCCCGGTTGGATCCCAGCCTGCCTGGTTTCCACTACCGATATATTTTGCAGAGGTTGCCCCAGAATTTTTATTTGCCGTAAAGATACTGTCATAACCTTCATAAGGGGAAATCCAAGCTAGTTTCTCACCATCTGGAGACCAAGAGGGGTCATGCTGATCGATAGTCGTATTGAATGTAAAATTCTTTGTCTCACCATCGCCCTCGACATCGATGATCCAAATATCATTATCTCCATCTCGGGTAGACGTGTATGCAATTTCATCATTTGTTGGATTCCAGGCGGGAGAGAAATCAAAGGCAGAATTCGTTGTTATACGTGAAATATTTGTAGAGTCATCAATTGAAGTAATATAGATATCTAAATTCTCATTAACATATTTTTCAAAAGCGATTCGTTTTCCATCCCCTGACCAGGTTGGAGCGCCATCATACGATAGATCGTCTGTAATTTGTGTAATTTCTCCCGAGGATAAATTAAGAATATAGATATCCCACTGGCCATCTTGGTGTGAAGTAAATGCGACCCGAGTCCCATCTGGACTGACGGAAGGTTGAATATCGTCCCACTCCCCGTAGGTAATGCGGGTTAAGGGGAGGTTCTCCGGATGGTACGCGAATAGATGGAAGTATCCAGCCTCACTTAGAGAAACAATCATCACACCTGATGACGAACGAGGGATTTCGATAGGTTTCCATTCTGGAGTTTGTGTGTTTTGTGCTTCAGGTATGATAGAGCTTGATAAGGATTGTGGGGTTTGTGCAAGAGATTCATTTGTCGAAGAATTAGCAAGTAACTGATTGGGATTTTTCTGTTGGAGTTTATGTTTATAAAGGAACCAACCAAAAAAGAAAAGTATAGCCGCATTTATCATGATGATGAGTGTTAGCGCGGTTGGAGAAAGAGTAATCCCCTTGGAGTGTTTTTTTGAATGGTGATTTTTATTTTTGGTAGATGAATTACGCATTTATTTGGATTAAACCATAAAAGTGACAATTATGTCGTTACTAAAGGTTTTTACTTTATTAATGCAAGAACCTTACCTGGTCACCGATGTAAAAAGTCCCATTTACAAAAGGGCGGTTGAGAATCACTCATCAAAAATCAAGGTGGGTTCGGCATAAAAGCGAACTCCTTTTTGAGATAACCTCTCCTGAAGCCATGCTTTAAGGTTGTTTCTCTTTTCTTCCAATGTTTTTTCACTTGCAAGTTCACCTAATGGGTAATTAATTTTTAATGCGCGCGGCGTAATTCGGAACCGTGTGATTCCGGATGGGAAAAGAATTCTCGCTTTACAGAATTCAAATACTTCTTCTATTTGGAACTGCGGATAAGAAATAATCGCAGTTATGTCTTCATATAAACCTTGGATAGCGTCGATTGTACCTAAAGGAATACGATCGAAACGAGCTGTAGGTTTATAGGTATTTATAACTGCAATCATCATAGAAATACACTCTTTTTTATTGTTCGTTTTTGCAGTAATCAATAAATCTCTGTCATCGGGTGTATTGATAGATGCAATCACACTGTTCCCAAGCATTTCATTTGTAACATCATTTCCTTCTTTTTCAATAAGTGATATATTGGAGATAGATTTTAGAGAATTCAATAAAGTACTTGTTGCCATATCCCAAATAACGTGGTTCCAGGAGGATAGAATTAACGCTCTTGAATCTGCTGGGATTGTCTGGGCTAAGATGTGAGGGAACCCCATTTCTTTGAAAGCGAATACTCGATTAGCGCCATCCAATACCATATAGAGTCCGCTGCCATCATCGAATGGGGAGAAAAGTGGGGGATTGATTATTATGCCGCTTGTTCTTAGTTTTTTTATCAAGGGTGGGGTTCGAGATGGATCATGGAATTCGTGGGGAATTGCTTTATCTGTAGGGATGATTTCAAAAGTTGGAAACTCTTGAAAGTTGCTTGGTTCAGGCGGGGAGCAGATTTGATTTGAGTTCATTGACTATCATTCCAAGAAAAAGAGATACAAGTAGAATTTTTGTTGTCGGATTTCCATAGGAGAATGAAAAACCTCTCTTTTGTATCAAAAGAGAGGTTTTTTAGATTTAGGGATATAGAAATCCCATAAAGTTACCGCTACTAAGTAAAACAGATTGGTTGGCACCTAACGCAGGATCGAGAGGTTGAGTTTGATCGGGGGCCCACATCACAACTAACGGATCGGGGGATCCCACAATCCGGATTTCTAAAAAGAGGAGATGATTGTCTGACCATCCAATAGGAGTGATCCAGGATGGGATATCTCCTCCAGCTAAACCAGTCAAGTTGCTGATAGGAGCATCTACGATGAGTGTCCCATCTATTCGGGCAACTCTGAGGCGGAGGGTTGCTTGCATCGGATTTAGCCCGGATGCTTCTAGCCAGGCAATCATCTGGTTGTCTGGCGAAAAACTTACCCAACCCCCTCCCAGATTGCTTGTCGCATGGAAATTCAGTGTTACTTCCTGGCAGGTGACAAGGTTCTTTAAAATTAGAGACCCTTGGGGCTGTCCTGGTGAGCTACCAGGATCTTGTCCGTATGCTGCCCAGGTATGGTCTGGTGAGAGACCTGCTAAGACAGCGTTATTTCCTAAGTAACTGATTACCTGATTATTCGTCACGTCCAGGTAAAGAAGATCACGATAAGGGTGAAAAATGATATTCCCAATCCCATACATCGATTCGGTATACCATACACCTTGTACTTGTCCGTTAATTGTGTGTACGGCTAACGGCCAGAGTACATATCCATCACCTTCATTGCGAGTCACACGAACTTGGGCTGCAGCAGCATCACCATAAGATGTTGCATATAGGGAACTACTCCACCCCGATTGCACTGATGCATATTGGCTGTAAGCGATATAACCACCCCCATTTTCACCGGCGATAACCAAAAAACCAGCTATCTGTGCTAATTGAGTGACTGTTCCATTTTGCTCTAATTTCAATGTATCCCCATTCGCAAGTGAGTGAAAAGTAACTGGTATTGAGGTAACGCCTGCGGAGACCCCTGTTGAAAAGTGGATATGATCAGGGTCTAGCCAGGAAAGCCCTGTCAGGATCTTTGAACCTATAGTATTTCCTTGAAAATCAACGATATTGACTAGGCCGACGTCGGCTGTTGATCCAACAGCGAACACAGAGGGTAATTGAAGGCTTTGTGCTCCTGGGTGCTGAGGTTGGCATACTGGGGGAGCTTGCGTTTGGGGTTCCTGCGTTGGAGATTCCTGGTTCGGCGGTGCTTGCGTACTAGGTGGTCTTTGTTGAGGACCTCCTGACTCTGCAATGAGTGTTGCCGCAACAGATGTTGAAACTGCATCTTGAGGAGATAAACTTGGTTGCCCCTCACCATTGCCACTGAGACAAGCTAATGTAGACAACAACAATATTATTAAAAATGCCTTAATTTTCATTGAATTTTCCTTTTCGTTTGTTTTTCTCTGGATCTATTGTGTTTCACCGACTTTATACCTGAGGTAGGCTTCTATGAATCCGTCTAAATCTCCATCGAGAACACTTTGAGCGTTCCCAACTTCATAATCTGTACGGTGGTCTTTTACCATTTGGTATGGATGTAAAACATACGAACGTATTTGGCTACCCCATTCTGCTTTTTGATATTCCCCCCTGAGGTTTGAGAGTTTTTCTTCTTCCTCTTCATGTTTTTTTTCTAAGAGACGAGCGCGCAAAACTTTCATCGCATTTTCACGGTTTTGAACCTGAGAACGTTCGTTTTGACAGGAAGCTACGATACTTGACGGGATGTGAGTGATTCTAACCGCTGTATCATTCTTTTGAACATTCTGGCCTCCCGCACCAGCTGCGCGAAACGTTTCGATCTTTAAATCTTTCTGGTCGACCTCAACCTCGCGATTTGTTGTGACTTGAGGCAAAACTTCGACTTGAGTAAATGAAGTATGGCGACGATTGTTCGAATCGAACGGAGACAATCTAACCAGACGGTGTACACCTTTCTCGGGGCGAAGATATCCATAAGCATATGGTCCGTCAACGGTAAGTGTAACACTCTTGATGCCTGCTTCTTCCCCTTCTGTAACATCGATGATTTCACTTTTATATCCACGTTTTTCCATCCAACGTAGATACATACGCAGCAACATCGAAGACCAATCTTGTGAATCGGTTCCACCTGCGCCAGCATTGATTGTAAGCAGTGCATTTCCCCGGTCATATGGACCCGAGAGCATCGTGCTTAATTCTTTTTGATCTACGAGTTTTTCGATTTGATTGGTTTCTGATTCTAATTCAGAACGGAGATTTTCATCTCCGAGGGAGGCTAACTCCAATGCATCGAGAATACGTTGGTGAAGACTTTGCCAGTCATCAATTTCTTGGCGGATAGACGAGATTCTTTTCATTACCCCCTGGGCATTTTCAGGATCATCCCAAAAATGAGGATCCGCTGATTTCTTCTCAAGATCAGTTAATTGTTTTTCTCGTTTTGGTAAGTCAAAGACGCACCATAAGGGCTTGAATTTTCTCTTCGCTTTCTTTGATACGTAAAACTAAATCTTGCATACGTCTCTTCCTTCAAAACTAAGATTATATAATTAGATTCTAACCGAAATCCACTAAAATACCATCGACAAACGCCTCTGGATCGAATGGCTGTAAATCATCAATTCCTTCACCAAGGCCAGCATAATAGATGGGTAACTCGAGTTGTTCCTGGATGGCAAAAGCCATCCCGCCTCTCGCTGAAGAATCGAGTTTGGCGAGAATGATACCTGTCACATGGACTGAATCTTTAAATGCTTGAGCTTGGTGGAAGGCATTCTGGCCAGTGGTTGCGTCCATTACCAATAGAACTTCATGGGGAGCACCAGGCATCGCTTTTCCTACGACTCGGTGAACCTTTTTTAATTCTTCCATTAAATTAAAGCGAGTATGTAAACGACCAGCTGTATCAACCAGGAGTACGTCTTCTTTTCTTGCTAATGCAGATTGAATTGCATCAAATGCAACTGACCCTGGATCTCCATTCGGCTGCCCGGCGACAACACGTATGTCAAGCTGTCTTCCCCAATTTTGCAGTTGTTCAATCCCGGCTGCTCGAAAAGTGTCCGTTGCAGCCAATACGACTTTAAGACCTTTGCTTTTAAATAAATTTGCTAGTTTAGCAACGCTTGTTGTCTTTCCGGTCCCATTGACGCCCACGATCAAGATAACAGATAATCCGCTTTGATTCAAGGATATTTCCTGAGGATCGTTAACCCTTTTTCTTAGAACTATTTGTAAAGCTGGTTTTATTTCATCTGAATTTTTCCAACCTGAATGTTTAGTTTGGTCTTTTAATTCGTCAATAATTTTCTTAGTTGTTTGGAATCCCAAATCAGCCTGGATAAGAAGTGATTCTAGATTATTCCAAAAATCCTCTGTAATTTCACTTACTCCAAGGAGATTGGCGATCTTTCTAAAAGTCGTTTCCCTTGTAATTAATAGACTTGATTTCCATTGTCCTAACCGGTCACTCATAGTTTCCGATTATACCAAGGCGACGATAGAAATTAATTAATTCTTTTTTTTGATAAATGCTATAATCTTATTTTGATTCAATTGATTACAAGTCAATATGATAATTTCAACAAACGATAATTGATTTGATCCCCTTATTATGAATAAAGTTCAAGTATTTTTTTTTGCTGGATTACGAGATAAAGTTGGTGTAATAAAATCTGAGATGGAAATTCCGTCTCAATCGACTGTGGCAGATTTTAAAGATTTAATTGTGGAGAAGTTTCCAAATATCATAGATAGTATGGAATCAACATTGATATCGGTGAATAAAGAAGTGGCGTTTGATGATGAAGAAATACCAGTTGGCGCTGAGATAGCACTATTCCCACCAGTTAGTGGGGGATGAATTTTTAGCGAATATATAATCAAGACATCATTTTTTTGAAAAAATACGCGACTGATTATCGTTGAAATAATGGGATATTGTCGGGGCGTGACTGTTTACGGTAAATGGGGTTTTATGTAGAGCCAACATCTGTTGTTTTTCGGGATAATATACCCCAAGTGATTGGCAAGCTGTCTGAATCAATTGGATTATTCCTAATTAGTTCAGGGTTGAATCAAATCAATTCATGGTCAGTGTTGAATGAAGTATGGAGGAAAAATGGAGAAAGTCGTTGTAACTGGAATGGGGGCGATTTGTTCACTGGGTAATAACCTAAAAAATATATGGGAAAATCTTCTTAATGGAATATCGGGAATCGGAGTGATTACATTATTCGATCCAAAAGACCTTAGTGTAAAGGTTGCATTTGAAGTAAAAGATTTTGATCCAGGCAATTTTATTCCTGCAAAAGAAGTCCGTCGTAGGGATCGATATCAACATTTTTCAGCTGTTGCCGTAAAAGAAGCGTTGTCTCAGTCTGGACTAATCATAACCGAGGAAAATGCTCAAAGAATAGGCGTAGTAATTTCAACAGGTATTGGTGGAGTTGGATCTCTAGATAGTGGTATACGAAAGCTAATAAAAAAGGGGCCAAGGAAAGTCAATCCCTTTGTCATTCCTATGCTTATGTCCAACGGGGCATCAGGATTGGTTGGAATTGATCATGGACCAAAAGGCCCTGCATTATCGGTATCATCGGCTTGTGCGTCTGGTCAGGATGGTATTGGTATAGGGTGGATGATGCTGCGATCAGGAATGATTGATGTCGCTATTGTTGGTGCCAGTGAAGCGCCAATAACTAAATTTAGCATTGCTGCGTTTGAACGAATAGGAGCGATTTCTTCACGCGGTGTTGATGAACATACACCAAGCCCATTCGACAGAAATCGGGATGGATTGGTAATCGGTGAAGGGGCGGGCGTGTTAGTACTTGAAAATGAGAGCCATGCAAAAGAAAGAGGAGCGGGGATACTCGCAGAAATTGCTGGATATTCTTCCACTGCAGACGCCTTTCATATTACTGCACCACAAGAGGACGGCTTAGGGGGCGCACGGGCAATACAGGGGGCGTTGTCCATGGCAGGAATCGATATAAACGAAGTTGATTACATAAATACCCATGGGACAGGAACTCTGCTTAACGATGTGGCTGAGACGCGTGCGATCAAGAATGTCTTTAGAGATAGAGCATATGCTATTCCGGCTTCTTCAACTAAATCAATGACTGGTCATATGATGAGTGCAACAGGTGCATTGGAAACGATTATTTGTGTGCAGGCGATCAATCATAATATTATTCCACCTACAATCAATTATATTGAACCCGATCCTGAATGTGATTTGGACTATGTACCAAATAAAGCACGGAATGCAAATGTGAGGGTGGCGTTGACAAATGCCTTTGGTTTTGGAGGACATAATGCAGTCTTGGTGATAAAAGAATATTTATGAAGCTTTAGCAATGATATAATATCCATAGATTGTCTATTTTTAAAATTATTGATGAACTGATGGACCGCAAACCACTCGACATGGGTGGGGTGGTTGGCGCTCCCTGAGTTCGGAGGAGACTATGAATAGATTTCAGGGAGATGGTATAAGTGAATCCCCACAAGAATTTGCCGACCGAGTTTCATTGAAATTCAATGATCACTTATTATTACGTCGAGCTTTGACACATCGCTCATATATTAATGAGAACCCTGAAGCATTAGAGGATAATGAGAGATTAGAATTCTTAGGGGATGCTGTCCTGGATTATGTGGTGGGTGTGTGGTTGTATAACAGATTCCCAGAGATGTCTGAGGGAGACCTAACTCGATTGCGTGCAGCACTGGTAAGGACCGAACAATTAGCAAATTTCGGAAAACAAATCGGGATGGGGGCTGCGCTGAGATTAGGAAGAGGAGAGGCAGAGAGCGGTGGCCGTACTCGGAGAGCTCTACTATGTGGTGCTTTTGAGGCATTATCTGGTGCAATTTGTCTTGATTCAGGGATTGGAGCTGTGGCAGATTTCATGTCTCGCTTTTTAGAAAATGCTACGAAAGAGATTCTACTGAATCATCGTGAAAAAGACCCCAAAAGCACATTACAAGAAATCGTCCAGGCTGAAGGTGCGCCTGCACCGTTTTATCGAGTAATATCTGAAAGTGGTCCTGATCATGATAAAACATTTGAAGTTGAGGTATTAGTGGATGGTCAGGTAGCTGGTTGTGGTACAGGATCGAGTAAACAAGAAGCTAGTGTTATTGCTGCAGAGAGTGCGTTGGAAAATTATCGTAGGTAAGAATAGATTTTATGTTGAACCGGTTAAAGTCACTAGAGTTGAATGGATATAAGACCTTTGCCTCGAAAACTCTCTTTGAGTTTGCGGGAAATATTACTGTAATAGTTGGGCCGAATGGCTCTGGGAAATCGAACATTGCTGATGCGATTCGATGGGTTTTAGGTGAACAATCCTACACGTTACTTAGGGGAAGAAAAACAGAGGACATGATTTTTTCAGGTTCAGAATCTCGTGCGCGTTCAGGCATGGCTTCTGCTACAGTGACCTTTGATAACAGTGATGGCTGGCTGCCGATAGATTTTTCTGAAGTTGCAATTACTCGCCGGGCTTACCGTGATGGCCAAAATGAGTATTTAATAAACAATCAAAAGATACGTTTACGCGATGTTATGGAGTTGTTGTCGAATTCTGGTTTGGCTGAGCGAACTTATACGGTGATTGGTCAAGGTCTGGTCGATGCGGCTTTAACTATCAAATCAGATGAGCGTAGACGTTTATTCGAAGAAGCAGCCGGTATTGGTCTGTACCGTTTCCGAAAAGATCAAGCTCAAAAAAGACTGGATAAAACAAAACGAAATCTGGAACGTGTACAAGATATTCTTTCAGAACTATCCCCTCGATTGCGAAGTTTACAACGTCAGTCAAAACGAGCATCAGATTATGAACAGGTTAGAAGTGATTTAAGGAAGGTTTTACGAGAGTGGTATGGTTATCATTGGCATCAATCGCAAAAAGAGATAAGGGAAGCGCAAAAGGTTAACCAATTCCAGGAAGAGATGCTTCAAGAAGCCAGAGAAAAACATACTCATATTGAACGTTCCATAAATAATTTAAGGGAAAAGATAACTAGCTTGCGGGGGCAATTAAATAGTTGGCATCGGCAATTAGCAGAAATTCATACGCAACGTGAAGAGACGAGTCGTGATTTAGCCGTAAATAGCGAGAGGCATAGAGCTTTGCAGGCTGATCAACATAGATTAGAGCTTGAAATTACACGGATAGAAGAAGAGTTAAAATCTAATCATTCTCGATTGGAAGTAGCTATCTCTGAAAAAAAGCAACAGATGAAAGAGGTTTCAGAGGCCGAAGAAGAATTAACAAAATTAACGGATGCACTAAATGAAGTAAAAAATGAACGAGATTTACTTGAAAAATCGATTCATGCGAATCAACAAACAATAACAGAAAATCAGACAAAAAAACTAGAAATATCCGCCCAGAATGCTGCGTTAAAAGCGAGAATAAAAAAAATTGAGGAGGAAAGTCAGGCCTTACAAAATCAAATCGAGGGTGAATTGCTTGATGTAGGAGAACTAGAGAAAAAGGTATCGGACGTTGAGAAACAATCGAAAGAAGCAAAAAACCAGATAGAAATTGAAGAGGATTCTCTTCAGGATTATCGGGAAAAGATCGAAAGTGTCGTTGATGAAAAGGAGAATTTCCAATCGGAAATTTCCAGAATTTCTGCAGAAATCGCCCGGGATTCAGCAGAATTAGGAGTACTTATCGAGGCTGAGTCTAATCTGGTCGGATTTGCATCGGGTGCAAAAATATTAATAAAAGCAGTTAAAGAGGGGAAAATTGATGGATCCAAAAAAGTCTTGGGTTCTCAAATAAAAGTTCCCCCTGAGTATGAAACGGCAATAGCAGCGGCTCTAGGAGATTTTATAGATGCGATCCTTATAAATCAAGAGCGAAATCTTGAGGATGCACTTAGTATGCTAGAGGGAAAAAAAACAAAAGCTGCCATTTTACCTTTAGTTGATAGTTTATCGCAGATAA
>JASFQL010000071.1:0-13713 GCA_050115475.1 Anaerolineales bacterium
GTAATTAAATCAAGAGGAAAGTGGTAATCCCCAAAAAACGTACTGAAAGAGATATCCTCTGGATAGATTATCAATCAGATAAAGTTAGTGTAGATATGCAAAACACTCGAAATAATATTATGGATTTCCTTGAGGCTAACAACCAGGCCACGACCGTAGAATTAAGCCAGGTTTTGAGTATGACTCAGGCAAATATCCGTCACCATCTCTCAATACTCATTGATGAAGGCAAAGTCGAAGTTATTGGTCAGAACCAAGCAGATGGACGAGGTCGCCCTACCTTCTTGTATATGCCCACCAGACAAGCCCAACCACATTCTCTCGATATATTGCTTAACATTCTATTAGAAGATATCCTATTACTTGGATCAGCCAAACAACGAGAGAGGAAAATCAGGCGACTGGCCGAACGGCTATCGTTATCAAATATCGATAACAACAAATCTATCACGATTCGATTGGGTGCTTGTGTTCGGCATCTCAACAAACTCCATTATCAAGCCCATTGGGAAGCGCGACAGGATTTTCCAATAATTATATTTGGGAGATGCCCATACGCTCCAGTCATTGACCAATATCCAGCGTTATGTACAATGGATAAATACGTGCTAGAAATTTCTCTCAAGCGTGAAGTAAAACAAAGCATAAAAATTACCAGACTCCCCCAAGGCCCTAAAAATTGCCAATTTATCATCTATGCAGAGAAGAAAGGACCATCTTGAACACAGAAGAATTTTATATCGTTGTAGACGTTGAAACTTCAGGGCCTGACCCCTGTGGATATGCATTGTTATCTATCGGCGCCTGTACACTCACCCAACCTCAAGAGACAATTTACATAGAGTTGAAACCCGACTCGCGAAATTTCACCAAAGAAGCTCTTGACATCAGTTGTCTTTCGATGGATGAACTGGCAGCCTCTGGCTTGTCACCTTCAGAGGCGATGCAAACCTTCGCCGACTGGTTGAATCGTATAAACAAAGATAATAAAATACCAATATTCACAGCCTTCAATGCAGCCTTTGATTGGATGTTCGTAAATACTTATTTCCACCGATATCTGGGATATAATCCTTTTGGGCATAAAGCGCTAGATATAAAATCCTGCTTTATGGGTTTATATCACACCCGCTTCGATGAGACTTCTCATAAAGCTCTGTGTGAGTATTATCAAATTTGCATTGATCTATCCCATCATGCGTTGGAAGACGCAATTAATGAGGCGATAATCTTTAAAGCAATATTAAATGAGTTTTCTTGAATAGCAATTGAAGGAGAACAATAATGGCAAAACCCTCAGATTCTGCCGATCAAGAACTTCAACAAATCATAGAATCCGCCCAAAGGTTAGGTGTTGAATTAGATGAAGCAGACGCCTTACAATGGTTGGCTTCAATAGCTGCTGCTGGAGAAGAAGAAGTGGTCGTTGATGTAAAAAGCGGTATATTCGGGCATCGAGTGACAATGCTCGATTTCAGTGATGAAGACCTAGCGCACTTCCGGAAAATTGGGAAGATCGTCGAGTTTGAAGATATTCCTGGAAAGGTAGAAACAGCCCTCGCTCTCTCGGGTTCTGCAGCCCAATCCAAAATCCAATCTTATCCGGGAGATGCAGACTTCTTTGAGCGAGTAAATATCCTTGCCGCTACTTGGGAAGAAGCATGCAATATGTTAGCAAAAATAATCCGAGATAAAGCTTTAGGCACTTATAAGAGTACAACCTATGAACTCATTGAGGTAAAATTTGGGTCGTATCCTATCGATGTTAAACGTGATGACCAACTCGAAAAGGCAGGGAATCCAATTTCTTGGAGTGCGCAAGATGTAAAAAAGGGTTATATAAAAGTAATAAGCCTCGATGGTAAGTCCAAGAAAATCAACTGGGAAGACGTCTCTCAAGACCCTGGTTGGTGTAAACTCGATTGGGTTGTGATTGACCCAGTCCGCAAACAATTGGTAAATGCCAGTAACATGCTGGATGCCACATGGGAAGCACCAGACGGGAAGATTACTCCCCTTGATGGGTATCTGGATTCGTTCTTTCAAGAAGTCTATTTAGAGGCAGAATCGATTCCCATTTTCAGTAAATTGGTAAAGAACCTTTCCGGGGATGCATTAGATAATTACGTCGACCAACTTAAAGGTGAGGTAAAGAAATACGTCACCAAGGACGTTAACTACGGCAAAGCTGCTAAGCGGATGTACAACATCTTCAGGTTAACCGGTAAATATAATGAGGCTGCCTACATCAGGGAATTATTCGACGAACCGACCACCATGCTTTATCAGGTTTGGGCGCTGATCCGAACAATTGAAGACAGTTTTCATCCAGATTCCGCTGTTGACCAGGAGACTCTTTTAAGCCAGGCTGATGAACTTATTTTGGCCGTTACAGAAGTCCTTGAAGGGGTTAAAGAGGTAGAGATCGTTCGTTTACTCCTACGGCTCAGGGATCTCCTAAATGAAGATGCGAAAAAAGGTGAATTGTCCCCTCAAGCTTCCGCAGCTCGCGCCGAGGTCATCAACATTGTCAATAACTTCTTTTTCGAAAAGCTCTCAGGAGTTCCAACAATCAAGCAGTTTATGGAAAACCTTCAAGTACCTGCCAAATGATATTCCCTACAAGGAAGCCAATTTGATTGATATCACTCCCAACGGCGTGATGGAATCATGAATTTCGAATTGTATCAATCTCCCTTCTCATGGCGTTATGGTTCAGATGATATGCGCCGTATTTGGAGTGAGGAGAATAAGCGCCTTACATATCGAAAATTATGGGCAGCACTTGCGAGAATACAATCTTCCTTTGGGTTGGTCACGCAGGAACAAGTCGACGATCTAACAGCCAATATTGAGAATATAAATATTGATAGAGCCCTTGAGATTGAGTCTGAAATCCATCATGACCTGATGGCGGAGATCAAGGCCTTTGCCGAACAATGTTCCATTGGCGGGGGAATCATCCATCTGGGTGCCACTTCCGATGACATCAAGGATAATACGGATATCCTCCGTATCCGACAATCCCTTGACATCCTGCTTGAAAAAATACAGTCCCTCCTACTCGCTTTCACTAAAAAAATAGATACCTACGCGAATCTTCCCATAATGGCGTACACGCATCTACAACCGGCGGAGCCAACGACCTTGGGCTATCGATTGGCGTTCTACGCCCAAGATATTCTCATAAGCTTTAAGGAGATCAAATCTACGCGTGCACAACTTCGGGGAAAAGGATTTAGGGGAGCTGTAGGCACAAGCGCATCTTTTAGTGAATTAATTGGTATCGAAAACCTTGAAAAATTCGACGCCTTGATGAGTGAAGAACTCAATCTGCCTTTCTTTGAGGTAACTACGCAAACATATCCTCGTAAACAAGATTACCAGGTAGTCAGCGCTCTGTCTTCCTTAGGTAGTTCACTATATAAATTTGCGTTCGATCTCCGGATTCTACAATCTCCGATGTTTGGTGAGGTAAGTGAACCATTTAAGAAAAAACAAGTCGGCTCATCAGCGATGCCATTTAAGCGTAACCCAATCAAGGCCGAGAATATCGATTCCTTGGGAAGATACCTGGCGCAACTCCCTCGACTTGCCTGGGATAATGCAGCTCATTCCTTGTTTGAACGAACCCTGGATGACAGTGGAAATCGCCGTATCATGCTACCGGAATCCTTTCTAGTAACAGACGAACTCCTCAAAGTCAGCCGTGGAATCTTAGAAGGATTCCAAGTAAATAAAGATGTGGCTAAGAAAAATTTCGATAAATATGGACCTTTTGCTGCGACGGAACGCCTCTTGATGGCCTTGAGTAAAAAAGGTGCGGATCGCCAGGAGATGCACGAGCAAATTCGAAAACACACATTGGCAGCCTGGGATGAAGTTCAAAAAGACAATCCAAATCCCCTTACTCAATCCATGACCAACGATAAAGGATTTCTCAAATATCTATCTATAGTTGAGATTGAAAACTGCCTGGATGCATCCAAGTATATTGGTGATGCCCCAAAAAGGGCGATGAAACTTGCGCAGCACATTAAAGAAATGATTTCCTTCGATTAAAATCGGTTACTGATTTGTTGACACTGACAAGAAAAATATTGTATAATCTCGCCAACAATTGAGATATGTCCATACCAGGAGGAGTAAAGGGTCAAACTCCCTATTAGAGAATGAGGGCCAATGGCTGAAAACCCTCTGGGAAAGTGAACCGTTGAAAGTCGCCTGGAAAGGATGCCGAAGAAATTGGTTTTCCAAGAGTAGAACGGCACGGGTGAGCCCGTTACAGCGATACTCTGATGATAGTCGGGGTTGTGAGCGCATCAAACCAGTAATGGTTGGTGAAAAAAGGTGGTACCACGGAAGGTTACGCTTTCGTCCTTGAGAACGAAAGCGTATTTTTATTTTAGGAGAAATGATATGGCGGAACAAACATTACCAAAAATCTACGACTTCAAATCCACCGAAGAGCGGGTCTATAAAATGTGGGAGGACAATAGTTACTTTCGGCCCTGGAATGATCCCAAGAAAAAGGGGTTTGATCCTGATATCAAACCCTTCGTCATCTCTATTCCCCCACCTAACGTTACCGGTGAACTTCACCTTGGGCATGCCCTTTTCGTTTCGATGGAAGATTTAATGATCCGATATCACAGAATGAAGGGAATCCCTACCCTGTGGGTGCCGGGATCCGATCACGCCGGAATCGCTACGCAGCTTCAGGTAGAGATGGATCTTCTTCGAACTGAGGAAGTTACTCGTGAGGAACTAGGAAGAGAGGAATTCCTCAAACGAACATGGGCATGGAAAGAAAAATATGGCGGCATCATTACCCAGCAAATTCGCCGTTTGGGCGCATCTTGCGATTGGTCGAGGGAGCGATTCACGCTTGACGATGGTTTGTCTGAAGCTGTAAAAGAAGCCTTTGTTCGCCTATACGAAAAGGGTTTGATATACCGCGGACCACGGCTGATAAATTGGTCACCTGGGTTGAAGACAGCGGTATCCGACCTTGAGGTGGAGTACTCCGAAGAGCCCGGGAAAATGTATTATTTCAAATACATGATCAAAGACTCCGATGAGTATATCCCCGTCGCAACTACTCGCCCTGAAACCATTCTTGGGGATACTGCCGTTGCTGTGCACCCGGATGATGAGCGCTATAAGTCATTCCTGGGAAAGAAAGCTATCGTTCCTATGTTGGAGCGTGAAATTCCCGTAATTGCAGACGAATACGTAGACCGTGAATTTGGTACAGGCGCGTTAAAAATCACTCCGGGACACGACATCAATGACTACGAGATCGGTGAACGGCACAAACTTCCAATTATTTCTATATTGGATGAAAAGGCCAGGGTGAATGAGAACGGGGGGAAATACAACGGTCTGGATCGTTTTGAAGCAAGAGAAAAACTCTGGACGGATATGAAGGGTGCAGGATTGGTGATTAAAGAAGAAAATTACACCATGAGTATTCCACGCTCCCAACGTGGCGGCGAGATCATCGAACCGATGGTCTCAACCCAATGGTTCATCACCATCCAACCCTTGGCAAATGCAGCCATAAAAGCGGTTGAAGATGGACGCATCAAGATCGTCCCTGAGTTCTTCACTAAGGTGTATTTCAACTGGATGGAAAATATCCGTGATTGGTGCATCTCACGTCAATTGTGGTGGGGGCACCGCATCCCTGTTTGGTACGGCCCTGATGGAACGCAATTCTGTGTTCGTTCAGAAGAAGAAGCCTACGCCCAGGCAAAAAAGAAATATGGAAAAGATGTTAAATTAGAACAAGATCCAGACGTATTGGATACCTGGTTCTCTTCGGGTCTATGGCCTTTTTCGATCCTCGGATGGCCAAAAGAAACCGAAGACCTCAAATATTTTTACCCCAACTCCTATATGGAAACAGGATACGATATCCTATTCTTCTGGGTTTCGCGCATGATTATGATGGGCTTGGAATTCACAGGCGATATACCTTTCCATACTGTATACCTGCATGGAATCATCCGGGATGAAATCGGCAGGAAGATGAGTAAAACCACCGGTAATGTGATCGACCCATTGAATGTCATGGACGAGATGGGGACAGATGCACTCAGATTCACACTGTTAGTCGGTTCATCTCCAGGAAAAGATATGAACCTCAGTCTGGAAAAGGTGAGAGCCAACCGCAATTTCGCCAATAAAATTTGGAATGCGACGCGCCTCGTACTCAGTCTATTGGAAAAAACACCCAAAGATGAGTATAAAGAAATTGATAATACCCTGGCGGATGCATGGATCAGTAGCCGGATGAAAGTACTTCGGAATGATGTGGACCGGCTCTTCACCAATTTCCAATACGGCGAGGCTGGACGTCAAATATACGACTTTTTCTGGAGTGAATACGCGGACTGGTACCTTGAAATCGCTAAAATACAGGTTGCTGAAGGCGGAGTACGAGCACAAAAAACTTCCCAAACTCTGGTGAGTATTCTTGATGCTTGTTTACGAATGCTCCATCCCTTTACACCTTTCGTAACTGAAGAATTGTGGGGACGATTGAAATCTGCCGCCGAAAATCACTCCCCAAGCCTGTCTCCGCCAGAAGGATGGGCTGAAGCACTCATCATAGCGAAATGGCCTGAATCGATTGACATTAATAAGAAAGATTCTGATACGATTGAGAAATTCAATCTAGTCATGGACATCGTTCGTTCAATACGAAATCTGCGATCTGAGAAACAAATCAAACCCGGCCATAAGATTCCCGCAATATTTATCGCAGGTGAATCCACCCAATTGATTGAAAGCCAAGCTTATATTATCGCTGCATTAGCCCACATGGATCAAAATTCTCTTGTCTTCCACGAAACACTCGAAGAAAAGCCAGAAGATCATATCGCTATGATTGTGGATGCAGTGGAAATCCACCTCCCTTTAGCCAAATTGGTTGACATTGATGTAGAAAAGCAACGACTAAAAAAAGAATTGGAAGATTCCCAAATCCAGATCGAGCGACTTGAAAAATTATTGAAAAGCGATTTTTCCAAAAAGGCTCCATCTGATGTAGTTGATAAAGAGCGCGACAAATATAATTCATTCAAGGAAACAGCAGAAAAACTCAAACTCCAGTTGAAGGGTTTAGAATAAACGAAATATCCCTCTTATAGGAGAATTGATAAGAGGGATATCTGTAATCTACGTGAAATAAGTAGATCTAAAATGAGTGATCTATTCCAAATATATAACTCACAGGCAGAGAGGTACCATAAGTTTATCTGCCATGAAGATGTAGATAATAATCTCCTACACGCCATTCTAAATATCACACCGTTAATGGGGAAACGGCTTCTTGATCTTGGAACTGGAACGGGACGCATCCCCCTACTTATTAAAGACCAGACATCCCAAATTATCGGGCTGGATTTGTACTGGGATATGCTTCATGTCCATTCTGAGAATAAGAGTGTAAAAGGGGAAAACTGGGAATTATTACAGGGCGACTATCGCTTTCTTCCTTTTCAGGGAAGATACTTCGACATCGTCACTGCGGGTTGGTCAATTTCCGCATTGATCGGCCAGAAAAACAAAGATTGGAAATCTGAGATCGGTTTAGTAATACAAGAAATACACCGAACGATAACATATGGTGGTGTAGCCATTATTATTGAGACAATGACTACAGCAAGCGACACCCCTCATCCCCCAACAAAAGAATTAGCGCAGTATTACACCTGGTTGGAAAAGGAATGGGGATTTCGATCCCAGGTCATCCAAACCGACTACCTGTTTGATAACCTGGAGCAAGCCGTTAGTACCATTAGGTTTTTCTTTGGCGCAGAAACGGCTTCCAAAGTTCGAGAGAAACAATGGGTACGAGTTCCTGAATGGACTGGGATATGGAGTAAAATTTTCCCTATGTAAAGGATACCCTTAATGGAAAACTTCTCTCCAGCTGCGCAAGCTCTTGAAACACTTAGAATTCCTTATCAGGAATATGTTCACGCTTCTCCGCCTGCAACCATCGAACAAGCTGCGGTTGAGAGGAACCAGGAGATCAATCAAGTAGTCAGGAGTATTCTTTTCAGATTGTCTGAGGGAGAATTTGCCATGGTACTCATCGCGGGCCCCGGTCAAGTTTCATGGCGGGCATTACGAAATCACTTCCATAGATCAAGATTAACGATTGCATCCGCTGAAGAAGTAAAGGAAATCACAGGTTACGAAATTGGCGCTGTTTCCCCATTTGGACTCCCTTACCCCGTACAGATATTAGTCGACGAAGGCGTAATATCTCAACCAGCGGTTTCGCTAGGATCAGGTATCCGTGGGACAGCGATTTTAATCACCAAGAAAAACCTGCTAAAAGCACTAGGAGAAGTTGAGGTTGGCACATTCGCTTCGTATGGCTAGACCACTAAATCCCCCCTACCATTTTTTCACTCAACACCCACAATCGTTTTTGTTCTTCCCTATCTCTGGCTAAGGGATTCGTCTCTCTTGGCTTTTTCCGGTAAAAATATTTCCCGGAAACGCCTGCAACTTGCGGTGAACTTGCCAAATAAACCAGAGTATCAGCGCCCTCTTTTACAGGAATCCCGGTGTGGAAAATTAGAGGTTTTAAGACTCGTACCAGCCAATTATAGTTCACACCGATATTGGTTTTTACGAAACCTGGATGGAAAGCGTTTACGGTGACACCAGATCCTTCTAATCGTGAAGCCAATTCGAAGGTAAACATTACATTCGCCAACTTGGATTGTGCGTAGGCTCGCTGAAAGATATATCCCCGAGATAAACCCACGTCTTTGAAATTTATTTTGCCACTTAAATGCGAACCAGAGGATGTGTTTACAATGCGACTCGGTGCATTGGCTTTTAAAATATCAAGGAGTAAATTTGTCAGTAGAAAGTAAGCCAAATGATTGAGGGCAAAGGTCATTTCAATCCCATCTACACTCAATCGTTTGCGTAAGAAAATGCTGCCAGCATTATTCACCAACACGTCTAAACGATCAAATCGTTCCTTGAAATCTCGGGCTAATTGACGAATTTGTGATTGTGATGAAAGATCAGCAAGAAGATAGGAAATTTCATTATTCCCACTAATCGAAATAAGTTCTTCTATCGCCGCTTCTGACTTGCTTTTATTCCGTCCCACAATAATTATTTTTGCCCCCATTATTGCCAATTGTCTGGCTGCTTCTTTTCCAATCCCATCAGTAGCCCCGGTAATCAAGATAACCTTATTACTCATATTTTTTTCATTTACCACGAAAATCCTCCTAATTCAAAGCAGCCATATTTTACACCTATTCATTTTTCCCAAGATATAATTACATCATGCGCCTAAAAACTCTCTCCTTGTTGTGCAATCCATATAATGGGGAGTCGCTTAGGTATGAAAACAACACACTCATCGGTGAACAATCGAAACATTCCTTCCCAATTAAAAACGGGATCCCAATATTTCTTTCCCAGAATCACCTCAGTTGGCGGAGTAAATGGTTCCGCAAATTTTATGATTTGGTTGCTATTGGGTATGACACTGTGGTGAATGTAGGTAATTTTTTAGGCATCAACTCAGAAGGAATTATACGCAGAGAATATATCGGGAAACTAGAAATCAAATTAGGAGATAAGATTTTAGAAACTGCTGTTGGAACTGCAAGCAATCTTTTCTTCATGCCACCAGAAGGAGATTACTACGGGGTTGATATCTCGATGCAAATGCTGAAACGGGCAAAGAAAAAACTCTATCACAGAAAGAGAACAGCCGAATTGTTCCAAGCGAATGGCGAATATCTCCCATTTAAAGATAATTCCTTCGACCTCGTTTTCCAAATGGGTGGACTACAATTCTACTCCAACCCTTTCCGGGGGTTGGAAGAAATGTCCCGAGTAGCCAAGCAAGGGACGACGATACACATCCTGGATGAAAAACGGAGTACTAGGGATGTATTGAAATACAGATATACAGGAGACCAAATTAAGAAGGGATACACTTTGTCTAATTTACTCCAGATTGTTCCCAGGGGAATGGATAACATTCAAAGTAAAATTCTTTTTGATAGTGATTTCTACCTCCTAACTTTTACAAAACCCTAGTCCATCAAGGTCTATACAATATTGCAAGCCAGGAGGTAAAGTGGACATGGTAAGATTTAGAGTTGGCAGAAATTATCGAGGTGTTCTATGGCAAATATTATGGTAATCGAAGATGTAGCCGATAGCGCAAACCTGGCAAGGAAAATACTGAATAAATTCGGGCATGATGTTATCCTCGCGGCAAATGGTGAAGAAGCTATTCAGTTTGTCTCAAATAAAGATATTCATTTAGTCTTGCTTGATCTAGGGTTACCAGATGTAGACGGTCAGACCCTCTTAGGTATGTTGAGGCGTAACTATGGTATGACTTCAATTCCCATTATCGTTTGTACAGCTTGGCCTTCAGAATCAGCAAAAAAAATGGCTGAGGCTTACGGATTCGATGGATATATCAGTAAGCCATATAAAGTAGCAACCTTCATGGAAACAGTAAACCATTATCTCGGTCAGCCGCAAAATCCAGAAATAACCACATAAAGACTCGGATTCACCTAATAGATAATCCCTCTTACTTAACACAAATGACCCTCAAACTCGTCCCTGCAGAAAAATTCACCATTGAACAACTTACCGACGCGTATAATCAAACGCGAGTGGACTATCTAGTGCCTATGCCAATGAACGTTGCTCGACTCAAAGAATACATTCATCTCTACGATGTAGACTTGTCAAAATCTCTTGTTGCACTGAGAAACGATGATATTGTTGGTTTAGGTATGCTGGCATTAAGAGAAAATCGATCCTGGTATACAAGGTTGGGCGTAATAACCAACCAGAGAGCCAGAGGGATCGGTCAAGCATTGATGGAAGGAATGATTGCTAATTCAGATACACTCCTAATTCAGGAAAATATGCTTGAGGTAATCGTTGGGAACGAACCAGCACATAAACTTTTCCTAAAGCTTGGTTTTCATGAAGATAGAGAATTATCAATTCTTAGACGTGCTCCCGCTCCCGTGCTGACTTCTTCAGCAAAAGTTTATCCAATGAGTAAGGGAGAAATTTATTTTAATTTAAAACAACGACAAGATTACCAGGCTTGGACCAACCAAACCGAATCCATATATCACGCAAAGGGTATCCATGGCTTTCATGTTTATCCCTCATCAGGTGGCCATGGATGGTTGGTATATCAACGGACCTTATTCAACCTTTCACGCATCATGTTTGATACTGAAGGGGGAGAAGAAGCAGCGATTATGTTAGAAATGTTAAAGATACTCCATCTCAAACATCCGGAACTAGACACATATACAGAAAACATTCCTACAGATAATCCCCTACTCCCTGCCTTTTATGAAATGGGATATTTCGAAGCATTCCGTAGAATTGAGATGCATCGTTATCTTATTATATAATTCTCTTATGGCTAAAGGACGACAAGTCGCAAGAGTAAAGTTACAACCACCAAAGGCAGAAGACGAGAAAAAATACTTACTCAGTTGGGGAGCGAAAGAACTTTACCATAATCCCGAGAATTTTCCACACATCGATCGCCAATCTTTATTCAAGGAAGAAGGATATCTCCAACTTGAAATTGGTTGTGGGACAGGAGAATTCATTTGTAGTCTGGCAAAAGAATTTTCAAATGAAAAATATATCGGAATCGATTTCTCGAGAAGGGCAATCTATGCTGCCGTCAACCTAGCAGCTGCGAACTCACTTGACAATATTCTTTTTATCAAAGCAGATATTAAACAACTCTATCCCTTATTTACTCCAAAATGTTTATCATTGGTATATCTTCACTTTCCAGATCCAAATTATAAATCCAAGCACATTAAACACAGGATTTTTAACAGAAAATTCCTCGATACAATGGCTGAAGCATTAACGATCAACGGAAAAATCAGCGTGGTGACAGATCAAAAACCTTTTTTTATGGATATGTTAATACTCGCAGAAACGGATTATCGATTTAGTAAAACACATCGAGAAAGATATCTTACTGATTACACCCCGAAAACGAAATCCCGCTTTCAACAGGCATGGGAACGAGTAACTAAGTCAGTTTATCGATTTGAAATTCAAAAATCTTAGGCAAAAACCGACATCTATAAAGGTTCTATGTACGACGAATGAAATCTATGATATTGAAAATGGATAACTTTACATGATCAATCATATTTTTCCGCCAATAATTCTTCCCATGAAATAAAAAGTTGAATTAGAAATCCTTTCTGATTGATCCTGATATAAGTCAAATCGTTCATGGCATGATATACTAAATTAAGTTATTTCTTAGAAATATCGAAAAGATCAATCATTAATTTATATAAGTATTCATCTACATCGAGAAAAGAAAACTAAGTTGAGGTGAGTTAGTGGCTAAGAAATCGACTTCCCTTGGGAAAGACGATTGGATCGTCCATACATATTATGGGGTCGGTCAAATAACGGGAATAGAAACCAAACAGATCGAAGATACAAAGACGAAATATTACAGGGTAAAAGCAAAAAATAGCATCTTTTTTGTTCCGGTAAAAAATATTGACAATGAACGAATTAGACCTATCGCTACACAATACATGATGAGGAAAGTAAAAAAAGTATTACAAGAAGTTCCTGAAGAGATGTCTCCCGACCATAATATACGTAAGCGAGAGATCAATGAACTTCTCACAGATTGCTCACTTGCCACAACCGCACAACTAATCCGCGATCTTACTGCTCGAAAAATCGAACACAATTTAAATGACCATGAAGAAAAAACCCTGGAAAAATTAACTGATCGGCTTGTATTAGAATGGTCCATTGCACAAAAAATCGAACTTGAAAAAGCAAATCAACAGTTTCAAGATACTCTTCAAAAAGGGATTGATAAAATAAAACCTTCCCCTTTTAAATAACTATTATTATATTACTCAGGCTTTTTATTTTGGATAACCGTCGGGATTAGCGGACTGCCAACGCCAGGTATCTGCACAAATATCTTCTATCCCTAATTCCGCTTTCCAGCCCAACTCGACATTCGCCTTATGGGGATCAGCATAACTTTCTGCAACATCCCCCGCTCGACGATCGACAATCTGATATGGAATTTCCTTTTTTGATGCAATCTGAAAAGCTTCCACCAACTCAAAAACACTAATTCCCTGACCAGTTCCAAGATTATATATACTTACTCCAGATTTAGATTTTAATTTATCTAAAGCAGCAAGATGTCCTTTGGCTAAATCTACCACATGAATATAATCCCTCACGCCAGTGCCATCAACTGTATCATAATCATCCCCAAAAATAGATAATTTATTCAACTTCCCCACTGCAACCTGGGAAATATACGGCATGAGATTGTTCGGTATCCCACGGGGATCTTCACCTATCAACCCACTGGGATGAGCCCCAACTGGATTGAAATAGCGGAGAATGCTTACATTCATCTCAGGATTGGCATGTTGAATGTCAATCAGAATCTGTTCAATCATCATTTTAGTCCACCCATAGGGATTGGTGGGATTTACTGGAAAATTCTCAGAAATCGGAACACTTTGAGGATCGCCATAGACAGTCGCCGAAGAACTAAAGACAATATCATTCACACCAAACTCATCCATAACTTCACAGAGTACTAACGTGCCGGAAATATTATTGTGGTAGTACTTTATTGGAATCTCA
>JASFQL010000072.1:0-13612 GCA_050115475.1 Anaerolineales bacterium
ACCGACAATTAAAAACGCTTTGGGTGGAATGCTTGATCGTGGATCTGTATCCAGGTCGATATCCATGGCTTGTGTCTGGATACCTGATGGATTTTGCCACATAGCCTTTACGGTGAATTCACCCTCTTTTAAATTTTCATCAGGAAAGACATTTATTGAGGGGGGAGATTCGAATTCGATATCGGTATTGTCTCCTGCTTCCATTAATTGGGAAGCAAGATTGTTTAGGAGGTTTTGATTTGAGCGAATATCTGCGACGAATTTTGAAGGGACATTGAGAGAATAGATATTCGGAGCGGCAATAGAACCATCTTCCCCAACTCGTATTTCTTCTTCCATTGCACGAACTAATTGATTAACAAGATCTATTTCGGAATCAGGTGATGGAAAGAGGCGAGTAGCGCTTTTTTCAATGAATTCTTTGAGGTGAAGTTCTATCAAAAGCAATTTATCTTTCATGCTGCTCATTTTAATCGAATTATTGTAGAACAACAACCAAGAATGATAGTTCCTATACCTTTTATAATAAGTTGCTATTGTATCCTATCACAACTTTCCAGTATACTAGAGGCGATGGAAATTATAAGTTCTGGATTTATGGAAATTGAACATACTGCCGATACAGCAATTCGAGTATGGGCGGATGATCTTCCCACGTTATTTTCGGAAGCAGCAAAGGGAATGTACTCGCTGATGGGGATTAAGTTCGATGATAAATTAAAAAAGTTATATACTATTATTCTTAAAGCCAAGGAGCTAGAAAGTTTATTGGTCATGTTTCTAGAGGAATTATTATATATAAATGAATCTGAGGGATTGGGTTTTAATCGATTAAATTTGGAGATTAATGAAGGGTATGGATTATCTGCCCAACTTGAAGGAATAAAAATTTCGGGGATATGTAAGGAAATTAAGGCGGTTACTTTCCATAACATGCAAATCAATAATACAAAATTGGGTTACGAAGTAGTAATAGTATTTGATGTATAAGGAAAAAATCGAAATGGTTAGCATACAGGAAATGACAAAGATTAGTGATTATGAGTGGGAAATCCCAAAGAGTTTTCGAGTGGATATGCGTGTCCCTGTAAGACTTTTTACTACCAGAAGACTTCTTGAACAGGTTATGGATGATCGCTCCATCGAACAAGCGATCAATTCAACCACACTCCCAGGATTGGTCGGACACGTACTGGTGATGCCTGATATGCATCAAGGGTATGGCTTTCCAATTGGAGGAGTAGCCGCAACTCGTTACCCAGTTGGTGTTATCTCTCCTGGTGGAATTGGATACGATATAAATTGTGGGGTACGCTTACTGGCATCAAATATTCCATATGAACAAGCTTCTGGGATGTTCAAGGATATGGTATCCGCTTTGTACCATTATTGTCCCAGTGGAGTCGGTGGGAAAGGACAACTCCGGCTAGATCAAAAACAGTTGGATCAGGTCTGCGTCCAGGGCTCGTCGTGGGCATTGAAAAATGGATATGCTACTGAAACTGATGTTAGAAGGACTGAGGAATCCGGGAAACTGGACGGAGCAGATCCATCGAAGATAAGTCAACGAGCGAAAGATCGTGGACGCCCGCAACTTGGTTCCCTTGGGGCCGGTAACCATTTTATCGAAGTCGATTTAATAGAGGATATTTTTGACGACGAAGCAGCAAGGGTGATGGGTTTACATCAAGGGAATATCGCTGTCCAGATACATTGTGGGTCGCGTGGGTTAGGCCACCAGGTATGCAGCGATTACGTCCGTGAGTTGCAGGCAGCGGTTCAGCGATATAACATCACATTACCCGACCGTGAACTGGTTTGTGCACCTTTAGATTCTTCTGAGGGCAAGGCCTACCTCGATGCAATGAGATGCGCTGCCAATTACGCCTTTGCCAACAGGCAGATATTGACTCATTTTGTTCGTCAGGCTTTTGAAGAGGTATTTGCAGGTAAAGTGAAAAAGTGGGAACTAATTCAAGTGTACGATGTTGCCCATAACATGGGAAAGATAGAAACACATCGTATCGAGGGGGAGGATATCAAGGTGTGTGTACACAGGAAAGGAGCTACAAGGGCGTTTGGCCCTGGTTCCTATGATCTCCCTCCGGAATATCGTGAGATTGGGCAACCAGTTCTTGTTCCGGGCAGCATGGGAACGGCTTCTTGGGTATTGACCGGTACAAAAGAGAGCATGCATCGTTCCTTTGGATCGAGTTGTCATGGTGCTGGGCGCGTGATGAGTCGCAAGAAAGCCAAGAAAACAATCCGAGGCGATCGGCTTCTGAAAGAACTAGAAAGGAAGGGCATTCAAATTCGCGCTGGATCAATGCCGGGTTTGGCAGAGGAAGCCCCTAAAGCTTATAAAGATGTTGACGAAGTCGTTAGTACAGTAACCGGCGCTGGTATTGCCAAAAAGGTCGCTCGCTTACGACCTCTAGCCGTGGTAAAAGGCTAGTGGATAATTTTTATTGGGATAGATATCTCACATAATTCAGTAATTGGTCGAATTATCCATAAATAGAAAAATTCGAAATGTAATGTATTAATCTAGATATTGAATAAAATATCTATTCTATGTAAAGAGTAAACCTATCTTGAAATTAGGGATAGTCCAAAACGCTTACACGATTTATGGGAATGTGGGAGGAAGTAGGAGTATTTCGTTATCTTGGTAGATTGACTTTGAAAATTGCTCCGCCTTTGTGATGATTTTCTGCCGTTAGTGTGCCACCATGGGCCTCTACCAAACGACGCGCAATCGTTAGTCCGATACCACTACCACTCTGGTTTTGGATTCGAGATTGTTTCCCCCGATAAAATCTATTAAATATATACGGTAATTCATCTTGTGGGATACCTGGTCCTGTATCTCGTAAGGACATTTCAACACTTGATTCTTGGCAATCTAATGTCAAGTAAATTTTTCCTCCCTCAGGAGTATGCTGGAGAGCATTTTGTAATAAATTATTTAATACCTGATTGATCCTTCGTGCATCGATATTCACAAGTTGGCATGAAGCCGGAAAGATATATTCTAATGTGATTTTGTGTTGGTCTGCTTGTGGCTTATAGTTGCTGATGATTTGTTCAAGTAACGGGATAAGGTCATATTCATGAATTTCTAGTGTCAGATCGTTATAATCTGTTTGAGAGAGGGTACGTAAATCTTCAACCAATCGCGTTAGCAATTGATTCTGTTCAAATATGGGGTCGAGGTTTTCCATCGTGAGAGGGTACACGCCATCTTGGAGCGCCTCTAAATTTGCTCTTTGAACGGCCAGGGGTGTACGTAATTCGTGGGCGATATCTGTCGTCATTGACCGGCGACTTTCTTCAGCGTGTTCCAATGAAGCTGCCATCTGGTTGAATGTTTTTCCTAATAAACCCAATTCATCATTGCCATTCGCGTTTACTCGTTGGGTCAAGTCGCCTTTAGCCAGTTTATTTGCTGCTAAGGTTAGGTTTCGAACAGGTTGGAGAAAATAGTAACTTACCAACATGGCTAAGGCCAATGCTAAGCCAATCGATATTAGTAATGTGGGCAGTAACGTTTGATTAAGAAACGGCGTGAAGTTCGTTTGATGGATGTTCCTCGGTAAGATTATATTGTTTTGAGGGACGAGATAACCAATGATTTGCTCTTCGTTATGTAGGGGGATTCCAAGTTCGATCTCCTCCTCCGAAGGGGGAGTAATCAGGCCTAATCCTTCTGGCGCGTACAGTATTGCACC
Source organism: Anaerolineales bacterium (assembly GCA_050115475.1). Taxonomy (GTDB): domain Bacteria; phylum Chloroflexota; class Anaerolineae; order Anaerolineales; family UBA11579; genus JASFQL01. The sequence goes on from JASFQL010000072.1 coordinate 3,732, forward strand.
ATTCGTGTCAATAAGAATGAGTTCGGGAACTCCTCGTGGTTGATTCCCCCTATTGCCTTGTTGGAATCCTATCACTGACCCACTTGGTGTATCTTTTTGAAATATCACTTCTACGTTATCCCATTCCTTATTCGCTGCATAGTAATCTTCTAATGATGATGCAAGAATATCAACTCCAAAGAAACCACCGCGTTGGGCAAATGTGTTAACAGCTTCCACAAATTGATTGCGAGAAATATACGCTAATGTGCCAAGGGTGACGATGATAACAAGTGAGAACGCTAGGAATAAACGTAATCGCATCTTACGTTTCCTGGATAAACCGATAACCAACACCAAATACGGTTTCGATGTAATGAGGATTCTTTGGGTCAGGTTCTAATTTCGCGCGTAAGTTTTTTATATGGGCATCGATTGTCCGTTCATATCCCTCGAAAACCGCCCCCTCTTGCGTGGCTTCCAGCAGTTGAATACGGCTGAAAACTCTCCCGGGTTGTTGAGCCATTGTGGCAAGTAAATGAAATTCGGTAGGTGTAAGGTCTATGGGCAATGAACCACGTTTTACAGAATATCCTTCAACATCGATCTCAAGGTCATCGATCTGAATTTTATTTGGGATGTCAAAAGGTTTATCAACTCTTCGCAAAACTGCACGAACACGAGCCACAACCTCCCGGGGAGAGTAAGGTTTGGTAACATAATCATCAGCCCCTAATTCAAGGCCGATTAATCTATCAGCCTCATCAACCCTGGCAGTCACCATAATAATTGGTGTATCTGCCTGTCTTCGAATGGCTCGGGCTACATCCAAGCCATCCATGCCCGGCAGGTTTAGATCAAGAATAACCAGGTCTGGCTTGTTATTTTCCCATGCAGATAAACCTGTGTCACCCTTATATGCTGTTAATACTTTATATCCACTTTTTTCCAAATAAGACCGAAGCACTTTCACAAGCTCGGGCTCATCTTCAATTATTAATATAGTCGTCATAATTTGATTATAGCATTCCTAAAACATTCATGATGTACCTGATAAATATCAAACAATAATTCGCCTTCAAAATACCACTTAAGCTTAGGCAATAGATATGAAGAATTTGTGAAGGAGGTATATGGGAAAAAAGCAGGTTTTATTGTATGATTTCTATTTCTCGCCTGCCAATACTTTGATGCGTTCCCAAGGCTTTAGATTTTCATCTTCAGCCAGGGTTGTGCGTAATTCATAGATTTGATCCCTGATGATGGCAGCCTGTTCAAATTCAAGGGACTGTGCAGCTGCTTTCATCTTTTCTTCCAATGTTTTAATCATTTCCTCAAGCTCTCGTTTAGGGATCTTATCAACAGTATCAACACGATATTCAGCTTTGGATTCTGCAACCGCGTGAGTGCTTATCTGGTCTGTTATGTCGCGAATAGCCTTTACAATACTTTCTGGTTGAATTCCATGTTCTTGGTTGTAAGTGGTTTGTTTCTCACGCCTTCGATTGGTTTCGTCGATTGCCGCTTGCATTGCTTCAGTGATGTTATCTGCGTACATGATAACTTTTCCACTTTCGTGACGAGCGGCTCGCCCGATAGTTTGGATTAGAGCAGTTTGTGAACGCAAGAAACCTTGTTTGTCGGCATCTAGGATAGCGACTAAAGAGACTTCAGGTAAGTCGAGACCTTCCCGTAACAGGTTGATTCCCACAACGACATCAAAGACACCCATACGGAGATCACGTAAGATACCAACTCGTTCAAGGGTATCGATTTCTGAGTGCAGGTAATGCACCTTGATACCCATTTCTAACAAATAATCTGATAAATCTTCAGCCATTCGTTTTGTCAGGGTAGTTACTAATACACGTTGGCCATGGTTGACACGCTCTTTTATTTCGCCGATCAGGTTGTCGATTTGTCCCTCAACAGGGCGGACTTCGACATTTGGATCAACGAGACCAGTTGGACGGATAATCTGTTCAACAATCTGATCGGCGTGTTCTAATTCATAAGGACCTGGGGTTGCTGTGGTGTAGACAGTAATCCCCATTCTTTCTTCAAATTCCTCAAATTTGAGTGGTCGATTATCCAGAGCGGAAGGCAGACGGAAACCATAATCGACTAATGTTTGTTTTCGTGATCGGTCACCATTGTACATGCCGCGAATTTGTGGAATGGTCATATGGGATTCATCGATGAACAGCAAGTAGTCACCTGGGAAATAATCTATTAAGTTCCAGGGTGGCGAACCTTCGGATCGTTGGTCTAAATGTCTGGAATAATTCTCGATACCTGCGCAGTGTCCAATTTCTCTGAGCATCTCTAAATCATAACGAGTTCGTTGTTCAATACGTTGTTCTTCCAAATACTGCTCATTCTTCTTGAAGTAGGCCAGGCGTTCCTCCAACTCCTCTTCGATACTTTTTATTGCTAGTTGAAGTTTTTCTTCCTCTGTGATGAAATGCTTGGCTGGGTAGATGGAAACGGATTCCATTTCTTGCTGGATTTCTCCTGTAACAAGGTGCATTTCTACAATTCTTTCAACTTCATCCCCAAAGAAGGTGATTCGGTAGCCTTGTTTTTCCTGATAGGCAGGAATCACGTCGAGTGTATCCCCACGAACACGGAAAGTACCTGGAAGAACGTCAATATCATTGCGCGAATAATGGCTTTCCACCAATCGTCGTAAGAGTGTGTTTCTGCGATAGGATTCCCCAACTTTGATATCAATGACAACTTTACCGTATGCTTCTGGATTTCCCAGACCATAGATGCAGGAAACTGAAGCCACGATGATCACATCTTTTCTGGATATCAAGGAAGTAGTTGCTGCGAGACGTAACCTCTCGATTTCTTCGTTGATGTCTGTCTCTTTTTCAATGAATAGATCGTGTCGAGGAACATACGCTTCAGGTTGGTAATAATCATAATAAGAAGTAAAGTATTCAACAGCGTTATCTGGAAAAAATTCTTTGAATTCAGCGTATAGTTGTGCGACGAGGGTTTTATTATGTGCGATAATCAACGCAGGCTTCTGAGTCTCTTGAATGATGTTTGCCATCGTGAAGGTTTTACCAGTACCAGTTGCTCCAAGCAATACCTGGTTCTGATAGCCTTTCTCAATCCCTTGAAGTAATTGTTTGATGGCTTCAGGCTGATCGCCAGTTGGTTTATATGGTGCTTGTAGGTTAAACATCTTGATTTTTCCAGGATTTGAATAGAGTCAAAGTATGTTTTCCAATTTGAAAGCTGTAATAGTTAATATCAAAAACCATGCCAATTATTTTCATTATATATTATAGAACATTTGTCATAATAAGGGAAGAGAATAATAGGAACTAACGTACATAAATTGGATTGCTGAAAATCCACCCCCTACGTTTGCCTTTGTAAGGAATATAGGCTTCGACTCGATATACTCCCGGACCTTCAATTTTATGCACGATTGTTCCCCTTTTTTTCGTGGAGCGTATGACCTCTCCATCCTTTAATAATAAGCATTCAGCAGATCGAGGGAGTTTGATTTGAAGAGTAGCGCTATTATGTGCGGCGATTGTATCCCCCATAATTAAATTTCTATCTGAGAGATGAACAGTGAACATAAATCCCCGAGTGGGGGCAGGGAGATCGTAAGCAACGAATCCATGGCCATTTCGAAGTGCATCCATTATCAACTGTTTGTCTGATTGCGTGTTCCCACTTAAAGGTTCAGGTAGCAGTAAATGAGTATTTATTGCCTTGAAATGTTTTTCATATGGGAATAGAATCTGACTGATCGGTCCTAAGGATTTACGAAATGCATGGGCATCAGAGCCTCCAACGGCAACGATTGGTTTTCCACGCGATAGAAGTTCATCCCACTTCTTGAGGGTTTCAGCGAAGGGACCTTGCGCAACTCGACTAAAGTTAAATGAATAAAAAATAGCTTCTAAGTATCCTTTTAGGAGGGATTTAAATTCTGTCATAGCATTCCATAACTCAATACCGGTGAAGTTGTCAACTTCCCAGTTTACCCATGATAGATCACCTTCACCGAATTTTTCTGCCTCAAACTCAATTGGGTGAGCGATGAAAGAAAGTCCCCCTGATTCATTTACTTTATCGATCAATATTTGTGGATTGGGCGCATATTGTGAAAGTTCGCAATTGGTCCCTAAAACCAGTAAATGGTTTTTTTGTGGGTCTTGCGTTTGGTCGTGAATTTCTTCACCGACTAATAGGAGTACACTGCCATCTTTTTCTTCGTAATATCCTTCTAATTCTTGAACCCAAATGTTATGGTCTGTTGTAATAACCGCATCTAAACCAGCTGTAATCGCTGCTCTTGCGATATCTTCATGAGAACCCATTCCATCTGAATATGGCGTGTGCATGTGCATGTTAATCACGATTTCATGCATTTGATAATATTCATCCTTTAGTTTGACAAAATCTCTTTAGGAAAGGTATAATCCGCCTGTTTGACGAATAGTTTATGTTCTAAGTGAATATAAAAGGAGTATGCTTTCCTGATGGAAACTTTTTTAGATATTGGCTTGATTATAACGTCAATTGCCTTGATTGCCAGTGTGATTTTGCAAAGCAAAGGTGGCGGGTTGGGTGGCCTCGTCGGAGGAGATACAGGTGGGGTTTTTTCTGCACGGAGAGGGATTGAAAAAACCCTTTTTCAAGCGACGATCATCCTCAGCATTATTTTCTTTATCCTGGCTATTGTAACTGTTTACGTTACTGGGTAATATTACGAATACCTTGATTATTACAAAGGGTGGCTTGTGGGCAAAGTCCGAGAGCGCCCTTTTTAATTAGGCATACTGCGGGAAAAAATAAAAATGCGTAAGTTACGTTGGCAAATTATCATCGCAATTATCGCTATAGCGGCTATAGCGATCTTATTGGTTGGGCAGAAACCGCAGATTGATGACGTTTTGCCTGAACCAACAACGGGTGGTGTCTATGTTGAAGCTCTCGTCGGAACACCGAGTCGCTTTAATCCTTTATTGGCTTACAATAATCCAGTTGACAAAGATGTAACTCGCTTGATTTTTTCTAGTTTGATTAAATTTGATTCTTTAGGGAATCCTATTCCAGATTTGGCAGAGGATTATGGCGTATCTGTTTCAGCAGATTTTTTCAATGTTACTCTTCGAAAAAACGCTCTATGGCATGATGGCACACCTGTAACCGCAGAAGATGTCCTTTTTACAGTAGAATTGATGAGAAATGCAGAAATTCCAATTCCAGCAGATATCAGGGATTTATGGAATTCTGTTGAAGTTGTCGCCTTCGACGCGTTGAATCTTCAATTCCGATTAAAGGAACCATTCTCTCCATTTATTGATTACCTTTCCTTTGGAATATTACCAAAGCACATCTTGGGTGGGAAAACACCTCAAGAAATCATTAATGATAGTTTCAATTTAGCGCCTATAGGCTCTGGTCCCTACAAATTTGTTGAATTACGAACGGAAAATGGGGAAATTACAGGTGTAGTAATTCAAGCTTTCGAAGATTATTATTTCAACCCTCCATGGATTGAGGAGTTTGTCTTTCGATACTTCCAAAGTACTGCTGAGGCTTTGAATGCTTACCGTAATGGCCAGGTATTAGGGATTGGGTATATTGATTCTCCATCTTTGGATGATGTTTTATCAGAACCGGGTTTAAATGTCTATACTGCACGTCTACCTCAAATGTCTATCATCATATTCAACTTGGATAGAGATGAAAAACCTTTCTTTGCCGATTTAGAGTTTCGTAAGGCGATGTTGAAGGCATTGAATCGATCGTGGATGGTCAATCAGGTTTTACATGGACAGGCGATGATTGCACATGGGGTCATATTCCCTGGAACATGGGCATATTATGATAATGTAACGAGATATGATTATGACCCAGATGAGGCAATCGAGATCTTACGAGAAGCTGATTATCGATTACGACCAAATGGGACAGTACGTGAAATTGATAAGATCCAATTGAATTTCGATCTTATCTACCCAAACACTGAAAGACATGCCGCCTTAGCTCAAATGATTCAGGTTTATTGGGCATACGTTGGCGTGTTTGTAAATCCCGTTCCAGTAGAGGTTGATGTTCTTATGCAAGATTATTTAGAACCACGAAATTATGATGCTGCTTTAATTGATCTCACCATTGCTGGTTCACCGGACCCTGATCCCTACCCATTTTGGCATCAAGCAATGATCACCGGTGGGCAGAATTATGCAAAGTGGGATGATCGCCGGGCGAGTGAATATATAGAGAAAGCTAGAATAACTCCGGATAGATATGAACGCTCACGTTTATATCGTAACTTCCAGGTTCATTTTTCACGCGAACTTCCTGCACTTCCGCTATTTTTCCCAATGTACAGTTATGCCGTCGATAATGAGATTCAAGGGATTCAACTTGGCCCAATTTTTGATCCTAGTGATCGTTTTATGACCATCCTGGATTGGTTCTTGGAGGCTAAACCTGGTGACAACCCCACGGAATAAAAATCCGAGAGAATAATTGATTATATTACTTTAAAAAGGGGGAGAGATTAATCAATTCACTTCATAGAGAGTTTTATAGATCACATGTAATTCATAGATCCAGCGAATGTAATCCCTGGTATCTGAGAAACGAATCACTTCGACAAATAGATCGGGATCATCAGGGGCAAGGGATAGCCAAATTGAAGCATTGTCTGGTCCTGCATGGTATCCTGCAAGAATGGCATACCAATTATTATTGAACCGCCTACGTAGTTCATCGAGGATGTATGCACCATATTTGACACTGACCAGAGGGCGATATATATCCTCTGTATGGTAATTTGGTGGCCAATTTATTTGATTGAATACCGCTTCTCCTGTAGGTGGCCAGATTTGCATCAATCCACCAGCACCAGCTGAAGAGATGATGAAACTTTCAAAAAGGCTTTCTCGCCGCATAATACTATAAAAAAGCAAGGGATCGTAATTATATTCTTGAGTAACAGGAAGAACTACATCAGAAAAATAGTGCCCAAATCTAATATGACTAAAGTACAGAGGTGCAGATAAGGTCCCAGCTGGATCATAACCTGCTGCATCTAAGACATCTCTTGTGGCCTGAATACCAGTGTAATATAACCCTATATCGATTAAATAATTTGCCAGTCTGTAGTTATTTGCTGGATTACTGAATAAATCTAGACGGAGGTTAGTGAATTCCTCTTTTGAGTATTCAAATAATTCTAGGTTCCATAATTCAGCACCGCGTATAAAGCGTGGATCACTTAAAAGGGGGGAAATATCATTCAGATCTTCTTCAGGGGGAAGATTAAAGGTTTGATGCATCCAGGCATCCGCCTCCAATTTTGTTTGTAAGTGATCATCAGGAAAAGAGTAGGTAGTGGGAGGTGTGAATGGATTTTTATCATCTAGAATCTCTAATGCGCGCTCACTATAATAACCCGTTGGATCGATTGTACTTGCTTGAATCCATGCGCTGTGGGCAGCCTGAATTTCTCCTAATTCATTATAACTTTTCCCAATCCAGAATTGTGCGCCAGCTTGTTCACCAGTACTGTTTGCAACACTTAGCGCACTTGAAAATTGAATGGCGGCTTGATCGAAATTCCCCATCCGATAATAAACAATTCCTGCCTGGAAGAGACCTTCAAAAGCATTATCAGAAGTTGAGTAATCTATACCAATTCTCTCCCAGTGAGTAGCAGCCTGCTGCAGATCTCCAGATCTTTCTGCGATCCTTCCCGCGTAATACAAATAATCAGATGCCTCAGGATAATCGGGTGCTGCTTTAATAAAGTCTAGATAGGTTTGAATTGATTTTTCAGGGTTTTTACGATTTATATAATATGTGTCAGCGATTCTCTCGTATGCTTCAGCCCAGAATTGTTCTTTGTAATGCGTGTCGATGAGTATTTGCCATTGATTGATTGCTTCATCATAACTACCCAAGTGATGATAGGCTAAGCCAAGATAGTAGTGGGCTGCACTTGGATGTGCATCTGGGTATTCATTGAGATATCGAACGAAAGCATCAACAGCTAGTCCGTATTGCTCACTAGAATAATAAACTAATCCCATTGTATACCAATCAACGTTTTGTCCGGCTTCAATGAGTTTCAATAAAGAGAGATATGCACCATAGTATTGGGGATATTGTGTTACTGCTTCGATATAACTTGCATACCCCTGTTCAGTTTGTCCTAAAGTGATTTGCGCCCATCCGACATAATATTTCATCAACGCTTTTTGTCGGTTGTCCCCAGTTCTGTTAAATACGTCTTCGTAAATAATCAATGAGGTCGCAATATCTCCAAGGGCTTCGTATGCATCGCCTATTTTTACGTCAATATAAAGAGAATCCCCAATATGTGGTGATTGTAATGCAGACTGGTAAGCTACAATAGCATTGTTGAATTCATTAGCAGCGAACCACATATCCCCTATACGGTCATGGATATAATAATCGATCAAACCTGGTCTTAAATTCTGATATTCTTGAAAGGCATTGGCAGCTTCTCCGTAAAGTTCCAAACTTTCATATACTTCACCTAACGTGAAATAAATTACTGGGATAAGGGGGGATTGAGGTGCTGTGTTTATTGCGGTTTGGAGAGAATCTTTTGACAGTGCCAACTCTCCTGTTTTATGAAAGGATCTCCCCAATCCAAGTAATGCAGCTACCTGGATTTCAGAATCTGGATCTCCCTCAAGGGCTTTGGTATATTCAAGAATTGATTGATCCCAGTCACCATAAAAATAAGCCTGATCTCCACTTTCAATTCTTGCCCCAGGCTCTGGCGTGGGGATTGGAGTTGCTGTAGGTGTGGGAGGAGGTAGTAGGGTATCTGTTGGTAGAGCAGGTGTATTTGTTGGGAGAGATGGATTTATAACTCTCTCCATATTACAGGCTAGTGAGGTTAATACAATCACTATCCCGAAAAAAAAGACTTTTCGTTTCATATCGGATGGCACTATATCGCGGGAATGAGAGTGTGTCAATATTTCATCGAGATTGTTCCATCGATAGGCTTGCTGTTTAATTGACCTTGATGTATAGTGACTTTACTTTTGGTGTCACAGTGGATGATCGAAAAGCAACTTATCGCATCACCGATATGGCCGCAGCTGAGAGACCGCGGGAGCGTCTGGCGTATCTGGGCCCCCAAGCTCTCAACACGGCAGAATTATTAGCAATTTTATTACGGGTAGGTGTAAAAGGTGAAAATGCCGTTGAAGTAGGACAAAGGATTTTACAAACCTTTGGGGGATTGAGAGGACTTCATAAAGCTTCCTTTGATGAAGTTCAAGCTCAACGTGGATTGGGTGAAGCAAAAGCTGCAACGATAAAGGCAGCGATTGAATTGGGAAGACGATTATCCCTCGAAGCCCCTGAAGAACGCCCCTCAATTCACAGCCCGGCTGATGTGGCTGCTTTGGTGCAGTTTGAAATGAGTGTCCTAGAACAGGAACATTTCAGGGTGATGCTACTCAATACGCGAAATCAAGTGCTTGATATTGTGGAGCTTTACCATGGCTCGTTGAATTCCTCAATGATACGAGTAGGAGAAGTATTCAAACCTGCGATACGGCGGAATGCCGCCAGTGTGATTGTGATTCACAATCATCCTAGTGGAGACCCTTCACCTAGTAATGATGATACTGTGGTTACGAAATCCATTGTTACTGCTGGTACGTTGTTGGATATTGATGTGCTAGACCATATTATCATTGGACAAAAAAGCTTTGTCTCAATGAAAGAACGAGGGCTGGGTTTTGAAATGAAATAATTCTTGTAATAATAATTGTGTTTGAAATCGTGAGATAAATGCATAGGATAAGACGATAGGAATAAATGAAATGGCTGAAAGTCATATATTATTATTACCAAGAGAAAATTAC
>JASFQL010000073.1:0-13608 GCA_050115475.1 Anaerolineales bacterium
CCATAAGGGATTATCCCCGGATATAACGACATCCCATTTATAACAGCACCCATGGCATGTTCGCGCACCCCAAAATGGAAATTGCGTCCTTCTGGGCAATCCGCCTGGAAATCAGGACTGCCTTCTATCCAGGTTTTATTTGAAGGGGCGAGATCGGCAGAACCACCTATCAGGTCGGGAAGATTGGGGGAAATAGCGTTGATTGTCTTCCCTGAAGCCACCCTTGTAGCCATCCCTTTATCATCGGCGGGAAAAGTAATAATCCCTTCATCCCAATTCTCTGGCAGCTTGCCGGACATAATCCGTTCAAACTCAACTGCCAGTTCGGGATTTTTCTTTTTGTATTCGTTTAAAATCTGTGTCCATTCCTGTTCATATTGCTGCCCAATTTTCCCAACTTCTTTATAGTAAGCAGAGACATCATCAGGAACAAAGAATTCAGGTTCAAGCGGCCAATTGAGATTCTCTTTCGCTCCCCTGCGTTCTTCCTCGCCCGGCGGTTCACCATGAGCTTTTGCCGTACCCGCTCTGGTTGGCAACCCATACCCGATTTGTGTCCGGACAACGATCAAAGATGGACGGGGATCGGCTTTTGCGCCATCAATTGCCTTGTCAATCGCTTCGACATTATTTAGGTCATCCACTTTACTGACATGCCATCCATACGCTTCAAAGCGAGTAACGCGATCTTCAGTAAAGGCAATATCGGTACTTCCATCGATGGAGATGCGGTTATCATCGTAACAATAGATAATCTTCCCCAATCGCAAATGGCCTGCAAGTGAAGCGGCTTCGGAAGCAACTCCTTCCATTAAATCGCCATCTGTAACGATGCCATATATATAATGGTCTATCAATCGAGAGTTACCACGATTGAAGCGTGAAGCGAGGTGAGTTTCTGCAATTGCCATTCCGACACCATTGGCGAAACCCTGCCCCAATGGGCCAGTTGTGGCTTCAACTCCTGGTGTGAGGCCATATTCCGGGTGACCGGGAGTTCGACTACCCCACTGCCGGAAATCTTTTAACTCATCAAGTGAGAGGTCAAATCCCGTGAGATGGAGGAGGGAATATAACAACATAGATCCATGCCCACCAGACAAGATAAAACGATCGCGATTGATCCACTTTGGATTATGTGGGTTATATCTCAGGTGTCGCGTCCATATCGTGTAAGCAATAGATGCAGCACCCAAAGGTAAACCGGGATGCCCCGAATTTGCTTTCTGGATCGCATCTAATGATAAAAACCGGATGGTGTTAATCGCTCGATCTTGAAGTTCTTTTGAAGGCTTTTCCATGATTACTCCATAATGTAAAAAATATCAAAGGATATTTTACCGCGTCAACCATATATTAAATTAAGAATCCAATAATTCGAATGGATAACACCTACATCAATCTATCGATTCGACTGGGATCCCCACTTCAATCTGACCATCTTTCACTCTCACCGGATATGCAGGGATATCGATCACCGCCGGTAAAGATGTGGCGTTACCAGTACGAATGTCAAACCGTCCCCCATGCCTTGGACAACGAATTTCGAAATTCAATTCAAGTTCTCCATCTCCAAGAGGACCATCGTCATGAGAACAAATATCGGCGATAGCGAAGAATTTTCCGGCGACGTTGAAGACTACGATACTATATTCATCTATATCGATAAATATACGCCCACCATTGGGGATATCTTCCAGATCAGCAACTGGGATATAATCCAATTTATCGGAATTCAACTCTGTGTAGTTATAAACCATCTAATTCATTCCCGATTATTCCACCAGATCATCCGAGGCCTCTCCTGCCTCCAGCCCATAAACCCCGGCTTTCAAGACCTTTAAAGAAAGAAGGGCACATTTTAAGCGTACCGGACCTAATTCAATCCCCAACATATCAAGAACATCCTCTTTATTCATTTTCTTGATATCGTCAAGCGATTTACCAATAATTGTTTCTACTACCAAATCAGCCGATGCCTGAGAAATCGAGCAGCCATGCCCGCTGAACAGCGCTTCCGTGACATTGTTATTTTTATCCACCCTCAAATCAATACGAATCTGGTCCCCACATAGAGGATTGTCATCTTCGTAAGAAATGTCGTGGGGATCCAGTTCTCCCCGATAATGGGGATTTTTATAACGGTCTATGATTATTTCGCGATAGAGATCATCCATAAATAAATGGCTATGCGCATTTAGCCAAACACCTCCTTGACTTTGTACAGTGCATGGATGAGGTGATCGATCTCCTCTGTCTTGTTATAAAGATAAAAACTCGCCCTGGTCGTGGCAACGAGGTCATATTTCTCATGCAACGGCATGGCGCAGTGATGTCCTGCTCTTACAGCAATCCCCTCTCGATCGACGATTTGAGACACATCATGCGGGTGGACACCTTCAAAAGAAAAGGAAGCAACCCCCCCTTTTTTATCTGCAATTGGACCATAAACCTTTACCCCTGGAACCTCTTCCAATCGCTCCAATGCATAATCAATCAACTGGTGTTCGTGTTCAGCAATAACATCCATCCCAATTTCGTTTAAATAATCCACTGCTGCACCAAGACCGATTACCTCGGCAATGGAAGGTGTGCCCGCCTCAAATTTGTGAGGTAAGCTGTTAGGCACATACGAGCGAAGCCCGACACGTTTTATCATGTCGCCACCTCCCAAAAAGGGCGGCATTGCTTCTAACAGTTCTTCTTTCCCATATAAAACACCGATCCCTGTAGGGCCACACATTTTATGGCTAGAAAAGGCATAGAAGTCGGCATTCAAATCTTGAACATCAACAGGTAAATGAGGGACAGACTGGGCGCCATCAACAAGGACTAAAGCACCGGTTCGATGTGCTTGGTCAACGATCGATTTTGCTGGGTTGATCGTGCCTAAAACATTAGACATGTGATTGAAGGCGACCAGTTTGGGATTTAATTCTAGTAATTTTTTAAACTCATCAAGTTCGAGTAAACCGTCTTCTGAAATGGGGATAAACTCCAGGCGAATATCTTTTTCCTCGGCGAGTATTTGCCAGGGAACAAGGTTGGAATGGTGTTCCATTTCAGTTAGGATAACGACATCACCTGGTGACAAATTCGTTCTTCCCCAAGAATAAGCCACTAAATTTATTGATTCAGTCGTATTACGAGTAAAAATTATCTCGCTAGATTTCTCAGCCCCGATAAAATCAGCAATTCGCTGCCTCGATCCCTCATAGGCTTGAGTAGCCTCTTCAGCAAGGACATGAATGCCACGATGGATATTTGCATTGGTCATACGATAATATTCATCCATGGCTTCGATTACTTGAATTGGTTTTTGGCTTGTCGCAGCAGAGTCAAAATACACAAGAGGTATCCCCGGATAGACCTCTCGTTTCATTATCGGAAAATCATCCCGAATATGGGCAATGTCAAATTTTCTCGTACGAGCAGCGTTTTTCATTTTTAACCTAACGGGGATGATTTTCTAACGCCGAGGACGTCTTTTCTTTTTTCGAGCAATACGAATATTTTGTGAGTTGTGCGGATACCAAAGAACGTGATCGGGAACCATCCAGCCATCGGTCAGGTAAACATTTTCCTCAAACTGGACAGCGACTATCTTTGGATCCACCTGGACGACTACACCCTGGAGCCAACCCCGAACTCGCTCCCCCTGTTCGTTTTCGTGATCACAATTCACTTCAACGATATCCCCAACTTTGTACTCGTTTTCTCGGTCGGGGGCAGAAGTAAAACTTAAATCGGCCAAATTGAACTCCTCTTTCAATGCTAGCTAATTACCAGCAAAGTATATTCATTGTATAGAAAATTATCCAAGCTTGTCAACAACGGCTTTTTGCAATCGTTCCCTTAAATTTTCGAAAGGTATTTTTTGCATAATAGGATCAAAAAAGCCTTCTACAATCAAGCGTTCTGCTTCTTCGGTTGGAATGCCACGAGTGTTGAGATAGAAAACCTCATCAGGGTCAATTTTCCCAACGGTGGCACCATGGGTACAGCGGACATCATCTGCCATAATCTCCAAACCGGGGATTGAATCCGCTTTCGCTGATTTATCTAATATCAAATTGGGATTGGATTGATACCCATCGGTTTTTTGCGCACCAGGGGCGACGTAAATCATCCCCTGCCACACAGAACGGCTGTTATCTTTCAAAGCGCCTTTAAAAAGCAAATCGCTGGTTGTATTGGGAGCTAAATGATTTTGTTGTGTATCATGGTCGAGATGTTGAGTGCCATCTGTGAAATAAAATCCCGCCATTTTACCTGTAGCACCCTGTCCAACCAAATCAATATCAGAAAAATTCTTTGTCAGGTGGCTTCCAGTTGCACTGTAAATCCATTCAAGGTTGCCGTCGCTTTCAACCCTGGCGCGCTCATGTGAGAAATTCCAAACCTGATCCCCCCATGATTGGACTTCAATAAAGCGTAAGTTCGCACCTTTACCGATAAATATCTCCGTAATCCCTGAATGGAGGTGTTGGCTATTTGAAGCACTGGAATTGTACTCCTGGATAAATATTGCGGACGATTGATCTTCCAGGAAAACGAGAACATGTGAGAAATGCGCCGAGACCGAATCCGTTCCCCAATATAAACTCTGAAGAGGCATCTCGACCTGTACACCCTTGGGGACATATAGAAAAACGCCAACCCGAGAGAAGGCAGCTGCCATAGCGGAGAAGATATCTTCATCTACTCTAACAATCTGCCCCAAGATTTTTTTCAATACCTTGGGATATTCAGTTGCTGCAGACTGTAAATCTGTAAAGATAATCCCTTTCTCTTTTATTTCCGGACTAAGGAAGGACGAATCGGTTCCATTTGGTGTGAATACAATCTTGCCACCAGCCTGTCCCTCCAAAATCGTTTGAATGAAATCCTCGGGAACCTTCCATTCACCCTTACTGTCAGAGATTTTGAAACTATCGGTTTCTAAACGATTGAGATCGGTTCTCCGCCAGGCCTCTTCTTTTGTAGATGGGAGATCGAGTTTCTCAAATGCTTTCCAGGCTTTATCACGGTAAGTGGAAATAAATTTCGCTTCTGGTTTACCATTCGCCAACGAAGGTATCATCTCCCTCGTGAATTTAAATTTGCCAGCACCCTTTTTTACAGCCCTCGTCCGCCGAGTGACAACTCGTTTTCTCTCAGCCATTAATTTTCTCCCTACCCAATCGAACCTTCCATTTGTAATTGGATCAGCCGGTTCATCTCAATCGCGTATTCCATGGGCAGTTCTTTCACCAAAGGCTCAATAAAGCCTGAGACGACCATCGACGTCGCTTCTTCTTCTGTCATCCCCCTGCTCATCAAGTAAAATAGCTGCTCCTCACCCACACGGGAAACAGAGGCCTCATGTCCAATGCTAACATCTTGAGCATTAATCTCGATATATGGGTATGTATCTGATCGAGACGTTTCATCCAATAACAGCGCATCACAAACTACGTTGGAGCGTGAGTTCTCCGCTGACTCATGGACCTGCAATAATCCTCTATATGAGGCTCGCCCTGAGTTTTTACTGATGGATTTCGAAGTAATCTTACTACTTGTATTTGGCGCTAAATGAATAGCTTTGCCACCAGTATCATGATGTTGTCCATCAGATGCAAACGCCAAGGATAGAATTTCACCATGAGCGCCCTCGCCAACTAAATAACAGGAAGGATATTTCATCGTGATCTTCGAACCCAAATTTGCGTCCACCCATTCCATCGTGCCGTTTTCATGCACAATAGAACGCTGGGTTACCAAGTTATACATGTTATTGGGCCAATTCTGGATGGTTGTATAACGAAACCGGGCATTCTTCTTTACGACAATTTCAATTACACCGCTATGGAAGGAGTTCGTCGTATAGATTGGCGCAGTACAACCTTCAACGTAATGTGCTTCTGCCCCTTCGTCAACAATGATGAGAGTACGTTCGAACTGACCCTGATCAGCCAGGTTAACGCGGAAATAAGCCTGCATTGGCATTTCGACCTTAACACCAGGGGGAATGTAAACAAACGACCCACCCGACCATACCGCACTATTTAGGGCGGCATATTTGTTATCTTCAATAGGAATAATCGTTCCAAAATATTCTCTAAATAATTCCGGGTGTTCACGCAGTCCATTCTCGATACTCTTGAAAATCACACCCTGTGATTCAAGGTGCTCTTGAATGCTGTGGTAGACCATTTCGGATTCGTATTGGGCTCCAACTCCTGCCAGGAATTTTTGCTCCGCCTCGGGAATACCTAATTTATCGAAGGTCTCTTTAATCGTTTCAGGGACATCATCCCAACTTTTTCCCTCTGCCTCTGCTGGTTTCGTATAAAAATATATCTCATTTAAATCGAGACCGGATAAATCTGGACCCCAGGTAGGAACTACACGTTGATCGAAATGCTTTAACGCTTTGAGACGAAATCCAAGCATCCATTCAGGTTCCCCCTTCTTCTCAGAAATCTGTCTAACGATTTCCTCATCCAACCCCTTGCGTGTTTTGAACACATGAGTCTCTGGATCCCGGAAATCCCACTTATATTCATCTAATCCTTCTAATAATTCAACATCAGAAGCCATCGTAACCTCCGGACAGATCAAAAGGCATTTAGATAAACTCTATGCCTTGACCACGCTGTATTTTTCTCGAATCCAATCGTAGCCCTGTTCTTCCAACTGTATGGCGAGTTCAGGGCCACCTGATTCCACAATCCTCCCTTCAAACATCACGTGCACGAAATCCGGATTTATGTATTCAAGAATTCGCTGATAATGAGTGATAACTAAAACACCCAAATTAGGGCCACGAAGCGCATTCACCCCCTCCGACACCGTTCGTAAAGCGTCGATATCCAAACCAGAATCTGTCTCATCCAATATAGCAATTTTAGGTTCGAGTGTAGCTAACTGAAGAATTTCAGCTCGCTTTTTTTCGCCACCAGAAAAACCATCATTTAAATACCGCCCTGCAAATACATGATCCATTTTAAGGGAATCCATCTTTTCTTTTAATAATTTCCGAAATTCCGGGATGGGAATTCCCTTGTCGTCTGGGTTTTCAGCACGACGGCGAGAATTTATCGCCGTTCGCAGAAAGTTAGCCAAGGTAACGCCTGGGATCGCTATCGGATATTGAAAGGCCAAGAACAATCCCATTATAGATCGTTCATCTGCAGGTTTGTCAATGATTTCTTCACCCCGAAATAAAATCTCACCATCCGTTACTTCATACCCAGGATGGCCCATCAATGCATAGGCTAATGTTGATTTTCCGCTGCCGTTTGGTCCCATCAAGGCATGTACTTCACCCTGGTTTACCTCTAAATTCAATCCTTTTAATATCTCGCTATTGTCAACCGAGACATGAAGATTTTTTATTTTTAATCCAGGCATAAATTCAATCCTTTCCCAAAAAACATACAGATTGCAGTGATTTAACCTTGAAATTTTCCAACTTAATCAACATCAGAGAAGTATATCAGAAAGCTCCTATTTTGTCAATATTTAAGAATTTTATCTTAAATATTGACAAAATTCAATACTAATGTTATACTCCCCCAAAAGTATGAGAATTATATGAATTAAGTGAAGTAAAAGTATTCATGGGAATTACAAGAAATCAAATCCTCAATATTCTATTAAGCCAACATGGGTGTACGATCAATGAATTGGCTGAAGCTGTAGAAATAAATCCGGTTTCAGTCAGGCACCACATCGCCAAACTCGAAGCAGAAGGATTAGTGAAGTCAGAAGAAGAACGGCATGGTGTTGGAAGACCGAGGCGTATCTATTTCCTGACGAATGAAGGTATGGAAAAGTTTCCCAGCAGATATCTGAACCTTTCCATCCGAATCCTCGAAAAGTTGAAGGAAACCCTCCCACCGAAGACCGTAAATAAGCTTATTAAAGAAATGGCTACGGAAATGGTCTCAGACCAGATCACTCAAATCGACACTGCAATGTTAGATATCGAAGAACGAATCGCTTTGGTTCAACAACTCTTACTTGATGAGGGCTTCACAGTCGAGGTAACCACAAAAGGTGAAGGTGTTGAGATTAAGGGAACGAGCTGCCCCTATAAACACATCGGTGAAGATCATCCAGAAATTTGTCTTGTGGATGAGACGATGATCTCAGAGATATTGGCTACACCGATTGAAAAAACTCATTGTGTGTTGAACGGTGATCCGTACTGCTGCTATCTTGCGCCTACGATCCCTCTTACAGAAATTAAAATCATGGAGAAAGATGCCAATGACACCGAAGATATCTGAAAATCCCGAGAAACAAGCTATCTGGGACATTGAAAGCTCTCACCCAGAATTGGCCGAGAAAGCAGATATTGCATTGCGGGAAGTTATCGATCCGGAGATTGGATTAAGTGTTATCGAGTTAGGATTAGTGAGAAATATCATTTTCACGAATGAAGGAAAAAGCGCTCATATTACGATGATTATGACGACCCCCTTTTGCCCATACGCCCCAGCCCTCTTAGAAATGACACGCGAAAAAGCAGAAGAAGCATTGGGTATCGATACAACCATCGAAATGGGGATGGAAATGTGGGATCTTTCGTATATGGAAGCAGGTTTAGGCGCAGATTGGGGCTTATATTAACAAACTCGAAAAAAAGTCCCCGGAGTTTCGGGGACTTTTTGATTTTCTATCGTTTCAACCGAGCTTAAATATCTCTGCAAATTTCATCGCCAAATTTAGGTTTCCTTGAAGTTTAACCTTCCCCTGCATGAAAGAGTTCATGGGATTTACTTTGCCTGTTACGATATCTTTATAATCCTGAGAGTCGGCTGCAAGAGTCATCGTTGGCTCATCATGGACACCCTCATCCACCTTACAGGTCTTATCTTTTATCGTCACATACCAATCACTGGCTTCTTCACCTGAAAGGTTGAATTGGATGATGACATCCATATCACCAGCCTTGTCCGGCATGAATGCACCCGGCATTCTATCAAATAGTTCCTTAATTGTAATTGGCATCATACTCTCCTTAATTTATTGTAGATTTTCAAAGATACCCGCGGCACCCATCCCACCACCGATACACATGGTAACCATACCATATTTCGAACCACGGCGTTTCATTTCGTGAAGTAATTGTACGGTGAGTTTTGTTCCCGTACACCCAAGGGGATGACCAAGGGCAATGGCACCACCATTGACATTCACTTTGTCTTCATCCATCCCAAGCGTACGGATGACTGCAATAGCTTGCGATGCAAAAGCTTCGTTAAGTTCAATCAAATCCATATCCTCCAATTTCATACCCGCTTTTTCTAGAGCTTTCGGGACTGCTTTTATCGGTCCGACACCCATAATATCAGGACGAACACCGCCAACTCCATATGACACAAATCGCGCCAGTGGTTTTAATTTCAGCTCGTCTGCTTTTTCCCGAGCCATAAGCAATACTGCTGCAGCAGCATCATTCATCTGAGAAGAATTACCTGCCGTTACCACTCCCCCTTCTTTGAATACCGGTCTTAACTTGCCCAGAACTTCTAAGGTTGTATTTGGCCGAACACCTTCATCGATCTTGTGAACAAATTTGGTGATCTTTGGTTTTCCGTTTTCCCCTGGTTCAATGACCTCTACTTCAATCGGTATGATTTCCTCCTCAAAAAGCCCCTTCTCCAGAGCAACGGCAGCACGCTGGTGGCTGCGAAGTGCAAAGGCATCTTGATCTTCACGGCTAACATTATATTCTTGCGAGACTCTCTCCGCGGTAAGCCCCATGGCTAAATTTACCTCAGGATACTCTTCAGCAAGTGTGGGATTGGGTGAGAATTTTATTCCGGTCATTGGTATCAGACTCATACATTCTACACCGCCAGCAATAACGATATCTGTCATCCCGGAGATGATCTCCATCGCTCCATGTGCAATGGTCTGCAAGCCAGAGGAACAAAATCGGTTAACGGTCTCCGCTGGCACCTCAACAGGGAAGCCAGCACGTAAAACGATCCTCCTCCCAATATTGAGGCCCTGCTGACCTTCCGGGTAAGCACAACCAATAATTACATCTTCAATATCCTTGGACTCTACGCCAGGAGTTATCTCGACCAGATTTTTCACTACGGCAGCTGCGAGATCTTCTGGACGAGCGGTGATCAAACTACCCCGTTTAGCTCTCCCAACTGCTGTACGTTTCGCTGCAACAATCACAGCATCACGAGGGGATTGATTAGCATTTTTACTCATTACTCGCTCCTTTAATTCCTGAGGGGCTTCCCGGTCTGCAAGAAATGCCACATACGTTCTTGGGTTTTCTTCTCACCAATTAATGAGAGAAAGACTTCCCGCTCCAAATCGAGAATGTATTGCTCGTTCACCCATTGAGGACGGCTAATGTCACCACCTGTCAGGGCATATGCAAATTTCTCTGCAACTAATTTATCATGGTCAGAGATATATCCACCTTCATGGAACATAAATGCCCCGACTCGAATTGCAGCCAGAATATCCCGGCCAACTGCGAAGATCTTTTCCGGCTGAGGTGGAGAATATCCGGTATCCGCCATATGGCGAGCTTCCCGTTTCGCTTCTGCGAGAAGATGATCCCCATTCATTACAATCCGATCAGCGTCTCCTAACATCCCCATTTCTCGTGCTTCAACGGCACTCGTGGCCACTTTAACGGTACCAACCTGCATGAAGATTCGTTGGACGAAAGGTAATGGTTCAGCATCTTCTGTTCTCATGGGCGGATTCAATACCCGGCGCAACATCTCTTTCGTCCCACCCCCTGCAGGAATGACACCCTGCATCAACTCTACAAGACCTGTATATAACTCGGATGATGCGACGATCCGATTGGCATGCAACATGATTTCTGCCCCACCGCCCATTGTATATCCAAATGGAGCAGAAATAATCGGCTTAGGAGAATACCTCATCTGCATGTTGATATCCTGGAAATTTCGGAGCAACTCATCGATTTCATCCCATTGCTCCTGCTGGGCATACATGACCAACAAAAACAGGTTTGCTCCGGCGCTGAAAGCCGGACCTTGATTGCCAATCACCAAAGCATCAAAATCCGTTTTTAGTTTTTCAACGGCCACCAGACTCATCTCACCAATATCTTGATCAACTGAGTTCATCTTGGTGTGGAATTCTAAACAAGCGATGCCATCTCCCAGATCGATCAATGAGGCACCATCATTCTTGGCAACCTCTTTTTTATCTTCTTTTAAAGGTTGGAGAAAGATTAATCCCGGTGTTTTCTTAAGGGGAACATATTCCTTTTTCGTTGGGTCGTAAATTCCTTTTTTAACGGTTCCATCATATTGGTAGAAAGTCTCTTTACCAGCTTTCAACATTTCATCCACCCAGGCTGCTGGTTCGTATCCCTCCGTTTTCATCTTGGCAGCAGTCTCTTTTACACCGAAAGCATCCCAACTCTCAAAAGGTCCACTCTCGTGGACAAATCCCCAACGGGTGGCATCGTCAATTGAAGAGGGTAAATCGGCAATCTCAGGAATGCAGTGGCTGGCATAGGAAAGACCGTGGTAAATTATCGCCCGCGCCAATTGTGCGGCGCGGTCATCTTCTGCCAATAAGGCTTTCACTCGTTCGCCAGTATCTTCAATGTCCTTCACCTTTCCAATCGAATCAAAGCGAGGTTTATCTCCAGGTTTTTCATGCTCCAGGGTCTCAAGGTTCAAAGGCCAGAATTCCTTTTTCCCATTCTCACGAACCTGTTTATAGAATCCTACCTTGGTCTTATTCCCAAGCCAGCCTTTTTCAACCATCGAGTCAGTAATTTTGCCACTTTTCGAGCTAAGTGCTTCTTGGGCGATTTTGTCATCTGGGATCAATTCAGCCAGATTATCCCTGACATGATTCGAAACATCAATCCCGACGAGGTCAATCAACCGGAAAGTTGCTGTCTTGGGACGACCCAGGATAGGGCCAGTGATACTGTCGACTTCAGGTACAGTGTATCCCTTTTCGACGATGTAATTCAAAGCAAACGCCCCTGCCACTGAACCGACCCGATTTGCTACAAAGTTGGGGGTATCTTTACACAGAACAATCCCCTTACCCAACCGGTATTCACCGAAGTAGCTAATGAAATCGACTACCTCCTGGGAGGAATCCGGTGTGGGAATGATCTCCAGCAACTTCAAATATCGGGGTGGATTGAAAAAGTGAGTACCTAGAAAGTGTTGGCGGAATCCTTTGGAACGACCTTCTGCAATCGAATGCACGGGAATGCCAGAGGTGTTCGTGCTGACGATGGTTTTATCTGCGCGGACTTCATCTATACGGGCCATCAGACCTTGCTTGATTTTTAGGTTTTCAACAATTACTTCGATAACCCAGTCCGCTTCTGAAATCACCTCAAAATCATCTTCGAGATTTCCCAATGCAACCAGGTCTGCACATGACTTGGAAAAGAAACTCGCCGGTCTGGATTTCAGCGCAGCATCAAAACCCGCTTGAACGATCCGATTTCTTACAACATTATCAGTCAGCTTTAAACCTTTTTTCTTCTCCTCGTCGGCGAGTTCTTTTGGCACTATATCCAATAACGTCACAAGAACCCCGGCATTAGCCAGATGTGCAGCAATGGCTGCGCCCATCGTACCTGCACCAACGACAATAGCTTTATCTATTCTGTATTTCATGTATCCTCCAAGTGAGAAATCCTATCGAAGTTGGCTGCCCCGGTAACCAAGCAATTGACGAGCAGCAACTAAACGATTTATTTGTCCAGTGCCTTCGAAGATGTCATTAATCTTGGCGTCTCGCATCCATTTTTCCAAGAGGAATTCACGAGAGTAGCCCAGCGGCCCCATTATCTCAACGGCTTTCTGTGTGATTTTTGTGGCGACGTCTCCTGCATGGAGTTTACTCATAGCAGCTTCAAGGGCATTCGGTTTCCGCTGGTCAGACATCCACACCGCTTTAAGGCACAACAGCCATGAAGAGCGGTGCATACGCTCCATATCAATCACCTCTCGTTCGATATTCGTTAGCTTTTGTCGTGGTAAACCGTACCTAATCTCAACACCTCGTTCAGCCAGCATCAACTTCAATTCCTCAAGAGCAGCCCGTGCAACACCCAACGCCGAAGCAGCAACGAGAGGTCGAGTGACGTTGAAGGTTTGCATGGCGCCTTTAAACCCTTTAGTTGTACGCTCGATCTCTGGACTGCCTAAGATATTCTCGTAAGGCACGCGACAATCTTCTAATACCATCGTAACTGTATCACTTGCCCGAATGCCGTGTTTATCTTCCATCTTGGTAATTTTAGCGCCAGGTGTCCCAGCTTCGACGACGAAAGAACGTATGCCTGCCCTCCCTGCTTCAGGATCAAGGGTAGCCCAGACTACGATAAATCCATCACTATCAATCATGGATTTATGGCCCGCAGTAATGAATATTTTCTCGCCATTGAGAACCCATTCATTGGTTTTCTCATCCAATACAGCACGACATTTGATGGCGGAATTATCAGAACCTGCTTCAGCTTCGGTGATCGCCATGGCTGTAAAGACGGGTTTATCTCCACCTAATTTTGGAAGGAAACGCTTCTTTTGTTCGTCGGTTCCCGCTGCCTCTATCGCGGCGGAACCGAGA
>JASFQL010000074.1:0-13313 GCA_050115475.1 Anaerolineales bacterium
CTGGAGCATACAGAGCATTTACCCGAGGACATCACGGTCGATGGACTGGTGCGGATGGGCTTTGAGTGGCTCAGCGGACGGGAGGAGCGTGAGGAGTGGTCTCATGTTTGGCGAGCGCTCCTGGAGCATACAGAGCATTTGCCCGAGGACATCACGGTCGATGGGCTGGTGCGGATGGGCTTTGAGTGGCTCAGCGGACGGGAGGAGCGTGAGGAGTGGTCTCATGTTTGGGAGAAGCTGCTGGAGCATCAGCAACACTTACCTGAGAACATACCCGTCTCTCAACTATTGTATGCAGGCTTCCTTTGGGTAAAGAAAGACTCAGATAAGAAAGATTGGGCATTTATATGGGAAAAAATACTTGATAACTTTCGGCTAACAAAAAATATTAAAGAAGCTGAGTTTTTACAAATTGGTTATGACTGGTTATTAAATAATAAACAGCATGATAGTTGGAGCTTTATTTATGAACAATTCTTAATAAGGAGATTGGATAAAAAACCCTTTTTAAATATGGGGGTAGATTGGTTATGTGAAAACTCACACCGCCCCGAAGCCTATGGCATTGCAATTGGAATTATAAAACTAATGACAAATGTTACTGAAGATCAAAGAGTTGTAATATGGTCAATAGAATGGCTAGATTCCAATTATCATCATCCTTCATGGACATTCCTTTGGGGAGCGCTTTGGAATGCTCTTCCAACAATGAGGATTTTTAATCTGATCATTCCCTGGATTAATAGTCGTCCAAAAAAGGGAATCTTTTGGGTACTAGAGGTTGTTCAGAAAAAGGGGACTGAAGAAATGGTAAATGAAATTAAAAATTGGGCAAATAACAACCCAGATCACCCTCTATCTGAAGCAGTAATAGAAAAAATAACGGATGAAAATTAATCAAAATTCCCTTATTCCTTAATATTCAACCAAAAATCCCCGATCATACCTCCTCATCGCCGTAGATCTTTTCCCCCTCCAGGTCGGCGCCTTCGGCGTCCAGTTCGGAGTTGCGTCCAGTTGAGGGATTCTTGAGGAACTCCCGGTAGAACTCGTGCTGGATGATGAGGTTCATAATTTCGTTCGTCCCGGTCCAGATGGTGAGCAGGCGGACATCCCGCAGGGTGCGTTCGACGGGGAAGACGTTGGTATAGCCGATGCCCCCCAAGACCTGCATGGCGTGGTTGACGACCGTCCAGGCGGAATCGGTGGCAAACTTCTTGGCCTCCGAGACGAGCCTGCGGATCCGGCCGGGTTTGCCACCCGCATCGATGGCCTGCCCGACGACGTGGTTGAGGGAACGGGCAGCATCCAGGAGGGTGAGGCTCTCGGCAACTTTGAAGCTGACCCCCTCGAAGTCCCGGATTTTGCGGCCGAAAGCTTTACGGCGGTCGGCGTAACGGGCGGCGATCTCGATGGCGGAACGTCCCATCCCCACGGCCCCGGCGGCAGAGGTCATCCGTTCGGGGACCATCATACGGTGGAAGACGTCGCTGCCCTTCCCGATCCCGTCCTCCCCGCCGAGGACATCGGCCAGGGGCACGGGGGCATCCTTGAGGACGAGGCGGCCAGTCCCCCCGCCGCGAGTCCCCATGAGGCCGTAGACATGGCGGACTTCCATCCCCTCGCCACGCCTGACGAGGAAGGCGGTCATCCCCTTGCGGGGATCGTCGAAGCCCTCGACGACGGCGTAAATCATGATCATATCGGCCCCCTCCGCGCCGACGATGAAGCGCTTCTGGCCGGTGAGGTAGAAGGTATCGCCGTCCCGCCTGGCCCGGGTGGTAGCGCCAAAGAAGTCGGAGCCGCCGCGTGGTTCGGTGAGGCCTTCGGCAACGGCCAATTCGCCGGTGAGCATGGGTTTAAGATATTTCTCTTTCTGCGCCTGGGTGCCGAAGGTGTGGATGGCTTCGCCGACGATGGACACGAGGGAATAGAGGCAGGCCAGCGATGCGCCGAGGACGCCGACCTCTTCGAGGGCGATGAGTTCGGAGGTCCAGGGGAGAGCACGGCCGCCCCAGGCGGGGTCGAAACGGAGACCGAGGAGGTTGCGCTCCCCGGCCTCTTGGAGGAATTGGCGGGGGAAGGCGACCTTTTCGGCGTCCATGTCCAACAAAAGCTGGCGGGGGATGGAGGCGGCAAAGCCGCGGGCTTCTTCTTGCAAGGTTTTTTCTTCTTTCGTAAGGATTGCGTATGTGGCCATGGGTGCTCCTCTAAAACTAAAAGGGCGTAGGCGGGCGCAAGCATACGCGGCATGTATGCCGACGCCCCTACATAAATCAATTATTCGCCGACCAGGAGGACACCCTCGCCGTTGATGCGGCTGTGCTTCATATCGACGAGGGCCTGGTTGACGTCTTCTAATTTATAGGTCTGGACGGTGGCGTGGACAGGAATCTCGGCGGCCAGCTGGAGGAACTCGACGCCGTCTCGGTAAGTGGCGTTGGCGACGCTGCGGAGGGTGCGCTCGCCGTAAATCAGGGGATAGGGCATGGCGGGGATGTCGCTCATGTGGATGGCGTTGATGGCGAGGGTACCGCCGGGTCGGAGCTTTTCAAGCGCCATAGGAACGAGCCAGCCGACAGGGGCAAAAATCACGGCCCGGTCGAGGGGCTTGGGGGATTCATCTTCGGCGCCCCCGACCCAGGCTGCGCCGAGTTCTCCGGCGTGGCGGCGGTGCTCCTCAGAGCGGGTGAAGACATAGACCTCACAGCCCCAATGGCGGGCCACCTGGATGGCGAGGTGGGCACTGGCCCCGAAACCGAACAGGCCAACCCGTTCGCCGGGCGAGACATCAGCTTTATTTAGGGAGCGGTAGCCGATGATGCCGGCACACAGGAGAGGGGCGGCCTGCTCGTCGGATATTCCACCTGGGATGGGGAGGGCGTAAGCAGCCTGGGCGAGCATGTAGTCGGCAAAGCCGCCATCGACATGGAAGCCGGTGAAGCGGGCGGATGCGCACAGGTTTTCGTCGCCCCTCTGGCAGAAGCTGCAAACCCCGCAGGCGTCGTAGAACCAGGGCACCCCGACACGGTCCCCAAGGTTGAGCTTCCCCTCGACGCCTTCGCCCAAGGCGTCCACGAGGCCGACGACCTGATGTCCGGGGGTGAGGGGGAGGTGAGGGGGATGGATGTCGCCTTCGACGGTGTGGAGGTCGGTGTGGCAGACGCCACAGACTTTGACTTGGAGGCGAACCTGGCCGGGGGCGGGAACGGGGATGGGGACGTCCTCGAGGGTGAGGGGGTGATCTTCTGCCTGTTGGGGCGTGGACAAACGCATGGCGCGCATTTTTTCTCCCTGATGAAACTATCAAAGTTGTTATGGAATGATATAAAATTGTATCGCGTCTTGTCAAACTCGGCATGCTATAATGACATTGAGCAACAAGTTGCTCAATGTTTAAGAGAATGCCTACGGCATTCTCTACGACTGGCTTTATAAAGCCATGATAAGTAACAAGTTGCTTGAAGTTGACATTGACCAGTATTTACTCAATGTTTAAGAGAATGCCTACGGCATTCTCTACGACTGGCTTTATAAAGCCATGATAATGACCAGCGTGCTGATCATTGTAAGGAGAATGCCTTCGGCATTCTCTACGACGAGTATGTAAACTTATTGGAAGCAGCTTACTGGGCATTGTTTAAGAGAATATCACAGACAATCAACACGACTGGTTTTCTAAAACCACGGTAAGCGGTTTAAGCATGTCGATCGAACCCCTCAACCAACGCATCCAACAACTGCAGCGACTCTTGGAGGTCGGGCGCAATCTGAGCGCGATGCTCGACCTGGAGCCGCTGCTGCAATCGATCATCGACGTGGCCGCGGAGCTGACCTTCAGCCAGGAGGCGTCTATTTTGTTCTACGACGCGCAGCAGGACAACCTGCAATTCGTGGCGGCGCCGTGGTTCAAACGGGACCAGATGAGCCGGATCCGCGTGCCGCTCGATTCGAGCATCGCGGGTCATGCCTTCAGTTCTGGCGAGCCGATTCTGGTCAGCAATGCGAAAGACGACCCACGCATCTACCGGGAGGTGGACAAAAGCGCCGAGTTTGAGACGGAGTCGATCCTGGCGGTGCCGATGGTGTTCAAGGGGAAGCCCACGGGGGTGCTGTCGGCGGTGAATAAAATGGGTAATTGCACCTACGCGGAGGAGGATATCCGTATTTTGGAGACGCTGGCCTCCCAGGCAGCGGTGGCGATCGAAAACGCTAACTACCTGAACGAGGCCCAAAGGGCCTACCAGGAACTGGCAGAGCTGGACCGGATGAAGTCCGATTTCATCGCGATTACGTCACACGAACTGCGGACACCTTTGGGGTTGATCCTGGGGCATGCCACCTTCATCCACGACATCGTCCCGGAGGAGCTGAAACCACAGATGGACGTCATCGTGAAAAGCTCGCTGCGTTTGAAGGACATCGTAGAAGACCTTTCGAAGGTGAACAGCTTCCAGACGGGGGAATCGCGGATACGGCGAGAGTTGATGAACCTGAACGTCATCGTGAAGGATGTGACCGACTCGCTGAAGACCCAGGCGGATGAGAAGCAAATCAAGCTGGAAATGGCCCTGTCGCCGCCGCCCATCATGTTGAATGGGGACAGCGAGAAAATCTCGATCGCGCTCAGCCATCTGATCCGCAATGCGGTGAGTTTTACAGACCCGGGCGGTTCGATCACGGTGAGAACGGAGGGGCTGCCGGGATACGCCAAGGTCGAGGTGACGGATACGGGGATTGGTATCCCGGAGAAGGACTTGATCAGGATTTTCGACAGGTTCTACCAGGTGGAGGAGCACATGACGCGGCGCCACGGGGGGATGGGGCTGGGGCTTTCGGTGGCGAAGATGATGGTGGAGATGCACAACGGGCGGCTGAGCGTGCACAGCGAGGAGGGGGAGGGGAGCACGTTCGCGATCCTGCTGCCGTTGGGGGAGGGTGAGGAAATTGAGAATGGGGGATTAGGAATGGGGAGGGTGGATAGTTAGATAGTCGTATGGTCTTTAGTCTTTAGTCGTTGGTCGTTGGGTTGATAGTGATTGGGTATGTGGGGATTGGGAATTTTAGATTTTTGATTGTTGATTGTTGATTGAGGAATGAGGTATCAGGTATCGGAAGTGGAAGGGCGGGTTTTGACTATGGGACGAAGGACTAAGGGACTATGTGACTATGGTGATTATCTTGCGGAAGGGTGGGCTGTGGGATATAATCGAAGGGCAATAAAATCCCTTTGCCGGGCGCTGATGTGTGAGGCGACCGTTTTTGTTCGGGGCGTGGCGCAGTCCGGCTAGCGCGCACCGTTCGGGTCGGTGAGGTCGGAGGTTCAAATCCTCTCGCCCCGACAGTTTTACCCCAAAAAAAGACCCTTTTTGCGATTTTAATATCTTAAAATGGGTCTTTTATGTTAAAGGAAATATGTATTTCTTCATTGGGATTTTGAAGGAAATGTGATGCGAGAATTTACACTTGAAGACATTTTTCAAGATAGGCCAAACCCCCTGGATGAAAATTTATTTGAGTTTACAGGAAATGGATTATTAATCCCTGCCACTCATTGGATGAGAGAATTAAATTGGCACATTGATGAAAAACTAATTGAAAAAGTATACACTGAGTTGTGGAATGAACCCTTTGGTAATCTGGGTAGTTTTCCAGAGGACACTAAAGAGAAAATTAAAAACTTTACATTCAGTCAGATGTCCAAACAAATTATGGAACCATATTATAAACAAGGAAAATTATTATTTGACAATGTGTTTTTAGTCAGCCAATATGACCCTGGTGAAGAGGTTGTTACATCCCCTTATGATCCTTCAAATAATAACCTCCGCCCACGATTTGTCAAAGGAATTAATAATCCAGATATAGTTTTATTGCCAATGCATTTATTAGTTGGGTTTCTAGCGCGCATAATGACAATGTATGATAATAAAAACCGGAAATTGAGAATGCCTGGTTGGAAACAAGAGAGGAATTTAGACCACCTAAAAAACGTCAACCACGCACTTAATGAAATGGCGTACATTCGAGGAATGTTTGAATCTGATACATCCTTTTCGCTTTTTGTCCCTAAGTATTTTCAGCGTGTAATCACTAGAAAAACTATGGAGTATTTACCCATCTTCAGTGGTTCAACCTCTATGCAATTGATAATTCCTCAACTAGAAAGTGTACCTTGGGATGAAGTAGTTGACATATCAAAAACAAATGACTGTCGTTTATTAAGGGAGCGTATTAAAGAATGGGATTCCAATCTTCAAGAAAATCCCAACGTTGATTGGAACGAAGTAATTAGGAACATACAACCTATATTGGACTCCCTTATAAACGACCTCATAAAACTAAATGTTTCAAAATCTCAAGCTTGGGTTAACTTTTTCTCTGGATTGCTACCAACACCATTAGGCCTTATCCCTTCAGCAATTGATATGATCAAAGTTTATAGGAATAAAACCTTGGCCCCAATTTTGTCTAAACTAGATAAATCAAAGCATTAGAAAAACGGAAATCATTTTCTTTTCTCCACCCATTTAATAAAACTTAAAAAATCTCTAAATAACTCTTCATGTTCAGATGAGATTTCACTCTTTTCTCTTAAATGAGTAATTGTGTTTTTTACATCATCACCTGCTAATAGACCATACAATCTATCAGTTATTTCCATTGTCTCATGCATCATATTCTGAGAAAAAGCCTTGACTTTTTCAGTTGTTTTCGCATGCTTGACCCCATACACCCCATGACCATTTCTCAGAAAACAATATAATTTGTATCTCAATCCAACTCGATTGCTGTTCTCTTTAACTTTCTAAAAACATATAATTCTCGCCATGACTGAAACAACTTTATTAAGAACCCTTTTTGGGCAGTTAATGAAAGGGAAAGTGATTTGTCATTTGCTAAGTAAAGGCATTTTTAATATAATATTAGTCATTGCGGATATTAATTATTATTCCCAGATTTTTCCATACTAAGATAACATTAAGGAGGGAATATGTCCAAAATAAAAAGGTTTATTTCGGAAATCGGAAAAGTAATACAGGATAAATGGAATTGGTTTATCACTAAAGTTTATGAAAAGGCACTATACACAATAATTGTTCTGGTATTTGCATTATTTATAATTTTCCCAATTGTTGGATTTGAAGAAACCGTAGAACTTGTTTCTAATAAAATCAATCCACTTACATTAGCATTCGCAGTTGGCTTTATTATTCTACTCTTTACATTGCTTCAGAGTAATATAGCAAAAAAACGTAGTGAAAACACGAAACCTTTTTGGGTAGTCCTTTATTTTCTCTTAGCTTTTTTCTTTTGGTTCTTCTCATCAAATAGTTTGTATAACTTATCAGCAACTTACTTGTTACCCAGTAAAACTCCGACTCCATCAACAATGCAACCACCTACTCCGACATATGTACAAACCGAGTCTCCTACATCGACGATACCTACACCAATAATAACAGTAACTCCTACGGAAGAAATCCCTGGAGGCTTATTTCCAAACGATAAGTGTTTGGATGTGGATACATGGAAGTTATTTAGAAATGACGTGAAACTAGAGGAAAATAGCTACAGCGAGAATGGATGTTGGAACGTAACTAACTTTGGAATTATCCCAGATCTATTAAACAATAAACCAGCAATTCAAATAATTCACGAAAACACATATTCAACAAAACGAGTTATTCATTTGGCTTATAGGGATTTACCAGAAAACAAAAATTTTGAATATAGATTCGGAATAGTAGTAAAAGAAATCAAAACTTCCCAAAATAATAATAGCGAAATCGTTGTTGGATTTGGGAATATTAGGTCAAAATTAGATATTGCAAAGGTTATCTATCTTGGATACCCAATGAATTATCTAGCATACAATGAAGAATTAGATAATACAAATAGTATTATTGATCTAGGCAACTATAAAAATTACACAGATCCAATTTATATTGGTTTTGAAATCAGGGAAACGAAAATAATCATTTCAATAAATCATGTTCAATTATATGAAACAAGCTTAACTTCTTTTGATAAAGAAGGTTTTTGGATAGGTTTTCTTGTTCCACCAAATGGGAAAATCGACGCAATAATTACTGAACTCATTGAATAAACACAGACTTAGATCCCAAGTATGTAATTTATCACTTTTAAGAGGTGAGATCGGAGGATCAGCGGTGATGTTTTTTTCTTGGGCTATTGCCCAGGATTAACTAACTCTATAGGGATTCCTCGACTTCGCTCGGAATGACACGTTGGGGCAGTGGTGGATTTCGAAGAGTGGGCGGTTTGTGGAAAGAGGTTTGGCGCTAGTTTCTTCACTTCGTTCAGAAATACAATGGAATTTTATTCAATTATGTATCCGGGCGCTGGCATACGGCGGCAAAGGGATTGCCGACGTCCCTACGGTTGTAGATAAGATGGGTTCGCTAGCAGCCAATGGGTTGAGGTAGATTGGTAAATTGATTGCGGGCGCCCACAAGGGACGCCCCTACAAGGGTGGGAACGGGTGGAGATATTTGCGGTAAAGGGTTGCCGACGTCCCTACGGTTGTAGATAAGATGGGTTCGCTAGCAGCCAATGGGTTGAGGTAGATTGGTAAATTGATTGCGGGCGCCCACAAGGGACGCCCCTATGAAGGGTATGAATGGTCAAGGTACGTTGCATCAAGGGGTTGCTAATATTCCCCCAGGAGTGAATATGATAGGTTCGCTGGCAGCCAATGGATTGAGGTAGACAGGTCATTGGTTGCGGGTGCCCACGAGGGACGCCCCTACAGGAGTATGAACGGGCGCTGGCATGCGGCGGCAAAGGGTTGCCGATGTCCCCACAGGTATGGATAGAATAGGGGCGTTGGCTGCCGATGGGTTTAGGTATGCAGGGTGTTGGTGACGGGCGCCCACAAGGGACGCCCCTACAGGAGTATGAACGGGAGCAGGCATGCGGCGGCAAAGGGATTGCCGATGCCCTTACGGTTGTAGATAGGATAGGTGCGCTGGCTAGTAATGGGTTGAGTGTTGATAGCGGGCGCACACAAGGGACGCCCCTACGGCGGTGTGAAAGGGCGCAGCATGCTGCGCCCTTTCAAGGGTGGGAATGGGCAAGGCATGCGGCGGCAAAGGATTGCCGTTGCCCTTACGGAGGCGGGAATAGGTAGAGGTTTGTGGGGAATAGCATTGCCGACATCCCTACGTTGATAAAATGGGCAAAGGCGCTCCGTTTGATTCGGTGAGTGCTACGCACTTGCCGGGTGGCTGAGGGGGAAGATTTAGGCTACAAGTGACAGGTTATATGGAAGCTTTTCTCACTGAAATTCTCGTTCGAGTGGGTTGGCGAGAGGACAGTTTTTTGTGGGGGATGGCAGTATCCCCCACACCCCACTGCCGGGGGTGGCGACTCCCCGGACCCCTGCGATTAAATGCAATGTAGCAATGTCTGATATGAACTTTATAACATGGTGTGTGGGCGAATCAGCCGCAAAGAAGGATGATTAGGGGCAATCTAAATTAACTCATCTGAGAATGGCAATAAGCAGGGTCAAGGAAGGTGAGATGTGTTTTCAAGTGTTTCCTGGTGGTATTTGTTGGATGGTTCTCCCTTATGGGAACTATCGGAACGATGGTTTGGGGAGGTCTGCATGGGTTCAAGGGATGGATGAGGAATCAGTTAGTAATTATTTATTGATAGATTCTTTATTTGTGGGGAGTGGCGCTGGCTAGTAATGGGTTGAGGTAGACAGGATGTTGGCAGCGGGCGCAGCATGCTGCGCCCTTACGGGGGGTGGGAACGGGTGGAGGTGGGGGCAGACAGGTTCAGGGTAACAAGTTAGCGGTACTGGATTAGGACTTAAGGCCTTGGTTTATCTTGTCCCCCGGATGCTATAATAGGCACATCTTCGTTTTGACCATCTCGCCAATACATCTCCATCTTTGGGTCAGTCAATTACAATGGAGGCCGATGATGAAAAGTCTATCAATCAAACTGGTTCTTTTCCTTGCCGCGTTATTTTCGGTAACCCAGTTTTCCTGCGCGAACACTTCGCAAATTTTCCAATCCCCTGATTCCACCGATGTCCCCGGGATGCCCGCCTCGGGATCCGACAACGTCCCGCTGACCTTATCTTCGGGACCTTTCGACGCGCAGGCGGTCGATTCTCTCTCCTGCCCGCAACTCCCTCCCCTCCCTACTCTCGACACGGAAGGGCTGCCGCCCCTAAGCGTCTATCTGCTATCGATCGATTCGTTTTCAGAGTCTGCAAACGCTCTTCCCGACATGTTCGAGATTCTTCTCGTCAACGCCAGTGGGGAGGCGTTCGAGCCAGCCAATATCACGGTGCAATTTTACGATGGGGGTGGAAATCCGCTTACATCTGTCACGGAACTCTGCACATACTCCCTCGCCCAAGGGGACAGCTGCAGGATGTCTATCCTGACGCAGGGGAAAGTCCCCGCCAACTATGCGGGATACAATCTGTACGCGGAGGGTACGGCGGCGAGCGGCAGCCGCTACGAGGCTTATTTAGGCGACCATCCTCTAACGGGGGAAGAGGGGATACAAGCCTCACTACCGATCCCGTTGATGGAGTTGAGTTCTTATGCGACCTGGAACCTGCCAGATGAGGGCTACACCTACGGCGATTCTCTGAGCATCTATTTCAACGTCTCTATGAGGCTGGGCAAGCCGATTGCCGGAAACCTGTGTGGAAAGGTAATTGAATATAGAAAAGACGCATCCGGCCAACTCTTTTCTGTCGTGCTGGCCGAAGGCTGCCAGCCAGCGACACTGACACAAGGCTCGGAGACTACCTTCGATATTCCTTTCACACCTTCCGGTTATTCCTGGATAAAGCAGGAGAGCGAGGCAGGGACTTACACACCTGTCGGTATTCTCGGCTGCCTGACCCTGGACGAGAAATCCATCTACACCCCGATGTCGACCCTTTACCTCCCCCCGTTCCAGGTCGTGGAAGCCTTGTGGTTAAAAGATGGGACTCCCGTCGATACTTATACGCCCGGCGAAGCGCTGACAAGCCGCATCAGCCTCAAATCCCTTATCACCGATGAAGCGCCCGGCACGCTTTCGATGAAAATTATGCGGTATGATGCTGCATCGAGGCTCCTCTCGTGGTTCCTTCCGATCCCGTTTTTAGGCGGCCTGATCTGTGCGACGGGCGCATGCGACGACCTTTATCTGGAACAGGACTTCGACATTCAATTGGTCGAGGGAGAAACCTCGACCTATGAACTGGTCGTCACGTTCCCAGAGGCTGGGGAGGAATATTACCGGATCTTGTACATCGACGGTGAGGCGTTCTGGGGTGAAGAGGAGCGCATCAAATAGGTACGTAATTCGATTATCGAGTAGCCTTAAGGAGGTCTTATGCCTCGAGTATCGCTAAACCAGACTGCACCGGATTTCAGCCTGCCCACGTTTTCGGGGGAACCTTTCAAGTTGTCTGACCTGCAAAGGCGCAAGAACGTTTTGCTGGTCTTCAACCGCGGCTTCGCCTGACCGTTTTGCCGCGCGCACATGGCGCAGTTGCGCCAGGACCATGATGAATTCAGCAAACGGGATACAGAGGTCGTGGTGGTCGGGCCAGAAGGGGCGAAGGCATTTGCCAATTACTGGCAGAAGGAGAAGCTGCCGTTTACCGGACTGCCAGACCCCAAGCACAGCGTACTCAAGCTGTATGGGCAGGAGGTGAATTTATTCAAGCTGGGCCGCATGCCGGCGCAGGTGCTGATCGATAAAAAGGGGATCGCCCGCTACGTCCATTACGGGCACAGCATGAGCGACATCCCACCGAATGAGGAACTACTGGCCCTGATCGATGAGATATCGATAGAGAAATAAGCGTAATTCAGTATAGTCGACACACATCCTTTGGGTAAGTGAGGGTGGAGATTGGGCAACATAGTCTTGCCGACGCCCAAACATCGATAAACTTTAGATAGTTCTCCATCCTTTTATTTCGGGGAACTTATGCGCGGCCGGATTCGTCCATTATGTAATCGAGTAAGAGGAGAATCACGATGAAGAAAGATCCGATTCGAATCGCAGCGCTATTTGTTACCGTGATGATATTTATGACTGCATGCGGAACCAGCGGGTTTGGCGACAGCGGGGATTATCGGGAAGAACTGGAAGGCGTCACGTGGAAACTGGCAGCGATGGGGGCAGAGGGCAGTCCAAAACCTGCTGTGGGCGACGGGCGGGTCACGCTGGCATTCGATTTTGGGGAAGGGCGTGTCTTTGGGAACGGGGGGTGCAATTCTTATTCGGCTGAATTCGACATCAATGGGGACAAGATAGCGATCGGGCTAGCGATGTCCACCCTGATGGCGTGTTTCCCGGAAGAGGTGATGGAGCAGGAGACGGCTTACCACCAGATGCTGGCGAAGGCGGAGCGGTTCGAGGTGGGGGGCGGGGTGCTGAAGATCTATACGTCGGATGGGCAGGTGTTGGTGTTTGGGCGGTAGGTTGAAAGAGGGGGCATAGGTTTGTATTCGCTATGCGGTTGAAGGATAGGTTCTGAACGGGCGCAGCATGCTGCGCCCTTACGATGAAATCATTTAGGGAATTTTGTGTGGATGGGAGGTATGTTTAATTTTCTCTTAGGGGATTCTTCGGTCGGCGTTTCACTGCTTCCCTCAGAATGACAAACGTTAAGAGCTTCCGTAGTCTATCAATTCCTCTCAATGTGTAAGCACGGAAGATGGATGCGCTTTACAAAAGGCAAGCGCGAAGGTACAATCCGGCCGCGTGGTTATTTAGCCAAGAAAAATCCAACCTGAGAGGTACTATCAATGAAGAAGGTTTTATTCTTTGCAGTCATTTTACTCAGCCTGCTCACGGCCGGCTGCGGCGGGGGCGGGGCGCCGGAAAGTTTACGGGTTGCGGTGCTTCCCATCCTGGACGCGCTGCCTATGCACGTGGCCCTCGAACAGGGTTATTTCGCCGAAGAGAACCTGGACGTGGAACTGGTCCCGGTGAACTCTGGACCGGAGCGAGACCAACTGATGCAGGCGGGGCAGATCGATGCGATGATCAACGAAATCGTATCGGTGATCTTCTACAACCAAATCGAGACCGAGGTGGTCATCGTGCGGTTCGCACGGACGGCCACGGCAGATTCCCCGGTGTTCCGCATCCTGGCCTCGGCCGACAGCGGGATCGAGCGCGTGGAAGACCTGGCGGGCGTGGAAATCGGCATCTCGGAGGGGACGGTGATCGAATACTCCACCGACCGGATCCTGGAGAAGGCGGGGTTGTCTCCAGACGAGATCGCCACCATCGCGGTACCGAGCATTCCCGAC
>JASFQL010000075.1:0-13181 GCA_050115475.1 Anaerolineales bacterium
GATGGAAAAAAAGTTCTTGCTGAATTTATCAATAACCGGAAAAATATTTTGGATATAATTTCAAACTTTGAAGGATCGGATTGGAAGAAAGAAGCACGGCATACAATCTTTGGACCAACAACGATGTTGGAGCTATTACAAATTTACGCGAGACACGATCGTCTACATATACAACAAATTCATCAAACGTTGAATACCATAAAAGGAATACAACCAAAGTGAATTTTTGTGGGTCAACGTATCGAAATACAGATAATCGGGTTATAGCGAATATCATTTTATGAGGAACACTATGGAAATCAGGACACTTCAAGGGGAAAAATAATGGCCATTTACGCTCATATTACCGGTTGGGGAATGACTGTACCTAAAACAGTCTTAACAAATGATGACCTGTCAAAAATCGTTGATACAAGTGATAAATGGATTCGTGAGATGACAGGGGTGCATGAACGCCGAATCGCGAATGAAGAAGAAACGACAGCATCTCTAGCTACCTCTGCAGCATTGAAAGCCATGCAAGTTGCTAATGTATCTCCTTTGGATATTGACCTGATTATCGTCTCTACTTCTACACCAGAGCATTTTTTCCCATCGACTGCGTCAATCGTCCAGAATAGGATTGGGGCGACCAATGCTGGGGCATTCGATCTATCTGCGGCGTGTACAGGGTTTATCTACGCTCTCAATCTCGCTACCCAAAATATACGCACGGGAGATATAAAAACCGCAATTGTCATTGGTGCTGAAACATTATCACGATTTGTAGACTGGTCGGATCGTGCGACATGCATTCTCTTTGGAGATGGTGCAGGAGCATTCGTATTACAAGCAGGGAAAGAGGAAGGGGGCATTGTGTCCGCCGTGTTACGGTCAGATGGTTCTGGTGAGGATTTACTCTCCCTTCCCGCAGGAGGAAGTGCACAACCCACTACCTCGCAAACCGTCCTTGAAGGAAAGCATTACATCCACATGAAAGGAAGAGAAGTATTCAGATTTGCCACCAAAGTAATGGCACGCTCATCTGAAGAAGCACTTAAAAAGGCAAATTGGGATATTAACGACGTATCCCTGATTATCCCACATCAAGCGAACATCAGAATAATCAGTTCTGCTGCTAAAGGATTGAAATTTCCCATGGAAAGAATCATGGTAAATCTTCATAAATATGGTAATACTTCCACAGCATCTATACCCATCGCCACAGTAGAAGCTATTGAAGAACAAAGAATAAACCCTGGAGATAAAATTATTTTTGTCGGATTTGGCGCAGGATTGACTTGGGGGGCAGCATCTGTGATCTGGACTGGTCCACATCCGCGAGAAAAAGTAATATTATTTGGATTCTTCCGGTTCTTCGCTAGATTATTCGCCTGGTATCAACGTCTACTACGGAGAATTGAGGGATTGATTTGGGGACGAAAAAATTAATGAAGAATACGACTTACTTCATCAGCTAAACGCTTGTAAGCGACTGCTACATCGCTTTCTGGTCGGAAATCAGTCACAGATTTTCTGGCTGCTGGCGCTACTGCGGCTGCTTCATCAAGAGGAATATTAATAGCGAAAAGTTTATTTTTAAAAACACTTTTCATTTCTGCCACAACTGCTGATGCATAAGGAGAAGCTGCTTGATACATCGTTGGCAATACACCAAGCAATTTTAAATCGGGGTTAATTTTATCCCGGATCAACCAACACGATTCCAGCAAAGGCCTCACACCGCGCATAGCGAGATATTCAGTTTTTACAGGAATAAGAAGATGGCTTGCTGCTACGAGGGCATTGATCGTCAATAGCCCAAGATTGGGAGGCGTATCGATTAGGATAAAGTCAAAATTATCAAGATGAGAGGAAAGCGACCTACGTAACCTGTGCGTACGGTCAGTTTGTTTAAGCAAGCGATATTCAGTAGAGAGAAGGTCAGCGCTTGCAGGAGCCACTTGTATGTGAGTGCGTACTTGATACAGGATATCTGGAAAATTCACGTTATTATCTATAAGCAATGTTGTCGTGGATGGATTAACTCGATAAGGGTTATAACCAAAAGATATTGATAGAGCCCCTTGCGAATCTAAATCTATCAAAGCAATCCGGAAGCCTAATGCTGCCAAGGCAGCGCCCAGATTGATCACTGTGGTGGTCTTTCCTACTCCTCCTTTCTGATTGGCAACTGCAATTACACGACACATAGTGTCAGTATAGATGAGGGAAATCAAGAAGTCAATTGATAACGTCTATCAACCTCAAGCGTTGAATTAAAGAAATATATCTATAGATTTGTGTTAGTCTTCCCTCATAAAATAATCACTTGAAGCGATCAGAATCTTAGAGAAGTATAAAAAAATCGTCTTATTCCAAAATGATCATCAAAGGTAAGAATTTCATAAGATTTTCTGTCCGAGAGCATAGATGCCTACCACGCAATGGTGTAGATTGGTATAATAAGTTGGTTAAAAACAGAATGATTGTTATGAATTTTATCGGAGGTCAGTGTGAATACACCTCGAACTAGAATCCCATTATTCTTATATTTAGTATTTGGGATTATCATCATAATGCTTGTGCTGCAATTCCAAGAAGCACCACAACAAAAAGAACTTACACTAAACCAGCTTGCAGCAGATATTAACGCTGGACTGGTATCCCGAATTGAAGTTGAAGATGACAACCGTTTACTAGTAAAATACAATAACGGCACTGAAGCAGAAACACTCAAAGAACCTCAATCTGACTTTATTGAACAACTCCTTTATCTGGGAGTCGATCCGGAAAATCTTTCCCCAGATCTCATAGAACTCAAAGTCAATTCCCCCAGTCCATGGGTTCAAATATTTAATACTCTATTCTGGCTCCTACCTGTGGTTGTGCTGGGGATTGTCTTTTGGTTTGTATTCCGGCAAGCGCAGGGCAGCAACAACGCAGCCATATCTTTTGGCAAATCACGAGCCCGGATGTTCACCGGCGACCACCCAACAATCACATTTGAAGATGTCGCAGGCGTCGAAGAAGCTAAAGAGGATCTCAAGGAAGTGGTGGAATTTTTACAGGAACCCGAAAAATTTATTGCCTTAGGCGCTCGAATCCCTAAAGGTGTATTGCTTGTAGGACAACCCGGTACAGGAAAAACGCTGATGGCAAAAGCAGTCTCTGGTGAGGCAGGGGTTCCCTTCTTCTCGATTTCAGGATCTGAATTTGTAGAAATGTTCGTTGGTGTAGGAGCAAGTCGAGTGAGGGACCTATTTGAACAGGCTAAACGCCACTCTCCTTGCATCGTGTTTGTGGATGAGATTGATGCTGTAGGCCGTCAGCGCGGTGCTGGATTGGGCGGCAGCCATGATGAACGAGAACAAACCCTGAATCAGATTTTGGTTGAAATGGATGGTTTCGATACTGATACAAACGTTATCATAATCGCAGCCACCAATCGCCCTGATATTCTAGATCCCGCTTTGCTTCGTCCTGGTCGTTTCGACCGCAGAGTTGTCCTTGATCGTCCGGACGTGCGTGGTCGAGAGGCTATCCTCAAAGTACATACACGCGGTAAACCTATCGATCCAGAAGTTGACCTAGGTGTACTCGCCAGAGCTACACCGGGTTTCGTTGGTGCAGACCTGGAAAACCTCGTCAATGAAGCAGCAATTTTAGCAGCAAGAAGGAATAAAAAGGCAATAACCCAACCAGAACTACAAGAAGCGATCGAGCGTATTGTAGCCGGTCCAGAAAGGAAAAGCCGACTCATTAGCGAAGAAGAAAAACTCATTACTGCTTACCATGAAGCCGGGCATGCTATTACTGCACACGTACTTCCCAATGCAGATCCCGTTCTCAAGGTCACCATCGTTCCACGCGGGATGGCCTTGGGATATATGTGGAATGTGCCTGAAGAAGACCGGGAAATGACCAGCAGAGCAAAACTGATCGACGACATGGTCACTGCTTTGGGTGGACGTGCAGCAGAAGATCTCACTTTCGACGACATCACATCAGGTGCCTCAAGCGACCTTCAAAAAG
The DNA here is from genome assembly GCA_050115475.1 of Anaerolineales bacterium. Classification (GTDB taxonomy): domain Bacteria; phylum Chloroflexota; class Anaerolineae; order Anaerolineales; family UBA11579; genus JASFQL01. The sequence continues at coordinate 4,015 of JASFQL010000075.1, forward strand.
TGACCCAAATCGCAAGAACAATGGTCATGCGATTAGGAATGAGCGAGAAATTAGGCACTCGAGTATACGGGAAAAAGGAGGAATTAGTTTTCTTGGGGCGAGAGATATCTGAGCAAAAAGACTATTCCGATGCTGTAGCAGAAGAAATCGATAAAGAGGTTCTCAATCTTGTCAACAATGCCTATCAAAAAGCAAAAGACATCCTCAATAAATATCGTGATAAGCTTGATGAAATTGCTCAGAAGTTAATTGAAGTAGAAACTCTTACACAGGAAGAATTCGAAAAAATCTTCCCGCCACCAGTTGAAAAACGGATCGGTGGTACTCCTGCAATGGTAAAAGCATAAATATCCTGGCAGGTTAGAAACTTGAATTTTATAGTTTCTAGGAAAAATGTCAAAGAGCGCAGGGTGATTACTGCGCTCTTTTTTATCCAATCATTTATTTTACGAAACTTTTTCTTTATGCTCCTTGATTAACTCTCTACGAAGAATTTTACCCACTGTCGTTTTCGGTAACTCCTCACGAAATTCGACTTCCCTAGGGACTTTATATCCAGCTAAATCTTTCTTAGCCCATCCAATAATTTCCTCTGCTGTTGCTGTTTCCCCTGGCTTTAGTACAACCCAAGCTTTCACAGCCTCGCCACTATTCGGATCAGGTATTCCTCCAGCGCAAACCTCTAAAATACTTGGGTGAGTTTGAATCACTTCTTCGACTTCACGCGGCCAAACCTGGAACCCGCCTGGTTTAATCAATTCCTTTTTACGGTCGACAATATAAAAATATCCATCCTCATCCATATAGGCAATGTCGCCTGTATGGAGCCATCCATTCCTCAAGGCATTTTCGGTTTCAGTTGGCATATTGTGGTAACCATTCATCACTTGAGGGGCTTTAATAACCAATTCACCAACCTCACCAACTGACAACACCTTTGTACCATCATCGACATCCACAATGGCGCAATCAACATCGGGTAAAGGTAAGCCAATCGACCCGGTTCTATTTTCACCGACAATGGGATTGCAGTGGGAAGCAGTAGGTGCCTCAGATAAACCATATCCTTCGACCAATTTGCCGCCAGTCACCTCTTCAAAGCGTTCTTTGGTCTCACGTAATAACGGCGCTGAACCAGATATGCAGAATTTCAATGAACTCAAATCATACTTTCCTGATAGGACATCAGGATTTACATTGATAGCATTATACATTGCCGGCACACCAGGGTAAATCGTGACCTTATACTTCGTGAGGTTACCCAACACATCGATCATATCTCGAGGATCAGGAACCATCGGCATAGAAGCACTAATCAATACACCATAATTCAATCCTGCCACCATGCCATAAACATGATAAAGGGGAATCGCTAAACACACCACCTCATCCCCTTCTTCTGTCCCTGGAACCCAGGCTACCATCTGGTAGGTATTAGCAACAACTGCTCTATGTGGTGCAATAACCCCCTTAGATATTCCCGTTGTCCCACCACTGTATTGAAAAAGAGCGGTATCATCTGATGAAACATCTATCTTAGGACGATCTTCTGGCTTGAATTTTTCAATTAGGTCTTTCATCCAGACATCGTTATCCCGTAACTTTACTCTGAAACCTGCCTTCTTTTCTTGTACCAATGTAAATAATACGCGCAGGATAGGTGGCAAAGCTTCTTTGATATTCGTAGCCACAATTTGCCGGATTTTTGTTTGATCTTGGATGGCTTTTACCTTTTCATAGTTATTTGTCATCAAGACCATGACTTCAACACCGGCATCATTTACTTGATAGATGATTTCACGCTCTGTATACATAGGATTTGTGGCAACAACGATAGCGCCAATTTTCATGATGGCATAATAAGCCATAATGAACTGGGGGGTGTTGGGAATAAATAACCCAACACGGTCTCCCTTTTTAATTCCCAAACTATATAAGCCAGCAGCTAAACGATCAGTTATTTCATTCATTTCCTTATACGTAATTTCCGCCCCCTTGAATATCGTACAAGTCTGATCTGGGAACTTTTCAGCAGAGTTTTCTAAAAGGGAAAAACATGGAATATCAGGATAATCAATTGTTTCTGGAACGCCTTCATCATAGTGTTTCAACCACGGTTTTTCACTCATTATGATCCTCCTCCATATAGTTGGGAACACCGAAATTGGTACTTCAAGTATAGAGGTTTCCAAATAATCTGTCAACAAAAATCGTAACGAAGATAAAAATTATGTGTTGTAGAATTTTTTAAGTATATATCGTTCTACTTCATCGATTACCCCAGGAACCATTTCGAACCATTGAATGCTTGGATCATCTTTTCTAAACCAATTCGATTGTTTACGAATAAACTGCCTGGTCAAACGTTTGATTTGTTCAACTGCCTCTTCTAAAGTAATTCCTTCATTAATATAAGATGCTATCTGTCCATATCCTATAGCGGACATACTGGGTAATTCAGGTGAGTATCCCCTTTCAAGTAATTTTTCTACTTCCGCTATAAACCCTGAGGAAATCATGGCATCAACCCGTTTATCAATGCGGCGATATAGTTCTTGGCGCGATCTTGATAATCCCACCTGTATCACGTGATAAGGAACAGGCTCCCGTTCTCTTAATTCTGAAAATTTCCTCCCTGTATGGAAAATGACCTCTAAAGCTCTTATTGTCCTTCGAACATTTTTCGGGGCGATCTTTGCTGCCGCATTAGAATCTATCGAAGCGAGTCGCGTATGTAGTCCATCTACGCCAATTTCTTCAGCCCATTTTTTCAAAACATTTCGGAGGTGGAAATCAGCTGATAACTCTGGGACTACCCAGCCTTCAGTGATTGAGCGAATATACTGCCCTGTTCCGCCTACAAGGATTGGAATTTTTCCGTTTCGATGGATGCTTGTAATAATTCTTTTCGTTTCTCGTTTAAACCGTCCAAGGCTCCATATTTCATCAGGATCGGCGATATCAACTAGGTAATGAGGAATTCGTTGGCGATCATATTTTGATGGTTTAGCTGTACCAATGTCCATTCCCCGATAAAAAAGGCGGGAATCTGCTGAGATAATTTCCCCATTAATTCGCTCTGCCAATTGAATTGATAATGCAGTTTTCCCTACAGCAGTAGGTCCTAAGACAACTACTAGTGGAGGTAATCGTTTATGTGATTGCATTTTTAAAATGGGTGAGTTTTGGGGAACTCCTTTGAGGATCGACCTGGATAGCAATCGCATCAATCCGCCAATCGATATTCATATCAGTGTTCTCTTGAAGATAGAATTCAGCCGATTCAATCAGATGAATGACTTTTTTCTCAGTAATCGCTTCTTCAGGATATCCAAACTTTTTTGAAGTACGTGTTTTCACCTCTACGAAAACCAATTGTTCATCTTTTTTTCCGATAATATCGATCTCCCCATAGGGTGTGCGGATATTTCGGTCTAAGATTTGATATCCCTTTCCTTCAAGATACTTCTCAGCATATGTCTCTCCCCAATCGCCAAGTGCTTTTTTCTTTATTTTTTCTACTTTAGACATTATACTCTTCCCGCTAATATATTACGTTAAAAAAACAGATTGGTGAAGGAAATTGTACACCAATCTGCCTTTAATGATTATGCAAACAGATCTATTGAACTTGTATGACTCTCACATCTCCAATTCCGCTATCCACATACAACTCAACCCATTCTCCAGTATCATCGAACCCAGGAGAATAATGAATATTTCCAGAATCGATATAATCACCAGAAATCGAAGAATTCCCAAGCCCGGTATCCATATGAATTCTGACCATTAAATCTTCCGGAATATATACAGCAAGCTCCCCAATACCTAAACTGATCCAAGCGTTGAATGATCCAGAAGAGGGTAAATAAACACTTGTTTCTCCAATACCGGAATCAATGTTCAGATCCACTAAGTTTATCCCTTCTAAATCCACCGTCATTTTCCCAATTCCAGTATCAATACTAAGGTCAATGGGAATATCATCAGTAAAATCAATGGTCCAACTTCTATTCTTTTCCCCCCAATCACTGAGTATCCATGAAGGATAATATTGTGGTCCGGTGCTCTCTATCTGAAGATAAGCAATATCATCTTTAGTAGTATATTCTTGATTTAAATATTCATCTTCTGTTACGTCTAATTCCCCCTCTACTAACACTCCAGGTTTAGTTGTTTTACCAACGTTTAGTTCCCCTACGCCGAAGTTGATTCTTACATCTGCTTGATCTGCGTCATTTATTGGCTGCGAAATTGAGTGGGTGTAAGTTTCTCCTGCCCAAATAGACTGCGTAGTCTGAATCAACCAAGCCCCCGCAGTAAATAAGCAGATAACGAGAATCACAGAAATTATGGACCAAACACCAGGTCTTCGACCTAACAAGATGTCCAGACCAAAAACGATCAACAATACAGGCCATAAGCGGAGAATGGTCATCCACACATCCCAATCAACCATCCCCAGATTGTTTAGCAAGAATACGATCCCAAAACAAATCAGTAAGATCGGCCAAACTAAACTGCCTTTTCTATTCACACGTGGATTTTCGTTCACTTTACTCCTCCACCATAATCGCCCTAATCAATAAAAGGACACCAGATAAAATTATTAATATCGGCCATAGATTATCAAAATTCACCCAAGATAACCATGTAATTCGTAGATTTGAAACCAAGGCTAGAGATCCAAGAACCAATAAACCGCCCCCAATCACCTTCGTGGCTTTTGGGTTATCACGCAATGGAATTGGTGAAATTAGTTCTTCCTCACCTACAGGAATTAGCGGCATAATCAATAGCAGGACAAGGTATAACCATACACCAAGGAAGTGATAAAAACAAAGGAAAGCAAAGAAGAGGCGAATAAGTGTTGAATCAATGCCTAAATAGTTTCCCAAACCTCCACATACGCCTGCTACCATAGAGTCGGTTCTACTCCGATATAAGTTCCTCATAGGACAAAACCTCCATTTATATATCTTTCTCAATACCTTATACGAAGGAAAGAAAAGAAAGTTTCAAATAGATCAATATAGTTCACATCAATTTTCTAATGCTTGGCATGAATCTTATAGCGGAGTACAATCCATATATGTCAAGTCACCAACGTATGTTGAATCGAGAAAGACTCAGTATTGTAATTGCTACCATTATGCTTGCGTACACCTTGGTTAAAATTGTGAACGTCCCTAGCCGGGTAATCCCAATCGAGTTTCTTGGTATTTATATCCCCATTACAATTAATTTTAAGACCATCATTATATTATCGGTAGCAGGAATGACAGCAAGTGGTGCCGATTGGTTATTACGCGATCACCCAAGATTAGAAGAAAAATCATCACTTCCCCATTTACTGCTCCCCGCTCTTACGGCCTGGATATTAAGCGTCATATTATCTAATTTACCCAATGATCCACTATGGTGGGCGGTATTTACAATTGGGGGAATATTTCTGATATTGGTCATTTTAGCAGAGTTTATAGTAATTGATCAAAAAGATACTCGTCGCACGTTTGCCACCACAATATTAGGTGCATTATCATTTGCCATGTTTCTGGCATTGATCGTTTCTCTCCGTTCATCTAACCTACGATTGGTGATGACACTACCAGCTGTTGCTCTATCATCGGGGGCTTTAAGTTTTCGAGTGATTCACCTGCAAAATCCCAATCAGAAACAATTACCTGAAGCAATCGCCAGTTTAATTATCGTTACCCAACTCACTGCCCCATTACACTACCTCCCCATTTCGCCACTCAGTTTCGGGTTTGTTTTATTAGGAACATTGTATGCAGCGATTAATTTCTTTGTGAATATATCCCAAAACGAGTTTTCCAGAAACTCACTACTTGAACCGATTTCTGTATTGATCATCCTATGGGGATTAGCGATAGTTCTAAATTAACTGAGATGGTAATACTTATCTTCCATTGATTATCGGATGGAGGATTGGTCTTTTTTTTAAAATCGAATAATCAGAAAATCTACGCCTTCTCATCAAAATACACTTCAGACCCTAAAGGGGGCTTCCCATAAAGCTGTTCATATAAAGCAATAAGGTTATTCTTATGAAGCACTTCAGCCAATCCACCTAATAAGACCCTACTCTTTCCACAATCCTCAATATCACTTTCTTCTAAAACGTCAAGGGCATATTTTCTCCGGGCTGATTTTCTCACAACCTTACGTACCTCTGTAAGATAATCAATATTGGTCTTCATCATTTGATCAATTTCCCCCCGTAAAATAATATCTCCATGACCCTGTACAATATTCTCCAACCCCATTTTCCTGACTAGTTTCATTGAATTTATTGAATCATCAGTATTCCCATCCACAATGTAAGGGACCGACATTATAGTGTCGCCTGCAAATAGAATCCTATCTTCCTCTATCAGGACTGCAATGGCCCCATCACAATGTCCAGGAAAAGAAAATAAACGTAGGGTTTTTTTCCCTACCCTTAACACTATCTCTCCCTGATCAAAAGTTATCTCAGGTAACTTTATCTCTACATTTTTTAATGACGAATTTTGGGTTTTTGCTTTCTCAAGTGCTCCCATTCCTTTTTCAAGTAGAAGTTGCCTGCAAACTGAATGGGATAATATTTTTACTCCTGGAAATAAATAATTTCCCCATGTATGATCTGCATGGTAATGCGTATTGATCACAAATCGAATAGGTACTTGCAATTCCCGTTCTACGAAATCCCGCAAATGAATCGTCTCTTCTGGAAAAGGTAAAGTATCGATAACAACAGCCATTTCTGGGCTTATTACCACTCCAGCATTCACTTCTGCATATAATCTACTTTGAAATGAATAAACATTTTCAGCAACACGTTCTTGTTGAATCATTTTACACTCCAATAAAAAACTAGCGAAGGATATCATAATTGAATAAACTATGTCAAGAAAATTTTACATAATATGACATTAATTAATCTAATCCGAAATTTCCTTCGAAATTCACAATCTCTCCTAAGTAGAAAGGATAACTATTAAAAATTCTATCTAGCAGAGAGCTCGGTCATTTTATAAATAAGATTTTTCAAGTTTTTTCTTCGTTTCCATTTATATATGTAGCTGCAACACTTCTCAATAACCTCTTTTTCATTTGATTCTATAATTCTCTGGAAAATACAAACAATTTTATTAAGAATAAAATGATGTTAGGCAAAACAACTGCAATGTATATGTCACGGGGGAGAAGCTATAAAATGCTAAAATCAAAATGCTTGGAAATTCAATATAGCAAATCTCCATATGTTAATTGGAGGCATTGAAAATATGGCTGAATTTGTTTCCATATTATATGTTGAAGATGACCCACTTAATAGAATACTCATCCATCGTGTATTAAATGCTGAAGGATACAATGTGACTTTTGCAGAAAATGCTACAGAAGCATTGGACTATCTATCATATAAGAATTACAACTTAATCTTAATGGATATCAACCTCCCAGATATCGACGGATATTCTCTTACAACTCGCCTTAGACAGAATCCTAAATATGAAAATACACCAATTGTTGCTCTTACGGCTAATGTGATGAAAGGTGATCGAGAACGAAGTTTGGAATCCGGATGCGATGGGTACATCCAGAAACCAATTGATGTTGATGCTCTCCCAGGTCAAATTCGAGTTTTCCTACAGAGGTAATTCATGACAAATACAAGTACAACAACAAATCCAATTTCTCCGAAAGATGCAACAGTCCTAGTTGTTGAAGATAATGTATCGAATTTTGTTCTGATTGCCCGGATGCTTGGATATATGGGAATACATTGTGAATGGAAAACATCAGGATATGAAGTAGTAGAGTATGCTGACACCCTACCTAGGCTAGACCTGATCCTAATGGATATACGCCTCCCATATGAAGATGGTTTTGCGGCTTTAGGAAAAATACGCTTATCCCCTTCTTTAAAAAACACAAAAGTTGTGGCTGTAACTGCTGAGGCTAGTGTGGAACAAATGAATAAATCCCGCCAATCTGGATTTGATGGCTTTATAGGAAAACCACTAGATCCAGATCGATTCCCTGACCAAATTAAAAGAATCCTCGATGGCAATCAAGTATGGGAAATCGAATAATTATTGAAAAGATGGAAACATATGGCAACTAATCAGTCTTCTCAATCTCAGCCTGAAACAAAACAATTTGGTGGCAAGCTCGCCAGAAATCTCCTATTCGTCATACTGACCCTCACTATTATCCCGACTTTACTCATGGGGTTGGTCTCACACGGTAGGACAAGGATACTACTAATCAATCAAATCACTGAACAATTGGATGAAATATTATCCCAAGAAAAACTTGAATTGGATAATTGGCTCCAAAAAAAGGAAAATGACATTTCCAAGATTGGCGAAAGTCAGGGATTCCTATCTGAAATTAAAGCACTGGAAAATTACATCCCCGGTTCAGCGATATATACAATAACTCACGATGATATTATCTACAATCTGTCTTCGAATAATTTTGATGAATTTATTATTACGGATAAGAACGGGATAGTATTGGTTGCAACAAAGGAAGAATGGGAAAATCTAGATTTATCGAATGAAGACTCAATTCACATGGATGTTATGGGAGAAGGAAATTCTTCGTTTATTGTAATTAGCCCCAATCTACTATACCCTCAAATCATAAGGGAAAATGATACATCGATTTACAACAGCAATATTATTTTAATTACTTCTTTCCAACTAATAGACCAGAATGGAGATTTATACGGTTATATACTTGGGGTCTCCGATGTACTCTCACTTCAAAGAGTTTTAGAAACAAATTCTGGGTATCTTCCGGAAAGTAAAGTTTTTTTGGTATCAGAAAATGGCCAGGTAGTGGGTATGACCACACTATATGGACTGGTAGAAATTAATCCCAGTGAAGATCAGAGAAAATTTATTCAAAGCGGCCCACAAGCTAGTGAAGCAGCTTCCGAAATTGAATCGTATAACGGCTTGGAAGTATTCGGTATTTATGATTATTACGATAAAATAAATACAGGTATTCTTGTAGAAACCCCACAGTCTAAAGTTTATTCCCAATTCAATTCAATCGCTGCATTTTCAGTATTACTAATTGCTCTCACAATAATAGTGATTGCGATCTTAGTTTATTTTGGTACGAAAACTTTTACGCGCCCAATTCTAAAT
>JASFQL010000076.1:0-12970 GCA_050115475.1 Anaerolineales bacterium
TACATCAATGGTCTCATCGGGAGCATCCATCGCTTGAAATGGAACGGCATCGTGCAATACCGCAACAGCAACCCCGGTATGTTTGACTCCCATTGAATCGCCATGCGGAATCGCTGTACCATAAGGCAGTGTTGGCAGACCGGTCGGGAACTTCTTCTCACGTTGAATCACCTGATCGACATATGAAGAATCGACGTAATCCATATCTTCCATACGTTTACAGAGCACTTCGATAACTCCTTCAGCGCTTCTACATTCTAAATCCGGGTCAACTAAAAACAATTCCACAACGGTTACCGGTTTCACAAGCACACCCCTTTACTCCTATAGTATTTGATGCCATAAATTCAGTTTAGCATAAGTCCTCTTTTCTCAATCATTCACTTATAACGGATACAATCTGATAGTCTTGGGACGAAAATCATGAGGGAATATGCTAGAATGAAAATAAGTCATTTATTATCAGATAATTGGTGAAAGTGTGAGCCAAAATCTTTTTGGTCTTTCAAGCCGCTCGAAACAGGTATTAAGCCTCCTTTTACACGAGTCTGAAATCATCAGCACCAATGACATCGCGGCTCGACTAAAGCTATCTCCTTCCCAGGTCAGATATTGTCTAGATAGAATACAAAGTTGCTTGAAAGTAAAAGGCATCGATATTATTAAAAAACCTCGCCTAGGGGTGAAAATTAACATCACCGAAAACAATAAAGAAACTTTATTGATCGAGATTCGAGAACTGAAAGCACATCACCTCGTCCTCGGAAAAAATGAACGCGTCCAACTTCTTCTCCTACGTATACTAATATCCGAAGAACCCCAAACGAGAGATAAACTGTTAGAAAATTTGGGTGTCTCACGCACCAGCGTATATCGAGATTTGACAGCAGCCCGTGAATGGCTGGAGAATAATGGATTATCAATCAAAACTGGAAGGAAGGAAGATATCGATGTGTTTGGCAGCGAGCAGAATTGGCGAAAATCACTCGTTCGTTTATTACTGGACAATCTCAGTCAAGATCTCTTGGTAGAGGCCTGTGTATTCTCAACGCCGCCTTCTCTGGCGCGCAAAGCAATTAACCAACCCTTTATACAAGAAGCGTATGAGTATTTACAGAAATTAAACTTGAAAACGGTTGAAGGATTGATATCTGTATTAGAAGGAAAACTGAAAGTTATTTTCACAGATCAAAGTCATATTTACCTGTGCCTTTTTCTTGCCATTATGCTCTACAGGATTTCGACCGGCAAATTCGTATCAGAGAATATTGAAAGTAGTCATGAATATTTACCGACCGAAGACATTCGTGTGATTCAAAAGTTAATCAAAAGAGCAGAAACGCTGACAAATACCTCTCTCCCAATTGAAGAAAAACACTTCTTAGTGGATATCATCAACGAAACCCTCGACATTGGTTATCTTCATGAAGACCAACCTAGGGAAATAAAAAGGCCTGAAACCGATCTTGCTCTGATATTAGTACGTGAGGCTGCAAAATACCTTCACGCCGGTCTATTGCATGATCGGGAGTTGATTGACTCTTTGGCTCTTGAACTATCTTCACACGATGTCAAGTCATCGGAACAGGTCCATTCCACAGATATTATTCATGGGGATAAAGATAATGATTTAGACTCATTGTATGGTTTTTCCTATAGATTGCTAAGCCCAATTCTGGAAAAAAACGGGGTCATCCCTACTCACACTTTACTTGAAGCTTGTGCCATATACATCGATACAGCTTTGAATAAGCTTGGCCGTTCCCGTCCCCGCAGGAAAGTATGGCTCATATGTGGGGCTGGAATTGCTACCGCACATAATATGGCAAGCAGATTGAACCTCAACCTTCCCGATTTACAGATTTTAGGTGTTTCGTCTGTCTTTGAACTTGCCCGAACACCTAAATTAACAGCAGGTGCTGATGCGGTGATTTCAACAGTCCATGTGCCTGGATTGATAGATATCCCATTAATTCACGTAAACCCACTTCTCACGCTAGATGATATCGCCAAAATTAAAAATACACTTGGACTGGAAACATCAACAGCGGCAATATCAAAATACCCGGAATCACCCCCACAAGGCTTTTCTTTACAAGAGATTCTTCGCCCCGAATCCATCGATATCGATGTATCTGTGAAAGATTGGGGAGAAGCCGTGGAGGTAGCCGGTAAAATGCTTCATGAAATTGGAGCGATTTGGCCGAGTTATATCGAAGCAATGAAAGAAATGATTCTGCTTTATGGCCCCTATATGGTCGTTGCGCCTGGCGCCGCCCTCCTGCACGCCGGGCCTGAAATGGGAGGAAAACAACTGGCCATGTGTTTAGTCACCCTTCATAAGCCCGTGCCATTTGGTCACGAGGTTCACGACCCGGTTCAGCTTGTTTTAGCTTTCTCGTCTATCGACCAGACGACACACGTTCGCTCTGTAGGAGAAGCCATGCGCCTGCTGGAAAGTAAAAAGTCCAGGCAGTCGATAATCAAAGCCAGGAATCCTGAAAAGATTCTTAAAATCATTCACGAAGTTTCAATAAGCTAAACAATACAATCACAAGATAGCTGGTGATTTAGATAGGAGTTGAAATATGCCAGAAGTAAAAGTAAAGGTAATGCATGAGGTAGGTCTCCACGCAAGGCCCGCGGCACTTTTTGTACAAACCGCCAAAAGGTTTAACGCGGATATCTCAGTTAAAAATGGGGGACAGGAAGTGGACGCAAAAAGTATTCTATCGATTTTAACCCTTGGCGTAAGCCAAGGCACTGAAATTTCGATAAGTGCACTTGGAGATGATGCTGAACAAGCATTGAATGCGTTGAAAACACTAATTGAGAATAATTTTATCGAGTGATAAACACGAACCTGAATTGCATTTCAGCATCAAAAGGAATAACATTAGATCCTGATAATAATTTTCTAGCAACCTTTTTTTTATAACCTTGAAACGATAGATGGAATTGAGATTGAGTTTGATAGATTCAGCACATCAATAGAGATTGCCACACACCAATAACTTGAGATTCCCAGAAATAATTATGCTGGGAATGATTGTAAAGATATTGAATTTAACAACTCTGAAGAATCAATAGAGAAGTGAGAGGTTGTACTCAGATCGCTATTAAGGCAGTTGGTATAAACCCTCTATTCAAATTCTTTGTAGCTATACGCGATAAAGCCACATTCAGGACAATAATATTTATGCCAGGTGACTTCTAGGGTTATCCCACCATCTTCATCGGTCATGTCTTCATCTGAAATTTCATCATCGGTATCCCCAGATATTATAGTGTCTGATGGAGATGGTGACTCGGAATCATCAGCTAAATACATAATGCTCCCACATTCAGGACATTTTTTGGATATTTGTTTGTTCATGATATTCTCCTTCAATGAAAAATGTAACCTGAGACATTTAATAAACCTACCTTCCAGGCTGACTGGAATCCGTATGCAATCTCAATAAAAATACCAAACACATCGATATCTTATGGAAATTAATAATGGTTCAATGGGTAATTAGTTGTTCATATAATATTAAGAGTCCCACAGGATTCTAACTTTTGTTTGCCAAACCTGCAACCATATATTATATAAAAGAGCCGTCCATCCTATCTTTAGATTATATCACATCCATCTTGTGGGGCATCCAAGATACGAAAACGCTCATCTCTTCATTACAATCCACGTCATCCATCCCGATTACACCAAAAATACATGGAAATTTCCCCTAAGGGAAAGTGTCTTGTAATAATATTTACTCAGAAAAATCTCACATAGTTGTTTCGAACACAGTTTAGGTTGATTGATGCAGATTTACAGAAATACAAGTTGCTTATGTTAGTATTATATTTTTATGACGGTTCTTACTTAAAAAAATCTATCCGGGAATTTGGTGAGTGGCGCAGGGAATGGCAACAAGTAAAAACTCTTTTTCATCTCACAACTCACCGATGTTGTTTGAAAGGAGAAATGAGGGAAAGGAAAGATTTTTTATACTGAATCTAGAAATCACGATATCACGATATAATGAAGATGAATATCCCTAATTAAACATAAAAAAGAAATGAATTATGGCGACGTCTGAAGAAACCACATCACCTCTCGCCGGTGTAGAAACCCGGTTAAGAAATATCATCCCCGCCAAACTCTATGCCGATGTGTGGATTACTCCCTCCGTTCGCAACCTCACGAGGGTTTTCAATCACTTACGCACAATGCACCGCATCCTTCATGGGTATCTGCCCAGACAGATAATCTCTTCCTTGCCAAAACCGGGTGCTCCTCACCTGGAATGGGTAGAAGGTACACTAATGTTCACAGACCTGGCCGGGTTCACCCCGCTTCTTGAAAAGAACGCGGCTTATGGCAAAGAAGGTGCCCAGGCAATTCTCGATATCATCAATGGCTACTTCACTGAGATGCTTCAAATCATCAGCAAATCCGGGGGGAATCTGTTGGAATTCACGGGGGACGCTTTGCTGGCTCAGTTTCCGACAAGTCAAAGACAACGCGATACTTCTCGTGCTGTCAGGGCAGGATTACGCATGCAAAGGGCGATGAAGAAGTATAAAAAGTTTGAAATCCTAGGCGAGAATTTCTCCCTTGGTATGCGGGTCGGCATCCACCCCGGGCGCTTCTTGACAGCGGATATCGGCACGCCCCACCGTATGGAACACGTGCTCTTAGGATCATCTGTTTTGAAAACCAAGAAGGCCGAAGGGTTCGGGAAAATGGGTCTTGTCAATCTATCCGAAGATGCAAAGGAGCGGGTCAAAGATGAATTCCATTATAAAAACAACGCCGAAGGGTTTTCCCTGGTAGTCGACGATCTCTCAGAAGAGGAATTAGGTGATTACGACATCATTACTCCCAAAACTCGTATGGCGAGTATGGTGCTATTCGATACGAGTAAAGCGGGATTGGTGAACGCCATTAATGATTCAATCGATAAAATAGAGCCGTTGGCAACCTTCCTCCCATCACGCATCCTCAACCTGATCGTTGAAAACGCCGCTTCCCGCGGTATCCCCCCAGATTTCCCTGGCGCGACGCTGCTCTTCATCAACCTGCTCGGGCTCCCTGAAAACCTAGAAGATGTCGAGCCTGAAGACCTGGAATCCATCATCGTGGAGTTCTCCAGAATGGTCTCTCTGTTCAATGCAGAAATTGAATCGCAGGGGGGGGTAATGAAGAAGGTTACATACCATCACGCCGGACCGGACATCATGGCCTTTTTCGGTGTGCCAGAGGCACACACGAACGACACGATCCGGGCTATCTCAGCTGCCAATGCGATCATCGAAATCGTCAAAATTGCAAAGGGAATTAAAATTGGCGAGGAGACAATTAAATTAAGCGCCCACATCGGAATCACCTGTGGGCAGGTGTTTGCAGCCGAGATTGGTGAACGACAGGGACGGCGAGAGTTCAACGTGATGGGCAACACAGTCAACACGGCTGCTCGCTTGATGGATTATGCAGACAGCAACCAGATCATCGTCTCCGAAGAGGTCCACGAACAGGTCAAGGACCTTTTCGAGACGACGAAATTCTCTGGTGTGCAGTTGAAGGGGAAATCACAAAAAATGACGCTATACGCAATCGGGAAGCATCTGGAGTAAGCTTATCACTTGCCCTAATTATTATGGTACGAGACTTCGGGTGTCCGCAGATGTGCAACCACGTTCCATCTTACCTCTTATACTCGTTCAGGCGACAAACCAATTCATCATATAAACGTTTCGTCTCATCCAGTGTATCAGCTAAAATTATTAGGCCAAAATATCCTAGAAGTAAGGCCGACGTGAGCATCACAATCACCCCCCGTTTTTCGCCATCCATAGGATAAGATAGGTCACCGATCACTGATTCCAGCGTTTCCAGCGTGGTGATACCCCCTGCGGGGAACTTATTCCGGCACAACAAAGAAACTTCATCGCCATAATTGGGTCCAAAGACATGATAGAGAAACTCGTGGGCGTAAGTTCCACCAGTTCGGCGAGAATTGATCTCAACGAAATAGATATTCTCTTCCGCATCCTCCACCGAGTCCAGATCGAAGTACCCCACGTATCCAATCTGCTGTAATTGCTCAGCAATATGTAATCCTATCCCTGCTAATTTTGGATACCAACGTTTTTCCTCAAGCTCCTTCCCCACCAGCATGCCAGCAAACCGCCCAGAATCCTCAAATAGTTGATCGCAAAAGTAGGTAATCTTTGGCGGGCCATCTTCCGGATGAGGGACGAAAAATTCGATCGATGGAGAAACCCGGTTTGGAGAGATAATGTATTCTTCAACAACGAAAAGATCATCTTTTAAAAAGGGATTCTCCTTTATCTTTTGGACAATACCTTCTCGTGTCATCATCGTTTCGAGTGGTAAAAAGAGATTACCTACCCCGCTGCCGCCTATACTGGCTTTGATCACACAACCTTTCCCTTGAAGGCGGAACCATTTTGTCATCTCTTCAAGATGTTCCAGGTCTGGACTGACATAACCAAATGGGTATGAATTCTCTTCTTGAATCCATTGGGTCACTAAAGCACGAAAACCTACTTTAGAATCAACATAATCTTTCACCCAAAGATTTTCCAACTGGGGGCTTTCAGGTAATAGGACTTCAAGCCCCTGTTCCTCTTGGAGGGTCTCAGCAAGAACATAAAGCTCTTTGGTCGACGCATATGGCACTAACGCCACACGTTTTTGTGGACCAGCATGTTGGATTACTTTCTCAACTAAAAGCGGCTCTCTGAGAATATCCATACTTAGTGAAGGGGTAAATTCGGAAGGGGATGCTGTGATTGTATGCTCATAGCCCCATTGCTCACAGAGATACTCTGCATGTGCAATCGGCGCAGAAGAAATCACTAACTTGTGGTCGCCCAACCAGAAAAGCGCTTGATCGCCATTGAAACGACGAGTCAGCAAATCCTCTTGATCGCCTGTCCTGCTGAGGAATTCGCGAAAAGACTCGAGATAGTTGTGGACGACGACGACAGGGGTATCGTGAAGATGTTCACGCATTTGATTCGTTATTTTGGTTTCTTACTCTTGCGTTCAGACCTGAGTGAATTGGCGCGGGATTGCAACTGCTGGAAGAAATCCGTTTCGACGATCTCTTGCACGCCTTCTTTCTGTTTCACCTCATCGATCTCTATCTTCAATCGAGCAACCTGCTGCTTCAGGGTTTGTTCACGCTGGTAGACCTTATCAACCATGGTCGAGAACACCTGAGCAAGAGTATCAATCTCATCTCGATAACGTTCTGAGATCAATTTTGAGAAATCCGTCTCATAATCTCCCTCGCCGACTTTCTCAGCTGCCGCAGTGAGGGCAATCAAAGGACGAGTAAAGAAATTGGAAACAAACAAGACCAGGATGAGGAGGATGGGGAAAACAACCAGGAAAGCGTTTTGCATATTCCGTCTGGCACTCGTGCCTACGTCATTCACATAGTCTGCGGTGAAATCCATTCCAATTCCGCCAACTTTAGCACCACTTGAATCTATTAAGGGCATATACCCTGATGCCCAACGACCAAATCTATCGCCATAAGCGCCAAAATCCCTACCCGGTAAAATCCCGGATTCGGATAACCAATCGCCAAATGTTGTCAGGTTCTCATACAACCATGGAGTAGACTCCTCAAATCTGTCAGCAAATTGCTTGATGCTCTCTACGATCCGGTGATCGACAGGCCGGTAGTATAGTTCATCGAAGCCGCGGATCAATGACCCCGACCGACTAATATCATGCTCTAAGAAATAGGCTGCCGCATCAGGATTATGGCGCTCATTCAAATCAACTACATATGCGATCTCACCGATTTCTGGATTAACCGGGATATAGAGATAAGGCATCGCATCCGGTTCTGCCATCCAGATGGTATCCAATTGGTCCATTAAAATTGTATAGCGTTCATCGGAGTCAGCGAACGCCTTTAGGGCTTCACTATCCTCACCAAGATACTCCGCATCCTCGGCGAGGTCGATCATCATATCGACGTCCACAATCTCAGCAGCCCCCTCTAACGCTTGTGTCAGGTCATCTTGAATTTGGTTCTCTGCAAAATCAACTGCAATATTCGTAAACAATGCCAACGCAAGGAAGTATACAATGGTGAACAATATTGTAAATCCACCCAATACTTTCCAACGAATACTGATTTGCACCCCGGTGGATGAGCCGGTTTCCCCGATGGATTCTTCTTTCCTCTTTGTTTTAGCAGCCATCTCATTCTCCAATTATTCGAATATAAAAACCGCAGGCATTTGAGTAAATATAAAGAAAATTACTCCGCCAATTTATCCAAAAGCGCTGCAGACGCTTTCCGTTCACGACGCTTTAACCGCCAATTATACATACTGGAATCATACACTGAGCGCATCTTCAAAACAGTTCCGAGGGCAAATGCACCGCCCACTGCGGCGACCAACATATACCAGAACAATACATCAATACCAAGCACATTTCCAATATATACGATCGCGTACCCAGCCACACATGCCAGCATCGTCCCGATAGATGGCAAATAAGACTCCATGAGTGTACTGACACGCCCTCGTCTCTCTTCTGGAACCAACCCCTGGAATGATTTCCTGCTGGAATCGTTGACCGTATCTCGAATTAATTTGACACTTGCCATCACCGCAACAGCAATATTGATGCCAGGGAGTAAAATCATGGCAATCGCCCCCACAAAAGCGATCACCGGAAAGATAATAAATGTGTTTTTCAGCTCCATGTTCTTGATCAGAACGCCTGTTACAAAGGCCTGCAAGACCAACGACAGCATTGTGATCCCCAACCGGTAAATACTGAAAAAGGTCTGGTACGAGTTTTGATCTTGAAAGACCGAATCTGTCACAACGAGAAAACGGAACTCAATGATCGTATCGGCCACAGCAAGGGCGATGATCGTGTACATCATAAACCGGAATGAGGGCACATTGCTCATAAACTCCCATCCCTCTCGAAGGGTTTTTTTCAAAGTTTCCGTTTGGGTAATAGTTTTCCGCACTTCGATTTTTCGCAATCCCCTCCATAAAACCATAAAAGTCAACAAATAAACGAAGGTGTTGATTGTTAAAATTTCCTCCAGCTTGATCTCAAATTTAGTAAACAGCAAGGGAGAAATCGCGGCGATCCCAATTCCAATGAGCTTACCGGCGAAATTCCACCCGGAAATCACCGGGAACAGCCGCTTGGCCTGGGAGAAGTCAAATATATCGTTCGCTAAAACCCAAAAGACCAGCGGGAACAAGATAAACTGCTGCTCTGCCAGAAGGTACATAAGCGAATAGTTCAACCAATCTGGCGCACCGAACAGGAACATCAAACGTAAAATCACAAATAACAACGCGAATATTAGGGTCGTCCACAACACGAGAGATTTGCGTGTAAACTTATCGATTACCAACGACTGCAAAGCCCCCGTGATCAAGATAAAGGTATAATCGACGAACAAGACAATCAGAATGGAGTTGACACCGCCGGAACTCAAAAAACCGCTGACAGACACAATTCCCGCGATCTGCATCGCCAGGGCATTGGCCATTATCGCAAACCCCAACACAAATACCAGCGAAACTTCCCCAGGCTGTAAACGAAATAGCTGCGTGATCTTATCTTTCACAATATTATTTTCTTATCCTTTTAAGGGTCGTAGCAGATCAAACCGTGAGAAATCAAAATGTGAAATATTTTTCTCAATTAGATCGATAATCAATTAGAAGGCTAGGCCTAAGTGGTTTACAATAAATGAAAGTCACTGATATTCGTGAAATTTATCTTTTTTATTCCATCACTCGTTTGGTAAGCTCTTGAAGCGCTTTGGTCACGGGATTATCCGGGTACTCAAGAATGAACACAGAAGAACTCCCTAAGACCATCATTTCATCAGAATGCGGGATTAACGCCGCCACTTCGCAATCATAAGTCTTTTCCACCAGGGCTTTTACTTCATCGAGTTTAAATACCTCAGGTATCTTGTTGACAGCCAACAACAGTTCGACCACATCCAATTTGCGCGCCACTTCAACAGTGACGCTGGTTCCCAAATAATCTTGCGTATCAGGGCGGAGGATGAGGATAACCTTATCGGAAATCGCGATCGACAGGAGTGTCTCTTCATTGAGACCTGGATGGGTATCGATAAGAAGAGCGTCCAACTCCAGTTTGCTGATTAGTTCCTGGAATCCGGCATCGAGCAAACCGACATCGTAGCCCTCTCTGAGTACACGGGCGATCTCACCCGCTTTGAGGCTGGACGGAATCAAGAATATTTTTCCCGAAATATCCGCACCCAACTTGTCGGTGACGTCGTACGCCGCGTTAGAAATCTCACAAAGACCCCAAAGGTAATCATTGAGGGAATGCTCCATTTCGGCTTCTTCCAACCCGAAAATCGCATGAATCCCCGGGGATTGAATATCTGTATCTACGATACCAACGCGTAATCCTTCCTTGGCCATCAAAGTTGCCAGATTTGCCGTAGTGTTGGATTTACCTGTTCCACCTCGATATGAGTGAATTGAGATAATATTCGACATTGAACTACTCTCCCTCGGAAAAGAGCTTTTGGGTCAAATTGATGAGTTTACTTTTCCATTAGATTTTAAAGGATTATATTCGATAAATCGAATTAACGGTCACATTCTACACCCCTTTGCTTTTTTGTAGGGTCTTTCCTCCCCACTACTAACAAAAATTTCTATCCTTCTTTTTCGATCTCAACAGGATCAGATATACGCACTCAGAGATTCTTAGGAAGTAGATAAAATACCACACTTGCACCAGAACAAAGAAAATAGCCCCCAAAGTTCTATATCTATGGGCCCGGCAGGATTCGAACTTCAGTTCGCCGAACCTGCAACCATACGTTGAAAAAGATTGCCGTCCATCCTGACCATTGAGTACAATTACGTCCATTGTGTGGGATTTCTAGGGTGCGAAATTGTCCATCCCGTACATACAGCCCATTGTGTCAACCCCAATTGCACCACAGTTTTCTTTAAGGAAAGGCAGCTCTTATAAAAAAACTCATGTAGAGTATCACGGAATTAATAGCATGCATCAAGATTTCACTTGAAAATTTTCAGACATATTACTGATTGACCATAATTTACAGAATTAGCTATTGACAAATATCTCTCGGGTGGTAGAATTGCGCCCAATGTACAAGTTTTTTGCACTGAAGCGTTCCCGTCGTCCCCGCCGACTTCTCCTCCGAGAAGGCCGGGTAGTTTTGTTTGGATGACGTAGCAGCCGCGTAAAGGCATAGTTAACTCAAACAGCCCTCCTTCCCGGAGGGCTGTTTTTATTTTCCCTTACAACCCCCCTCACCCTTTAGGGACGTCCGCCAGTCGGAGTAGATGGTGGGGTAAGGTAAGGAACAAGGAGGATTTATGAACCCAAAACGGAAAGTCAAGAAAGTTGTGTTGGCCTACTCCGGCGGTCTGGACACATCCGTGATCGTCCCATGGCTTAAAGAGAATTACAACTGTGAAGTGATTTGTTTCTGCGCTGATGTGGGACAGGACGATGAAGATTTATCAAAACTGGAAGGAAAAGCGATTGACAGCGGGGCAAGTAAATTAATCGTTCACGATATGAAAGATGAGTTTGCTTCTGACTATATTTTCCCGATGCTGCGCGCCGGGGCTGTATACGAGCGTAAGTACCTACTGGGCACATCGGTAGCCCGTCCCTTGATCGCCAAGCATCTGGTGGACGTGGCGCACGAAACCAACGCCGACGCGGTCGCACACGGCGCTACCGGTAAGGGCAACGACCAGGTACGCTTCGAACTCACTGTAATGGCGCTTGACCCCCGCCTGCAGGTCATCGCTCCTTGGCGAGAATGGGACATCCGCTCGCGCGAGGATGCACTCGAGTACGCCTCAAAACATAATGTACCAGTGACAGCCACGGTCAAGTCCATTTACAGCCGCGATTCCAACTTGATGCATCTTTCGCATGAAGGCGGTCTGCTTGAAGATCCCTGGAACGAGCCGGAAGAATCTATGTACCAGATATCTACCTCGCCCGAAAACGCCCCGGAGGATCCCGCTTACGTCGAGATTGAATTCGATAGCGGCACACCGGTGGCAATCAACGGTGAGAAAATGTCCCCGGCCACTATCATTACCTACCTGAACAAACTAGGCGGGGTGCACGGCATCGGTCGAGTGGATTTGGTTGAAAATCGCCTGGTTGGGATGAAGTCGCATGGCATCTACGAAACCCCCGGCAGCACGATCCTGTTGTATGCACACCGCGAACTCGAATCGTTGGTGCTCGACCGCCAAACCATCCACTTCAAGGATGTGGCTGCCCTCAAATATGCAGAACTGACCTACGACGGCATGTGGTTCACTCCCCTGCGCGAAGCGCTGGATACCTTTGTGGACAGCACGCAGGGTCCGGTCACCGGTATGGTGCGGCTCAAACTCTACAAGGGCAATATTATTTCCGCCGGCAAGAAGAGCAAGTTCAGTCTGTACCGGGAAGACTTCGCCACCTTCGGTATGGATGATGTTTACGACCAGTCGGACGCTGTCGGCTTCATCCACCTGTACGGCCTTCCACTCAAGGTGCGGGCACTCAACAAGCTGCCCATCGCGGGCATGAACTTGCCAAAGCCGGACTATTCACGCTTCAAGAGAGACTAAAAATGACTACATTATGGGGTAGCCGCTTTGGCGGCAAACTCGACCAAAACGCTTTCGACCTGAATACCTCCCTACCGTTCGACCAAAGGTTGGCAATACAAGATGTAAAGGGATCAGTCGCCTGGACGACTGCCTTGGTACAGGCCGGAGTCTTGACCGAGGATGAATCCAGCCGCATCATTTCCGGACTGGAATCGATAGTGACTGAATTCGAAAGCGAATCCTTCACCTTTGCCGACACCGACGAAGATATCCATACGGCGGTCGAACGGCGGTTAGGTGAACTGATCGGTCA
>JASFQL010000077.1:0-12536 GCA_050115475.1 Anaerolineales bacterium
ATGATTACACAATCAATTTCTTTCTAAACCCTATTTTAATTCTACGCTCATTTTCCTGCCGATTTCAAAAATGTAAGGAAAGGCGACCTTAGCCATTTTATCCTCACTACATCTCAATAGCCAGGAATCATGATCCATTCACTTAGATAAATATAACCCTACCTCCTGTTTAGCATCCACTAATATCACCTTTTTGTATTTCTTTCCACTAGTACAGCTGAGATTACCTTTTCAGCTTCATCCGATAGGGGGGGCACTTCGTGTTCGCTTAAGATTTCTCGGGCGCGCAAGTTTGCGCGAGTGAACATATCTTTTGCACCGCTCGATTCCCAGGAAGCGTAGCGTTGGCGATCAATCATCTTCGGCATCCACTGCCCCCAACGCCAGTTTTCCAGGGTGTGACGGTCGGCCAGGAATCCCCCGCCTGGTCTGATGCGGTCAATGGCTTCAAGCGCCAGTGTGGTTTCATTGACCGGGATCCCCTCAACCAGGTATTTGGTCATCCTGATGATCTCATCGGCAATGACCAGCATCTCCATCGAGGATGTGGAACCATACTCAATATACCCCACATCGTGAACGAGTGTACAGCGAGTCAAGAATGCACTCATGATAGAGAAGGTAGCCTCTATTCCAGATTGAGTATCCACGACTTTACTGTCCGATGCGCCGCCAAAGCCCCACGCCGGCAGATTGTAAAAACGAGCCAGGTCTGTAACAGCCCCCATTCCCAAACTCCATTCAGGGCTGCCGTAACTCACGATGGTACTTTTCATGTCCATGGCGGCGGTGTTCATACCATAGAGGAATGGTGTGCCAGGGTTGATTAATTGGGCGATGATCAGCCCCACCAAACATTCTGCATTTCCCAGCGCTAGTGCCCCTGCCAAGGTAATTGGCCCCCCACCGCCTGTATTGGGGGATGGTGGATAGGCAGCCGGGACTCCCTTTTCCGCACAAAAAATCAATTTTTGGAGTGATTCCTCTGGAATAAGCAGTGGGGAGATAGGCTCAGCATAGAGTAAGAAGAAGGGTTTTTCTCGCAATGCTTTCTCGCCACCTGCTACCGCTACAGCAATGCGATAAATATCCTCCATATCTTTACGGTTTTTTGCCGTGTACACATTTGGTTTGATCGAACCCCGAATCATTCCGACAAACTCATGGATGTATAGATCGTCTGGAGGTACATCCGAAGGGTTACTCATAGACATGACAAAATCAATGTGCTCCAAGGCATCTGAAAGGCGGGCAATATCCTCGACGTCCTTTGCGTTCGTCCTGCGGCGCTCGCTGGTTTCCACGTCCAGTGTAAAAGTCGTATCTGAACCAGACCCGAAGAAGACCTTCCCCAATTCCAACGGCATCACCAGGTCGCCTAACCGATTATGCATGGGAATGCTAGTCGGAGCGCTGGAAATTGCTTTATCGACCAGGGCTTCAGGAATTTTAATGCGGCTATCAGATTCCTTTGCACCTGCACCGAGCAGCAATTCACGCCCCTGGGGATCCTGCATATCAACTCCAGTCTGACTCAGAATTTCTAATGTGGCTTCATGAATCGCCTTCACCTGCGCATCAGACAGAAATCTGAGCATAGGCTGTAAAGTTTCAATAGCTTCCTTTTTCGTCATACATTTATCTCCTGATTCTTATCCGTAACTGTTTCATCGAAAAAACGATTATGGAGTATAGAGCAAATCGTTTAGACTGTTTGAATCTCCCAATTCTTCACAGCTACATATCCTTGCTTCAAGTTGTTCTGTCCGTGATTCTGACATGCTGCCCGAAGCCAACCATTGGAATTTTTCTCCCAGTGCCTGGTCGGAAGGCGTCATCGATTCAGGGGTATAGGGTATATCCCAAGGAGAAGGTACCAAATCGGATTCGAAGACTTCACCACCGGTTGTTTCAATTTTTACACGGGCAACCTGGACTTTCGGGAATAAGGCATTGCACTCATCATCTTCTTGCATCTCAATTAAATCGACGATATTCATAACCCGCGGGTCGGTTAACCCCTCGCCACTCAATTCATCCGGCCCGAGTCGCCCGTGGATGATGGCAGCCGCGACTGGAAAAGGAAGGCTGTATTGGGCCTCTTCTGTTGATTTCGGGCGGCAGCAGGTCAGACGAGTGGCTTCGTGGAAGGTGAAAATCCGTACACGGGAGATGTCTTGCGGTGAGATTCCATGTTTGTGCATTAACCCCACTGCTCCCGCGATGGGCGGCTGCGCCCAATGGCATACGGCATGGCGTTTGAAATCCTGATCGATGAGGTACCAGCGCTCACCGATATCTGCCCAAAATTCCGCTACCTCTTCAGATTCAACAGTCACTGCCGGCGCGCCTGTAAAACCCTGAGCGGCAAGCATACCCGCACTCACCCCAACCATGGCTCCCCAACCAGAGCCATCTTTAAGCATAGTGGGGTGGTCGATACAGCGCATCATCTGGGATCGAGGGCCATGATATTCTGCAATTCCCAGCGCATGGCGAGTCACTTCTCTCTTCAATCCCATCCGTCTGGCAACAATGGCCGCACATCCCAGTGCGTTCCACGCGCCTGATGTGTGATAGTCACAGACAGTCGCATGCAACGACAATCCTGCACGGAGTGCAACTTCATAACCAACGGCTAGTGTCGCTAGCAATTCTCGGCCTGTAATCGTATCCTCGGTTAAGTTAAGGGTCGCCAAGGCAGCAGGCACGATAGCAACCCCTGCATGCCCTTTGGCTGCATTGAAATTATCGTGAATGTCCAGGGCATCAATCGTCATCCCATGGGCCAAGGCTGCTCCGGCAGGAGATACTTCCCGCCCATCCAACCACAACGTCGCTCCCTTTCCCCCATAGACCTGACAAACGAAATCATATATGATCTTTGAAAGTTCCATCCGCCTGCCACCGATGGCTGAACCAATCGTGTCCAGTAAACAACGCTTAACCTGATGCTGGACATAGTCGGGTATCTGGTCCCAATCAAGGTCGTGGATGAAATCGATTGTTTTCATTCCAATCCTCCAGGTTTGCGCCCCAGTGAGCGAAACGATGGATATTCAGTCTTTCAAACGAAACTATAAGCGTTTCGAAAATGATGAACCAAAGCGGTCATGGATCCACTTGTCGTGTGAAGGGTCAATTCGCTCCGGTTCATGCTCCTTCAGAATACGACGAGCGGCTTCTTTTGCCCGAGTCCAGGCATCGCTGGCACCGGCTTGCTCCCATAACTCACGTCCCTGACGGTCGAAGATCGCGGTTGGGTAGTAGTGTTCTGTCCGAAGGTGCTGTACGGTGTGTTTAACCTTCAGGTAATGTCCACCTGGTCCCACCTGGTTGATGACGTCGAGCGCCAAAGAGTCATCATTGACCTCAATCCCCCGCACGGCTCGCATTGCCATCCCCAAGATTTCATTGTCAATGACAAATTGTTCATAGGCAATTGTAGACATATCCTCGAGCATCCCGGCGGCGTGATGGATAAAATTCGCGCCAGCCAACGCAACCTGGATGACCGATTGAGCTTTCTCAACGCCTGCCTGGATATCTGGAAGCTTTGACTCTGTCATACCAGCACTGTTGTAAATAGGCACCTGATAGAAGTGGGCCATCTGGGAGATAGCCGCATTACACAATCCTAATTCCACCGATCCCCCCAGATATTTGCCGCTGCGCAGATCGGCTGTAGCTGGAATAGGGCCGATGAGAACCGGGCATCCCGGCTGCACAAGTTGAGTCAGCGTCAGCCCGGCGAGTTGTTCGGCGTTCAACTGCGCCAACATACCTGCCAGAGTGATTGGAGCAGTCGAACCAGCCATGGGTGCAGATGAAAGCACAACGGGCATACGCTGCCGGCATATCTCGATGAGGAGAGTGGTCACATCGGTGGCAAATCTTAGCGGACTGACCATCCAACTGGTGATGAAAGAAACGATGGGGCGTTCCCTTAATGGCGCTGCGCCACCCATCAAGTGCTCGCACATTTCAATCACGTCGCGGATACCCTGCAAGGTGTAAGCGCCGGCCTGGACGTGTTTAGTAGTATTCGCCAGGGCGGTGTAATATTTCGTGATCTCTACGGATTCTTCCGGCAAATCAGTGGGGTATATTGGGATAAGATAGAAATGGATGTTATCGAGAGCGTCTACGACTCGAGCCATATCCGCGACGTCCTTGAGAACCGCGTGGCGGATTTTTCCTGTTTTCATATCGAGCACCTGCAGGGCAGCACCTCCTGTGCCGATATAGACTTTTTTATCCTCCAAGATCAAGTCATTCTCAGAGTTACGTCCCGCCAACACCACTCGGGAAGCTGCACTATCAATCGCATCCTCGACGATGGATTTCGGCAGTCGCACCCGGTTGTTCTCTATACTTGCCCCTGCATCCTCGAACAGCCGCAAGGCTTCCTGCTCATCGACCTGTACTCCTGTCTGTGACAAGATTTCTGTTGAAGCATCATGAATTTGTTTTACCTGTTCATCGCTGAGCGGTTTATACTGACCACCCATCAACCCTTTACGCGGGTTCTGTATCTTCTTCGCCATACTTCTCCTTTTCACTTACACTGTCGTTGAGCGAAGCAACTTATCAATTTTGAAACAATTAACGTCACTGCGAAATGACCTTTATTTTTTCTGAGTGTCTAGTATATCGACTATCTGGTAGAAATGATCCTCGTCGTGTTCAAGCAGGCTCTTTACCTGGTCATGAATGTTTACTGTCCCTAAAGTGGCATGATGGGCTTGCCGTTCCCATGCTTCAGGAGGTAACGCCGAGAGGAAATCTATAGTAATGGCCCGTTCTATACGAAAACTATCCATTGACTCAATTAACGAGGGAAGCGGGTCGGGTATTGGGCTAGGCCAGATTGCTGGTACTTTGGGAGTATCCTCTACAACAATCCGTTTCAACCGCGCCCGATATTGAGGTTCGATATCACGCAGATGGAAAACCGTCTCAGCAACATTCCACTCATCTAGGGCAGGATGGCGATGGATAATCTCATTGTCGAGACCTTCGACCAGTTGCATTATTTTATCAGGACTTGCTGATAGGGATCTAATCAGGTCTGTAAACGAAGGTTTTTGCTTTATCATCATCTACCCGTTATATTGATAGGGCATTTATTTAATCAATTCGTTAATCAAAATCCTTGCCTGTTCCACCGCAGATGCGGCATCAGGTGCGTAACCATCAGCGCCAATCTCATCCGCAAATTCTTTGGTTACAGGCGCCCCCCCAATAATTACCTTGACTTCATCCCGAAGTCCAGATTCTTCCAAGCATTCAATCGTGTTTTTCATCGCTGTCATAGTCGTGGTCAGCATTGCCGACATGCCGACAAGGTCCGGATTTTCTGTTTTAATGGCGTTGACGAATTGCTCTGGATTAACGTTAATACCAAGGTCGATGATTTCAAAGCCGCCCCCTTCTAACATCATCAGAACTAAATTTTTACCAATGTCGTGAAGATCGCCCTCAACAGTTCCAAAGATAATTTTACCCACCGAAGCCACACTGCCGTCAGAAAGTAAGGGGCGGAGGATATCCATACCCGCATGCATCGCATTGGCAGCGAGGAGTACTTCAGGGACGAACAGCTCACCATCTCTAAAATCCACACCTACTTTATCCATCCCGGCGAGAAGCCCACCCTTGAGTATATCTTCGGGGGGCAATCCCTCATCGAGGCCTGACTGTGTTAATTCAGCAACAGTGGCATCTTCCCCGGCATATAGCTTCTCCATGATTTGATTGAGTATTTCACTCATTTGCCTTGTATCCTTTTTCTGGTGATGTAATTTTCGGAAGATTTAATTTAAATTGTCTTACATGAATATTTGACTTATCCATCGATCTTTATTCATCATCCGGGTCAACTTGGTGTATAAACCCTTCAATAATTAATTTGTTGCGCATTACGCAACTCTGTTTCATTATTATGAATATAATATAACTTAAAGGTGAAGTACATGTCAAGGATATAGCTATCTATTGGAATAAAAATGCGGAGACGTGAGTTCACATCTCCGCATATTGATGTTTCTAAGGTAAACACGGGTAGGAAAGACAAGATTAATTGTCGATCAAACCATTATTTACCAAGAATTCGCGGGCAACCTCATCAGCTTCCCGGGAATTACCATCGACCTCCCAGTTGAGGCCAGCCATTGTAGGGCCGTCCAGCAGGGGGGCTAGATTGTCTAAGATTGTCGCGATTTCAGGGTTCTCGTCGAGTACTTCTTGACGGATGACAGGACCAACCGGATAGGGTGGCCAGAAGCCAAGATCGTCTTCCAATACAACAAGATCGAAGGCTGCAATTTGACCATCGGTACCAAAGCAAGTGGTCACGTCAAGATCACCTTCATCAATGCCTGCGTATTTCAGACCCGGATCCAATGCGACAACTTCTGCAAATTGGAAACCGCCGTAAGCTGTCTGTAAGCCAGGCAAACCATCGTCTCGTTCGGTGAATTCTTGCGTGGTACCAAAGACTAAATCTGGCGCAGCTGTTGAAAGGTCAGTCAGAGTCTCGATACCAAGCTCATCTGCTTTGTCTGCCTTCATTGTCAGGCAGTAGGTGTTGTTGAAAGCTGTCGGTGTACCCCATGCTAGATTGTATTGTTCAGCGTACTCATCGACAACCGTTTGGTAAACGTCATCTGCAGTCATGCTGGGATCGTACGACATTCCCAGTTGGGACATAAGAGCTGTTCCGGTATACTCCGGATATACGTCAATTTCACCCGCCATGAGAGCAGCGTGGTTTTCAGTTGTACCGCCAAGCGGCGTGTATTCAGCTTCATAACCTGCATCTTCAAGTAACATCTGGTACATGTTCCCCAATAAATGCTGCTCGGTGAATTCTTTCGATCCTATGCGAATCGTCGCTGCTCCCCCTCCCCCACCACAGCTGGCGAGTACCAAGCCTAGGATGATAATTACCCCAATGAGTATATAATGCTTCCGCATTTTCTTCTCCTTTCATCAAGAAAATTTATTTTTGATTCTAAGTGTAAAATACTGTCAGATAGAAAATATAGTTTTATGCTTCCTCCTTTCACTGAATTAGCTTGATACTCACTAAAAAATAGGAAAAATATCTGCTTTTGTTATGTTTTTCGTTGGAAAGCGCCAACTTGAAAAAATTCAAGGAGGGCGATAGCAACCAAAGCAGCCATGGTACCCAACTGGAGATAAATTCCTGTTTGCAGGCTGTGGTCCGTGGGCAGCATTGAGGTCGCTTTCCAAACAAGGAAGATCATTAGTAACAATCCAATAACAGCCGTTCCACTGGTTACGTAAGTGCTGACCTTTGAGTCCTCAGAACTCGGCCAAAGAGCACTGATAAAACCTAATAACAGCACAGTCACAGCTAGAGCGCTATATTGCGGGTGCATTCCTGTGATAATTGCCTCTACTCCCTCTGGATCTGTGAATGTTTCCCAGGGCATCATTAAACCAAATAACAGCGGCATAAGAAAGACAGCTGACAAGAAATCCAACAGACCACTTCTATTGATCTCAAAACCGGGCATACCGATCTTCAAACCTATGGGGGTCACCCATTTCTCGAGACGTCCAAAGGTCTCTTCGAAATAGAAGGCTAGCAGTGTAGCTGGGATAGCGCCAGCAAGGACGATGTGGTTTCTCACAAGAGCATGTCCTCGCAGAATCAAATCGCCCAAACCGCCACCCCCAATAAACGCCGCTAAGGTAGCGCTGGCAACCACCAGGACTGCCGAGGTCCGAATCCCAGCCATGATTACGGCAATAGCAACAGGGATCTCAACACGAACCAAAACCTGCAAATCGTTCATACCCATACCGCGTGCAGCTTCTTTGACATTGGGATCGACCTCTTCGATACCAATAGTCGTGTTTACCAGGATCGGTAAAGTGCCGATAATGACTAAAGCGAGAATCGTTGGTGGCGCTCCAATACCTAACAGCGGCAGCGCCAAGGCTAAGATCGCCAAGCTGGGAATCGTGCGCCCAATATTACCAATGGTGAGTAGCACGTTACGCAGCCACTTAATACGAGAGGCAATAACACCAAAGATCAAACCAATGGCTACCGAAATTCCCAACGCAATAAAGGTAATGGATAGATGCTGTCCCAGGGCAGTCGTAAATTCTTGTGAGCGTTCTATAATATATTGAAGTGTATCAATGAGCATCATGCATCTCCTCTCGGCTGCGCACTGCCGGAACTTGAACCTCGTCGTAAGGTGTTCTCAGCGCGGCCTATCAACTGATCGAAGATAATTGCCAGGATGCTTGCGCCAACGGCCCCGGCTACAATTTTGTCGTTACGAGTGCCGCCAGAAGATATCCCCTCAAAAATCAGAGAGCCTAAACTACTCGCACCAAAATAAGATGCCAGTGTTGCCAGGCTAATGGTGGAAACGATTGCTATGCGTATTCCTGCAAAGATAAGGGGAAAAGCCAGCGGTAGTTCGACCTTTAATAATATTTGCATGTTCTTCATCCCCATACCGCGAGCAGCTTCGACAAGAGGCGGATCGACCTGGTCGATGCCAACCGCAGTGTTGCGGATAATGGCCAATAGTGAGTAAAGGGTTAAAGCAATTATGGCAGGCTCAAATCCAATACCAACAATGGGGATCATAATCCCGAACAACGCTAGACTTGGGATGGTATAAATCATGCCTGCAATCGTAATCACCGGGTTGTATAAGCGCCGCACGCGCGTAATGAGGATACCCAACGAGACACCAATCAGGATAGCAAAGATAATTGTAATGAATGTGATTTTCAGATGCCCCCAGGTGAAACCAAGCACGCGGTCAGGGCGTCCTATGCCGGGCATGAAATACAGCAAACCATCTTTGAAATCGATAGCGAATTCTATGAGGTCATTTATAAATTCAGACATGAGTGATTTCACTCCTTTGTGTGTGGTTCCCGCTTAATTTTCGACCTGCGTTTGAATCAATCGTTGCGCATCCCCGACTGTGATAATGCCAACCACTTTCTTTCCTTCGTCTACGACCGGCATATACCCTACGCCGCAGCTCAACATCTCGGAAAACACATCTTTCATGGTCGCCTCGACTTCCGTCACGGCGATTATTTCATGAACGAAATCGCTCGCTTTCTTCCCGGGATTATTCTGAACAGACCTGAGATTGAGATAGCCGGCTAATTTCCCAGCATCATCCACAGCTAACACACTATCGTAGTCATTCTTTAACATCATTTCGGTAACAGTATCGGTAGATTCACTAACAAGCGCTGAATGGATATCGGTGCGCATTACTTCTCCAACTCTTATGAGGTTCAATCTCTTTAAACCCCTGTCTGCTCCCACAAAATCGGATACGAAATCATTTGCCGGGTCAGCTAAGATTTTTTTAGGAGAGTCGAATTGCTGAATTACACCACCAACCTGGAGAATGCAGATTAGTGTACTCATTTTTATCGCTTCGTCGATATCATGGGTAACAAACATGATGGTCTTTTTAAGGCGTTTTTGCAGGCGAAGGAATTCGTTTTGTAAGCTTTCCCGTGTGATAGGATCGATAGCGCCAAATGGTTCGTCCATCAACATCACCGGGGGATCAGCTGCAAGGGCACGAACGACGCCTATCCGCTGTCGTTGACCTCCGGAAAGTTCGCGTGGGTAACGGTCGCGGAATTGAGCTGGATCCATACTTACCATATCGAGCAATTCATCAGAGCGTTTGTCGATACGATCGTCGTCCCATCCAAGAAGTTTAGGCACCACAGCGATATTGTCGCGTATGGTCATATGTGGGAAAAGACCTATTTGTTGGATGACGTAACCAATATTTCGCCTCAACTCGACCGGATCCTGCTCCATCACATCTTGCTCGGCCACGACGATCCTCCCATCGGAGGGCTCGATAAGACGGTTGACCATTTTTAGTGTCGTGGTCTTCCCACAGCCCGAAGGACCGATCAATACACACGTTTCCCCCTCCGGTACTTCAAAGGTCACATTTTCGACCGCTGGTGTAGTTGACCGGGGATATATTTTTGTTACTTGTTCAAATTTAATCATTGGCCTCCTCCTTGTGTGATATTTGAGTGTGTTGCACTACAATAACTCCAAATGGAAAATTGTCACTCTCTATTCATTTTGTTGGTCAACATCTCAGACCTGGAAAGAATATCGTCGTTAACTATGGATGATCCTCCGGATTCTGAGTGTAGGCATTATCAATATAACCAAGTTCTGCTGAGATAGCATGAGCTGATTCAATAACGTCTTTGGATACCTCCTCTAGTCTTTTTATTGGCAGACGGTAGGATGGGCCTGATACGCTTAGGGCAGCAACTACCTGCCCTGTATGATTGCGGATAGGTGCCGCTACTGCAGTCAAGCCAATTTCTAATTCTTCTATTCCCGTGGCATATCCCCGCTGAATCGTTTTTTGAAGTTCAGCACGTAGTTTTTCTATATCAGTTATCGTATACTCAGTATATCGGGGTAGCTGGTTTTGAAAATATTCGTTCATTTCTTTCTCTGTTCGATACGCAAGAAGAACCTTGCCTGTGGATGAAGCGTGTAAAGGTGTATGCCGACCCACCCAACCGATGCTCGATATTCGTCGATTGGGTGGAGTTACCTGTTCAATATTGATAGCTTCGTTACCTTCTTGAATCGCCAAGTTTACTGTTTCTTGTGTTTCTCTTGATAATTGATCAAGGATCGGGCGCGCAACCCGCCGGAGATTGTTTTGAAGAAGCACCAGATTGGATAGGCCCAGGAGCCCCACACCCAAACGGTACTTCCTTGTTTCAGGATTACGATCCACCAAATTCTCCTCTTGAAGAGTGTAGAGAAGACGAGAGACAGTACTCTTATGAACCTTTAATCTCCGACTGAGTTCTGTGACGCCAAGCTCAGGTTCCTCAAGTGAGAAGCAGCGAAGGATCGCTATCGCGCGCTTTACAGATTCAACCATATGACGCCTTGATGCCTATAGGAAATTAACTTTGAAAAATAAATTAACGTTGTTGCACATTGTGGAACAATGGCGCTTTATATGCAACGCTATTGTAGCAACCCTTTATCGGAATGTCAAATCAAGATTTTACTGGAAGTCCTCCCTAAATTGGTTGAAAAGCAGATCTATAATTGGACTTTGACTTGAAACGTGTTTTTTTTGAGATATTCCATTATGAAAATCCAATAATATTGAGCTTTCCTAATATTTTTTTACTATAATCTTACAGACAAAAAAACATTTTTATATAAATTCCTTAATAACCCCCCATTCCGCTGAAAAATCTCTCACTATTGCGTTAGATTCAAATCCCAACATTGCATGAAAACCCTCAACACCATCTGTTGGGGGTTTCCATATTATTTCTGTAGAGTTTGATTTGTCAAACTCTTTATCAAAAAAACGGTGTTACCGTTTTTTTGTCAGGTGGCAGGGCCAGGACTCAAATCTGGGATCTTCGGAGTCATGCATTCCAATCAGTTCTCATTACCCCAGACAGGATAATGAGTTTATTTTTAATGGATTTAACTCAATAACTGTTTTACTACACGCACAGCGCTAGATGCATCAGGGGCAAACCCATCTGCATTGATCTTCGCAGCAAAATCATCTGTGACTGGTGCACCACCGATCACAATTTTTACTTTATCGCGCATCCCCATATCCTCAATTGCTTCGATCACATCCTTCATATTATTCATTGTAGTAGTTAAGAGGGCAGACATACCAATCACCTGAGCACCATCCCGGACTGCTTCCATGAACATTTCCGGGCCAACGTCTGTCCCCAAATCAACAACCTCATAGCCAGCCCCCTCCAATATCATCGCCACCAGATTCTTGCCAATATCATGCAAATCACCTTTAACAGTGCCAATTGCTACTTTCCCAGATGAAGACACCTCATCTGCTGCCAGGTGTGGTTTCAGCAAGGCAAGTCCAGCCTGCATGGCACGTGCTGCGATCAACATTTCAGGCACAAAGAAATCGCCTTCTTCATATCGTTTACCCACTTCCTCCATCGCTACGATCAGCCCTTTTTGCAAAATCTCTTCCGCCGATGATCCAGACTCAAGTAATCCACTTACCTGCGCCTGAACCTCTTCTGTATCCCCCTCGATCACAGCACTAAAAATATTTTCTAAAGTCATTTGTTTGTGTTCTCCAATTTTATATTTTCAAAACAGCCTAAATCTTACATACCTATACATTTCAGGCGTAAGCATTAAGTTAACTTTTCCAATACTTTACAAAATTCTTTGGAGCGCTCTGAAATCTGGGAAAACTGTCCCTGCTTTACCCAGGCTTTAGGAAACAGCGCAGTGCCAACCCCAACCGCAAAAGCGCCTGCAGCGAACCAATCAGGAATATTATCCAAATTCACTCCCCCCGTCGGTATAATCGGAATATCAGGGAATGGGCCTTTCAATGCCTTCATATAGGCGACGCCCCCAAATGATCCAGGAAACAATTTGACTACATCAGATCCCAAACGAAAAGACCGGTAAACCTCTGAAGGTGTCAAAGCGCCCA
>JASFQL010000078.1:0-12018 GCA_050115475.1 Anaerolineales bacterium
TTTGATGGCGGAATTATCAGAACCTGCTTCAGCTTCGGTGATCGCCATGGCTGTAAAGACGGGTTTATCTCCACCTAATTTTGGAAGGAAACGCTTCTTTTGTTCGTCGGTTCCCGCTGCCTCTATAGCGGCGGAACCGAGACCTCCACGGGGTGTGCTTAGGTACATTCCAGCATCTCCCCAAGACAACATTTCTATTGTGTGGGCCATTACCTGGTAGCCTTGCCTGGGACGATCTTTCTTGTCATCCTTCTTTTCTGCAGTCTCCTGCGGTGTAAACGATCCCTGCCCCATTTGTTTCATGGCATTATGCATAAATTCGATGTAGTCCCATGGAATCTCATGCTCGTTTTCATCGAAGTAACGTGAAACCGGGCGCATCATATTATCAGCAACAGTTTTGAGTAAATACTCTGTTTGTTCAATCGCTTTTGATTTGTCAAATGAAATCATCATATTCTCCTTCTAGACCACTGCTAAGCCAACCAGGGAACTGACCCCTCTTCCATTACGCAGCCACATTTCAACAGGGTATTCCCGAATGTATCCATATCCGCCTAATATTTGTACACCTCGGTCAGTAACCATCAAGACCATATCCATAGCGCCCTGCAAGGCCAGGTAAGCTGCTTTGTTTGCGTCTTCTTTCCCGTTATCAAGCATCCAGGCAGCCTCCCAGTTTAGCAAGCGGATAGCTTCAATCTCAGTTGCCATCTCAGCAAGCATAAAAGCAATGGATTGTTTTTGTGCGATCATCGATCCGAGAACTTCACGCTGTTTGGCGTATTCCCGCGAATATTCAAACGCGCCTCTTGCCATGCCCACTGCAAGTGCGGCTAAGGCAACTTGTGAGGATGCTAGAACGGGTGCAAAATCATGCCCGTCCTTACCACCAATGCAATTTTCAACAGGAATTCGAACATCCTTCAATTTGATACTGAAACAAGGTAAAGCATTCAATCCCATTAATTCTGCACGTTCGCCAATAGATACCCCATCCGTATCCTTTTCTAAAATGAAGCCTTGTGTTTTCCCATCTAAATTAGCATAAATAACCATCGCATCAGCCTGATCAGCGAAAGGCACATAGGATTTTTCACCATTGAGAACATATTCCTTTTTATCAAGTTTTGCTATTGTATCCAGTTCATTTACATCGAAATCGAAGTCATACTCGAGTAAGGCTGCAGTGTATGGTTTCCAGTCTGCCTCCACGATCGATGGAAGGTATTTTTTCTTTTGTTCTTCGGTTCCACCAAGTAATATCGGTATGGCAAACAATGAGGGGACCATAATCGCCAAGGCACCCGCCATATCCCCCCACCCTAACTCTTCACAAGCAAGTATGCTGGTTAGAATAGATCTATCACCAAATCCACCGTATTCTTCAGGGACAGATGCCTGTAGAATTCCCAACTCCCAACCTTTATGAATTAAATTCTGTGGGAATTCGGAATCTTCATCAGCATCATGCGCGGCCGGGCGAAGATCGTTCTCCGCAAATCTTTTTACTACATCAATCAACATCTGCTGTTCTTCATTCGGTTCAAAAGAATACATAGATCACTCCTTGTCTTTTCTAATTTCCAGGAAAAATCTTATTCGAGTCAAATCCCTTTTCTAACCGACGATACTCAATAGGTATTGAAGCCTCACTCTTTTTTATTTCGTCGAGATTATTAATAGCCAAGAAACCTCTTTGATAAAGGTACTCAACATGAGCGCCAGCTTCTTCTATTGCTAATAAAATATTGTAGCCATCCGTCGTCCCAAACAAAGATTTCGATATTCCCATAATCGTATTCGGTTGCTCAAGAATTTGTAAAATATCTGATAAACGCTCCCTATGTAAAGAAATAATTTCATCAATCCTCTGGTGCACATTCATTATTGGCGGTTTATGACCACCCATTCCCATTGAAATATCTTTAGAGTAATTTTTAACAAGCAGTAAAGATTTTAAATACGTCTCCAAGCCAGTATTTAGTGTCAACCTCTCAGGAGATTGGTGGGGTGTGATGTCACTTAGAATGTGGTCTCCAGTGAATAAAATGTCATGCAATTTAATCACCACTGCACCAGCACAATGCCCAGGCGTATGGTAAAAAGAAAAAGGGCCTACCTTCATCCCAACTGCTTCATAGGTAAAATCCACCTCCACGGAATTGAATAACGCCTTAGGCATCATATACATATCCAATAACTGCCCTACTCGTTCAGTTGAGACTCCACTCTCAAGCAGGAAACTCCCCAAACGTTTCGATACGATGACGAGTCGTTCTTCATAATTTGTAAGGTTGCGTAAATCAAGCTCATGAACACCCACTTTGGCATTGGATCTCTGCCGAACATAAGCCAGACCCGCGAAATGATCAATATGCCCATGGGTGATGAAGATGTGGGTTAAATCTGATAACGTAATTGATTTCCCTATTACCTTACTAATCTGCTCAAAGCCTTGATCTAAATTCTGATTGGACTCATGAAAATTCGACCCCGTGTCAATCAGCGCCACGTATTCATCGGTCAAAACGAGATAAGCAAAGGCCCAAAATCCCGGGAAGGCGTTAAGCGGAATTTGAAAAACCACCCCACCTTCATTCGTTTCGAATTGCCGAACAGATGGATTTTCTTCCATAAACTTCAAATCGGATTAATTATCGAACACATAAACCATGCAAAATTAGATCTGCAGATTGATCAGCAATATCATCTGCCGAGAATTGGCCCGATTGCCGATACCACATAATAGTCCAATTGGCGATACCAAGAACGATTTTGGTCGCTAAACCAGGATCATCACAAATAAAAATACCATTTGTCGTTCCATCCTCGATAATCCCACGCCAAAGTTTCTCATATCGATCTCTTCTAGCGATATGCTTCTTTCGTAATTTATGTTCGAGGGAACGGTGTTCAAGTAAAAGAACAGAAGCTAGATCATTATATTTTGCCAGGCTATTGAGATAGGATCGCATAGCTAGACGTAATTTCTCATCTGGCGGTATTTGTGTTTTTACCACCCCCTCAAGCTCTTGAATGAGAATATCCAAAGCCATATCGAGCAGTTCAACCAATATCTTCTGTTTTCCATCAAAGTGGTGATAGAGGCTGGCTTTCCTAAGATCAACCGCTTCTGCAATATCCTGCATTGAGGTAGCGTGATACCCCTTTTCACGGATAATCTGCGCTGCAGCGTCCAAAATATCGTCCCTAGTCATCTGATGCCCTACCGAACGGTCGGTAGTTACAGTATAGCAAAATAAATCAGGCGAGTCAAGAAACGCAATCGTGTGAGGATTAATAAACACATTTCACCCCTTGCAGATTACCTGAGTTGCGGTACAATTCAATAAACGATCAATCATCGGGGCGTGGCGCAGCCCGGTTAGCGCGCTTGCATGGGGTGCAAGAGGTCGGAGGTTCGAATCCTCTCGCCCCGACAGATTGAAAATCAGGAGTAGGCAATCTGCCCTTGTTTTTATTTATGGTACTCAATCACAAAATGAGACTTGATCTCGATGATCGGCAATGATTTCGTATTTCCCCTCATACTCTTCGACCTCACCCTTAACATATAGACATTCCCCATCCAAGTCTGTCCAATCTTTCCCCCATGTAATCAAAGTGAAAGTATGGTTGGGAAAGGGTTGATCATTACAGAAAGTGGGGGCGCCATTCACATCAGGACGATACGAACAATAGGCAATTTCAATTTTTATAGTAATAACCTCACCGACATAATCACCTGCATTTTTAGAAAGCACGAAATCTTCCAATTGAATATTAGGGGAAACTACAGAGGTGAAAATCTGCGTATTTACAGGTTGCTGATTCTGTATCATCGATGCCGTTTGGGAAGGATCTATATTAGGAGTAGGTGAATTATGTGGGAGTAATTTGCACCCAAATGAAAATATTAAAATGAAAAACATTAGCAATTTTCTTTTCGATCTAAGATTCACTTTTTCCCTTATTTCATTCATCGAACTGGTTCTGCTTCTACAGGATTAAAAATTTCACCAAGCCCTTCAATTGTGACCGCTACTAGATCACCTGGTTGAAGCGGCCCGACTCCAGCAGGTGTGCCTGTAAGGATCAAATCTCCTGGATCGAGAGTCATCACAGATGAAATGAATACAATCAATTGACGTACTGTGAAGACCATATCCCTGGTAGTTCCCATTTGGCGCAATTCGTCATTCACATGACAAGTAATCATTGTATCATTGGGGTCAAAATCTGTTTCGATCCAGGGGCCAACGGGACAAAAAGTATCGAAACCTTTCCCACGAGTCCATTGACCATCTCGACGTTGGAGATCTCGGGCTGTCACATCATTAGCAACTGTATAGCCGAGTATGTGGTCTAATGAATTTTCAGCTGAAATCCACCGTCCAGTTTTTCCAATTACTATAGCCAATTCAGCTTCATGCTCTACTTGATTTGATTGTGGTGGCAGGAAAATTGTCTCTCCATGACCAATGATTGAAGAAGGTGGTTTAAGAAAAATAAGGGGTGTTTCAGGCACTTCTGCTTCATGTTCCTCGGCATGGGCGATATAGTTCCGTCCAATACAAATAATTTTTCCAGGCACAACCGGAGCTATCAGTTGAATATCCCCAAAAGCTAAATTTGCCTCAACTCTACGAAATTCCCCAAATAAAGAACCTTCAATTAAGCCCACTTTATCATCCAGCACCCATCCATACTGGTGAGTATATTCTTTACTATTAAAACATATCAGACGCATGAAATTTCTTTGCCCACTATCACAAAATAATGAGTTTAATTATCTCCAACCTGAATACGAGCGAAAAGTTCTTCAATGGCTTCGTCTGCCCCTGAATATCTTTCTTTATATCTCCAACGTAATACTTCAGCCAAAGTGTACACAATCGCATCAATGACAACAATACTTAATCCAAACGCAGTTTGATTCTGGGAAGCTAATATAGTATCAGATGCAGTAGCTGTTTTATGAGAAGCAGCGCCAACGATAGCTGCTGTAGGGATTCCTGCATCATTCGCCTCATACAATGCGCGGGCGATATATGGCGTGTCACCCGCAATATCGATCGCCAAAATAAAATCTTCCAATGAAGCTGCAGATACTGTTCTGGCTAAATCAGAAACACCAGATTGAGTAATGGTTACTAAAAATCCACCTTGCTCCAACAGGTTAATTAAATTATATGCTGCGACCTGTCCCAAACCATCTGGAATTATAATAATCCTCCGCGCATTTCCAATTTTTTCTACAATTTGTGATATTGCTTTTTCGTCTAGTAGAATACCTGCTTGTTCAACTGCTTCCCGCACCCGCAACATGCTTACACCGACCACTCCTTTAACTGAATCCGCTCCAGCTGCTTCTTCAGGTCGGATCAATAATTCTCGTTTTACACGTTCTTTGATTTCATCTTGTAGATCAGGAAACCCTGAATAGCCTAATCTCTGTGCAAACCGGACAACTGTAGCAGCATCTACGTCAACCTGGTGGGCTAATTCAGTTGCCGTCATTAAAGCCGCTTGAACATAAGAATCCAGGATGTAATTTGCCAAACGGGTGAAACTCTTTGACATCCGCTGACGATTTTCCCGTATCCGGTTCTCATAGGACATAAAGCCAATATAGCATAGTTATTCCTGGTACGCAAATATAAGTTGGTGGCTTTTCTGATTTTTCCTAATTCACCTTGTAGTGTATAATTATTCTTGTTTTGGGCGAGTAGCTCAGTTGGTTAGAGCGTTTCCCTTACAAGGAAGAGGCCGTAGGTTCGAGTCCTATCTCGCCCACTCCGCATCGGGAAAAAACCTATGAAAAACAAACTTAATTTTTTAACTTTGGTACTACTTCTTACTTTCCTTATGACAGGGTGCGATATTATTTTCGAGCAATTTCCTCCCTTCAACGAAACACAGACAATACAACCAACTAATACAAACACGATTGAGGCTAGCCCTCAAAGTAATACGCCTACACACACAAAAATTCCCCCATCACCTACATCAACTTTTACTCTTGAGTCTGGCATAACAGATACGCCTCAAGATCCTACTGAGGACGTTTTAGGAACAGTTGTAGCACTCCAAGAAACCCTGGATGCAGCCTCTGCGCAGATATCCACACTCGAAGCGGAGAAAACATCCTCCCCTTCTGGTTCTTCCGGCTCTTCAGGTTCAAATACTGCAACACCTGAATTTGAATTGCCTTCTAATGTTCGTGTAGTTACTATTATTCACCGAGCGAATTTACGGATATCAAAACGAACAAATGATGCAGGGAAACCTGTAATGTCGATGCCAAGCCCAAGAATCATTTTAGATGAAGGATCGATTCAATATATTTACAATAAAAGAGTTGACGCTGATGGAGATGTTGTCTTTTATGAAATATGGGATCCGGACGGTGTAGTTACACAAGTGTTATATATAAGAGCGGTTGACATCCAATTTAGAACGTCTAAATATAATACAGCTTATGGCCCAATTCCTGAGGGTGTAGTATTTGGTAGAGTCGACCCGCAAGCTGTATTACGATACATAAAAGAATATAACACTGGGGGAAGACCCATCATGAGAATAAAAGAACCTAGAGTCGTCTTGCTTAAAGATGTAGAGACCTGGATCTATCCAGAGCCTGTACTGTCTGATGGAGGGAATTTATTTTATGAAATTTACGATCCAGATGGAAATGTAAGTACTGTATTATTTGCTCGTATTTCAGACTTAATCATACCGAATGCTCTGCAGCAATAAATAAGTTGGCAGCAATGACATATGTCATTCGTTTGTGAATTTTTTCATCGTATACTTAAATTAATTAAGGACATAACGCCGGAGATATACTCTGCAGGTTATGAAAAATGGACTGGATTGAGGGATAGTTTGTCCACCAGCACAATAATACTATTCATTCTTACTAGATGGTATCATAATCTGCAGAAACCACTTTATATCGCAATGACTAGAGGCCAACTAGGCACGATATCATAGTGGAGAAATTATTACTCCGGCGTTATAAATTTCTAACGGTGTTGGCTAAAAAACTAGATTGACCTAAGAAACTCAAAAGGCTACAATACATCAGAGATCTAAAAAATTTAGGAGATATCCATGTCTGATTTTCTATTCAGAGGGAACTTACCCGAGTATGATTCAGATGTCTTTGAATTAACTCAATTAGAAGATGAACGTCAATATCGACGGCTAATTTTAATCCCAAGCGAGTCGATATCACCAATAGCTGTTCGCCAAGCCCTTTGCTCTGGATTCCATAATATCTATGCTGAAGGCTACCCGGATGAAGCCAGCCGAAAACTCAATGAAAAGGAAATATTAGATTTTCAAAACACATTAGGTGCTTATCGCCGATATTCATCGCCTCGGTATTATAAAGGTGTTGAATATGCAAATGTGATTGAAGCATTGGCCCGGAGAAGATGTGCTGAAGTATTTGCTGCAAATGGCATTTTACCGGAAGATATATTTGTTAATGTTCAGCCCCTATCTGGTGCACCTGCCAATAATGCAGTGTATCAAGCATTGCTAAAACCGGGGGATACCATCATGGGAATGGATCTTTTACACGGTGGACACCTCTCACATGGTTCTCCAGCACATAGATCGGGCAGACTCTATAATGCAGTTCATTACACCATCAATCAAGAAACAGGCCAAATAGATTATGATGAAGTCCGCAATCTAGCGAAAACCCATAAACCCAAACTAATTATCGCTGGATTCTCTTCATACCCCTGGCAAGCAGATTGGCAAAAATTTAGAGACATCGCAGATTTTATTGGAGCATACCTGCTTGCGGATATTTCACATGTTGCCGGATTAATAGTTGGAGGAGTCTACCCTTCCCCAATTGGCTACGCCCATGTGATATCTTCTACTACCCATAAAACTTTATGCGGTCCCAGAGGGGCAATTATTCTCACCATAGATAAAAATATCGCAAAAAAGATAGACCGAGCGGTTTTTCCCGGTGAGCAAGGTGGACCGCATGTCAATATTATTAGCGCTATGGCTGTTGCCTTCAAGCTAGCACAAACAAAACAATTCAGTGAATTACAAAATCAAATATTATTGAATAGCCGTACATTATCTAATCGTTTTATTGAGAATGGATTTATCATCCCATTTAAGGGTACAAACACACATTTAGTAAACCTCGACATGAAGTCCATAAAGAGTAAGGATGGGGTATATCTCAATGGCGATCATGCAGCCAGAATACTCGACCTAGCAGGCATTGTCGTTAACCGAAACACGATCCCTGGAGATCGATCTGTTCGGAATCCAACTGGCATTCGGTTAGGCAGCCCATGGGTAACTCAACGAGGTTTCAAAGAAAAAGAAATGGTTCAATTAGCTGATATCATCAGCAAAATCCTTAAAGCCACCAAACCCTATTTACAGCCATCATCTCAAGGGAACCAGACTCGGGCAAAAGTTGACTTCGAATTGTTAGAAAATGCGCGCATTCAAGTAAGAGACATGGCTACATCTGCAGGGATCGATTTCGAACCCACCAGCCATGGATATCCCCATTTTTACTATTTGGACGATCTACTTCAATCTAAAAAAGAACTCGTAAGCCTCGAACTAAAAGGGGATAAAATTACGCAGTTTCTTAATTTCTCTCTGTCCAGCGATATTGAAATTTTAGGAATCAATAATAAACAAAACACAAATATTTACACTCATCATGAAAATATTCCCGGAGTAATTAAAAAAATATCAGAGAGCGAGTATCAATTAAGCATAGATGCCGATAAAGTCAATCTCGCAGCCACCTGGTTGCGCGACCTCTCTGATGGTTATATTCTTTTCGGCAATGATCTCCTACAAAAATTACCCGGTCCTGTATCTATACAAGTATCAGAAGCAGAACCAGATCCCCCAGAAAACGTATTAGCTGCCACCAACTCCAAACCCTATTACATTGGAATCGAAAATGGAGATGGAGAGTCACTACCAGAATTCCAATGGGAAGAAAGAGATCCAGAAAAAATTATAAAGACGGCCCTCAATCAAATTCACCGCAATCTAGGCG
Organism: Anaerolineales bacterium; assembly: GCA_050115475.1. GTDB lineage: Bacteria > Chloroflexota > Anaerolineae > Anaerolineales > UBA11579 > JASFQL01. Next base: position 9,068 of record JASFQL010000078.1, read on the forward strand.
CAAAAATGGTACCCTTTGCAGGGTGGGATATGCCTGTATGGTATACATCCGTAATCGAAGAACATACAGCAGTTAGACAAACAGCCGGACTCTTCGACGTTTCCCACATGGGTGTGTATCAGGCTGAAGGACCAGCTGCATCTATCTTTCTCGATACAGTATGCGGGAACGATATTGGCCAATTAAAAATTGGCCAATCCCTCTACACACACTTCTTGGACCCAGATGCAAATGTGATAGATGATCTTCTTGTCTATCATCGCGACAAGGGAAAATATCTTGTTGTAGTAAACGCCTCAAACGATGAAAAGGACTGGACCTGGTTGAATGCAGTACGTGACGGAAAAGTCTTGATCGACCGAAAACGTCCTTGGGCGCAAGATTTTGGACGGAACGTTTCTTTACGCAACTTACGAGACCCACAAGAAGGCAAAGATATGCGTGTGGATCTAGCATTACAAGGCCCCAAGTCTCAAGAAATTCTTTTCGCACTTGGCTGTGACGAAAAAACCAAACGGAAAATCCGTAAACTAAATCGAACGGAATTATGTGAAGCCAAGATAGGAAAATTCGATTTGGTGGTTTCACGCACCGGATATACCGGAGAAAAAATTGGATTTGAATTATTCGTCCACCCAGAAAAATCCATACCTTTTTGGAATAATTTACTCGAAGCAGGCGAACCTTATGGCATAAAACCATGTGGGTTAGGCGCAAGAGACTCCCTAAGAACTGAAGCAGGCTTACCCCTCTATGGACATGAGATGGGCGGGGAGTTCAACCTGGGTGTGGGTGAGGCAGGTTTCCGTACCTATGTAAAAACGTACAAACCCTGGTTCATCGGGAGAGCTGCTTTCTTGTCCCGTGAATCTGAGCGAACAGGGAAAGTCGTTCGCTTCAGATTTGATAATAAAGGAGTCCGGATGGCACACCTTGGAGATCCAGTGATAGATAAAAGAGGAAAGACGATTGGGATTGTTACCAGTTGTGCAGTTGATTCTGAAGGCTTCCTTACCGGACAGGCTTATCTGGAAAGAAAATATGCTAAAATTGGGACACCCATTATGATCTTTCAAAATGCACCAGAGACCGCAGGGAAACCCCCTGCAAATTTACAAACTGGTGATAAAGTGAGTATTCCAAATGGTGCAACCATAATATCACGGTTTCTTAAACGCTAATTCTTTCCCTCCTAATTAATGGGAGGGATTTTTCATAAAATGGTAACTCGTCTAGACAATTTATCCAAAAAAGGAGATATTTTATGGAGACCCCATGGGCAGCCCGATTTGCCCAAAGGACAGAACGTATGCAAAGTTCTGCAATACGTGAAATCCTTAAGATCACACAATTTCCGGAAGTGATTTCTTTCGCCGGAGGTTTGCCTTCCCCAGACGTCTTCCCAATAGAGGAACTCATGAAGGCATGTGCGAAAGTCCTCCAGGAGAAAGGACCAGAATCACTGCAATACAGTACAACGGAGGGATACCCACCATTACGAAAGATGATCTGCGAACATTCATCTCGCTACAGCATTAAAGTAGATCCGAAAAATGTCCTCATCACAACCGGATCTCAACAAGCCCTAGACTTGATCGGAAAAATCTTTATTAATCCTGGGGATAAGATTTTGGTCGAAGCGCCAACCTACATTGGAGCCATTCAAGCCTGGAATGCTTATGGGGCGGAATTTATCCAGGTGGAAATGGATGAAAATGGCATGATCCCAGAATCTATGGAAAAAGCTTTAAGAACAGGTCCCAAATTTATCTATGTATTACCTAACTTCCAAAATCCAACTGGAATAACACTCGCAAAAAAACGAAGAGAACAAATCATTGCACTTGGGGACAGGTACGGCGTCCCTATTGTTGAAGATGATCCTTATGGGCAACTCCGATATGAAGGAGAAAACATCCCGCCAGTCGTTGTTCTTGATAGTAAACAAAAAGGCGATGACCATGGAAAATATAATGGGAACGTAATTTACTTGAGTACATTCTCAAAGACACTTGCGCCAGGACTACGTTTAGCATGGGTCATTGCGCCTGAAGAGGTCATATCTAAACTCATTCAAGCCAAGCAGGGGGCAGACCTCCATACATCAACTTTTAACCAAATTATCGCTCATGAAGTGTCCCAGCATGATTTTTTAGACTCACACATTGAGCGAATTCGTGAGGTATACAGCAAGCGTAGAAATATCATGCTCGAGATGATCGATGAATTTTTCCCGCAAGAAGCACAATTCACTCGACCACAAGGTGGATTATTCCTTTGGGGATCATTCCCTGAATGGATAAATACAACTGAGCTGCTGCCAATTGCTGTAGAGAAAAAGGTCGCCTACGTACCAGGATCGCCATTCTTCCCAAATGGTGGAGGAGAGAATACGCTAAGGTTAAACTTCTCTAATGCCTCAGACGAAGAAATAATGAAAGGCATGAACCGACTGGGTGAAGTATTTAAAACAGCGATAAAAAACCACAAATAATTTGATAGATTTATAAAAACAGCCAGCATTTGCTGGTTGTTTTTTTATTTTGTATGTTGCCAAATTGTAAAATCCTGCAAAATTGATCCCCCAATAAATTCACGGAGGAGAGAATCATCTGGGATCATATTAGAATTAAGCGGTAGAAACCACTCAAGTAATGATAGCAGACGCTTACTTTCGATATGTTCGGGCGTACCAAAAGGAACCTGGCGAAGGAGTGGAACAGCTAAGGGCTTTAAAGCAGCGAGTTCATAAGCCAAGGCAGAATTAAACATAATATCAGCATTTTCTTGGTAGGGAAAAATGTATCGTTTTTCTCCTCTACGAACGGATTCCCAGCGCTGTATTGTCTCTTGGGGTGAATACCCTCGAGACCGAACATCCCGCACAATCCGGCGAATCAGTCTAGTATCAGTGGTAGAGACGCGGTTATAGCGGTCAAGGTTTAATTGAG
>JASFQL010000079.1:0-11622 GCA_050115475.1 Anaerolineales bacterium
ATATAACCCTTCCCATATCTGGGTTATGCGGAAGGATGGCTCGCCCCATCCATCCAAAAGCACCTTGAGTTCCTTATATGAAAAATCATAAATGAATCTTTTCTCAGGCATTTTTCCCATTAAAACTTTTCAACAATTTGGGATAGTTGTTCTGCAATCATATCTGGCGGCGGGTTCCAACTTTCACACATCTCTCTCGTCGATACGCCTGATAGTACCACCGCTGTTTTACATCCCACTGCTTGCCCCCCGGCGATGTCCGTTTCCAGTCGGTCCCCAACGACCAATACTTCTGCGGGTTGCTTTTTTATATACTGGAGAGCTTGAGTAAAAATGGGGGAGTGAGGTTTGCCGATGGTTTCTGGGTTGACGTCTGTTGAAGCAATTAACGCTGCTACGATACTGCCGGCGCCAGGCGCTAATCCTTCTGGTGTCGGAAAGGTTTTATCCGCGTTTGTGGCGATAAAAGGAGTCCCTTTGCGGATCAGAAGGGTGGCGATCTTGAGTTTGTCGTATGTAACTTCATGATCGATTCCCACCACCACGGCAAGCGGTTTTCTCTCGCTGTGCTTGAAACCGGCTTCTTTTAATGTCTCTCTTAATCCTTCCATGCCAACCACGAATACATTGCCGCCATACGGGTGGCGTTCTTTGAGAATATCCGCAGTAGTCTTTCCTGAGCTGAATATTTGTTCCTGGCTTGTTGGAATCTGGAACTCCCGAAATCGTTCGAGATATTTTTCGATTGTTTTTGAAGAATTATTTGTGGCGAAACAATATTCGATCCCCTTCTGTTGCAGTTGATTGAATGTTGCTTTCAAATCCCCAATGGGATGGTCCCCCCTCCAAACGACACCGTCGGCGTCTAGAATGAGTGCTTTTATTTGTGTGATATCCATCCTTGAATTATACCGGAATGTAAATGTGGTTAGTGTTGCACTTGCTTCTACATCCTGGTCAAGAAAAAAATAAAGCCGAGAATTTCTCGACTTTATTAGAGGATCTATTAATTGAAATTGAGTTTAAGTTATTTCTTCTTTGAATTTGTCCCATCGGGTGGTTCTAACACGTGATCGACGAGACCGTATTCTACCGATTCCTCTGCATTCATGAAAATATCTCGGTTTGTATCATCTTCGATTTTATCTAAAGGCTGGCCTGTATTGTCCGCCAGGATCTCATTGATCCGCTTTTTTAACCGGATCATCTCATTTGCTTGAATTTCGATGTCTGATGCTTGGCCTTGCGCGCCGCCTAAGGGTTGGTGCATATGGACCGTTGCATTTGGTAGCGCATAACGATGCCCCTTCGTACCGCCGGTCAGCAAGACGGTTCCAAAGGATGCTGTTACACCGACAGCCACCGTGCTTATTTGGTTTGGGATCATCTTCATCGTATCGTAGATACCCATACCCGAATAGACCTCACCACCCGGAGAGCTGACGTACATTTGAATGGGTGCTTCAGGATCCTCGTTGCTTAAGTGAATCAACTGGGCCACGATGAGGCTGGATGTTTGCGCATTTAATGGTGTGCTGACGAGAACGATCCGGTTTTTTAGGAGGAGGGAGAAAATATCATAAGCCCGTTCTCCACGGCCGGTTGTTTCGATAACCATGGGGATTACATTTTGGGGATTTATCATAGGGTTTCCTTTCTTTAATAGAAGAAATTGTTATTCTTCTTCTTCACTTTCTATTTGATCTTTTTTAGGTTGTTTTTCTTCTTTCTTACTTGCAGTAGATACATCTTCGCTTTTTTCAGCCTCTTCTTTCTCTGCTTGAATTTCCTCCCCTTTCGCAATCTTTTTCAGGCGTTCCAGGGTTCGTTCGATGATTTCATCTGTAACGATTCTGTTGACGAGGCGAGGGAAAACGTCGTCCCGGGTAAATCTTTTTGCCTCTGCTTCTGAATAATATTGTTGGATTTCCGCCAGTGTTTGTTGAGTTTTTTCAGCGATTTCTTCCTGGGTCAGCGTGATCTCTTCAAGGGAAGCAATTTCTGAGATGATGAGTGCTCTTTGCATCCGTTCTTTGGCGTTTGGCTTGATCTCCTCCCTGAGCGCCTCCATTTCCATCTCCCGGCTTTTTAGATAGACTTCCATATTCATCCCTTGGGTAGCTAACTGCCTTTCTAAATCCTGGATGAACTGGTCGATTTCTTGTTCCAGCATTTGAGGGGGATGTTTGATTTCTGCGCTTTCTAAGATTTTACCGATGATCTTTTCTTCATACGCCGCATTTTGCTCTCTTTCAGCCCTTTCGATTAAGGTTTTTAAAACCTCCTCGCGTAATTCTTCCATCCCCTCATACTCACCGACAGATTTGGCAAATTCATCATCTGCATCTGGTAGTTTTCTGCCCTTTACCTCTTCTACCTTCAGCTTGTAAACGCCCGTTACTCCCTGTAAATCGTCGAATTCATAGTCATCTGCAAATTGGTATTCTAGTGTTTTTTCTTCATCCGGGGACATACCAATCAGGTTTCTTGAGAAACCTGGATATGGGTACTCGCTTGAAGAATCGACCGATTTCTTTTCAACGATGACAGGATAACTTCTTTCTTCAATTAATACTATTTTGCTTTCATCCTTTTCACCCTTGCGGACACCACTGAGGAGGATGTAAACCATATCTCCCTCTTTGGCTGGGCGTTCGACAGGTTCGATCACAGCTTGATTGTCTCGCAGTGAATCGATCACCTTTTCAACGTCTTTATCGGTTATTTCCTTTTGTTCAAAATCGAGTCGAATATCTCGATAATTTCCTAGTTTGACGATGGGAGCAAGGGGGACAAGGAACTCGAAAGTCGGTGGTTCTAATTCTTTTACTTCTTCTAGGGTGCCTGGTCCATAAGGATCGATGTCTGTTTCTTCGATTACTTTAGGGTAAATATCTTCTAACACGAGTTCTATTGCGTTTTCGAAGATGGCTGCATCGCCAACATGTTTTTGGATCACGTTATAAGGGGCTTTCCCAGGTCGAAATCCGGGAATCTTGACTTTTTTCGCCAGTTTTTTAGCGGCTTTCCTTTTCGAGCTTTCAAGAACGTCGGCTTCGATTTCAACGGTCAATCTGACCTGGTGGTCGTCTTGGGGTACGGTTTCGATTTTCAAGTCTTCGATCCTTAAGGAAATTTATCTCGTGATTATATCATGGCGGTTTTCAGAGATTATCAGAGCTTTATAAACATTCCATCAGAAGCTTACATAAAAAGAGCACCAAAACCTATTGATTTTGATGCATACTTAGTAGGGAAGGAGGGATTTGAACCCTCATGCCTTTCGGCACGTGATCCTAAGTCACGCCTGTCTGCCAATTCCAGCACTTCCCCGGTTACCTTAAAAATTATAAGCGAAGAAATTTTAATAGTCAACGAGTGGTTTATAATTCTCGAGTCGAAGCACTATGTTGGAGGAGTGAATGAGTAGAGTTATCAATACACAAAGTGTAGGAAAAGAACGGAACCGGCTGGTTAGAGCAGTCGTTATTTCGATCCGTGAATTGATGAAGCAGGATAAACCAAATGCACTTACCAAAGATTTGGCAGCCTTTATTGTTTTGGCTTTATTTGCCATTTCAGAGACAATTGAAAGAACGGTAGCGCCCTGGGAGAAAAGGAATTACTGGGTGAAAGCAGACAAATTTCGGCAGGAATGGGCTTGGGCTAAAAAACTTGGCAGTGAACTCAATTCAGTCTTGCTGGATGAGGATTGGTCTGCAGTGGCTGGCCTTGCAGTTGAAATCGGCAGCAAGTTGCGGAAAGTCGAGGTATCTGATCGCCACCGGATGGGGAAGCCTTGGGTAGGCGCTTGGGCAAAATTGAATTCTAGTTTGGATAGCGAAAGGAAAACTTAATATTATTACAGTTAGAAAATCCTTATATTGCGCATAGTCATATCCATACACAACATAATTTATTCTTCCTCACTTCGAAGATAAATAAGCACACTTTTTATCATTAGTCCCTCTATCGACTCTACGACAATCTTTGTCCCATCATATTCAATAATTTCATTGGGGTAAGGAATTCGCCCTAAAATTGACATGACGAGTCCGCCGATTGTATTGGCCTCTGGGGTTTCCCATGATAAATCGTAATGTTGTTTCAGTTCATCTAAGATCACTTCTCCCCGGACTCGCAAAACGTTCCCTGGGAGTTCCTCGATAGGGAGGATTTCTTCATCGAATTCATCTTGGATTTCACCGACCACTTCTTCGATTAAATCCTCAAGTGTGATAATTCCTGCGGTACCACCAAACTCATCTAACACGATGGCGATTTGATGGTTTTCATTCCTGAACCGGATCAATAGATTACCCAGATGAAAATGCTCGGGGATGTAGATTGTTGGGCGTATTAGGTCTTGTAAGTTGAAGGCTTCTTTGTTGTTTTGGATCTGAAATCTGGCTAGGTCCTTAATGTGAAATACGCCGATAATATTGTCTGATGAATCTTGGAATACGGGGTATCGTGTTTTTGTTGATTCACAAATGATATCCATTACTGCTTTTGCATCTGCGTTAACGGGAATTCCCTCCATCTTGTTTCTCGGAGTCATAATCTGTTCTGCAGTACGTTCTTCCAGATCGAGGATATTTTGAATGAATAATTGATCTGAAGGCTCGAGTAATCCCCCCTGATAACTTTCTTCTACGATAAACTCAAGCTCATCTGGGGTGAACAGGCGTTCCCCCGAATCACGCGGTGGGACCCCCAACATCTTCGTTGTCCAGAGACTCAACCAATTGAGTAATTTTACGAATGGATAGAATAACTTCTCCGCGATGGACATCGGTTGCGAAAGATATAATGCAGCAGTTTCGGCTCCTTCAAGAGCTAGGGATTTCGGGATCATCTCCCCAAATACAACGTGGAAATAAGTGAGAATTCCCACAGAGAGTACGGTCGAGATTGTATGTGCAGTGGCTGCGGCCAGCCACCCTAACTTGTGCAGGGGAATCATTAGCCATTCCGCCAGAACATGTTCCCCATACATACCAAGACCCAAACTTACTATGGTGATTCCAACCTGGGCTGTCGTGATGTATTCATTTTGCCTGATTGGATCTTTCATCTGTCTTAGAATGCGGGCTGCGATTGCCGAGCCTTCACGAGCTCGTTTCTCGATCCTAAGTTTAGGCGCTGCCACGATCGCAAATTCAGATGCAACAAATAAGCCGTTAAAGATAATTAATACCAAGATAATGAATATTGGGATGATGTATTCGATCATGGATATCTTTCTTTTATCGTATCGATCAATGCCTTATCAGCTTTATAGCTTACGATTGCTACACCTCGTCCACTCATTTTTTCCACTCGAAATCGATGGCCGTCAATAATCACTTCATCGTTTCTAATTGGGACGTGACCGATCTCATGGAGGATCAAACCACCAATTGTATCGATTTCTTCCTGCGGCAGATGGATGTCAAGGAGTTGGTTCGTTTGGTCGATGAGCATGTTTCCGTGAATCCATATTTGGTTGTTGGGCAGGATTTGGAATTTCGCCGCTTCTTTATCGAATTCGTCTTTTAGGTCGCCGAAGATTTGCTCTAATAAGTCCTCAAGGGTTACCATACCCGCAGTGCCCCCAAATTCATCTAACACGATTGCCACTTGAAGTCGCTTCATTTGTAGCAGGGTTAATGCCTCTTTTACCTGCATGGATTCGGGGATGAAAAGTGCCCTTTTGAGGACATGTTGCACAGTCCAACCTTTTTCACCCTCCTCGTGGCAAAGGAGATCACGTAAGTGAATGAAGCCTTGGATTTTATCGATATCCTCATCGTAAACAGGAATTCGTGAATAAGGCGAATCTGCAACCAGTGAAAGCAGTTCCTTTCTGGACATCGTTTCGGGTGCGGTTAGCATTCTCGCCCGAGGGATCATCACTTGCCGGATGGTCGCTTCTCGCATTTTCAGCGTGTTTGACAGTAAACGGTGTTCTTCTGTTTCTAAAAGCCCGCCCTCTCCACTTTCATCGATAAGCATCGCAATTTCTTGAGGTGAGTGAATGTGGGAGTGTTCGCTAGATAGGTCGAGTTTGAAAATTCGGCGGAAAAGGTTTCCACTCCCGTTAAATAACCAGATGAGCGGCCGGAAAATATTCTCAGACCACCGCATGGGTAGGGCGGTAGCAATGGCCATTTTTTCAGGGAATTGGATCCCGATATTTTTAGGCACCAATTCGCCGAATAGGATTTGAAAGATAGATAGTACAACCAGGATGAGTGTTGCGCTGATTGATTGTGCCGTGGCATAGGAGATGTGGACAATTCTTGAAAACAGGCCCGATACCACATCGGTGAGTTGCGCTTGTCCGTAGAAACCTAATACCAAACTCGAGATTGTGATGCCTACTTGGCAGGTCGCAACGTACCCATCTAATCTCCTGGGATCTTCAATAATTTTCAGGATTGTCCCGGCGGTTTGGTCCCCTTGTTTTGCTTGTGAAGAAAGTTTTGATCGTTTTGAACTGACCGTTGAGAATTCCGACAAAACGTAAAGAGAATTGAAGGAAATCAGAATAACGATAACTAAAGAAGTTGTAATCCAAAACATCGTTGAGAATGTATTTCTATGATGGCATAATTATAGCAGAGAGGTTGTATCAGAGTAGGAATTGTAATGTATTTTTTAGGAGGTTATTCACTAAATCAAGCGCATCGGATTTTTCCATTGACTTTATCTAATTTATTGTATACTATACACACAATGATATTTTTTATTTATTATAAGGTCGGAGGGATGTTTCTATGAATGAGAAGTATGAAAAAGCAGAAGAAAAAGAGTTAAGCAAGCAAGAGGAGAAAAGCTCGGAAGAAAAGTATTATGGGGAAAAAGAATATGAAGAGAAATACCGCCGGGATCCTTTGGGCACGATTATTTGGGCTGTGATCCTCATATGGGCCGGCTTGGTATTCATGGCCAACAACTTGGGTTATCTGGAGATTTTTCAACCGGTCTTGGATATGTTCCCGAACTTCGGTAAAGCCTGGGATATCGATGTCCCTTTCCTTTATTCCGATTCTATACAGATATTCCTGATTGGATTGGTGCTCATCCTTGCCGTTGAAATCCTGATACGCTTACTCGTTCCCGAATATCGCCGCCCTATCTTCGGTAGCCTCGTTTTTCTGGGCGTTGTCCTTTCATTTTCCTTGGGCCGTTGGGATTTCTTTTTCCCCATTCTCCTTATAGCATTTGGTATCTCGATCTTGATACGAAAGAAATAGACATCATTTCCCATCAAAACGGGCAGAGAATTTTCTCTGCCCGTTTTTCTTATCCCAAATTTATTTTATCGATCATTCTTGTCTATAGCTGTCCTAGGTTGAATGAAACCAGCTCTTTCCAAAAATAATAGATGGGTGTCCACCAATATTCTCTGCCGATACATCGGTAGTATGGATGCTTGAAGGCTAAGATCAAATCACCGATCTTATAGCGGGGAAGAATGGGGGTTGAGACCACCAGGCTCCCGATTTCGCCGGCTCGCATCTCGTGCAGCATCTTGATTCCCGAACGTGTTTCCACTTCCAAGAAGAACATATCGTAATTCGGTACCCACGCCCGTTTTTCGTCTTTCTGCTGCCCGAACATCCCTTCCGTCGCCCCGTATATTTCCCGGATGACCGCAGGCCCATAGAGCGCATTTAGAATGGGTTGGTGGTTTGTGTTGATTCCCGCCATGCTGCCCAGCGTCATGATTTGCGTTTTCCACAGTTGTTTTGGGTAGACCTTGTGTTCCTTCCGCAGATATCGCCCGAATTCGATCGCCGTCGGGCACACACCGCCCACCAGCACCACGTTCTCCTCGCGGCACTTCTCATACGCCAGTTCGAACCGCTTGTACCAGTCTCGCAGTGTTTTCCCGCCCCCCAACGCATCGATGTCCTCTTGCGTTGGCAGCGACGTGATCGGCGTGAATTTTGATACGTACTTCGTATAGATACCCGAGCTGTATCCATATTCAATATCTCTTCCGCCCACGTCGATGGTGCCCACCACAGATGGGAAATTCAGGTTGAGATTAACCCCCGCGAACAGATCCACTCGCTTGGATTCCAGAACGTAGTTCATCATCGCCCGTCCAGCGCTGACCCGCATTTCCAAATCCGTCTGCGTCATCGGGATGAATTTTGATTCTCCCTTGGTCGTCCCCCTCGTGATTGCCCATCCAATCGGCTCCTCGTTCAGTAGCAGGTCGATGTCTCCTTCCATCACCTGCTTGATCATCGGTCGGTATTCTTCATAGGTCCTGACAGGGAATGCCTTCCTATACGTTTCGATTCTGTCCACTTGGGCCGCCCCATACTTCTGCCCGTATTTCGTTGCCCCGTAAATCTTGATCAGTTTCTCCAGCACCGCTTCCTGGGCTTTTCCCGGATCGGATATCGCATCGTGCCATGGTTGGAGTTGGTGCTTCACGAGTTGGATGGCTGCATTCGGGTCGACGTTTTCCATCAATTTATCCTCATTGTTCGCATTCTTGCATATGGGGTCTTACTCTCGATCGATGTTCTCACGTTCGAAGATCTCATAATATTGTTCGTCGATTTCATCGCTGCTCAAATGTGCGTATCGCTGCGTTACTTGGATATTTTTATGCCTGGCGAGTTCCTGCGCCAGTTTTAGGTTTCCGCCCGATCCTCGCAGCACATTCGTCACGAAATAATGCCTGAACGAGTGTGGGGTGATGGCCCCGCTGGCCTCATCCCCCAGAGCTTCTTTCACCCGCTGTTTGATGATGTTCCGTCCCGTGGCTGTGCTCATCGGTTTGATCTTTTTTCCCGCCCCTTTATCGTGCCGCGCAAACAGGGGCAGCGAAGGCAGCGGCCGTCCTGATATCCCGTCCAGTTCCGCCCGTTGTGACAGGTATCCCCGCAGCAATCGCATCGCCCGCGACGAAAACCGGATAATGGCCTGTTGGTCACCTTTCCCGATGATGAGGGCTTTATATTCGTTCCAGTCGATATCCCCCCGCCGCAGCTTGCAGATTTCGTGTACCCGCATACCCGTGTCCGCCAGACACACGATGAACGCCGCGTCCCGCAGGTTTCTCAAACGGTCGTTTTCGTTCTCAAATGGCATCTCCGGCAAATTCGTCGCATAATCCAGCACCTTTCGTATCTCTTCCCTGGGAAATTGCGGCAGGCGTTGCCCAGGTCGCCGGCTCCTAGCCTGTACGATCATCTGCACCCGCTGTAGGTTGATGGGGGCCAGTTCTTCTGCCACCAGGTATTGGTAGAACCGTGTCACCGCCATGATGTATAACTGCTCTGTGGCAGGGGAGTAGTCCTTCAGGTATGCCGCAAACCAGCCCACCCACGTTTCCGAGACCTTACTTGCCGGGATTTCCTCCGGGTCCAGACCATGGTCATTTAAGCTTTCCCTAAATGCTGTCAGCCCGTTCGCATACGACCTCGCCGTGTTTTCGCTTCTCGATAACCGGATCACGTCGATGAAGTCTTCGATCGCCGTTGCCAGGCTTTTACCCTTCATCCCTTGCGTGTCATACATATATCTGCCTCATCCTTTAGAGTATATCCCATCTTTCCTTCTCCCGCCTTTTTTTATCATTTCGAACGCTATCATATTAACCCTACGTTCGCAGATTCTGCGTAAATATCTCCAGGTAATATGGAACATGAGTTCGTCTGCACATATACCAATCATCATTCTGGTATGCCAACACTTGCTAAACCCGATTACCTGATCACTAATTACCTAATCACTGAATCACCGATTCCCAAATCATTAATTCCTGATCACTTTATATATTTAATCCATATATCCATTTTATATATCGAATTGATATAACAGGGTGGGGTATAGTATTCCTACCTTCCTATTGAGTATATGATTTCCTCTATTTCTAATTTCCCTCCGTAGGGGCGAGGCATGCCTCGCCCGTCATATACACCCATCAATATTACAACAACCAATCTGCCTTCAAAAATCTAGAACAAATACCCATTGTTTTTATTGTCTTTCCGAGGGGGCAGCCCTTGTGGTCGCCCGCCATATAATCATTGCCTTCACCTATACTGTCATATACCAACTCATCCTTATTAATTTCATCCCGTATAATCGTCAGAAATACCTTGCCGTGGCATGCCTCGCCCCTGTTATACACCTATCAAACTTAATATAACTAATCTGCATTCAAAAAACTAGAACAAATATACATTTCCCAAACTGATTCCCTTAATCACTAATCCCTGATCACCGAATCACTAATTACCGATTTCCTTTTCTCATCCATGATTACTAAGATCCTCCAAACTCCCCTCATAATCCGGTGGGGGAGGGGAAAATCACGATAATTCACGTTTCTAAACGTCGATCGTATTGTTTATCTATCTTCCCTTGTTTTTTTCCGTAACTGTTATTTATTCGAAATATTCGACCGACTCCCATCGAAAAACAGGGAAGAGGTGCCATATACTTCATTTTTCGTTATTGTTTAAGATAAGTATTATTATCACAAACAATAACCTCTCGAACCTGTTCCCCCCAAAACTGCCAGTTAATATATGGATTGATATATTTTTCCTTATATCAATCCCCCATTTTTATTCATTTTTCATGATTTTCTAATATTGGGAAATTTTATTCTTAATTGTTTATTGCTGGTTCTGTTGAATGCACCGGACAATTGAAATCAATTTTTTCTCTTCTAACCCTGGTTTTTCTCTACATAATTATAAACCATATTATACCATAAATAGAACAAAAATTCTAGCACTCTAATTTATTTAAATTCATCTAACAACCATAAAATTGGTTCTTCAACTCCATATGGTTTTAATATTTCTGGCGGTTCCCCCTGACTGCTTAATCTTCCTACTGACGACACAAAATAATATCTAAATTTTTCACACCTTCTACCACACACATCAATAAAATTCGATAACTTGTCTTTTAAAATATTTAATTTTTCTTTATCATCTTCAACTAATTCATTATATGTATCTTCCAATATACTTATTTCACTCTCCAAACCTTGAATTTCACTTTCAAGTTTTTTCCCTTCTTCAGATCTTTCTCCATTTTTCTCTGTTTTCTCTATCTCTTGTAACTCATCAATTAATTTGTTATATATTTTTTTCTTCTCATTTAAATTCTCATCTAAATTTGAAATTGCTTCTAATCCTTCTCTTACCACATCTGTTTTTAAAAACACCAAAGCTATTGGAGTTTTTATCCTTTTTTCTGCTGTCCCACCTTTACTTTCCACTAACACATTTATTGCTGTTACCATTTTATTCTCTATAGTAGTTACCTCCCCCGTACTACTATTTACCAAATACTCTGAATCTGCAGCGATTATCACACCATCACTTTGTATTACTTGCTTGAAATAATCTCCCCTATGCAACCATAAACTTGAATAAGGCACCATCTCGTCAAAATGCTCTCCTGCATAATCAGCTATCTCAAGTTTATGTCTTCTTCTAACTATCCCAAATAATTCCTCACCTATTGACACTTCCGCACGATAGTAAAAAACACTACCCGGTTGAGTTTTAGGTAACCATCTACCCTTTGCCAATGTACTCAAATCATTTGATACCCTTTCACTTGTTTGAGTACCATAAGGTACAAATTTTA
>JASFQL010000080.1:0-11187 GCA_050115475.1 Anaerolineales bacterium
ATCCTCCTCTCACTTGTGTGGCGTATACTTCACTTTCATCGAACCAAACAGAGACACCTTCCTCCATTTAACCATGTAGGGGCGGCCCTTGTGGCCGCCCGCCAAACTCACTTTCATTCATTTAGGTACTGCCGGGAAAAATATCGGGTGGTCAGCAAAGCCTTACTACGCATGCTGCACCCGCTTTCATAATCTATTGATTATAATTATCGTAGGGGCGAGGCATGCCTCGCCCGCAATACACTTCCTATCACCCGCGTGTCGAATGCATCGCTTTCATCAAACCAAACGGAGACACCTTCCTCCATTCGACCACGTAAGGTCGGGGCTTGTCCCCGACCGATCAAAACACTATAGGCTCATAGGAATTGCCTGGAGGATCCAATACCTTCCCGCAGGATTTTTAACAATTAATAACATTCGTGGAGGATAAAATGAAATACACAAATTTAGGACGCACCGGCTTGACCGTCAGCCGCTTTTGTTTGGGGACCATGAACTTCGGTCCCGAGACCAACGAAAAGGACAGCTTCACCATCATGGATCGCGCTTTAGAATTGGGGATCAACTTCTACGACACCGCCGATGTTTATGGCTGGAAGCAGGGAGAAGGAATTACCGAACAAATCGTTGGCCGTTGGTTGGCGCAGGGGGGTGGTCGCCGCGAGCAGATTGTTCTCGCCACGAAAGTATTTGGCCGCATGGGCAGTGGTCCCAACGATCGCGGCTTGTCTGCCTATCACATCAAACGCGCTTGCGAAGAGAGTTTGCAGCGCTTGCAAACCGACCACATCGATCTATACCAGATGCACCACGTCGATCGAGAGACCCCCTGGGAAGAGATTTGGCAGGCCATGGAGCAGCTCGTTCAAGAGGGCAAAGTGCTCTATGTTGGCAGCAGCAACTTCGCCGCTTGGCACATTGCCCAGGCGCAGGGCGAGGCCAAAACTCGTCGCTTCATGGGTCTGGTCTCCGAACAGAGTATTTACAACCTCATTGACCGCACCATCGAGTTAGAGGTCATTCCCGCCTGCCGTGAGTTCGGGCTGGGAGTTATCGCCTGGAGCCCTCTCAAGCGCGGCATCTTAGGCGGCGCTTTTGAAAAAACCAAAGAAGGTCGGCGGGCCAGCAAACAAACGCAGGAATATGTGACCCAATACGAAAATCAGCTCAAGGACTATGAAGCTTTCTGCAAACAACTCGGGGAGAAACCCGCCGACGTCGCCCTGGCCTGGCTGCTGAAAAATCCGGATCTCACCGCCCCCATCATCGGTCCTCGAACGATGGATCAGTTGGAGAGCAGCATGCGGGTCTTCGACGTAAAACTCACCAAGAAAGACCTCGAAAAACTGGACGAGATTTGGCCTGGCCCCGGTGGTGAAGCGCCCGAGGCATATGCCTGGTAAAGGAGCTTGAAGATGCCATCCTTGGTTCAAGAGAAGACTGCCCAGGCGGTCGAGATTCTCATCGAGAAGGATATCGACCTGTGGATGACCTTCGTTCGTGAGACCACCGCCGGAGGTGACCCCGTCCTCCCCCTCATTTACGGGGCAGACCTGACCTGGCAAAGTGCCTTGATTTTCACCAAAACCGGAGACAGTATCGCCATCGTCGGTCACTTCGAAGGGGAAACCGCCCGTCGTACCGGAGCTTACAATGAAGTTATTCCATATCACGAATCCATCCGCGAGGTCCTCATCGAGACCCTCACCCGCCTCGATCCCCAACGTATCGCCCTCAACTATTCAAAAGACGACGTATACGCTGATGGCTTGAGCCACGGCTTGTATCAGGTCTTGATGGGCTATTTCGAAAATTCAAGCTTCACAGAAAAAATCATCCCCGCTGCTGAGATAATCGCCGCCCTTCGTGGCCGCAAGACCTTCTTGGAAATCGACCGTATTAAAAAAGCCGTTCGAACCACCGCAGAGATTTACGACCGGACTTTCGATTTCATCCAACCTGGTATGTCTGAAAAAGAAATCGCTGCCTTCATACATAAACAGTTATCAGACCGGGATCTGGCTCCTGCCTGGGACCTCAACCACTGCCCCACCGTTAACGCCGGGGCGGAGAGCGTGGTCGGTCACGTCGGCCCAACAGATATCACCATCAAACGCGGCCAGCTGCTCCACTTCGACTTCGGCGTAAAAGAGAATGCCTACTGCTCGGACATTCAGCGGGTGGTCTACTTCCTCGGCGAGGGCGAGTCCGAACCCCCGCCCGAAGTCCACAATGCCTTTACAGCCGTCGTCACCGCCATCCAGGAGACCGTGAAAGCCGTCAAACCGGGAATGAAAGGTGTCGAGGTGGATCGAATTGCCCGTGGTATCGTCACCGCCGCCGGATATCCGGAATACAAATACGCCACTGGCCACCAGCTCGGGCGTGAAGCCCACGACGGTGGTGCCCTCCTCGGCCCCCTCTGGGACCGCTACGGCGATACCCCCAACTGGACCTTGGAGGTAGGGCAGGTCTATACCGTTGAACCCGGTGTCGAAGTGCCCGGCTTTGGCTATGTCGGCTTGGAAGAGGATGTCGTCGTCACCATAGACGGCTGCGAGTTTCTCAGCGAACCACAAACCGAGATCATCCTCCGCTAAACTGTTCACATTGTATGGGCGGGGTTTGTCCCCGCCCGCAATACGTTTCTTATCAACCACACGGCGAATGCTTCGCTTTCATCGACAAAAACAGAAACACCTTTATCCATATTACCCACGTAGGGGCGCAGCATGCTGTGCCCGATTCAATCTTCCCGTTAACCGCGTGGCGAATGCTTCGCTTTCATCTACGCAATCAAAAACACCCTCATCCATTTAACCACGTAGGGGCGCAGCATGCTGCGCCCGCTTTCATAATCTATTGATTATAATTAACGTAGGGGCGGGGTTTGTCCCCGCCCGTCCAAGACATCTTTTTATTATCCAGGTCATAATCAAATGATTGTAATAATGTCGTTGAGGTTTTTCCTCACATACCTTCGCCCACATCCAAGAATAATCAACTAAAATGTAGGGGCGCAGCATGCTGCGCCCGATTCAACCCTCCCATCAACCGTGTGGCGAATGCGCGAAACTTCGTTTCATGCACATTCGCCGAATCAAATGGAGACGCTTTCTTCCATTTGATCAATGTAAGGAGAAAATCAATTGGCTAAAAAACTTCACAACGCCATTACCGACATCCCTGGCATCCAAGTCGGCCACGCCCAGGATTTCGAGGCTGTCACCGGTTGCACCGTGGTCATTTGCGAGGATGGTGCCATCCCCGGAATCGACCAGCGCGGCGGCGGCCCCGCCACCCATGAGACCGACGTCATCAAACCCATCAACCATGAGAACAAAAAAGCCCACGCCATCTTATTGACCGGCGGTTCTGCCTATGGCTTGAACGCCAACCTTGGTGTCATGCGCTACCTCGAAGAAAAAGATATCGGCTACGACACCATGGTCGCCAAGGTCCCCATCGTTCCCACCGCCTCCATCTTCGATCTTAACATCGGTGCTGCTGATGTTCGCCCCACCCCTGAGATGAGCTACCAGGCTTGTCAGAACGCCACCGACCAACCTCCCGCCCAGGGGAGTGTCGGTGTGGGGACCGGCGCTACAGTTGGCAAGATGCTCGGGATGGGTTTCGCCACCAAAGCCGGAGTCGGCACGGCCAGCATGGAAATTGGCAGCGGTGTCCTCGTCGGCGCCCTCGTGGTCGTCAACGCTGTTGGGGATGTCATCGACCCCGCCACGGATCAGATTATCGCTGGTGCCCGTCGAATAGAGAAAGGTCCCATTAAGATAGGGAAAGAGGGCGTCTTCGCCGATACCATGGAACTGATGAAAGGCCTCGTCGGTCGCACTATTTTCAGCCTGGCAGATAGGTCCAACACCGTCATCGGGGTCGTCGCAACCAACGCCGATCTCAGCAAGCCCTATACCACCAAAGTGGCCCAGATGGGGATGAACGGGGTCGTCCGCACCATCCGCCCGACCAACACCATGCACGACGGCGATACCATCTTTGCCCTCTCCACCGGCAAAAAGAAAGCCGACGTGAACATTGTCGGCGCTTTTGCCGCCCAGGTCGTCCAGCAGGCTATTCTTAATGCCGTCCATACTGCAACCAGTCTTGTCGGCGTGCCTTCTTTCGGCGAGCTCTTTGAAGGAAAGAATTCCGAATAAGGTAGCTGGAAAGCCACGCATCCCCCAAGGAGTTCCCTCGCTATACTGCCTTATTCATGTGTAGGGCTGAATGCCCTTACCATGTTAGAATAGCTGCCTAAGCTAACCTCTACTTAGGGGCCGCTCTATATATCAATAGCAGGAGATAGGATTTCTATAGCCCTTAACACATTTTTTATCCGCCCTATTCTATGAGTCACAAGATTTTCAAGCAAAGATTTAAAAGAAAAAACCTGATAAATCTATTTTTGATATCCGCTTTTCCCCTCCATCTATGGACGATTCTTGTTATCCTTCACGATGTAGATTGGATTTCTCGGAGAACGAACATGGGGGACGCAATCGGTGTCGGGGCTTATGCCCTCGTATATACTTTCCTGGAAAGTTTAGCCTACTTTGTTCTAATTCTCCTGATTGGCTTGATCCTTCCCTGGAAATGGAAGAGCGATAAGGTTTTTGCCCACTTAGGCTACATATCACTTTGGCTCCCCATATGGCCAATCCTAGATCAACTTTATAGATATAAGGAGTTCGCTGAGCCGAATTTTCTTGCTGAGTGCTTGCTTTCCACAGCTCATCCACTCTGGTTTCTGGCAGCAGGGGCTGGCTTATTCATAGTTATCATGGACTGGTCATTGGTGGTGCCGCTTTATTTCATTTACAACAAACAACGAGTCGAAAAGAAAGTGATTGATTTTCTTGGAAGAGTTTCGTTGCTTTCAACGATTTATATGCTTATTGATGTAATCAGTATCGTTATTATCGTTATTCGGAATATTGATTAGATAAAGGATTGCATTTCATGCCAATGGATAGACGTGAGTTTCTAAAACTGGGTGCATTATTACCAATATCATCAATTACCGGCCCTGGGAAATTCTTCAAACCCGCTCAAATCGCCCCGGACCCAAACGCCAAAAATATCTTGATAATCCTTTTTGATGCTTTATCCGCGTCCAACGTCTCATTTCTAGGTTACCCTCGAGAGACCATGCCGAAATTATCGCAATTATTAGAACGCGCCACAGTGTACCACCAGCATTACGCCTCCGGGAACTATACCACGCCGGGTACCGCTTCTCTACTGACAGGGACCTATCCTTGGACCCATCGAGCTTTAAAATTATTCGACACCGTCACCCAGCAAAGCGAACGCCTAAACATATTTCATTTATTTAACCAATATAATCGAATTGCATACACGCATAACTCTTTGGTGGAAATTCTATTAGACCAGTTTACTGATGAGACCACATTCCATAAACCATGTGAAGAATTATATCTTTCCTCGGTCTGGTGGGTTGACATGCTTTTTAAACCCGATTTTGATACCGCTTCGCTGGCATGGGATCGTATTATAGATCCTACACTCGATGGGCTTTTATATTCTCTGTTTTTTTCTAAATACATCCGAAATTCCCTGGAAAAACTTCCACCTGAGATAACCGAAAAGTTTCCCAGAGGATTACCGAATATCGGGCGGAATACCAATCTCTATATATTGGAACAAGCAATTGATTGGATTAAGTATCAAATCAAGGATTCCTTACAACCCTTTTTAGCTTATTTTCATCTCCTTCCACCTCATGCCCCCTATAAAACACGGCGAGAGTTCATCGATTCTTTCCTCGGAGATGGTTGGGAACCACCGGAAAAGAATTTCCCCCCCGTAAATCCTCAAACTCGACACTCGAGAGAAGAGCTCTTGATCCAGCGCCGGGAATACGACGAGTTTATTTTATATGTCGATTCTGAATTCGACCGTCTGTTTAAATATTTAGAGCAGGAAGGTTTATTAGACAACACTTGGGTAGTGGTTACATCCGACCATGGTGAAGTCTTTGAACGGGGGTCCATCGGGCATGGTTCGATTAATCTCTATCAACCTGTAGTCAAAATACCGTTGATTATCTTCGAACCTGGGCAAAAATCCAGGATAGATATCCACACACCAACCAATGCTGTAGATGTCCTGCCAACATTATTGCACCTCACCGACCATCCCGTCCCCCTTGGATTGGAAGGAGAAATTCTACCCCCCTATCGAGGAACTTCAATTGATCCCAGTCGTGAGACATTCTCATTACAAGCAAAATTGATTCCCGATAGCTTGGGCCCAATCACTTCTGGGACCATGATGATGATAAAAGACCGATTGAAAGTGATCCGCTACTTCGGTTATCGAAATGCTTACGACTATGAGATCGAGATGGAATCCGACCCATTATACGAGGTCTACGATATTATTGATGATCCCGAGGAAATGAATGACCTCTCATCCCGCAGTACGAGCGAAGTGCAGGAGATGATCGACGCTCTTGAGCAAAAATATCAAGAGGTGAGTGGAGAATACCAAAAGGATAATTAGCTACGGGCTGGCAAACACAGCCGTCCAATACGCCCCATACGTGCTTTCCCCCCAATACGCATACCCGATCCCGATGTGCACGTAGTCCGCGTTCAGGATATTGTCCCGGTGTCCAGGGCTGTTCATCCACGTTTCCACCGTAGACGCCGGTGACACATATCCCGCTGCGATGTTCTCACCCGCCGATGAAAAACTGTAGCCCTGGTCGTTGATCCGGTCGAAGGGAGAACCCGTCGTCGGGCTGTTGTGCGAGAAGTAGTCGTTGCAGGCCATATCCTCGCTGTGGATGCGCGCAGCAGAGGTCAGTTGCGATTGACTCGACAGCGCCGGTAATCCCTCGGCTGCCCGTTCCTGGTTGATTAGCACGATCACCTGGCTTTCATACGAGCTGTTCCCGGTTGCGTCGCAATTGGTCGATGCCGTAGTATTTGTTGCTTGGGGCGCCTCTGTGTTCGTCGCTGTGGGAGTAGGCGCTGTTGTATTCGTACTTGTGGGTGGTGGTGGAGAGGTATTCGTCGGGGTCGGAGGTGGGGGGTTGGTTGGGACTGGATTGGTGGCGGTTGCCGGTAGTGGAGGGACTGCTGTATCCGCTGCTGCCTGTGTATTTGTGGTGGGATTCCCCAAATCATCCGTCGCCGTGGTTTCGGGTGTTTCCCCCTGCGCTTGCATTCCATCTTTATCCACCTCTGTCGTTTCATCCCCCCTTGCCGTGGGGGAACTTGCTTCCGGTAGCGGGTTTCTCGGCGCGCTGTTCTCGTCATCCATCTCGGTTGGAAAGCCGCCGATTGGCGTCAGAATGCTGGTGCTCCGTTGGTCGAAACTGACCGTGTCCTCCTCGATGGTGCCGGAAAGGATACTGCATGCCGATAAGAATAAAACCAGGATGAGAACGACCCGGATTTTTCCACACATACCGCTCATACACACATTCTAAAAGCTTCCCCCGAGTTCGGCAATAGGACTCATGACTGAAAATATCAAATATCGAACATTGGTTCTAGACAATTCTATATTCCTACGGTAGACTCTTTCCATGGCTAACACTCAACAACCCACCCCCGCGACTTCTATTTCCAACCAGCAGGCCCGCCGCTTTATGTTGGCGCACCAGCATCTCTGGCCGCCCCGTCGTTTGAAAGGGAAAGACGGCATCCTCTCCCTTTTCGACCGACTCGGTTGTATCCAGTTTGATCCTATCAACGTCGTCGGGCGGAACCCCGATCTTGTCCTCCAGTCTCGGGTTGCCAACTACAAACAGTCGATACTCGAAAGCCTTCTCTATGAAGATCGCAGGGTGATCGATGGCTGGGATAAAGTCGCTTCCATCTACAGAGTTGAAGATTGGCCCTATTTCTCCCGTCGTCGGGAAGCCGTTCCCAGGCACCACAACGCGCGCTCAAAAGATGCCATGGACATTGCCCCCAAACTCTTGGATGAGATCCGCCGGCGCGGGCCTCTTTCTTCTCTTGACTTCAAAGACAATGAAAAGACAGATTGGTTCTGGGGTCCCACCTCCATCTCGCGCGCCGGTTTGGAACTCCTCAATGTCTGGGGGAAGTTAGGCGTCCATCATAAGGTCAACACCCGCCGCATTTTTGACCTCATCGAACGTTTGATCCCCGCTGAAATCCTCGCCCAGGGCGATCCCAACCCCACAGAAAAAGCCTATCAAGATTGGCATGTCCTCCGCCGGATCGGCAGTATGGGTTTGGCTTCCCTCTCATCAGGCGAACATTGGCTGGATATCCGCGGTGTTAAAGCGCCCCAACGAAGAGAGATCGTCGAGCGATTGACACAACAGGGGAAAGTCATTCCCTTGGCTGTTGAAGGTTTAGAAAACCATTCTCTTTACATACGTACATCCGACTTGGATACCCTGGATTCCATCAGGGGGAAACGTGGTCCCAAAGCCCAGGCAGCTTTCATCGCTCCCCTCGACAACTTCATGTGGAACCGCAAGCTGATTCAACACCTTTTCAATTTTTCATACACTTGGGAAGTATACAAACCCCCTGCAAAGCGGGAATACGGATATTATGTCCTCCCCGTCCTTTACGGCGACCGCTTCGTCGCCCGAATGGATCCCGCCTTCGATAAAAAGACCAGGGTATTGACCGTTAATAACTGGTGGTGGGAGGAAGGCGTCACGCCCGATGACCCCATGCTTGAGGCCATCACCGCTTGTGTCAAGGCATTTGGCCGCTATCTGGATGCCTCAGAAATTATCCTCGACCCACAAGCCGCTCTGCCTATACAACTTTGATCGGTAAAACCGGCAGCACCTGGCTTAACTGCACCAGATCCTCTTCCGTCCCTTCGATTTGAAGCCCCATTAACCGCCCTAGATACTTCAAGGCGTTTGGGTAGCGCCTGGCATAGTCCTGGAATTCCCCGAGAGCTTCGTTCTCTGGCAGCCGGGCAGCCGCCCCGTCGAAATGCCTTCCGCCCACTTGCGCCTTGATCTCTGGTGTCTTCATCAGGTTTTTATACCAGTCAGCCTTTTCACCGTATCCTGACACGATGACGTAATATTCCCCCTCCTTGTCATACCGGACGATCTCCACGACCGTTCTCCGTAATAACCCGCTTTTCCGGCCGGTATGTTCGAAGTAGATGAACCGCTTCCCCATCAAGAATCCCAGCCCCAGGCGGTAGAACCACACAGGCAGCCGGAACCCCAATCGCAGCAGCCCCTTCGGCAATCTGATTGCATCCGAACTGATCCCAGACATAGCGCTCCAATTCACTGAATACAACCATTAAACGAAATTTCCCCATCAATGTCAACTGAGATCACCCATTACCTAAACAGCTGGAGAAAGGGGTCAGGGGGTTGGGGTTTTCACTCGCCGTGTGCCTACACCCTGTCGGTTCTATCTTGATCTTACTTATTGAAATCAGTAAAAATCCATAAAAACCTCAAGTTCATACAAAACGGTTGCCAAATCATTTACATTCAGATTAAGGTCGCTGGATCACATGCGTGTGTAAAACTTATTCCTCCTCGCTGGACTTTTTCCTTCAGAAGTCCAATTCTCGTTGGGGTGGTGAGTTTTTTTCCAGTGAAGGGAGGGATTATGCCAGGGGTTAAGAAATGGATTCTGCGCGTTCTTTTATACCGAGCATACACTTACGCATCATCCAGATATCACAGAATTCAACAATCAGGTTGAACAAGAGAGCAGGAAAAAGCCAGGTGTATTTTGCACGTACGCGGGTGACGAGACGAGAGCGGGAATCCCCTTCAGGGTAAATGCCCCAGGCCCAGGAAGTATTACCGGTTTCATCTCCCCACAGCATCCATTCGTTTTCCCGGAAATCCTTTACCAACATCCCTTGTTTCCCATCCGGACTCATGGGGATGATATCGCCAACCTGGATATGCTGATATTGGGGGATGATGGTCTTCGCGCTTGGACGGCCCAGGTTATCGAGGAGGTCGTAACTATACCAACCTGCGCGATTGACGCCCATTTGGACTATCCAAGGGTAGATATTCTGGGCGGGCGCGTGGATCGTGACTCCGCGGGTGGCATTGAAGGAAGGGCTATCGACCACGTTATCCCCGGGCATAGGTCGTGCAATTTCATCATCCGTCGCTCCCCAACGAAGCTGCCAGGGACGGAAGAGTGAAAGATAGAAAATTGAGAACGCAAGAAAAGCGAGGGCAATATAGAGCCAAATCATCTGTATTTCGATCGATCCTTGGTGTGATTAAGTAGGATGGTGATTAATATAACAGACAGAAGGGCAATAAGTTCCTGTGGTTTAATAAGAAGTTTTGAATAGGGGCAGCTTGAGCAGTGAAAATTTGTTGACGCGCCTACGGGTGGGATTGGGTCTTTATAATTTGATGCGAAGTAGGTGGCATAAGAGGAAGCGTCAGTTGTTCCCCGAAATTGCATGTAACAATATCGATTTTATTTGTTGAATTGGAGTGTAAACGGGCAGCCACAAGGGCCGCCCCTACAAAATTAGTGGATGGTGGAATCCACCACATGCAGGCTGGATCAATAAGAATTATTTCTTCCCGGTGAAGGGGGGGACGGTGAGGGCGTAGATTTTACAGAGGCGGGTGTCGAGCATGCGGCTGCGGATGCGGTCATCCATCTCGTCGAGGAAGTCGGAAATTGTTATTAAATAGTGAAATGTATCACCTGTTTTTTTTCTTTGTATACAAAGGTGCAGTAATTGCAAAATTGGTACATAGTCGTGTATCCATCATTCTACTTCGAATACGGGGATCTATATCTATCATATAATCTACAGAGGTAATTACAGTTGGTAGTTTTGCCTGATATCTATAATTAAATAATTGGTAAAGTTTCTCACGAGCCCAGGGAGTCGCTGATTGTGTTCCAAGATCATCAAGGATAAGTAACTCAGATTTCTTTACTCCTTCAAAGAGTTTGTCATATCTAATTATACTTTTGGGATTGAATGTTGCTCTAAGATGATCTAATAAATCAGGCACTACAATGAAAAGAGGAGAGAAGCCTAAATCAAAACGGAAATTTGCGATTGCCGACGCAAGATGTGTTTTACCACAGCCAAAACTACCAATAAACGCAATCCATCCAGTTGGTTTCTCTGCAAATTTTCTTGCACCATTAAAAGCTTTTTCTAAACTATGTTTATGTT
>JASFQL010000081.1:0-11033 GCA_050115475.1 Anaerolineales bacterium
CTTGAGTCAGTTTTTGATGGCATTGGTCACCACTGTAATTAGCTATTTACATTTCAAAATGGTTGAGGGTTACAGAGAGAAATACGGTGCTCTCGCATACCGTTATTATTTCTATCATCTCATGATTCCATACCTGGTGGCCTGGTATGCCTGCTTTTTTCACCCATTGTTTGTGAGTGGGACAATGCTGTTGCCTTCGTGGTTGGCGATTGGGCTGGGGATTATCTTTCTCTTGGTGATGATGCTCGCAAACCTGCACATTGAACGGGCGGGCTTTCATATGGTGACCCATGGGATGGATGTTTACACGGTGTTTCCTGGGGAGGCAACGATTGTATATGGCAAGATCTATGGATACATCCGTCACCCACTCTATTTCGCACTTACTTGTGGTTGTATAGGGTTGGGGTTCTTGAGGAATAATGCGGTTGCGCTGGTCGTTGCGCTTCTCCAGTTGATACCGACTATAGCGGCTGGTTACATGGAAGATCGGGAGTTGATCGATAGGGTTGGTGAGAAGCATAAGGAATATATCGCTCAGACAGCGGCGCTCTTTCCTATCAGGCGGTTGTGGGATTTCTTGAAACTACTCTTTTTCTTTGAACGGTAAGTTTGAGGATTAACTTGCCAGACGAATAGGGGTTACCTCTTCTTCTTTTTCTTACCCTTTTTCTCTTCCCGGATAGCCCCCGAACTCTCTTTCAGGTTCTGGAAGAATTCCGAGCTGGCTAACTCGCTTACATCCTCCGCCCGTTTTTGCTGGTCGATCACCACCTGAAGTTTGGTCAGCTCTTTCTTCAAGCTCTCCTCCCTGGCGCGAATGTCCTTGACCATGCTGAAGAACGTCGCCAGGAATCGCTGCGCCCGTTCCTGGTCCGAGCCTGAAGGCCCAACGATAGTCGCCCCATCCACGTTCATCTGCGCCTCCACATAGTCGTAATTGCCTGCCGCGATCTCTTTGCTCCACTCGATGGCGTTTTCAATGTACGTCGTCGTGAAACGAAGGCGGCTGGCGATCAGGCGGGATATCTCCAGTCCCAGCAGGGGCTGGCTCAAAAGCACACCCATGAACTCCTTTTCACTCAACTTCAATAATTTCGCATCCATCAAAGCCACCGCCCCCGCCGACCGCGGGCTGCTTTCGATCAACGCCATCTCACCGATAATGTTGCCCGGCCCGACCTGGTTGAGAACGATTTCACTGCCGTCCTTATCCTCGATCACCAGTTTCAAGTAACCTTCCTGCAGGATGTACAACGAATCTCCCTGATCCCCCTTATTGAACAGCACCTCGTCCCGTTGTAAATCGACGTTCTCGACCTTGTCGACCAGATCGATAATCACGTTATCGGGGAGGTTTCTGAATAATTCGAATTGTTTCAAACTTTGTGAAATTGCTTCACTGCCTGTACTCATTATCCTGTCTCCAAAATTCGTTCCACCGGCTTTCTACCTCCCTATATCTTACCGCACTTGGTTGAAATCCGAACAAATACTTTTGTTTGCCGAAAGTTCTTAATCGATCCTTTTGGCCGGATATCTCCTCACAAATCAAGGGTCACTTGCCCTCTTTCCTCCCCACCAGGATCAGGTAAGTGCTGTCATGTTCATACGGTCTCGACTCGAAATCCCCATATGTCCTGGTATTCCATCCCATTTGAATGAACTCTCCAAGATAAGCCTTCATCGACGTAAGGGTATGCCGGACTTCGGCCGTGGACCGCAAAACCCGGCCGTCAGGGAGTAAATGATCGTAATACCACTTAACCAACACCCCATCCCCCACCCGGTTCCAGGCGTTGCTGACCTGGACGGGGTTCCCGCTGCCGGGGTGGATGAATGTCGTTTCCACCTCTGCTTCGGCTTCTTCTGGCATTTCGGCCAACCGCGCCGGGTTCGGCATACTGGCAGCAAACGCGCCGCCCGGCGATAAATGCAGGTCCACCGCCTGTAAAGTAGAAAAACGTTCCGCACCTGTTAACGTGCTGTAAGTATTGCAGGGCAGAATGATGAGCGAGAATGTCATCGGTAGTTTGAAATCGGTCATATCCGCATGGTGGATTACATCTTCCGGGAGATCCATCCCCGCTTTATTCGATCGTAGGACTTCCAACATTTCCTCGTCCTTATCGAGTCCCCAGGCCTTGTGCCCGGCTTCCGCCAAACGGGATAACACCCGCCCTGTACCACACCCCAGTTCGAGGACCGGGTCCCCATGCACCTCTGCCAGCCCCAACCAGAAGTCGATGTCTTCCTGGTATTCCTCGTGGTGTCGGTTGTAAAGTTCTGCTTTTTCAGCTGCCATAGCCTTATTATATTCTGCCCGTGCGCGTTAGGCTTGATTTTCCTCCCACTTCGGTTTATACTCCCTTTGCATTTTCGGGGCGTAGCGCAGTCCGGTTCAGCGCACCGCGTTTGGGACGCGGGGGTCGGAGGTTCAAATCCTCTCGCCCCGACTGGTTCAGGCTCAATACGGCTTGTTTTGAGCCTTTTTCATTTTTTCGAGGGGCTTTATCATACGTAGAGAGGAGGTGCCATGGATCCAAAAGGATTAGAAATTAGGGATGAAATAACTGACCGCCTCTTTGCCATCTACGATGAAGAGAATACACCTTCCTTGTCTGCCTTGAGAGAAATGATGGCGCCTGAAGCCGATAGGCTCTCCCACAACTTCTACGACTCGATGTTGGGTATCACAGAAGCGGGTTTTTTCCTCAACCACTCACTGGTCTCCGAACGGCTGCACAAGTCCCTGGCAAATTGGATCCGTGAGCTATTCCAGCCCGTCGCTAAATTATCTGTAGCCGAACACATAAAAGCTCAAAAAACTGTTGGGGATGTCCATGCGCGCATAAACGTGCCCATGAGGCTGGTGAATCATGGGATCAGGTTGATCAAATGGGAGATGGATGAAATTATCTCGAAAGCCCCGGTGCCCGAAGAGACGAAACTCCATCATCTTATCATCGTCAACGATTTACTTCATTTTTCTTCTTCGCTGATTAACGAAAGTTATGTCGGTTTTAGGGTTGAAACCGAGCGCGATGAACAGGCTCTTCGTATGAATGTGATGAGTTTTTCCTTGGTGATAGAAATTGAGAGGTTGCGCTCGTCCCTCTTCGATTGGCTGCGAAAAGCAGTAACGGAAATTTACCAGCTTTTTCCGGATAATTCTCCCAGGCTTTCATCCATATATTCATCCGAATTCGGTCTTTGGGTCAACTATAAAGCTGAATTTATTTTCGCCGACCGGCCAGACCTGATCCAAAAACTTAAATCACAATTATCCCTCATTGAAGCCGATATCGATAGTATCAACAAGCTCGAAGGTGAAAATGCAAAAACTGAACTGACCAGGACTATCGAATCCATAAACGATCACATCTCCAATACCGCCTGGTTGTTGGCTGATTTCTCTTCCCAGGCGTATGAATATGAAGTCGGGCGGGATCCCCTCACTCGCTTATTCAATCGCAGGTTCCTCCCAACCATCTTGCAGAATGTAATAAAAACCTCTAAAAACACGCTATCCGTTTTTTCCGTTCTGCTCTGCGATATTGATAATTTCAAAGAGATCAACGACCAATATGGGCACGACGCAGGGGACCAGATATTGGTTGATTTCGGCGAGTTTCTTGCCGTGAATGTGAGAGTCACCGATTACGTCTTTCGCATGGGTGGAGATGAGTTCCTGGTTCTTCTCGTTGGCGCAAACAGTGAAGAAAGCGCCAACATTACCAATAAAATTCTCAGCCTTTTATATTCCCACAGGTTCACGATCGACCAACACCAGGAAATTCCTGTTCAGGTTTCCATGGGTATCGTTGAAAGCGATGGTCACCCTGATTACTTGAGAATGATGAAAAGAGCCGATGAAGCCCTATACAAAGCTAAACGTCAGGGCAAGGGGACTGTCTATATAAATAACGATATGTCCTAAGGATGTAGATTTCGATTTATAATTACTTCAAAAACACACGCTTATGAAAACAATCAAAAAACACCCGCAATACAAACGTCTCTTTGGTCCTGGGTACGACGGAGTGGTTGAAGCCGTTCGCCTCACATCCGGGGGGAAGATTCAATTCGTGCGCGCTTACGAACGCCGTGGTCCTACCTTCTCCGATCACCTGTTAATAGATCGTGCTGCCCTTGTAGACCGCATCAAATCCGGTCAACGCTTCGTTACCGGCAGGCGCGTCCCCAACCATGGTAGTGAGTTTGAGATCGCCGACGAGGTCAAACTGCTGGAAACAGCCAAAGGGGAAACCCTCATCTCCGGCGACGACGCCGCTCAAAACGACCACCTAAAAGGCGTCCCGGTTTTATAAACACCTCTCTTCAGCAGCCGATCACAATTGAACTCTTCCTCGAAGTTAACCAGGTCTGATCAGGGCTGTTCAGACTTATCACTCCCGGCAATAACCAGGCTTATCAAAATTATCGGTTATTTTTATACATAAATTAACATAACCGATGTATAATCTTTTCTTGATAATTTGCATCATTGAGGAGGAGCTTTGAGAAGCCAACATTTCCGAATTATCATTTTATTGATTCTATTAATTGGAATCCTATTTCCTTTTTCCGGTGCTCTCGCCACCGCCACCCAAATAGTGGATATGACCTGGTCGACGGAGGATATCAGTGTGGCCGGTGATGATGAAGGCGTAGTGTATTCCCTGCCTTTCTCATTTCCCTACTTTGGCCGCACGATCACGTCGATAAACGTTAACACCAATGGCTTGGTCGAATTGTTAGAACTTGGTGAAAGCTGCATTGAGTGTTCTGATTATGGAACACATGGCGATGACGATCACGTGGGCGCCATGGATGCAATCTTTGCAGCCAATGATGACCTGATAACAGGAATTGCGATTGAAGCTTATTCCGACCGGGTCGAAATCTCCTGGCTTGGCGCTACTTATCAAGATCGAGACCTAGAGGTTTTTGGAATCAATTTCAAAGTGATTATGTCCAGTGACGGGAGCATCACCTGGAAGTTTTTCGACCTGGACTATGTTTCCTATGACTACGATCTGTTTTCCGGGGTGTATGCGAATGAGGAAGATGCTGAATATGAAATCCCTGGCGGAACGACGAGCCTGAACGGCGAGGCTGTCTATGCAGCCTTTAGGTTCGACCCGAGTGGTCTTTCGATTAATTCGATTGCCTGGGGTGCGAACGACAGGAGTTTACCGGGGGATGACGATGATGACTTCGAATATACCCTCCCTTTTAATTTCCCCTTCTTCGGACGTGACATCGAGCGGATCAACTTGAATACCAACGGCCTGATCGAACTGCTGGAAAATGGCGAAACTTGTTACGAGTGTTCTGATTTTGACACGCATGGTGATGGCGACCATATTGGGACCATGGATGCAATTTTTGTTGCCAACGATGACTTGATCACTGGTGCGCAGATTGAAGCTTTTTCTGATCGGGTTGAACTGCTCTGGATTGGGTATACCTATAGCGATTATGACTATGACAACGACCTGGTCATAAAAGTAATTCTTTATAACGACGGCAGTGTGGTGTGGAAATTCTTCAGTATGGATTGGGACACCAGCGACGGCTACATGTACAGCGGCTTGTATGACAACGAAGGGGATCGAGAATTTGAGATACCCTTCCCCGGGGGCTCATATAACCTGAAGGGAGAGAATATCTACACAGCTTACCAATTCGAGGTCGGCCCCCCGCAGGTGTTGGCGATCAGCCTAACGGCTAAAGTCCTCAACCCAATCACCCAGGTAACCATCACTTTTGATGAAGATATGTACGACCCGGCCGGGGATGCAGATCCTGATGACGTGACCAATCCGGCCAATTATATGCTCATCGCCCCCGGGCCCAATGGCAGCTTTAGCACGGCAACATGTGCCGCGGGACCGCAGGACGATGATCTCCAACTGCCTACCGGCCCGGTGACCTATAACGCCGGAACGTATACTGCCACAGTGGTCCTCAATAATGGAATCCCGCTGCCATTGGGGCCCTATAAACTCTTTGTCTGTGGGACAACTTCGATCACTGATTTGGATGGTATTCCCCTTGATGGCGGCCTTGCAGATTCGATCTATGACTTCACCGTGGTGGCTGCAGCGGCGGTGGATACCGGTTATGCGCCCAACCAGATCACCGAACTGCCTGTGCAGCTGGAAAACCTGGCTTATACCACCACGGCCATGACTCTAAGCATCCCTGATTTAGGGCTGGAAATGCCAATTGTTGGGGTACCGCTCCAAGACGATGGATGGGATGTCAGCTGGTTGGGGAACAGCGCAGGCTGGCTGGAGGGGACGGCGTACCCGACCTGGGAAGGCAACACCGTGATCACCGGGCACGTGTGGGATGCGAGCGGCACTCAGGGGGTGTTTATAAACTTGCGAGAGCTGCGCTATGGCAGCCAGATAACGATCCGCTCCGCGGGTCATATCTATACCTATGAGGTGCGCGAGAACTTCCAGGTATATGCCAGCAGCATCAACCGGATCTTTGAACACGAAGATTTTGATTGGCTGACCCTGTTTACCTGCGAAGGCTACAGCGAATGGGCCCGGGGTTATGTTTATCGGCGGGTGGTCAAGGCTGTGTTGGTCAGCGTAATACCTGAGTAGCCGCCCTCAAACGCAATCAACACTTACAGCCCTGCGTTTTTCATCTGCAGGGCTGTTTTTTTTTCGAACGAAGTTCGATATTTCTAATTATTCAACGTGAGTGGGTTAACTGGACTGGTCCACTTCCGCCTGAAGTTTCTCTTCGATCGAATTAAAACTGATCCCAACCGAATCACAATAATCTCTCAAGCGGGTATCTAAATCTGATGGTAGTTCTCCGTTAACGATCGTCTCGATTTCTTGTCTTGTAAGACCCCAATCCAACAGTTCAGCAAAGGTGGTTTTCAGGTTGACTTCGCGTTTATGTTCCACGACTTCATCAGGGTCTTTGGTTGCTTTGGCTGAACCGGTTTCCAATTCCGAACCCTGGTCTTCCACTTGGATCTCCGGCGATTCCTGGTTGGATTCAGGGACGCTGTCGGCATCGTTGGCGTCGGCAGCGTAGGTGTCTGCATCGACATCCTCGCTTGAATTTTCAGGGATGATTATAGTGGCGCCTGGTTCCGGTTGCTTGGTTGCCGGGGGCGACTGACAGGCTGCAAGAAGTACGCAAGAAACCAGGAGAATACTGGCGAGAAATGCTTTGTTTGGTTTTGGATACATGATTAACGATCCATTAAATGATACTGGTTTTTCATCTGATTTTTGGCTAAAGGATATGGTTTGAAAACAGGCAAGCTTCGAAAGAAGTGATGCCATTATATCAGATCATCATTCTGGGTTCCTAATATCTGGAAATAATCAAGGGATAACAAATATAAGGAAACATCCCCAATTTAGACGTCTCTTTGGTCCTGGGTACGACGGTGTAGTTAAAGCCGTTCGCCCCATATCTGGGGGGAAGATTCAATTCGTGCGTGCTTACGAACGCCGCGGTCCCACCTTCTCGGATCACTTCTTACTAAATCGCGCCACCCTGGTTGACCGCATAAAATCCGGGAAACGCTTCGTTACCGGCAGGCGTATCCCCAACCATGGCAGCGAGTTTGAGATCGCCGACGAGGTCAAACTGCTGGAAACCGCCAAAGGAGAAACCCTCATCTCTGGTGAAAACGTCTCCCAAAACGACCACCTCAAAGGCGTCCCAGTTTTATAAATCAGGTCATCCACTCAAAAAATAACAATACCTTACCATCTATTCAGGACCCGGTAAATCATACTGCTTAACGGTGAATTATTTGAAATTACGCGTCACCTCGGGCTTAACTCCTTCAAGACATTTTTCGTGTCCCCTAAATCGGGGGAAGTCCACCTGTTTTTTCATTCTCAAAAGAGGACATTTTAACTTTGCTTAAATAGGACATTACTACTTTGCGCTAACACTATATTATCTCCCGGTTGACTCACCCTCCAACAAAAGATATACTATAACTAACAATGAGTGGTTTACTGCCTATTGATACAAATTAGAGGTAACGTCATCATGCGAGTGACAGTATCACAACTGAATACTTCCTCGAAGAAAACATAAAGGCATGCGTGAAGTACGCGTGCCTTTTTATTTCGCCGTAAAGGAGATATTGGGATGATGGATAATGGGATGATTCGAAAGTTCGAGAAAGCCAAGATGTATGCCGAAGAGCGTGACCGAATTGAATTTGAATCCTTCAAGGTGAGATTCGCCGGAAAGAACAATCCTCACGTCGTACAATTTTCTGGCGGCAAATGGGAATGCGATTGTGAATATTTCATCGGTCGTGGGCGCTGCAGCCACACCATGGCTTTGGAGATCATCCTCCACCAGATGCTTCCTGAACCCATTGTGGACTAGTCCCTAATTAATTTCATAATCATCGTTTTATAAACAGAAGGGCACAAACCTCTCTTGTGATATAGACGCTTGTGTCTTTATTATTCCTTTCTACGTTAAACCGACATACACCTTCGTGTATAATAACCCCCATCCATGAAAACATTACCGAATCCCACCCTCATTACACAGCCAAAGCAGCTTGGCGAGATTACTCAGCGCCTCTGCGGGCAGCCAATTATTGCCGTCGACACCGAATCCAACAGCCTGTTTGCCTACCGCGAGCGCGTCTGCCTGATCCAGTTCTCCGTCCCATCTGGAGACTATTTGGTCGATCCCCTGGCGCTGAACGATCTATCCCCCTTAGTAGAGCTGTTCGCTAGCCCCGAAATCGAGAAGGTCTTCCACGCTGCCGAATACGACCTCCTCGTAATGAAACGCGACTTTGGCTTCTCTTTTGCCAACCTTTTCGATACTATGGTAGCGGCTCGGATTTTAGGGCGGGAGAAGGTTGGCCTGGGCAACCTCTTGCAAGATGAGTTTGGCGTCAAACTGGAGAAGAAGTTCCAGAAAAGGGATTGGGGGAAGCGCCCTCTGCCCCAGGCGATGCTTAACTATGCCTGTATGGATACTCACTACCTCATCCGCCTCAGGGATGTCCTTAAAAACGAACTTAAAAAAATGGACCGCTTGGCCTTGGCACTGGAGGACTTTCGCCGCTTGACCCACATCAATGGAAACGGCCCGGCGCCCCAACCGACCAACATCTGGCGGATGAATGGCGCTCGTGACCTCTCCCCTCAACAAGCTTCCATTTTGGAATTGTTGGCCGAATACCGCCAGGTTCGGGCTGAGAGAATCGATAAACCGCTCTTCAAAGTCATCGGGGATAAGACCCTCGTCGAGATCGCTGCCCGTCAACCGGCGTCGAAACAAGAACTGGGAAATATCCACGGCATGACGGAGAACCAGATCAGACGGCACGGGAAAGCCATCCTGGCGGCTGTACGTCAGGGAGCACAGAACGAGCCGACCCATCCTCCTAGGAGAACTCGCCTGGATGAAGATCACGTCCTCCGCCTGGAGGTTTTGAAAGAATGGCGCAAAAAAGAAGCCCGGCAGATGGGCGTCGAGTCGGATGTCGTCCTGCCGCGCGACCTGATGTGCATGATTGCGAAAAAGAACCCGACAGATTTCGATGCCCTCTCAACTATCATGAACGAGACCCCCTGGCGGCTGGAGCGTTTCGGTCGTGAGATAAACACAGTGCTGAGAAACGGGTATAGAGGATAAATCTATGGAAATTCATTTCTGGGGTGCGGCTCAAACGGTTACCGGTTCTGCCCATTACCTGAAAGTCAACGGCCACACCCTCTTACTAGAGTGCGGTCTATTCCAGGGGAAGCGCAAAAAGTCTTACAAGAACAACAACGAGTTCCTCTTCCCCGCAAAAAAGATCGATGCCGTCGTTCTCTCACACGCCCACATCGACCACAGCGGCAACCTCCCCAACCTGGTCAAACACGGCTTCGAAGGTCCCATCTATGCGCAGACCGCCACCGATCACCTATGCGAATTAATGCTCGCCGATTCGGGGCACATCCAGGAGTCCGATGCCCGTTTCATCAACAAACACCGCCTGAAGCGCGGTAAGCCCCCTGTCATTCCCCTCTATACGATCGAAGACGCCAAACGCACCGCCTCGCAATTTGTCGCCAGGCAGATGAATGATTCCTTTGAAGTCATCCCCGGCGTTCAGGTCACCCTGGTAGAAGCAGGGCACATCCTCGGTTCGACCGCCATCGTCCTGGATATCGAAGAGAAGCGGCGCAAGTTCCGCCTGTGGTTTTCCGGGGATATCGGACGGCCTAATATGCCCATCCTGGAGGACCCCGAACTCCCCTCCGATGCGGATTACCTGCTGATGGAGTGCACCTACGGTGACCGCCCCCACCCCTCCTATGAGGAGGCTTGTGACCGCCTCCGTCAAATCATCAACCGGACCATCGACCGCGGCGGGAAGGTCATCATCCCGGCTTTTGCCGTAGGCCGCACCCAGGAGTTAGTCTACGCCATCCACTGTATGATGGACGCCAACGAGATTCCCGAGGTGCCTGTCTACGTTGACAGCCCCCTGGCGGTTAACGTCACTGACGTGTTCCGCGCTCACCCGGAGTGTTTCGATGAAGAAGCCAACGAAATGATCCGCAACGGGGTGCACCGGGCTGCCCTCGGTTTCGACCGGTTGACGTATATCCGGTCGGTGGAGGAATCGAAAGCACTCAACCACCGTAAAGATCCGATGATTATTATCTCGGCCTCGGGCATGATGGAGGTAGGACGTATCCTGCACCACCTGCGGCACAACATCGATGATCCAAACAGCACTTTACTGATTGTCTCATGGCAGGCACCCCACACTTTGGGACGCCGGATGGTCGAAGGGCAGAAAGAGGTGAAAATCTATGGGGAGGTTTACACACGGAAAATTCAGGTGGAGAACATCCGTGGTTTTTCTGCACACGCCGGACAGGATTTGTTGGCGGAATATACTTTGGCGTTGAAAGGGCGAGTTAGGGATGTTTTTCTGGTGCACGGCGAGGAGCGGGGGGCTGTACCTTTACGGGAGATTCTCATCAACAGGGGGATGGAAAAGG
>JASFQL010000082.1:0-10500 GCA_050115475.1 Anaerolineales bacterium
AAAATGAATTACCGCTTTGATATCCTCCCTATGGAATACCTGTTGCAGAGATTCTTTATCTAATATGTCAACCTGATAAAAAGAAATTTCACTTTCTGTAATGTGTTTCACTCGCCTCAATGATTCTTCACTACTATTGCATAGGTTGTCAACTACAACGATTTGATAACCAGCTTCCAGTAGTTCGACACAAGTATGGCTACCGATATACCCGGCGCCTCCAGTTACTAGTATTGCCATTTGGATTTTCCTTCTAATAGATTGATAGTAAATCCCTTTCTCTAAAAACGGTTTGGTCAAAAAATCCTGACAATGTCAAATCACACATCAACTTGCCGGTAAAATGTCGCAAATGATAACACTGATGTTATCGTTTCCTCCCGCTTCTTTTGCGGCGATTACCAATTCCTTAACCAATACATGGGGAGGAGAAGCCCAAAGAAGAATCCTTTCGAGCAAATTATCGCGAATCAATCCCCATAAACCATCACTACACATAAGTACTCTATCACCAAGCGTTAATTCTATTTTTTCGATTTTTATATCTATCTTCACATTCCCTCCCAAACCTTTAGTGAGTAAATTCCGTTGGGGGTGTGTGTAAATTTCCTCGGGCCTTATGAGACCCGCTTTAGCCATTTCTTCTACTACTGAATGATCAGTGGTTAATTGATTCAAGCCAAGTTTTTTTAGTAAGTAAATCCGACCATCACCAACATGAGAAAAAAACATCTCCTTCCCAAATAAAACAACACAATCTAATGTTGTTCCGATGTCTTGGAGGGTGATTCCATTATCAATTGCATATTCGCTGATAGATTTATTGGATTCAAGCAATGCATTCTCTAATAACTCTATGATAATTTCATTTTCAATTTCCTGACCGGACAATTTCGGAATAAGAATCTCCTTGTGTTTCTCTACTGTGATTTGGCTAGCAACTTCTCCCTTTTGATGCCCACCCATCCCATCTGCTAATAGAAGTAAAGCTCTGGGAGGAGATAAATTTTGATTTGAAGTCCACTGGAAAATGGTATCTTGATTATTCTCCCTCTCCAATCCCAGATCAGTATCTGAAGCAACTTCTAATCTAATCCTCGATCTCTGGCTCATATCATAGTATTCCTTCATGGGAGATCGTAACTCATTTCTCCAATTACTTATTGAACCTTCAAGGCTTGTTGAGATTATCCAGTGTAATTCAATGAATTTCGCTATTTTCTTCTAATTGAAGGCAAAAAAATATTCGAAATAATAACGCTGACGCAGTTTTCTGAAATCACATATCTGTTACCTTACAACTATACCCTAGCAAATAAGAAGGCGCAATAAAATGAAGATACTACATATGGATGGTAAATATCTGCTATTATGGTAAGATTCACGATTGAAAAATCTACTAATCTCCCCCTAAAATGAAACGAACCCGGAAAATAATTTTCATATTATTATCACTCATTCTGTTTGTTGGAGTAAAAACTGCTTCAGCTTCAACAAATATTCACTCACCCCTAACAAATTCTACTCAACTCATCGCAGCGATCAATAATTATCGTAAAGATAGCGGGGTACACCCGCTATCAGAAAACAGCAAACTCATGTCTCTCGCCCAAACACAATGTGATTATCAAGCTTCCATTGGGACTTACAGCCATACAGGATCCGACGGGTCAACACCCACAGAACGAGCTTATGCTGCGGGTTATGGAGGTGGAAATAAAATCTTCCTCTCAGAAATCGTTTATATGGGATACCAAGCAACTATCGATGATGCTATGGCTTGGTGGAAAGAATCATCTCTACACAACAGAGTCATGTTGGATTCGCAATATCTTGAAATTGGAGCCGGCATTTCAACTGATGGTGACTGGACTTATTTCACAGCTGAAATTGCCTGGGTTACAAGCGTCTCTGCTCCGGCTGATGCCGGGAAAAGCAGTCCAACCGAAGATACAGATGATGCTCTAGACGATTCTGCCTCAATAATAATTCCAATCGTCAAGGCCACACCAGACGAAGATGGATCAATCATCCATATCCTCCAGGAGGGACAAACCTTATGGGCCATCGCTGCGGTTTATGAAGTCGATCTTGATTCATTGTTATCACAAAATAACTTAACGCGCAACTCGATCGTGTTCCCTGGTGATCAGATCATCGTACAACCAGCAGAACAAGGTGCCCAAGATGATACAGCTCTTGAAGGAACAAAACCCCCGATTATTGGGGAAGCGGTTAGCCTATCGACCAAGGGAACCCCAACAAAGAAATCAATTTATACACAAACACCTGAATTTACAACAACAGTAAAAAGAACTGAAAATCCTTCTGTTCAATGGGTGGTGATTGTAGCATTTGCCGTAATTTTCATTGTAGTTATCGGCAGCTTATTTATCCAAAAGCCACCAGAACGACCATCCAATGACGATGTCGTAAGGTGAATCTCCTTTTTTCCAAAAATACTTATTAGTTACCTTTTGATATAATATGCCTGTTTTATTTCAGGGTAGTAATAAAATGCGACAGACAATATCCGATTTTTGGAAGAAAATTAAGGGCTATATTTCCTATCTAATTTCTGGATTGGGACTTATCGTCTATGCACAACAATCCTGGGCATTAATCCACACACAGGCATCTATCGTATTTGATGAGAGTGCGTACATAGTAAGGGGTTTTTTACTCGCATCCGGTGATTATTGGCCATACGCAGATTATGGTTTACCGATGGGGCACATGCCGCTTTCTTTCCTTATTCCCGGTTACATCCAGGAATTGTTTGACCCAGGCATAAGAACGGCCAGATATTTCACTTTTGGATTAGGGATCCTATCACTTATTGGGATGTGGATTGCCGCACGCAAGTTAGGAGGTAAATGGTGGGCAGCAGTTGCTGTATGGGCATTCGCACTCAATCCCGGATGGATAGAGTCATATAGTTTAGGTTATTCCCAAGTAATTATATTATTTTTCACAACATGGTCATTTGTTTTTTTGTTAGGAGAAGAAAAAAAGGATTGGGAGATTATTCTAGCTTCATTCTTAATCGGGTTGGCTGGAATGACTCGATTGAATGTTTTAATTTTATTATTCCTTCTCATCATTTACATTTTCTGGCAGCATGGAAGGAAAGCAGGCTTCATTGCCATGATCAGCGGGTTAACGCCTATCATTATTCTCCATGCTCTTTATTGGCCCGGGATTTTAAAACTTTGGGCATATTATGTACCTGATGGGATATCTCCCTATCTCGACACATATCGTTTTCCTCTTAGTTTCTCATATTTACCTGAAGACTTCACTCTCACTGGGTGGTTGAGTAATCCAAACCATGTACTATGGGATATCGTTCGAGCATTTTGGAAAGGAATTTTAAAAAATATCTTTGCTGTTTTTGGTGTATTATCCACTTTTTTATTTTGGCCAAAGAATAACACATGGAAATCCGATTATCACCGTCGCCTTATATATTTTCTACTGACTATATATTTAATATTATTCCTCATGCACGCTTGGGCTGCACTCACTGGAGTAAGTTGTAATTTCACTTGTTTCAAAGGATATCTCATGTTCTTTACGAACATTGGGATTTTTATAACTATTCTTTCTTTTCCATTTTGGGAAAAAAGTTTACCAGTTTGGCGGAATATTCTAATTGGCCTTTTCATTACGTATATCCTGATCGAACTGGCACATTGGAATCAAGGTTGGAAATCCGATCTCCAAGAGGGCATAAAATGGATATTAAATTTAAAAATTCCCAGATTAAATCATTCAGGACTCATTCAAATAAAGAGACTATTTGAAGGGAAGTTTGGTATATCTCAAAAGTCATTATCTCAAAGTCTTTACACATTCGCATATTGGGGAATACCCTTGAGTTTTGTATGGATTTTTATCCCAGCTTTGGTTTTGGGTTTAAGAAAATACAAAGTCTTAATTTCTCAATTTGCATATATACTATGCACATCTCTACTAATATTATTTCTTTTCTTATCTCCCTTAAAAAGTATTGGGGGAGAATTGAACACATTGTCTTGTGATAGTAATGTGATCGATTCACATGAAGCTGTTGGAGAATACCTAAATTCAATTATTCCAGAGGATGCAAAGGTATACTGGGCGATCAAATCCTGGATGTTGTTCCTCTATATACAAAACGTTGAGATATTTCCTCCACAAACAAATAATTACAGTTTCTTTTTACCGTCTACGACCGGGCTAGAAAATGACTTCATTCTTCGTTTCGGATATTGGAATTTTGATATTATGGAACAATTCCTCAATGAAGCAGATTTCTTGTTAGTAGAAGGACGAGGAGCAATAATTGATTTTTGGGAGAAAGCTGATAGAAACGATTTTGAGATTATTGCCGTGACAGATCCATTTGAAGCCTGTCGTGGGGATGATGCTATCATTACCGTTTACAAAAGAATCAATCCAGCAAATTAATTCACACAATGAATATATTTTGGCAAAGGCATCAAAATAATATATCCTATCTTACTGGAGGATTAGGTCTTATTGCCTACGCCCTGAAATCCTGGAATATTATCCATACAGTCACATCTATCGTGTTTGATGAAGCAGGGTATATAGCCAGGGGATATTTGTTAGCAACTGGTCAATACTGGCCATACGGAGATTATAGTATCCCATTGGATCACATGCCGCTGTCCTTCTTGATTCCTGGATATGCACAAGTGATTTTCGGTCCAGGTATTCGGACTGCGCGTTACTTTTCTTTTGGATTAGGATTCATCGCACTTGTTGGTTTATGGATTGCTGCACGAAAATTAGGAGGAAATTGGTGGGCATCAATAACCATTTGGGTTTTTGCACTAAACCCACTTTGGATTGAGAGTCATAGTCTTGCTTTCTCACAAGTACTGATCTTATTTTTTACTACTTGGGCATTCGTTTTTCTCATTGGTGAAAACCAAGAAATATGGCAAATCTTTCTAGGTTCATTTCTTATGGGATTAGCAGGCATGACACGATTAAATATAATACCACTCGTTGTCTTGGTAGTCCCTTATGTGTATTGGCAGCACGGGAAAAAATTAGGAACAATATCACTATTAGGAGCAATTGGACCGATTCTAATCCTTCATATTATTCTATGGCCAGGGATACTTCGAATATGGGCTTTATACATTCCTGAAGGTCTTATTCCCTTAATAGATTCTTACAAATTCCCATTACATAGGAGTTACTTGCCAGAAAATTTTACAATTTCAGGATGGACAAACAATCCCAGTCATATTATATGGGAAATCTTGCAGTCCTTTTGGAATGGGATTCTACGGAATCTGTTTGTAATTATTGGTATTATCGGTGCCCTCGTATTATGGCCTAAAAAGAAATTGTGGAAATCTGAATACTCACACCGATTAGCGATTTTCCTGTTAACTAGCTACGCCACTTTATTCCTCATGCATTTATGGGCAGCTTTATCAGGGACAAGCTGTGGCTTTACCTGTTTTAAAGGATACTTAATGTTTTTTTCAAACATTGGGTTGTTCTTGATAATCCTATCCCATCAATATTGGTCGAATAAA
Organism: Anaerolineales bacterium; assembly: GCA_050115475.1. Lineage (GTDB taxonomy): Bacteria > Chloroflexota > Anaerolineae > Anaerolineales > UBA11579 > JASFQL01. The sequence goes on from JASFQL010000082.1 coordinate 5,562, forward strand.
TTGCCTATATGGCGAAATATCATTTCAGGGCTGTTTGTATTGTTTCTACTACTTGAATTAGCGCATTGGAACACAGCATGGCAAAGATTAATATTACGTGGTGTAAGGTGGGTATTAAACATAGAAATACCCTGGAGAACATCACATGGTTCTATTGTTTTTTGGGGATTGATAGAAAATTTTTTTGGAGGTGATTTGCCTTCAATTGAACATGTATTTTACACATTCGTATATTGGGCTATCCCATTAGTTTTCGTTTTGATATTTACTCCTTTGTTAATAAAGGGTGTAAACAAATTTAACTATTCCTTTAGAAACTATAGTTGTGTTTTATTCACAAGCACATTATTTTTTGTTGGAGTACTCACGCCACTTAAGAGTATTGGTGGAGAACTCAATGCCAAGCAATGTCAAAGCGATGTGATTGTGTCCCATGAAATTGCTGGAGAATTTCTCAAATCTAGAATACCCACTGGATCAAAAGTATACTGGGCGATTGAATCTTGGATGATGTTCCTCTATATACCTGAAGTTGAAATCTTTCCTCCCCAGACATTAATCCATTACAGTTACTTTCCCTCAACTCCAGATTTGGATGAAGAATTTCTTCTAAAGTACGGTCGTTGGAATAGTGAACTAAAAGAGCAATGGATCGATGAAGCTGATTTCATTCTTGTAGAAGGACGTTATTATCGTAGTGAATGGCGCTCCAGAGTCGAAGCGGGCGAACTATCCTTATTCGACATTACGCCACCAGTAGAAGATTGTCGGGGTGATAATGCAAGCATAATTATTCTAAAGAATATTATCGAAGCAAATGATTAACTCATTTAACCCTTCAACAAATCCTCCAAATATTGGCGATAATCATTTTGGGGTAATCGTTCAACTATCTGAGAAAATTCTTCATGGGAAATGAATTTCATCCGATAGGCAATTTCTTCGGGACATGAAATCATCAATCCTTGTCGTTCTTCAACTGTTTGGATAAATTGAGCTGCTTGCAACAAAGATTGATGCGTACCAGCATCTAGCCAAGCCACTCCACGCCCTAAGACCTCGACTGTTAATTCTCCTCTCTCAAGGTAGATATTGTTTAAATCAGTAATTTCTAATTCACCTCTTCCAGAAGGTTTTAACTGTTTAGCAAACTCGACTGCTCTATTATCATAGAAATATAAACCGGGAACAGCAAAATCCGATAGAGGATTTGTCGGTTTCTCTTCAAGGGATATTGCTCTACCAGAATTGGGAGATATGCTTTCATATGTAATTACAGCGTAAGATTGAGGATTTCGTACTTTATATGCAAATACAACAGCCCCATCTTTTAAGTTCGACCCCTTCCGAAGTCTTTCAGGCAGTGTCGTTCCATAAAAAATATTGTCTCCTAGAATCAAGCAGAGGGGTTCTCGGTTAAGGAATTGCTCACCAATTATCAAAGCTTCTGCAATCCCATTGGGTTCAATTTGTTCTTCATAATCGATCGAAAGCCCCCATTGACTGCCATCCTTTAGAAATCGTTTAAAATTCGGTAAATCCCTTGGCGTACTGACTAATAAAATTTGTCTTATCCCCGCCAACATTAACATCGAGAGAGGATAATAGACCATAGGTTTATTATAAATTGGTAATAATTGCTTACTCATCCCAACGGTTAGGGGATTCAAACGAGTTCCTGAACCTCCTGCCAGTAAGATTCCCTTCATTTGAATTCTCCTCTCGATGAATAATTTTTACCCATCCAATCTTTATAGCTGGATTTTTTGCTGACTGATTCAATCCAATCCCGGTTAGCTAAATACCAGTCAACTGTCTTTTCTAACCCGGATTCAAAAGTATGTTTTGGCGACCATCCAATCTCTCTATTTATTTTTTCAAGCTCCATAGCATAGCGGAAATCATGTCCTGGTCTGTCGGTAACAAATTCGATTAGCGATCTATGGGGGATGTGTTTAGATTCAGGCAGCTTACGATCAAGTAAATCGCAAATTGTTTCAACGACTTCAAGATTCGTAGGTTGTGTATTCCCCCCTATCAAGTAGGTCTCTCCATCCTTCCCCTTTTTCAATACTTCTCTAATTGCTTCACAATGGTCTTCAACATAAAGCCATTCACGGATATTCATTCCATCACCATAAATTGGAAGTTTTTTGCCGTTTACGGCATTAGTGATTGCGAGTGGGATCAATTTTTCTAGGTGTTGATAAGGGCCAAAATTATTCGAACAATTTGTGATAGTAAAAGGTAAATTGTAAGTATGTCCATATGAACGGACTATATGATCACTAGCTGCCTTCGAAGCCGCATAAGGTGAATTGGGACAATAGAGCGTGCTCTCTGTGAAAGGCGGATCATCGGATTTCAATGAACCAAATACCTCATCAGTAGAAATATGATGGAAGCGTTGAGGACTGGAAGCTGAAAGCCCCTCTTCAATCCACGCTTGGCGAGCGGATTCTAGGAGCGTAAATGTACCGATTACATTTGTTTCCATGAATTCTTTAGGATTCAAGATAGAGCGATCAACGTGTGATTCAGCTGCAAAGTGAACAACAGTATCAATTTGATATTTCCTAAATAACGATAATACTAATTCATGATTGCAGATATTCCCATGAATAAATATATAATGATCCATATTTGAAATATCTGCTAAGTTTTCTAAATTACCAGAATATGTCAATGCATCTAAATTAATAATCTGAATTTCAGATTCCACTTTAAATAAATATTCAATAAAATTTGATCCAATAAACCCCGCTCCTCCTGTTACCAACACATTCCTCATTTTTCATCTCCTATTAGCAGATAAATACATCAATCAAACATGAAAGGATTGAATCAATTCAATCACCTGATTTTGGTCATTTTCACTTAATTGGAAATAAAAAGGCAACCTGAGTAGTCGGTCGCTGATATCCTCGGTTATTGGACAATCTCCATTCTTCCCACCAAATTTCTTACCCATGTCAGAGATGTGAAGAGAAAGATAATGAAAAACTGAATGAACATCATTAGATTTTAGGAATTCAATCAACGCCTGCCTAATCTCAAGGGAAGGGCATATCAAATAATACATATGAAAGGATTGTTCACAATGTGATGGAATGTATGGTTGTCTGAAATTATTGGCAATCGCCCATTCATTCAGATGAGTATGATAGTATTCCCACACATTCTTCCGTTTCTCCTGGATTAATTCATATTTTTCCAATTGGGCATATAAGAAGGCTGCAAGGATATCGGAAGGAAGGAAACTCGAGCCAACATCTACCCAGGTGTATTTATCGATTTGTCCGCGGAAAAATCGACTCCGATTTGTCCCCTTTTCTCGTATGATTTCTGCCCTCTCAATATATTTTGAATTGTTAATCAATAATGCCCCCCCCTCACCACTAGTGAAATTCTTGGTTTCGTGAAAACTTTGTGTTGCAAAATCTCCAAAAGTGCCTAGATATTTCCCTTTGTACTTAGCAAAAAGTCCATGTGCATTATCTTCTACAATAAAGATATCATTCTCCTTTGCTATCCGCAATATCGCATCCATTTCACAACCTACACCGGCATAATGTACAGGAATGATAACTTTCGTTTTATTGGTGATCAATCGTTCCAACTGGGTCTCATCTAAATTCAGGGTGTCATTGTGAATATCGATAAACACAGGGTGTGCCCTTCTCAACACAAAAGCATTTACTGAAGATACAAAAGTGAATGAAGGAACAATGACTTCATCTCCAGGTTGGATATCCAGCAAGATAGCCGACATTTCTAATGCATGAGTGCAAGAAGTCGTTAACAACACCTTATTTACGTTCAACTGTTCTTCTAGGAATCTATGGACCCTCTTTGTAAAAATCCCATCCCCAGAAATGTGCATTTCTTCGATAGTCTGTTTTATATATTCATATTCATTCCCAACAATGCCCGGTATGTTGAATGGAATTTTCGACAATTTACACCTCATACCACTTGTGATTAATTAATACATATTCCATATTATAATTCTCATCTTCACCATTATTATCAATCTGAGATAAACTTATAAAGAAGAACAAATAAATTAATATCACATCAAATATTCCTTCTAGACAATTTGTAGATACTAAACCTATTATAAAATACCCCTGGTTTAACATTCAAGATAAATATTTCTTATTGAATATTCTATTTATGACTAATCATTTCAATACTATCGAACGTGTGAAAATTTCTGATTATTCACCACATACCGGACCAATATTTTTAATCACGACGTAATCATTTGGATCATCGATGTCAATTGAATAATAATGTACATCTTCAAGTAACTCTAAATCCGTACCGAAGTAGTAGTTTAAAACAACACGGAAGGAATTAATTGGGGAAATTGTAGAGTATAAAAATTGGTCTCCCCTATCTGGTAAGTAATATGCATTTAGTATTGTTGATCTTTGTTCATTTGTTGCCCCATAATGTGTTGAAGGACCATGATCGCCTTGTACAATGATGATCGGAGGTATCTCTGAATCATTGATGATTTTCTTAAACGTTTCCAGAATTCGATCACTAATAAAAGTAACTTGAGCAGTGTACCCTTCTGCATACTCCTGTGCATCTCTTACCTCACCGTCTGGAAAAAGCTCTTCACCATTCGGGCCGAAAATAAATGGGCGATGAGGTGAAATTATGTGCGCAAAAATAAATTTCTGGCCATCAAAATTATGTACGTATTTTAATTCCTCAAGTGTATATAAGATCCTGGAGCGTTTATTTTGGTATTTGACTTTTGCCACCTCACCACTATTCGCGAGAATTTCAATATCCTCCATCACAGTTATCAGGGTTGTATCCAACAATTGGATTTCAAAATCATTAATTATATTCACTGATGATAAACTGCCAACCAAAGTGTCCGGTGCGTTTCTATAATTTAAGTAGATTTCTGCATCTGAAA
>JASFQL010000083.1:0-10010 GCA_050115475.1 Anaerolineales bacterium
ACTCCCCACAAACATAGAATCTATTACCAAAACATTGCCAACCGTCTACTCATCACACACACCAAAGACCAACAATCTTGAATCCACTCCATAAACCACACATCTCCCCACTAACAATGAACTCATTAAAAAAAACCTGCCCTTGCATCAAAAATGCTCAAACTTACATACCTTGCCTTCCATACTCTTTCCTTGCGGCCGCTTGGCTCACACACCTTGTTATAAACCAGAGAATTAATTAACGCTACTATGCATTTGATTCCAGGGGTCCGGGGAGGGTTCCTCCTCCGGCGGTGGGGTGTGGGGAGTGGCGCCACTCCCCACAAACATAGAATCTATTACCAAAACATTGCCAACCGTCTCCTCATCACACACACCAACGACCAACAATTTTGAATCCACTCTATAAACCACACATCTCACCTAGGGCGCGCGGCGAATGCGAAACATTCGCTAAATTCAGGCCGCAGGTCTGAATCGTCATCCTGATCGAATCGTAGGGTCGGAAAACACCCCACCCGCGATCCTCCAATCGCATAACGAATAACCTACCACCAAATCCCATATCCCATTGATCGTCCCTTTCAAACCAAAACCATCCTGCCGAATAACGGTATAATGTCATATCAAAACGGGAGTGGGTACCCACCGCCATGAAAAAAAACACCTTGCGCTTGGCCACCTTTGTAGGAATACTATTCCTTTTGGCTTCCTGTGGCGACACCTCAGGGGAAACCAGTTATACCGGGACGAATATCGCCCAACACCTCATCACCATCACTCCGGGTGGTGGACCCACACCCACACCTACGCCCACCCCCATCCTCCCTCGCTATGATGATCTGGCTGAAAACCTCCCACCCACACAGATTGAATTCTGGTATGTGTGGGATGCCTACGGGACCGACCCCTATCAAGAGATAGCCATCCAGTTCAACGCCTCGAATGATTATGACATCGAGGTGGTTGCCGTCAACCAGGGCAGCTACGGTGATTTGGAGAATGCAGTCCGTGAGGCCATCACCCAGGATGAACTCCCCCATATCGCCATGGCTTACGACTATCAGTACCTGGGATGGGATCAACTCGATCAGGTCGCCGTCGATCTGACGCCATACTTCACCGACCTGACTTTCGGGTTGGAGGGTGAAACTCTTGATGATATTTATCCTGTATTTTTGGAACACGACCTCTATGAGGAGCGTCGTTATGGCCTTCCTGCGCAGCGATCCGGTCAGGTCCTTTTCTATAACACCACCTGGGCAGGTGAACTTGGCTATGATTCACCCCCTAGCACCCCCGCTGAATTCAAAGGACAAGCCTGCGCCGCAAACCTATTCAACGATAACGTCACCGGCGGGTGGTTCATCAACACCAGCCCGGCCGCCATGGTTTCCTGGATTTATGCCTTTGGTGGGGACCTGAGTTCCGCAGCGGGTTACAAATTCACCGCTGAAGAGACGGTTGCCGCCTTCGAATTCCTCTACGATCTTCAATTTAGGGGCTGCGCCTGGCAGCCCGGCACCCTCTACCCCAATGAGGAGTTCGCCGACCGCCGGGGCTTGTTTTATTCGTCGAGTATTGCTGGGATTCCTTACCAGTTGCAGGCTTTTGAAAATGAGGAGGGTACTGATACCTGGGTTCCCATTCCATATCCCGGCGTCGACGGGAATCCCGTCATCACTGTGTATGGCCCCTCTTTCGTCATGCTTCGCTCGACTCCCGAGGAGCAGTTCGCTTCCTGGGTTTTCCTCCGCTACCTTCTCGAACCATCCAGTCAGGCCTTGATCGTTGAGGGGACTGGCGGCTTTCCTATCAGAAAGAGTGCTGTCGCCCTTCTTGAGGACACCGATATTACCACCTCGCAGTGGCTTGCTGCCCTTGACCTGCTCGAATACGGACACTCTGAGCCGCGCCTCGCCTCTTGGCGTACGGTGCGGTCTGCCCTCCAGGATGCTGGCGAAATGCTCTTCGTGGCTTTCAATCCCCCTGAGATATCCGATTTATTGGATCAGCTACAGGCCACCGCGGATGAACTCCACGCCGAGTCTGGCGGGAATTGATCTTTCCAAATCCAAGCCTTAATTTTATAGCCTGCTATCTTTTTCCCCTCTATAATGGTCTCATGGCGAAAAAAGATAAGCACGTTTACGAGAAGTCGAAGTTGGAATGGATGATGTGGCGTATAGATGAAACCCACCTTCAAGACCCGCCCATCGCCAACCTCATACGCGCCATTCAATACTACAATGATAAATACGGCGCCGTCCCCAACCGCTGCGAGGTCTCGAAGAAGTGGTCGAAAGAAGTACAGGCCCCTGAAGGCATGCAGCTTACCCGCACTCGGGGTGTCCAGCCCGGTCACATCATGCTCACCCTCGACCCTGAACTGCGCGCCTCCCTTCCCATTCGCACCGCTGCCAAATGACCCCGCTCTTGGGGTTGAGTGATAATAGTAAGTAGAATACATCCTACTTTAGGGAGTATATTATGAGCGGGCGAACGTGGAAAAATATTGAAATTAGTAATTCTAATGAAATTAAAAAGCATTTGATTCTTCTCGGAGGAATAGAGAAGGTGGTAAAGGGGGAACATGAAGAATGGCAAATTAAGTTTTCAGATTCAATTTTCACATTTTATAAAACTGGCACATTATACTGCTCTCCAAGTAATTCTAAAGATCCAATCATTTTTGAAGTTTGGGAATATATAGAAAATTTAACCGGGCCAAGATATGAGCCTTCTACAAAAGATTTTCTAATTGGTTTTGATGAAACTGGCAAGGGTGAGGTAATTGGGCACACTATACTTACAGGAGCTATCTTCCCAAAGTCATTATTTACAACCATTGATGATGTAATTGGCAGTGCAGATACAAAGAAGAAGCATCCATATAAATATTGGGATGCACTATTCAAAAAAATTGATCGATTGAAAATTGAGGGATTAGAATTTGTGGTAGACAAAATTCCACCGTGGACCGTTGACAAATATCATTTCAATAAGATATTGGATATTACCTATCAGCGAATTTTAAACATTTTCTATCGTAATAATGATTTAACTAAAGCAAGGATAGTAATTGACGATTATAAAATTGGAGATACATTAAGACGGTTTTTAAATTTTCTAGGAAATCAAGGATCAGAAATAGTAACTGTTCATAATGCAGAAGATAGTTTTTTGGAAGCTAAATTAGCTTCCCTGATATCCAAAAGACACTCTCAGGCTGTCTTACGAGCAGTAACCAATAATCCAAAATTTCAACTTAGAGGAATTTCGATTGGATCAGGAAATGCTGGCGACTCGAACACAATAAAATGGCTTGAAAATTGGTATAAAACAGGCAAGGAATGGCCTTGGTTTATAAAAACTTCTTTCAAAACGATTAGAACAATAGAGGGAAAAAAAGGTTCTCCACGTAAAATTATACCCCCAATAAATGACAGGTTAATATCAAAAGAATCAAAAGAGAATTTTGACAAAGGTGAACTTTCAATACAGTCTTTATCAGTTGTATGTCCACAATGTGGAGAAGTTGTAAAAAGTATGAAATTTATTTTTAGGAAAGTAAAAGATAAAGACATTAGCCAATTAATATGCCCTAATGAAAACTGTAAGGCCCCAATAACAAATGGTGGTCTAACACTAAGATATTATTGTGGCTTTTTAATACCTGACAGCAACGCTATAAGAAGCAAAATATTGAGTAGAGATTTACAGAGGACTAAGATTTTTGAGAATTTTAACATTGTACTTTCCCCAGTAGTCAGAAAAGAGTGCAATGGATTAAGTGGAGCAAAGCAGGAATTTGAGGCTCTTCACAATTTTAATTCGATTGGAAGGATTATTTTAGACACAATCGGAGATGTTACTCAAATTCCAGATAGTCTATCCAATACTGAAAGAGATGAATTGATAATTCAAGATTGTTTAGACTTAAATGCTATTTTATTAACAGCAGATAAATCCATGGCAGTATTTGCTTCTGGGAAAAAAATATTCACAATACAGACATGAAAAAAATACACAACAACCAGCGTGTCGATCGGTTGGCGCGCCAGGCAATGCGGGGAGAGAAGTAAAAATGGAAATCCTGCTGTATATCATTTGTGGAGTACCGCTTGTCTTCGTTATCCTGCATACCCTGGTCCGCGTTATCCGCCATTTCTATAAATTCCCCATGCCTGAGTTCATGGCTAATCTCATCGATAATCCTCTCCGGCGTAAGATGCAGCCCCCTGCCGAGACAGCCATCCGGCATGGGATCGAACCTGGAATGATGGTATTGGATGTGGGGCCTGGCAATGGGCGCTATACCATTGGGGCTGCCCGTCGCGTAGGCGATTCCGGGAAAATCTTCGCTATCGATATCGAACCCAAAATGATCGAACGGGTCGAAGCTCGTGCCCAATTGGAAGGTGTTACCAACATTGAAGCGCGTGTGGCAAATGTCTATGAGCTTCCCTTTGAAGACCGATCTTTTGACTTGGTTTACATGATTACCGTTATCAGTGAGATCCCCGACCCCGTTCGGGCAATGCAGGAGTTCCACCGGGTGTTGAAACCCGATGGGAGTCTCGTTTTCAGCGAACTGCTGAATGATCCTGATTATCCCCTTGCTGGCACGCTGGTACGCTGGGCGAGAGAAGCTGATTTTCGAGTGAAACAAAAGTTAGGCAATTTCTTTTATTACACCTTGATTTTTGAGAAGAATCGGTAAACAATATTATTGAATTATAAATAATTTTATTAGTTGAGTATATTTATCGTTTTCAGAGGGCAGCATGGCAAAAGCAGGGTTTCAGACTCGCTGTGATTTACATATCGTTGGTCCCGATATCCGCGAGGAAGATGTGGAAATGGTCATCACGAGGGATACTGATGATATCGTTATTTTCACCCTATACACCTCGGTAATTAAAGGATCGGAGGAAATTTACAGCGTAGCCATGAATGACGTATATTTTACGGACATGTCCATTACACCTTCAAAGAAAGGATTGGGCAAAAAATCATACGATTACCTTGTCCAGGTGACGAATCCCAGTAACGAACCAGAGGACCCATACGTAAAAATATTGGAAGAAGAACGAGAACGAGTCCTTGATTTCAGCTTTACTTCTGAGACAGAAGCTTACAGGACTCAAAAGACACTTTTCAGGACGCAGGATACTGTCCACTCGACCATGCTGGAAGCCCTCCTTGATACCCTCTTGAGGGAGTGTGAAACCGCAGGGAAGCTCGATTTCAATGAGTTTGCCCGAGCCAACATCAAAACCGAACGCATCATCCACCGTAACCACGAGATCACCGTTCCCATGATGGTTGAGCACATCGAGACCATTGTATCTGATTTCATCACTGAAAATATACTCAATGGCCGGGTGGACAAAGACACCTATATCGGAACCGATTGACGGCTCCGATAAATCCATGATTCTCCCGGACTATCAACTCTTCATTTGATTGCAACCTTTCACTCCCCTCGCCTGTATTCTATATAAATCTGCCCATAAGGAGAGAATCGTGAAAACACTGAAATCCCTTCCCCTGGCGATGGGGAGCATCCTACTCGCCGTCCTCGCCTGCCAGTCCCCGCCCAACCCCACCCCTGATATCGCCCGCCTTGACTCCATCCCCGCCGACATCGTTAAGATGACTCCGGAGCTAGACCTTTACCCCCCCATCCTGCATTCGGATGAATGGGAGCAGCCCGTTCCCCTCCCGTATCCCATCAATACGGCGGGCGGTGAGGATTCCCCTTTCATCACCCCCGATGGGAACACGCTGTATTTCTTCTTCACGCCAGACGTGCGTGTCCCGGCGGAGCAACAGGTCATCGACGGGGTTACGGGTATTTACGTGTCTCAAAAAGAAGAAAACGGATGGAGCTTCCCTGTACGGGTGCTGCTGCAGGATCCGAAAAAGCTGTCGATGGACGGCTGCCAATTCGTCCAGGGGAACGTGATATGGTTCTGCTCGGTGCGGGATGGGAATATGCGGGAGATCGACTTCTATACTTCAGAATATAAGGATGGTGCCTGGAAGAATTTTACGAATGTAGGGGAGAGGTTGAACCTGGAGATTGGCGTGGGAGAACTGCACGTTACTGCCGATGGCAGCGAGATCTATTTCCACACGGGGCCGGAAAAGGAAGGCGGGATGGGCGGCTACGACCTGTGGGTAACGCGACTGGTGCACGGCGCCTGGAGCGACGCTGAGAATCTCACAACGCTGAACACGGCAGGCGACGAAGGCTGGCCGTTCGTTTCGCAGGATGGGAGTGAGTTGTGGTTCCTGCGGACATATCAGGGATCACCGGCCCTGTTCCGGGCGAAGAAAGTGGATGGGGATTGGGGTGAGCCGGAGTTAATCGTCTCACAGTTCGCCGGAGAGCCGAGTCTGGATAACACCGGCAACCTGTATTTCGTGCACCACTATTATAAAGATGCGGTTATGCTGGAGGCGGATATTTACATAGCCTACAGGAAATAAGTGAGTAGTGATAAGGTGTAACGGTTTTTAGGGGGGGATTTGTTACACCTGTTACACCCCGTTACGCCACATTATAGGTTAGAGTACGGAAGAGATTCGGGGGGGGCAGAAATCGTTACACCTCGTTATACCTGGTTAAAGGTCAAAACAGATGTGAAAAAGTGGGAGGTGTTATAGAAGAATGGAAACGGGCGTGTCAGATTTTTCCCCCTCACTTGAATCCAGCTTTGCTGGATAGATATTATCTGAGGGGGGGCGTAACTACGGTTTTTGTAGGGATGGGATCTCAATATCCTGATAACACTTGATGGTGAAAAATTCATTAATTTTCGGTGGGGCAGGGTGTCCCAGTCCCTTAGGGCATAGATCCTGTTTAGAACATCAGATCCCCATGCCTACATCCTGCCAGGCAGGTCAGGTGCAGTTGGGGTTGGGGCAATATCCCCTTTCAAAATTGATAGCATCAACGGGCCATTAAGATTTATACTTGATTATTGGGAATGGAAAATCATGGTTTATTTGCGATTTTTTTTTAGAATTCCCAGATAAATGATCCCCACAGAAAATCGTGTGTGAATGACAAATATTATTGGAAAGGACTCTGATGAAAAAAAACTACAAATCATTGAAAAAATATGTGTTTATACTGGCTGTGTCCATCCTGCTCCTGGGTACCCAAGCCTGCAATCTGGGCACACAGGGCTTTGAAGAATCACCGCCGGGGGATTTCTTGATAGAATTCAACGCCGATCGCGCCCAGCTGGCGCCGGGTGAATGCACCATGTTATTCTGGCATACAGAAGGTGGTTTCGATGTGACCTTCAATGGTGAACCGGTGGGACCTGCCGGTGAGCGTGAGGAGTGTCTCAACGATACCCGAACTTTTGTTTTGGAGGTCGATACAGGTGAAGGCAGGCAAAAGCGCGAAGTTGAGGTGACGGTGGGAGGCCAACCAGGAAGTGGACCGCAACCCCAACCTCAACCACAAAATCCGACGTCCAACCAATGCCAGTCAAATTTTGAAACAGACATCGCCGTCACGGATATCTATACCGATAACCTGCCTCACGGCCAGGTGCATATCCGCATCACCAATCATGGGCCCTGCACCCTACAGAACGTCAAGGATGATATCTATTGTTTCCTGGATAAAACCGATCAAAAGACCAATCAAGTCAGCTATGATTCGGTAACTGTGAGTGTTGTCTACAACATATCATTGGGGGGGCAGGAAACATATCCAACCGGCATCAACCTAGATACGAATACCTACGACTACAAAGTAACCTGCAACCTGCAGCCCGGAAATTTCAATGAGCTAGATTCCAGCAACAACAGTTTTGAGGAAAAATTCCCATAGTTAACTGAAGCAATTCATGCTTCTTTCCAGCTTGTAAGTCTTAGTCAACCCGCAGAGGACAAAAGCCCGGCTGCAGTCAGTTGCAGCAAACGGGCTTTTGTCTCTCAACTGCCCCTGTCACTTGACAAAAAATCATCTCACCAAATAATAATTTAAATCAAAATGAAGGCCATATCAGGAAATCATTCTTTCAATTGCTTGTGTTTGGGGCGGGATTGGTACCGCTCTCTTATGGCACAGCACCCTGCAAACATAGCAGAAGTTGAACGGTCAAAATTCGACGGACGATAGCAGCCCCGCTTGGCTGGTTAAACGTCGATACCGAAAAATGTCCGCAGGAGGTAGCCCACCAGGAAGCTGAAAGCGGCCACACCCAGGCTCAATCCGGCCATTTCTAGGAAGGGCTTTTTAAAAGGTTCATCCCTGGCGACAGAGATATAGTAATTGAAGAGGGCGATGATGAGGATGGCGGCGGCCAAGGTGCAGGCAAGGCAGAGGTAGTAGTTCGACAGCACCAGATAGGGCAGGATGAGGACCAGGACGGTGACGATGTAGGCCACGCCGGTGTAGACCGAGGCGCGGACGGGATGCTTGTCGGTGTCTTCTGCTTTGGTGGAGAGGTACTCGGAGGCGGCCATAGAGAGGGCGGCGGCGATGCCGGTGATGGAGCCGGTGAGGGCGATGAGCCTGGTATCTTGCAGGGCGAGGGTGAGGCCAGCGAGGGCGCCGGTGAGCTCGACGAGGGCGTCGTTGAGGCCCAAGACCATGGAACCGGTGTAGCGGAGGCGCTCTTCGTCGAGGACAGCAAGGAGGGCGTTCTCGTGTTCGTTCTCCTCCTGCATGATGGCCTCGGCTTCGGGGATGATATCGAGGAGCTGCTCGTAGTTCTCCTGGGCGGCCTCCTCGCCGCGCTCCATGAGCTTGACGGCGAAGGTGTAGCCGAAGACACGGCTGATGAGGAGGTACTTCCAGATACTGAGCCGGTCGGGGGCGACGTCCTGCCCGGTGTACTCGCGCCACTGGCCGTAGTGGCGATGCTCGTCGTCAGCGATGTCCTCGAGGACGCGGCGGTTTTCAGGGGACTTGACGAAGCGGGCCAAGCGCCTGTAGAGGTGGTATTCGGTAATCTCGTTCTTCTGGAAGGCCAGGATCTTGCGACGTATCTCTTCGCTGATGTCCATGCTTGGTTTCCTCTCAATGGAGTGGGGTGGGTTTATTATATACGGGATTTTGTTAAAGTTTGGAACCGCAGATGCACGCAGATAAACGCGGATGGGAATTTTTGATTGTTGATTGATGATTGCTGATTAAGTAACGAGACGATCACTATGGGACTATTTGACTATGTAACTACCTAACTAAATCAACCACATATAGACACAGATGAACACGGATTGAGATAGTGGGAGGTGTGGACAGGTGGCAACGGGTTGAGGGGTGGGTACTGGGTTTGTATTAAAAATAAAGTATAAATTTTCGAAGGAAATCTAGGACAGAGAAGGAATTACACTGAGATTTTATTGTCCTGTAATACCATCATTTCAAAGATATCGCATTGTTCTGTTCTTGGATAAATACGAACACGGGTAAAAGTTTTATTGAAATGTTCAATAAATAACAACAAAGCATATTTATTTATAACAAATAATGGTGCTAGTTTGTATTTGTTCTGATTTAAAGCGATAAAACGATTTTGATGCCTGAATACAATTGCTTCCAGAATTTCATTTATATCCCGCAGATTTTCATTCATAAAATTGGTGGATGATTTAGCATTTTTTGATAATCGATTTAAAGAAAACATCAGTGACATTTTTGGATAGATTTGATCTTGGATCATCTGTTCACGGTCTAACATGTTTCTTCTGGCTCTATTCATTAAAGAATTGAATAATTTCAAAGATGAATCAATTGACTGATTAAAGTCTTGCACAACTCCAGCAGTAAGGTTCAGTTGCTTAAAGAAATCCAAAACACTTGATGAAATACCGAAATCCCCTTCTAAATACTCAAAGAAAAAAATTTTCATTTGATCAGATAGAATCTGATTATTGCATTCCGGATACCCTTCAACTAGCCGCTTGACAAATAAATACTCCATTATTGAACGGTGAGCGAATTTAAAGTTTCCTTGGGCATCTCTATTTAATAG
>JASFQL010000084.1:0-9918 GCA_050115475.1 Anaerolineales bacterium
CACATCCAATTGAGTCACGTCGCCTGCTCGAATAGCTGCTTCTGGTAAGAGGGCCTTGATTGCTTGAACCGTATTTCCCCCCCACTCAACACCGTCGCAATCATATCCCCTGGATCTCAGGGCTACTACATATTGACCCAATCCACACCCGGCTTCCAGGATACGTCCTGATTTTGGCAAGTATTGAGTAAAAACTCGTTCAAATATGCCAAGATTCCCTTGTTCTGCTTTTTTATATATTTCAGGAGATAAATGATCCTTCCAATGATCATCCCAAAAGTGAGAGTCGGCCGTTGCTTTGTAATAAGCGAGACGCTGGCCAACGGTGATTTTTACTAATGCTTTAGGTTTCAACAAATTTCTTCTAAGGAAAATAATATATATTTCAAGTTGGCTATATTTCCTTTATACCAATATACGAGCCAAGTTTTTGCTCATCATTGTGATAATCTCCATAAATAAACTTGAGATGTTTTTCAAGGAATTTCAACGTGTCTTGACGTTGTTCAACACTTATTGGTGTATCATATCCAAAGCCTTTTGTCAGAGCATAATCAAAGGAAAATAGACCGCCTACATTTAGTCGTTCAATTAAATATTTTGCAATGTGAAGAGGGGCATGAAGATGCTCAAATACTTCCTGAATAATAATTAAATCGAAATTAGTGTGGATATTTTTGAGAGGGTCATTGAACATTTCCTCAGATATCACCTGAAATTCGACACCTTCATCTCTACCATACACGTATCGTGCATAATGAAATGGAAAGTTTGGAATGTCTGCTAGCAACCAGTTTACTGGGATGTGATTGTAAAATATCCGGTATGTATTGTATGCCGGGGCCATAGAACAACCATACTCTAACACTCTCATCCCCTCTCTTAGATATTTCCACATTATAGAGGGGCAACGCATTGGATTCAAAGCATATTTATATGCATAGTGGAAAATTGCTTGAATGTTAGCGGGTTCTTGCCAGATAGCCAGGTGATTTTTATTATTTTCCCAAGTGAGAACTTTATTATGTTTATTTTGTAACCTCGATCGGTATAATGCACGTAAATAATTAAAATCGGTGATATTAAATGGAGCAACTCCTTGCAATACATTAAACCAATACCCATGAAAATGGCTAAACCATCTT
The DNA here is from genome assembly GCA_050115475.1 of Anaerolineales bacterium. Lineage (GTDB taxonomy): Bacteria > Chloroflexota > Anaerolineae > Anaerolineales > UBA11579 > JASFQL01. Next base: position 1,146 of record JASFQL010000084.1, read on the forward strand.
TTTATAAATCCTGAATCAATCAAGGGTTCATATAAACCATGTTTCTTTAACTGAGAAAATAAAAACATTTTTATGGTATTTTTAATTTTAGACTGCCCGCCGTATTGTATCTTATTGACCTTTCTAAGCCATTCATTTTGAGAAATGAAAGAGTTTTGGATGTCTATAGTGATATTATCGTAATTATTTCCTCCTGGGAGGCGTGTCGCAATGGGGTGTGTAAAGTTATTCATTTATTTTTTCCCTCCTTGTAACCCATTTTCAATAGGCATGTTTTAATCTTTTCAGGTGTGTTATCAATCGTTGATTTAACAATTCGATTGTGGCAACCTTTTTGTATTTAGAATAGAGCCTTTCCCCCATACTCTTTCTCATCTCCTTGTCTTCCGCAAGTGTTTTTAAAGTTGAATACCAGCCATCACTAGAATTGGCTACGAAGCTGTTATAGCAATCTTCGATAAACGAACATGCAGATGGCGACATATCGCTTACAACCGGGATTTTATACTGGGCGAATACAAGGTGCCTACCGATATTTGTCGTTTCCTTGAAGCGAAGGAAATAATTATCGGTTCTTTCGTTATATCTGTTATCCACCGAACCTATGAGGAGGCGTAAAATTTTATTTTCTCGAACTGGGATGAACTGAGGGACTAGACCGATATCCACATGCGCCATGTATCTGGCATAGTTCTCATTGCTATGCTGACAATGAATGACTGGGAACTTGAGTTTATGATGTTTTGGACACTGCCACAGCCCCATTTTCTTGATGTTATACATCGCCCATAGTTCAACAGGAGTCTCTTTATTCAACCTCTCGATCGCCTCAATGATGCGCGGGTACATCGCATCTAAGTGGATCAAGTTCCCATGGTACCCAAGTACGAGTCGACTTTTCTCCCTCGGACATTCAAGTTTCTTTGGAACTTCAGGATAAGCGTAATAGAGGATTGATTTTTTGTGGTATTTTGAAAAAAAATCTTTTAATTCAATACCATTTACTACAATAAAATCCACATCGTCAAATGAATTATTCTGTGCAGACCTTGGCTCGATCACACCGGTAATGATGGAAGGATTTTCGGCTTTGGCAAGTGACGCGGTTTGATCGAATCCCATAAATAGGGCGACATCATATTTGGTATAGTTGACTGTTTTCGGATGATCCATGATATCCAGGCTAATGCCTGGTTCTTGGGTATTCATCTTAGAAAGATTACTAGAATAAAAGATGACAGATGGTGAATTTTTTATACTAGAAGTAAAAACGATTTTCAATATCTGTTACCAAAGTAAATTATTCTTTCTGCTTGACGAACTCAAGAATATATCGACCTCTCCCCCCAATACCATGATTTTTTGCTAAGGAAAAACCAGTGAAAATTCTTTCCAAACCATAAAGTAAACTATCCATGTCGCCGTAATCCCACTTTGAAGTTTTCTGCCAAGTTCCATTATTTGGTCTCTTCCCGGATTCCACTGGTCGACATTCAATGATAATCCTATTACAGGATGAAGCGATCTTTTTTGCACTTTCTTTTATGTTGGATGCGTGATGTAAAGTCGAAAAAAGTATGATGGTGTCAAAATATCCGGGGATAATGTCTTTATCCAAATCGAAACAAATGAATTCGATATTTCTGTGGGTGATCCTGGAGATAATACCTGCTGCCGTTATTATATATGGGTCTAAATCAACACCGGTTACATTACAACCATGATCATACAGATAATGGCATAATAATCCAGCGTTACACCCGATATCTAACACGCGCTCACTAGTGGTAAATTCAATCGTGTTTAATATTTCAATACGATCATGCAAGTCACGAATGCCATCTACGAAAATATCCTTCTCGCGAATTGATTGGTAGATGCCGTTTGTAGCATTCGTCGTTACTTGATTTCGGAATAAGGTCGTTTTTGATAGGTCTAGTGCTCCCTTACGAAAACAGGCATCAACCTGGTGTTCCTTAAGATTGGGAAAATGTCTCCGCCATGTTGGGAGATTATATTTTCTTTGCTCTACTAGATCACACCATTGGAAAAATTCAAAATTATTCAGTTCTGTGTTTTGACAATCCAATTTTACTGCTTGGTCGTAATCAATCAGAACACAAACACCTTTCGCTGGATCAAATCGAAGATTGGCAGGCTTTATATCACCGTGATAGTATCCCAGACTCTTCTGCTCTATTATAGCCAAGAGTAAATCAGAGAGAGGCATTTTGTTGGTTGTTGGTATAAATTCTTGCACTATGTAAGTTGCTGTTTTGGGTAGCTTCGATGAACTTTGATTGATTCCTAGAGTCGCAATATCGAGATAACCATTTTCAATTAATCTAGGGCAGCTCGCACACCCTTGTTGATTCAAACTACGTAGAATTTGAATCTCACTTTCAATATCTAAACTTTTTCGTGGGTGTTGATACAAGCCGATTTTAATGAGGTACCCGGTGATTTTATTCAAACCAATTAGACTGTCCCCGCGAGGTCCCCAGAATAATTCTGTAAATTCTAAACCAGAGGGAATTCTCAACCCATTACAATGAATGGATTCACCTAATGTTTCCTGGGGGATATTACTAATTGTTATTTCTGTCTCGTCATCAATGACGATATCACCCACTCGAAGAAATGGATGGTTTATATTATGCAGAGATTCAAGCAATTTTGAAAACAATTTCTATTTCCCTTCTAATATCTCTGTAGAACAATTTTTCCATGGCAGGATTGGCGCGATAACGCCCTTTCTGTTTATCCAGTTTGGCGAATTATTGACAACACCTGAAATTGTAAAAGAAAGAACCAGTTCATTGGTATCTGGATTTACGATCCGGACTTTCGAGCTGGCATTTTGTCCTGATCTTAGGATGATATAAGGTTTTATCGAATAGACACCAGTATTGAATAATTGTGCCGGGATATTTGTGATAAGCGTATTGTGACCTATATGAATCTCCGGCCATTCTTTAAATGGGCCATCGTTAAATTGTGAAAGAAAAACCGGGTAATTCGAATTCTCTGAGTAACAATAATAGCCAATTGTAAGATCTCGATTCACTTCCTGAACAAATCCCTCAATTTTTAGAAAAATATTCTGATCGTTTTGTACTGGTGCATCAAGGACTTTTTCATCTTTATCTAAAAGTGTAACCTTTATGGGGGTAAACCAGCGGTTATCAAATTGATTCCCGGAATTTACCCACACAGCGTATCGATCGGTTAGCCCAATTGAAAGGTATTGGTCGATTATCCTCCGAACTTCATTTCCATCATAAATTAATTGTCCTTCATTAATCAACATCACTCTTGGGCATAATTTCTCGACTGCATCCATGTTGTGACTGACAAACAAGACGGTCCTTCCAGAAGCAGCTACTTCCCCCATTTTCCCCAGACATTTCCTTTGGAATGCAGCATCTCCCACAGCCAAGACCTCATCGATTAATAGAATCTCTGGTTCCAAATGAGCTGCTACAGAGAAAGCGAGTCTGACCCGCATCCCGCTAGAATAACGCTTTACCGGCGTGTCGATGAACTTCTCGACACCTGAGAAATCAACAATCTCGTTGAATTTTCGATCGATTTCCTTTTTAGTCATTCCTAAGATCGTGCCATTGAGATAGACATTGTCCCGTCCCGATAACTCACCATGGAAGCCTGTGCCTACTTCTAGCAAACTTGCTACTCGACCTCTCAATTCGACTCTGCCGGTCGTTGGAAAAGTGATTTTCGAGAGAATTTTTAATAAGGTTGTTTTTCCAGCGCCATTGCGTCCAATGATTCCAATGATCTCCCCTTTCTCCACTTTAAAACCAATGTCTTTTAATGCCCAGATAATGTCGTCAGGTTTATTGCTATTCTCTCTAAAATGCGATAATCGACGAAGTTGTTTTAAATTCTTTATTGGGCTGCGTAAAGTAGAAAAAAAAGCTTCTGCAAAGGTATCTTGAATTTCTTCTTCCAAACCAATGCGATAACGCTTTGATAGGTTTTTGACACTGATCGTAATGCTAGTCATCATTAAGCAACATCCGCGAATATTCTTTCCATTCTCCGGAAATAGACCAACCCACTTATGAGGATAATGACAGAAGAAATTGAACCAATCCCGATAAAATCCCAAGGTATCGGATTTGTAACCAATAAGGCCGAGCGAAACCCTTCAATCACTCCAACCATAGGGTTAATGGCATAAATTAATTTTAAGCTGGCAGGTACACTGCTAGCTGGATAGACAACCGGAGCTGCATACATTAACAACTGCACGATAAAGCTGATGGCATAGTTGATATCCCGGTACTGCAAAGCCAATGCTGTCAACCACATACCGGCACCAGCAGCCGTTAACATCATTAGGAGGACCAAAAAGGGAATTGTGTAAACCCAATTTGTGGGGGAGATTTTGTACCACAACATCATACCAAATAAGATTAATAAAGCAATACAAAAATCGACAAGCTTTGCTAATACGGGTGCAATAGGGATTGCTAACCTCGGGAAATATACTTTAGTGATGATGGAAGAGGAGTTGATCAAACTGCCTGTAGCGCCTGTGAGAGCTGTTGAGAAATATGTCCAAGGAACAAGAGCAGTATAACTAAAGATTGCGTATGGTACACCATCTGAACTGACCTGGGCTAAATGACCAAATACTATCGTAAATACGACCATGGTAAACAATGGCCGGATGACAGCCCAGCCAATCCCAAGAACTGATTGAGAATACCGAGTTTTTATATCTCGCCAAACCAGGAAGTAAAACAAGTCCCGATAGCGCCAAAGTTCTTGCCAATCAAATATCTTTCCTGCGTCTGCTGCATCGATTACACTCAATTCGGGATCAATTTCCTTTGTAATATCCATAATCTAGTTTTCTGATTCTATGATTTTAGTAATCAATTTTCTTAGGCAAGCTCCGCCCCTCCGACATTTATCTTTTAAATATCGGTCTCGATCTTCCTATTGACACAAACCTGACCTCGGTCTTACCAGACCGTGGGATCAGGCTTGATTTGTCGCTGCGATCTGATTCATGTGCATCTCGATGGGCACATGGCGATCGCACATAAACTGAAGGAGAACTTTCACGCGTTCCGATCCGTCAAGATACTTGTCGAAGATCCCTTCATAACCTCGGAAGGGTCCATCCATAACTCTTATAGGAACACCTTCTTGCAGTGTATCAAATTTCAAACCGCCTTTATCCATGATTTCCTGTACACGCTTTTTCAATGCAACAATCAAGGAAGGTGGGATTGAAGCTGGTTCACTATCGAAACAAACCAAACCCATTCCGAAGGGCATCCATTTAAAAGTTGATATGCCCACTTTATCAATATCGACTTTTACAAACAGATATCCTGGAAAATAGGGACGTGTTTTTGCAGCACGCGGATTAACGGGATTCACTCGAACGATTGGGAAGAAACATTCTATGTTTCGGGCGATTACCTGCTTATATAAAGCCCGTTCTTTATGAGGTTTAGCTCTAAAGGCGTACCATTCAGCGTTCATATATAATTTCGCTATCCTTGTTTTGAAAATCGTCCGGTGAACACTTTAATGCATCGATGCTATTTTGAGTGACGATGTACCGCAGCACTCCTTTTTGGACGACTAACCTCACTTCACCAAAGCTCCCTAAGGATCCCAGTGCTGCATTAATTAGATCTATCAGGTGTTGATTGAGACGTGCTCGCTTGGGCTTCCCTGTTTTTGAATACACTTTCCTGTTGAGAGTATCTTCAGACATATACCAACCTCCGCAGAAAAATGGAAAACTTATCATGGGGGTTTTCCATCAGGTTATATGTTGCAAGAATCTTGCTGAGTTAGATATCCCCCCCTCAGAAATCTATTCTCCGGGATATCTCACCTCTGGCAAGAATATGACCAATTTCTTTAGGTAGTCTGATAATACTGGATTACGAACGTTCTTCCATGTTAAGAACATTGCTGTAGTTGTATATTATTGAATGGTTATAAAATATAAAAGTCACCCTATTGGAGTGACTTTATCATCTGGAAGTAATTTATCAGGCTATTTATGGATAAGCATTTTTATTTACTGATGAGAATTTATTCGGTTGTCTTCTGAAATTACTTGGACGAGGGTTAATGGATTACTTCGCCTAATAACTTGCTGGAATCCACCAAAAATCTTGCCAGTCCTTTGGTAAATTGAAATTTAACTGGTGAGAGAAAACTGAAAACTGCCCATGGTGGAAGAGTTCGTGGTGTAAAAGTGTCTGGATCAAATCTGCCCGGGTACCAGCAACACCAAAGATATCGATCCTCTGCTCAGGTTGACACGCTGCTATACCATCTTTGATAGCTTGATCTGCTTGTGTAAATCTTACCTTCAGTTCATCTTTCGTTGATAGACCTTGATAGACAGAATCCTCAGTAAATTTAAGTGTAAATGTGTGGAATGCCCTGGCATAATCTTTTTGTACCTCTGCCATTTCTTCGAAGTGTTTGGCAAATGTATTCAAGCCTGGGCGAGGGAGTTTGGCGTACAATTGCTCTTCAGTAAGTTGATCGAGAATTGAATAGGTCATTTTATGATGGCGTATCCAGGCTGCCAATGCGTTATCTAAGTATTTATTTTCATCCATTTTATTCTCCTGTTATTATGTGGAGAGTAATTCTTCAATTACTCTTTGAACTTCAAACCCATCTCTCAAGGTGGGGAGCTTGTTATCTTGTCCTGATAATCTTTCGTCTAATTGATCGAGCCTGGCTTCAACTGATGTACGTGAGTTATCTACCTTAAATTCTTTCCAAGTTCCATCTTGGGCGTAGAGAAGTTGTTGCCCTTCACTGATACGCAGTGAACCTCGTTTCCCATTAATAGTGATATTGCTGTTTCTGGGCGTTTGTGGGCTGCCGATACCTCCCATGAACCGTACAGGAATTCCACCTGTAGATAAGGTGGCAAGGATACATTCTTCCGCAGTTCCTCTTCTGTCAGGATAATATATTTCCACCGAATTGACTGTCAGCAAGCCAAACAGCCGGTGGATTAAATATACATGGTGGGAGAACATCTCCCGGACCATCCCTCCGGTGTGCTTATTCGTGATCCAACTGGCAGCACTTAATTGGTTTGGCAACGGCCAGGATGGAAATTCATATCGGATTTCAATACTTTGAGTGGATCCAATTTCCTTATTTGTCAAGGCATTTTCTAAGGTATCGACAATTGGTCCAGCGCCGTATCCAAAGTTCATCCCTGTCAGGCATCCTTTAATTTCTGCTTTTTTAACTAACTTCTCACTTTTAGAGATATCTATGGCGAGAGGTTTTTCCATGAAGAGTGCTTTGTTTGCGTCGATCACTCTTTGTCCATATTCAATATGGGTTTTCGGTGGGGTGGCGATGTAAACCAATTCGATCTTGGGATTTTCGATTATTTGTTCAGCATTATTACAAATATGGATAGATGGAAATTTGGCCTGCACCTGGTTGGATACTTTTTGATTTAAATCCCCACAAACAGCTACGTTGAAAGAAGGATGCTTGATAAATTTCTCTAACATCTTTTCACCAATCATCCCCAATCCGATTATTCCTACTGAGAAAGACATGTTCTAATCCTTTCCTTAAAAATCATTCGATGGATATTCCTGAATTATGAATTGATAATACTAATATGGTAATATATCTCTAAATTGTTACTTTCTAAAAAAGATACAATTATCGGATTCCAATGGAGATAATCCCATGAAAGTTTCAAAATCTACTGCATTGTTATTTCTCCTTCTTATCCCATTTTTTGGCTGGAAGCTATTTAGCCAATATGATGCTTTAGCAGCCAGTTTGGGTTTACCGATTACTCCTCGGCTTTCTGTTTCAGATCAATACCTTCTGAGTTGAGATGGCCTAGATGGCACGATTACAGTCAGTGAAGTAGCTGTTGACCGTGCCGCATGGGTAGTTATTCATGCTGATGAAAATGGTGAGCCAGGTCGACTCCTGGGCCGCCAACCAGTGCCTATCGGTTACTCGGAAGACGTAGTTGTCACAATTGCTGCAATCTATGCACCTAGATCCATGTTCGTGATTTTATACGAAGATGCTGGAAAACAGCGCATTTTTGAAAACGAGGTTGATTTACCAATTTTAATCAACGGGAAACCTGTTATCGCACATTTTAACCAGATCGTAGATTGATAAAACCTGAACTAGTGCTGATGATTTCTCCAATTTTCTAAATACTGTATCACCAAGGGGGCATGTATTCTCTAAGAATGTCTCAAAACTTTTTTGGGGATATGCCATACTATGTTGTTTCCTCGGAACCTTTGTTGTTTCATAGGTTATCTAGGAAGTACTCCCAAATCGCTAATTGGATGATAGGGTTTTAGTTGACTTTATCATTATAAGATGTTATAACAAATTTGTCATAACAAATATGCTTTGAGTTCGACCATAGAAAACAATATTCCCTTCTATCGAAATTTATTCCCTCCACTATCGTTTATTGGAAAATCAGTGTCAAAATCAAATACGAAGGTAGAATCTCAACCCGAAAACGTACCTACAATCCAACATAAAGTACCTGTCCTTCGCATTCTGTATTTTTTTTATTTTGCTGCCTTTGGCATTATTGGCACTTATTTAAATATTTACTACCGCGATTCGGGTTTATCGGGTTTGCAAATTGGGATACTTGCATCTGTGCTGCCTTTGGTATCAATGGGGGCAGCGCCTTTATGGGGGATTTGGAGTGATAGAATTGGTCAAGTAAAAAATCTACTAA
>JASFQL010000085.1:0-9824 GCA_050115475.1 Anaerolineales bacterium
AACAGATATGGGAAAATGCATACCCGATTTCTTGGAAGTCATTCATTCCTTATGAAGGCTTCACCCTGGAAAACTTTGCTATGTCTTTGGGTTTTGGAGATATTGCCAAAGGAATGAGTTTTGATATCAGCAGGAATTTAATGATTTCTTTAGTTTCTGCTATATGTGTCGTTGGTTTATCTTTGATTTTTAACACTGGTGCTGCTTATTTCTTTGGTCGATTAAGATTCCCCAAGAAAAACTATCTACTGATATATGTGGTCGCTACAATGATGATTCCCCAACAAGTCGTCCTTGTACCGCTATACATTGTCGCTGATCAAATAAATCTAATAAATAAGTTTTGGGCACTCGTTGTTCCTTGGTATGCAAGTCCATTTATCGTTTTTCTATTAACTCAATTTATGGCAGATCTTCCAATTGAGTACGATGAAGCTGCTATTATTGATGGCGCCAATCTATGGCAGATACTTTGGAAGGTGGTTATTCCGAACACAATCCCAGGATTAATAACCGTTTCTTTAATGGAGTTTCAATTTATTTGGAATGAATTTTACTGGCCTTTGATCGCCATTAGTAATGCGAAACTATACCCGGTTCAAGTTGCAGTTGCCTCCCAGTTTACAGAATCTGGACCCAATTGGGGAATCGTTTTTTCCGCCATGGCACTCGCATCGGCGCCTGTCATTATCTTGTTCCTGTTCCTCCAGCGTTATTTCTATGAAAGTGTTGCCATGTCTGGTATCAAAGGATGATCGTCTTTGACTGAACATACTATACACCAACGATTTACAGGGAAAAATATTCTGATAACAGGTGCTGCTAGTGGGATTGGCAAAGCAGCTTCATTTCGTTTTGCTGAAGAAGGTGGCAGGATTGTAGCAGCAGATCTCAATGAGAAGGGAGCACGCGAAGTTACAGACCAGATAAAGTCAAATGGGGGTGAAGGATTTGCTATTCAAGTAGATGTGAAAGACCCGGATTCCACCCAGCGAATGGTTATACAAGCCGTTGAAGTTGTAGGAGATTTGAACGTTATCTTTGCTAACGCAGGGATTGGAGGAGGGGCTTTAGCTGCGGATATGACTCCCCAGCAGTGGGAAAAAATTATTCAGACTAACCTTACAGGTATTTTTTACACATGTAAATATTCGATTCCGAATTTGATCAAACAGTCGGGAAATGCAATCGTTACTATGGGATCATCAATGGCTGGGTGGGATACTGGGCTTACCGGTGCAGCTTATATGGCAAGTAAGGAAGGTGTAACCGGATTGACGAAAAGCCTTGCCTTGCAATTAGCCCGATATGGTGTGCGAGTCAATAGCATCTGCCCGGGTATTATCCGCACGTCTCTGGGGGGAGATCCTGAAGATCGGAAAGGGATATATGCTGAATTTGCTCGTAAGATTCCTCTCCGGAGAGTTGGTGAGGCTGAAGATGTTGCTGTGGCTGTTGCATTTTTAGCCTCTGAGGATGCTCGCCATATTACTGGATCTTTGCTGTTAATCGATGGGGGGCAAACATTACAGAGCTGGAGTAACGCCCCTGAAAATAACTTTCCACTCGACTTTAACCTTACTGATTACTAAAGGAGAACAAAGTGAGCATGTTGAAGAAATTAGGGAAGAAGAAACTAGTATTGGGACTTATTCATCTATTACCCCTACCGGGGACACCTCTCTATAAAGAGGGTGATTTTGAAGTTACTTTAGAAAAAGCATTGAAAGATTCCCATGCGTTGGTACGCGGTGGGGCTGATGGCTGTTTAGTGCAGACGGTAGATAGGATCTACCCGTCAGGCGATGATGCAGATTATGCGCGAGTATCTGCAATGGCTGTGATTACTCATGAAGTTAAAAAAACGACTGGAGATGATTTTTTTGTCGGTACTCAGATTATGTGGAATTGCATCACCCCGTCGTTGGCTGTTGCCAAGGTGACCGGTGCGCAGTTCACGAGAGCAACAGCTTTAACAGGCACGACAGTATCACCATTTGGCTTGGTCAACGCAGATCCACACAAAGTTGGTATGTATCGCCGGCAAATCGGAGCACAAGACATCGCCATTGTTGCCGAGATCCATGGTTATCACTATAAAGGATTTGGTGGGAATGACTTGCCATTGCCTATGAGAGCCCGGATGGCGATGAATGCCGGCGCAAATGCGGTTGAAATTATGGACGCCGACGAAGAAATCAACAATCAGATGGTGCATGATATAAAAGCCGCATTTCCCAACATTCCAATTATCCTTGGCGGGAAGACGGATTTAGAAAATGTAACAAGGCGAATGAAAGAAGCAGATGGCGCCTTTGTTGGTTCTGTATTTGAAAAAGGGGAGTGGGGAAGAAATATCGATGAGAGTATTGTGAAAGAATTTGTCGCCTTGGTCCGGTCGATAAAATAACACGGTTAACCATGTAGAGGAGTTAATGCAATGCTAAGAAATATGCAACCCGAATTGATTGTTGATCAAATGAAAACCCTTGGCGATCTTCATAGAGAGAGTTTTCAGGATATTGACCATGGTGTTAGAAATGGACTAACGGCTCTAGAGGTGGAATCACTGCACCGTGTTTATGCCTTTGGCGACGGGGATTCGTATTATTCAGCGCTAGCATCAGAAATGATGTTCAACGAATTTTCGCAAATTATGTATCGCCCATTAGCTGCAATGCGTTTCCTGGATTACGGCGCTGATTATATTCCGGTGAACTTTCCCCGCGATACTCTCACTGTAGGTATTTCTGCATCGGGGGGTACAACGCGTGTAGCACAAGGGCTTGAGAGAGTCAAAGAAAAGAGCGATAAGATTATCACTGCAGCCCTGGTAGGAAATACAGACACAAAGGTGGCAGCTGCTGCGGATAAAGTATTTTCTGCTGAAATTCCCGAGTTGGGTCGATCTCCTGGCATCCGTTCATATGTTGCATCCCTCATGGGATTAGCAAGCCTGGCGATCAGGATTGGTGAGATCAAACGCAAGTATTCACAAGATGATGCCAATGCACTTCGTAAAGAAATCATTGAGATGGCAGATGCAGTTGAGGACACATACAAAGCCAGCCATAAACCTGCTGAAAAAGCAGCGAAAGCCGTGAAAGATCAAGCATTCATCTCATTCGTAGGCTCAGGCCCCAGCTATGGTACAGCCAGTTTCTCTGCCGCAAAGGTTGTAGAATCCTGCGGCGTTTTTTCAGTGCCAACAGATTTGGAAGAATGGGCCCATGTTGAACGTTTTGCTTACCCATTGGATTATCCTGTGTTCATCATTGCTCCCCCTGGAAATGGCTATTGGCGAGCGGTAATGCTGGCAGAGGCTGTCAAGCAACTCGGGCATTATCTAATGGTTGCTGTTGAAGATGGGGATAAAGATGTCGCAAAATATGCGGATATCGTCTTCCCAGTAAAGGGAAAAGTACGTGAAGCTTTTTCTCCATTCACATATTACATTGCTGCTACTACCTTTGCCCACTATTTGACAAAGCAACTTGGCCGGTCTATGTTCATGACAGATAACGATTACGTGATGAAACTTCGAGAAGAAATGATGAGGCAGATCAGATAATGGCGCATTTTAAGAAGATTTCTTTAAAAACATCGAAAATCCAGGAATGGGTAAATTTGTTGGATGAGGTCAAAGAATTTGTTGCTGGCAGTGGTGTGAAAGAAGGTCTATGTCTTGTCTATAATCCCCATACGACTGCTGGTCTGTTCACCAATTCTTATCTGGATCCAAACACACCCGATGACATTCTTTTCGAATGGAACCGCTTGATTCCGACCCGTTTTGATTTCTTCCACCAATTCGACACGCCCACAGATGCTGCCGGTCATGTTAAATCTGTACTGATGGGCAGTACACTTCCCCTGATTATCCACAAGGGTGAGTTAGTAATGGGTCATTCCCAGGGTATTGTTTTTGCTGAGTTTGATGGCCCCAGAGACCGGCAAGTTTTTGTAAAAATACTTGAAGGGTGAGAATTTATGGTCGATTATGTTGTTTATGGCAAAATCATCATTGATGATATTCGTCTAAAGGACGGGGAAATTGTCCGTAATCAACTCGGCGGGGGAGGTCCCCAAGGTGCATTTGGTGCACGTTTATGGGATTCTTCTGTTGGAATCTTGACCCGGTCAGGCACTGATATCGATCCTGGACCCAAAAAGGCTTTGGAAGCGATTGGTATCGACCTGGAAGGATGGGTGCAGTATCCTGATCTGCCCACACCACATGGGTTGATGGCTTACGACGAAAACGAGTACATGCTTGGAGCTATCGACTTTGCAAAACGGAAGGAAGAGTTCATGCGTAAGATGGGAGAGATGCTCTCACGGGAAATTCCGATTCCAGAGAAGTACCAATCTCCCAAGGTCATCCATTTAATCACTGAATTTACGAAGGAGCCGATGGCCCAAACCGCCCTGCGGATGAAGAAAGAAAAGGGGGCGATCTATTCGTTGGAGCCGATTATTGACTGGAATAATTGGACGAATAAAAAAGAAATGATTGAGTATTTCCCGGAGGTGGATATTGTCACGCCAGATTGGCCTTCCGCCAGTGGTATAGCTGGATCGGAATCCCCCCTTGAAGTCGTTAAGTTCTGGTCCAAGCTGGGCCCATCTTTGGTTGCGGTTCGCCATGGAGCGAATGGCTCATATGTGTGGGATTCGACACACGATGAATTTTTGCATGTCCCCATTGCTAAAGTTGAAACCGTTGACCCAACTGGATGTGGGAATAGTTATGGGGGCGGATTGATGGCAGCGTGGGAGAAACATCGAGATGCACGAATTGCTGGTGCTGCTGGAACAGTATCTGCTTCTTATTTGGCGAAGTCTCTGGGTGTTCCTCCAGTTACTGAATCGCTTCAAAAAGAAGCGCAGGGTATCCTGGAAGAATTACTAGATCGTATCAAGCCTCTCTAATCATCAGAGATTAGAATAGAATAAAAAATTAGTTTGATATTAGATTTTAATGATAGTAACGAATAATTTGACGAAAAAGTACGGTAAATTCACTGCTGTGGAAAATCTCAACCTGAGCATAAAAACAGGAGAGAGTTATGGTTTCTTGGGGCCAAATGGGGCGGGGAAAACCACGACCTTACTCATGCTCCTGGGCATTTTACTGCCTACATCAGGAGAGGTAAAAATCAAAGGAGAACTTATCAGGAGTGACTCTTTTATCCTGAAGAGAAACATTGGTGTGGTGGCAGAATACCAGACCTTTTATGAGGAGATGACAGCCTGGGAATATGTGATGTTTTTTGCCCGACTTTACCAGGCGGCTAATTCTGAAAAGAGGGCTGATGAGTTATTCGACCATCTCAAGTTGGGGAAATGGAAGAACACCTTGATTCGTTCATATTCTACCGGGATGAAGAAAAAATTAGGTTTTATCCGGGCTCTAGTGCATAACCCGGGACTACTTATTCTGGATGAACCAGTTTCTGGGCTTGACCCTTTTGGGATCATCCAGGTACGCAGCCTTCTCATGGCTGAAAAATCACGCGGCGCTACATTGATAATATCTTCCCACATCCTTTCGGAAGTTGAACAAACGGCAGATAGAGTCGGGATTATATCCAGAGGAAGACTCATCTTGGAAGATTCGATGGAGAATATTCGTCGTAAAGTGGGGGAGGGGGAAAGAATTCAATTGCGAATTGTTAACCTAACAAAACAAGATTTTAAAAATCTAACAGAGTTGCCCTTTGTGATACAGGCAGTTCGGGGTGGCGACCAGGTTACCTTGCTGACAAAAGATGATAAAGATTATCGTGAGGAAATTGGCAGATTCCTTATCACGCACCAATTAATCCCGCTGGAAATGAAGAAAAGTGAAACCACCCTTGAAGAAGCATACGTGACAATCTCTGAACAAAGCCTCGAGGGACTTGTCTCGCAAGAGGGGGAACAATGAAAAAGAATAGTCAAAAGTTCCGTCTGCATGCTATCAACGTAATTATGAGTCGGGTCAGCCAGACTGGATTCTGGGGATGGGGAATTTTTATTACTGTAACGGTTTCTCTGGCTTTCTCTTCCATTATGCTTGTCAACTATTCACGCTTTACAGATACAAATCTCATTTCGGTGGAGAAACAGCCACTTACAACTGCGATTCTCTTAAGTGTGATAATGGTTTCTCTTTATCTCTCTTTGACGGTTTCTCTTAATGTATCCCGTGAGTATAGCAACAACACGATCGAAATGCTTTTCTATGGACCGGTAGATGAATCTTCTTATATGTTGGGTAACTTTTTTGCTCAGATCAAACTATTCATTTATACATTGGTCCCGATTCTAATCTGGATGAACTTAAGTATTTGGTTACTCAATCTGGATTTCAGGTTGGATATGTTTGCCATGCTGATAGCGTCGATCTTCATGTGCGGTCAGTTGGTTGCTTTTGGTCTGCTGATGGCTGCCTGGGGTGGCAAACGTCGTAACGCATTGGTTTACTTTCTTCTCATCATTTTGCTAGTTGGCGGTATTCAAGTCGCGGATTTAATCGTTTCGACTTTGGTGCAAATCCAGAGTTCAATTGAAACTGATCCTGTTGTGGTCGTCCGCAATGTATTGTCGGCGGTAAATAGTGTCATCGCATGGATCTCACCTTACTCGCAACTCGATAATACCTTTGATGCAATCCTAGATAAGACATTTACTGGTTTTATTGGGACTCTCGGCTTGATGTTTATAGAGATGATAGGTATGTTAGCTGGTAGTATTCTTTTACTCAAGAAGAAGGGGGTGAGGGGATGATTATAGCTTTGATAGAAAATCATTCACAATTGAGTAGAGTAGTTATGTGTGTTTTAATTATTGGATTCTTGCTCGTATTGGTAAGTTCAGCGGGTGCACAGGAAGAATTTAACTTTGTCTATGGCACGAATCATTTCAGTGGTGAAGTATACAGCAGCACCTTTATACCCCCTTCGGTGGACACTTTTTATCTGATTGCCAACAGAACCAGTATGGTTGCCAGTCGCTATACGCGGGTCTATTATTGGCCGTTGACAAATGAAATGAAACCTGATTGGGACGATGCTAATATTATCGTTGATGGGAAATTGGAGGTTTTGCAAAATAACGAACTCGTTGAGACCATCGAAATGACCGATTATGTGATTCAATACGATGGTTTGGATAAAATTGGCACTCTTCAGCTATATCTGGGAGAAGATGCTGTAGCAGCTCGCCAATATTTCGAATCTATACAAGCTCAATACCGGGATGATTTATTTGCTTATTTTGAAGAAATGGAAGTTTACCGGGAAGCCTTCCAGTTAGCGCTGGCTGAACTTCAGGCGGGTAATATCACCGAAGGTGAAATGCCTGAACCACCTGATTCACAACAGGATTTGACTTTATTTTCAACTAACTTATTGGTTGGTTTCCCTGTCAATCTCTCAGAAGGAACATACACAGTACAACTACGTCTTCCGGATGGTAGTGTTCAACAAGATAGTCAAAAACGATTGGTCGTTTTTAGTTCCATCCGGGAAGGAGTTGGTTATAAGGTGATTCCCGAGGAGCGTTGGTCGGCGCCAGAGCAATCAAAAGAAGATAATGAGATAATATACAGCTTATCGGGAAAGAGGATCTACTTACAGCCATTTCGCCAGATCGAATTCAACGAATTGTATTATGCCAGATTAAACAATCCTCAAGATAAACAAGCACGCCGTGACCGGAATGTTTGGGTGCCTTTTGATAACGTCCGTAATGCTGCCATGGAATTGAATTCTAAATCCAAATCACTTGAAATGGATATTGAAGATTATTATGTTCGACAGCTTACCGGCAGCGCACTGGGCTATGAGATTGTCCCCCACGGGCCAGATAGTGATAGGGATGTTACTTTTAGTGGTTTTGAGATTATTGTCGATGAATCTGAGATTCATATCCAGCTTATTGATTTAGAGGGGAATGCACTTCCTTACAGCCAGCGTGAAATTCGTATTCTGCAAATTGAAAATGCTCCCTGGATTTATGCGTTGAGTATCCTTCCATTAATTGGTGGTCTAGCTGCTATTTTCTTACGTAGAAGATCTGTGGATGTGGTCAAAACCAACAAATAGGATGGTTGTCCTGATGAGCAAGCGCACAATCGCGATTATTCAGACCTTGAGTGTATTGTTACTGATGTCTTTTGGTACGATTCTCACGAAAATAGTATTGGCATCTATCCCCCCACTTACGTTTGCTTGGACATCGATAGCAGTTGGAATGATAGTGATGGCTATTTATACTTTTGTAATTCGGAAAGAGAGAATTCCTAAAACCCTAAGTAATCAGGTGTGGTGGTATATTATCGCAATAGGTCTGTGCAATTTCGCGATCTCTCGGATGACCAGACCTATTGCCATTGACCGTTTGCCGGTGGTTACGAATACATATGTGGGCAATTTTATCGGCATTATTACAATGATTATGAGTATTTTTATTTTAAAGGAAATCCCCTCTATCGTTCAGGTGGGGGGAGCTTTTATCGCAATATTGGGCCTCACTATATATTTCGATGATCCCTTACAATCTACTGAGATGGTGGGAATACTAATCATCATAATCGGAATTACTGCAGTTGCTTTTACCAACAATATTGCCCGGAAACTTGCTATCGTTACCAAGGATCAGCTTAGTAATAACATCGTATCAACAATGGCATTGGTCATCGGAGGGAGTATTGCCGTGGTAATAGGTTTACTCTTTGACTTCCCACCACCTGTACCTGATTTGAAGAGTTGGGGGATTATTATATATGCTGGCGTAGTAAATATCAGCATCGGCTTAACGGTTTGGAATCATATTCTAAGGATTTTGCGATCATATGAGGCCAGTATCATGGGAGCAACAACTATTATCTGGACTTCGCTTTTAGCAATATTAATTCTCAATGAACGGCTAGAGACCAACCAGTGGATCGGGATGGGGCTATTATTATTTGGTTTGATTCTCGTTCAAGTTCGAAGGGGGAATTTTAGTGAGTTGGTATCTAAAAGGAAAATCATGATCGATAAGCCTTCATCACAATCTATCTCGGATGCCTATAAGGATATAAGCCATGATTAAAAGCAGAAGTGTAGCTATTCTAGTTACTGTCTTGATTCTATTTTCCATGTCTTTGGGAACAGTGTTTACAAAGATGGTGTTCAGTGTCGTTTCCCCTGCGGCCTTCCTTTATTTGAGTATGCTCGTAGGAATGGCAACGATG
The DNA here is from genome assembly GCA_050115475.1 of Anaerolineales bacterium. Lineage (GTDB taxonomy): Bacteria > Chloroflexota > Anaerolineae > Anaerolineales > UBA11579 > JASFQL01. The sequence continues at coordinate 9,224 of JASFQL010000085.1, forward strand.
GCGCTTTATACATTTGTGATAAAAAAGGAGCGTATCCCGCATGATTTGATGACCAAGAAAGTTTGGTCATATGTGATTCAAATTGCCTTTTTTAATTTTGTGATAGGGACCTTGGGATTCTTCTCTTTACAATATATGCCAGCGACCACGAATACTTACCTGACAAATTTCATTGGTTTCATTACGATGGGGATGAGTATGGTAATTTTAAAAGAAATGCCGGGATTTTTCCAGGTATTTGGAGCTGTGTTAGCATTTTCTGGACTAAGGATCTTCTTTCCTGAACTTCCACAGGGTGGAGAATTGATTGGTGTGATTATGATCCTGATTTCGATCACTGGTGTAGCTTATACGAATAATATTGCCAGGAAATTAGCTATCGAAACTGAAAACAAGATTAGCAACAACATTATCTCTACTTTAGCAATTCTCATGGGTGGATCGGTTGCTGTGATCATATACCTGATTGTTGATTGTTGGCCTCCCTACGTGCCTACTTGGGCTGATTGGGCGGTGATATTATATTCAGGTGTTCTTACACGGGCTGTTGGCCTTACTGTCTGGAATCTCATTTTACGGACTTTACGATCGTATGAAGCCA
>JASFQL010000086.1:0-9785 GCA_050115475.1 Anaerolineales bacterium
CGATTTTACTGATGTACTCTGCCCCTTTTCCCAATCAGGATTATGAACGATATCCACTTCTAAATCCTCGACAGCCTTTCGCACCTCTCGATGGGATGCGCCCGTAACCACCACAACCGGATCGAGACCAGCTTTTAATGCCTTTTCAGCCGCTAATCTGACCAGAGTTTGCCCCGCCCATTGCAATAGCTGTTTCGAGGTTCCCATGCGCGTCGAGCCACCCGCTGCCAGAATTACTCCCGCCACCTTTACAAAAGCTGCTTTGACTTCGTCCCCCTCATCCAAAGTCCGTCCAATTACCACGACATCATATGCCTTTTGTAGGGGTTTTACCATCCGCCTGGCTACCCCCGCTTGTTCAGGAGTATCCACTTCATTTAGAAATGTAATTTTCCGAACACCTTTAGAGATGTTCTTTAAAATACCATTCTCGTCAACCAACCCGTTAATCATCGCCTGAGGTGTGATTGCGTCTCCGATTTTCAATCCTGAAAGTATTGAATACATGTCCGGATGATTAGCCCAATCTGAAATTACCGGTTCTCCCAGAACACCAATATCTACTAGAACGATCATCGATTCTATAAAATCAGGGATCAGCGGTCCTTGTTGAGTAGGCGCTTTGAGAGTTTTTCGTTTAGGGTAATCCGTCATTAATAATAGCGGCGCATTATGGCTATGCGCAATTTCGTTCAATTCCTCTAACATCGCGAATGATAGTCCCTTCATCCAATTCCCGGTTCCTTCACCTGCCGTCACGAGTGAGATACCCCCCTTTATTGTCTCCCTCAAGGGAGTAAATTCTTCCCGCCTTCTTACGATGTAATGATAGTCTGCGTGTTCTATCTGATTCACGCCTAGATCGGTACTTACACTAACGATTACGGGGCCGCTGATCTGCCTGGCCAATCGGAAAAGAGTCACCGATTTCCCGCCAGTTCCTACGATCGCCAGTCTTGTATCAGATTGAGGTCTGATGGCATCAATTAATTTCATCACTTAATTCATACTTGAAAACGATTTTCCATCCAACGACTTTTGTATTTACAGTTTATAATTATATGCTATATATCCCCAAGCAAATAAGGAGGTTGAAATGTCCACTGTAGCATTAGTGCTGGATAGCACGACTGTTCTTCCCCCGGATCTTTCAGCAAAATATAATATCCCCTTTGGTCCTGCCATTATCATATGGGAGGGTGAAGAGCTTCGAGATGGCATCGATATACAACCCGAAGAATTCTTTGCCCGTTTGGCGACTTCCCCCGAACACCCCACCACATCGCAAGCAACACCGGTTATGTTCAAGGAAATATATGATGACTTATTGGCCAAAGGATACGACATCCTCACACTCACAATTTCCTCGAAACTATCTGGGATGTATTCATCAGCCGTAAAAGCAAAAGAGATGTTCCCCGATGCCAACATCGAAGTGATTGACACACGCATTGGAGCAGTTGCCTTGATTTGGCCTGTGAAAAAAATTCTCGAAGCCATAGAAGCAGGCGCATCATTGGATGTATGCAAAAGCCTCGCAGAGAAGCTGGTTAAAAATTCAGGGATTATTGTTGTACCCGAGACCCTAGAGTACCTCCACCGTGGGGGCCGAATCGGCGGCGCTTCAAAATTTATCGGTACGGCATTGAACTTCAAACCAATCCTCGAGATCGTTGACGGCGAATTTGAAGGGCGAGAAAGAGTCCGCACACATACAAAAGCCCTCAATCGGCTGATCGAGTTGGCAATTGAAAAAATCGCCAATAGATCCCCCGTCTATCTCGGTGTGATGCACGCCAACGCACCTGAAGTTGCAGCCGATTTGCTGGCAAAGACGAAGGCTCTCATTAAAAGTAAAGGCAGTGTTATCACTTCAGTCAGCCCCGGAGTGGGAGTCCACCTCGGCCCGGGGACAATCGGTTTGGCATACATGGCTGGGATCGACTAATATAAAGAAAGGAATATTATCCAATGACTAAAGTAGCAATAGTTACAGATAGCACGACAAATCTGCCCAAAGAAATTGCGGATCAATACAGCATTCAATCTGCTCCTGCCAGTATTATTTGGTCAGGCGAAGAACTCCAAGACGGGATCGATATCACCCCGAATGAATTCTACAACCGGCTTGACAAGGCCATAGAAATCCCCACAACATCTCAAGCCCCCCCGGCGGCCTTCAAGACCATCTTTGATAATTTACTGGCGCAGGGTTATGAAATATTAACGGCAACAATTTCATCTAAGCTATCCGGGATGTATTCATCAGCTGTAAAAGCAAAAGAGATGCTTCCCCACGCAAAAATCGAAGTCGTCGATTCATTATCTGGATCGATGGGGCTTGGTTGGCCCCTTATCAAGGTCGCCGAACTCGCTAAGAAAGGCGCCGCCCTGGAAACCTGTAAAGCTTATCTTGAGAAAGCATTGGAAAATGTTGGTATTCTACTCATGGTAGATAATCTGGAGTTCCTGCATCGCGGTGGTCGTATCGGCGGCGCACAACGGTTCTTGGGTTCAGCATTGAATTTCAAACCCATCTTGGAAGTAACGAACGGTGTTTTCGAAGGCTTGGAAAGAGTCCGGACTCGTGTGAAGGCCCTCAACCGACTGGCTGATTTGGTTGTTGACCGAATCAACGGTAGAGAACCTGTTTACCTCGGGATATTGCATTGCAAAGCACCTGAGATCGCTGAAGAATTGTTAAAACGCATGAATGAAAAGGTGACCATTGCTCAAAGCCTGATCACCGAACTCGGACCGGCTGTTGGCGTCCACCTCGGCCCAGGCACCGTGGGTGTAACCTTCATGGCAGGTATTAAGTAGCGCTTATTCACCTGATAATTCGATTACTTATGCAATGATAAAGGGTGAAAAGGGAATATTCCGTTAAAACTTCCCCAGCTTTTTCAATACGCGCTCGGCAGTGAGTGGAAACTCATCGAACCAAATCCCTGTTGCTTCGTGCAGCGCTGCCGTCACAGCCGGGGCAAAGGGGATGAACGGCATCTCCCCCATACCCTTCGCTCCCCACGGTCCGATTTTATCCTTGGTCTCCAAGATTATTGAATTAACCTTATCCGGTACGTCAAGCACAGTTGGTATGAGATAAGTGGATAATAACGTGGTCTTCGGCACCCCGCCCTCTTCGATAAAGTTTTCCATAAATGTCCACCCCATCGCTTGAGTGATCGCCCCCTCGACCTGCCCCTCGATCTGCTGGGGATTGATCGCTTTGCCAACGTCATCTGCGCAAACGACGTTCAGGATCCGCACCTCTCCGGTTTCTGTATCCACCTCCAAAGACACACTCTCTGCGACATACCCATAAGCAAAATTAGGCATCGATTCGCCCGTTTCTTTATCGTAGGGTGTCGTTCTGGGAGGTTCATATTTATATTCAGCGATAGCCGGACGTTCTTCATCCTGCCACTTTTGAAGGGCAGCTTCAGCTGCCCCCTTGATGGCGTTTCCAGACATGAAGGTCATCCGCGATGCAGAGGAACTCCCTGAATTCTCGGTGACGGCAGAATCCGCTACAAACAGCTCCACCTTCTCAATTGGGACGCCCACAGCTTCAGCAGCCATTTGCATAAATGCGGTATGGGCGCCTTGTCCAACGTCTGCGCCCGCGTGGTGGACGATCACTTTTTCAATCTCCCCTTCCCCATGCAGCTCCACTGTAGCTATCGACTGTTCAGGATATCCCAACGAGAATCCGATATTCTTGAAACCAGCAGCGAATCCCACACCGCGTTTAATGTGGTCAGGAGAAATCTCCTCTTCTGATTTCCTTTTCCACCCCTGCTTCCCCTTTTCCCATCCCGATTCCTGGGCGCATTCTTGCATAACCTGGTCTAAAGTCACGCCTTCAGGTAGAGGAGTATTCACAGAGATCAACGACCCATCTCTGGCAGCGTTGCGCATCCGGATTTCAACCGGATCCATCCCCAAAACTTCCGCTAACTTATTCATTTGTGATTCACAGGCGAACGCGGTCTGCGGTCCCCCAAAACCCCGGAAAGCTCCCCGGGGGATATTATTGGTATAGACGGCATAAGAATCCACTTTGACGTGTTCGATCTCATATGGGCCAGAGACCATCAAATGCGCATTCCCCAATACTTTATTGGAGGTATAGTTGTAAGCGCCCCCATCAGCAATGACTTCTGCTTCAGCCGCAACCACTACCCCATCTTTCGTCGCGCCCCATTTTGCTCGAACAAGGTAAGGGTGCCGCTTGTGGTGCCCCATAATAGACTCGTGGCGCGACCAGATGATTTTTACAGGGCGGTCGATTCCCTGCTGGTGCAGCCGCCAGGCTGACAATGCCAGGGCGATTTGGATAGATAGATCCTCACGCCCACCAAAAGCGCCGCCAATCGCCGGATGCATGACCCTCACCTGTTCTAGAGGCAGGTCCAAGGCGTGGGCAATTTCCTCCTGCTCTTCGTGAATCCACTGCCCGGCTACCGCCACTGTTACCCGCCCCTCTTCATCGATATAGCCCAACCCTGATTCGGGGTCAAGGTAGGCATGCTCCTGCGCCGGTGTGTGGTATTCACCTTCCACGATCACATCGGCTTTCGAAAATCCCTCCTCTACATCACCCTTGCGCATTTTATATCTCAAGATGACATTCGATTCATGATCTGGATGGATCAGAGGAGCATCTTTTTTCATCGCCTCTTCCGGGTCCACGATAGCAGCTAGATCCTCATAATCGACTTCGATCAAATCTCTTGCTTGACTGGCGATTTGCTCAGACTCGGCGACAATTACGGCTACTTGATCCCCAACGAATCGGACTCTTTCAGCGTATGGTTTGGATGAACCAGGTCCGCACAAAACAGGTTGGTCCGGAAAAATCATTCCATATTCGTTCACAGGGACATCCGCAGCGGTGTAAACAGCTATCACGCCATCCAACGCCATGGCCTTGCTGGTATCTATCTTCCGGATGATGGCATGTGGTCTATGTGAAAAGAGGATTTTCGCATAGAGTTGATTGGCCATACTGATATCCCCTGGATATCGCGTAGAGCCAGTTACTTTCCCTAAAGCATCGATGCGCTTGACTGATCGACCAAGCTTTGATTTTGGCATAGGATTTAATACAAGGTATCGTCTGTTTTATATCTGTCTTTCGCTTTTTTAAGCTTTCTTTTCTTTTTATATTTCTTAGGGGGAGATTCAAATGCCCGTACATTCTTATTCCTTGTAGCTCGATAGACCAATGCATTTATAACGGATAACAAAGCAAATAACGCTATTGTAACGATTACGGCCAATGCGAGAACACCAAAGAAATTTCTCACTTCTCCTAAAATTGGGAGATTAACGGATTGCCTCATTTGATATGGCAGGATGAATCCCGGAATGGTAATCTCCCAATATGTAATTAATTCATTCGAGATCACAAAGGATAAGACAGGAAGCACGACAATAATAATGACCCCAATACCTCGCCAGATAGGATGTGGCCAGGTTTCTCGTTCACGTTCCTCTCTTGATTTCATTGTATGGAAACTCATCTCTCACCTCTTTTCACCTGCAAACTCAATCGCTTCCATAATTTTATAATATCCCGTGCATCTGCACAAATTCCCTGTAAGCGCCTGCTGGACCTCATCCCTGGATGGGTGAGGTTTTTCTTCAAGCAGCTTTGCACCTGACATAAGGAATCCTGGTGTGCAGTACCCGCACTGTACCGCACCATGGTCGATGAAGGATTGTTGTACAGGATGTAATTTACCGTTCTTCGATAGACCTTCGATAGTGACAATACTGGCGCCGTGTGCCCGGGGGGCAGGCACTAAGCAGCTCATTACTGCCATGCCATCTAAGAAGACAGTACACGCACCGCACTCCCCTTCCGCACAGCCTTCTTTTGTACCCGTGAGATGCGCTTCTTCTCGCAGCAAACGGAGAAGGCTTTTATCATATCCCTCTCGAAAAGTATATTCTTTCCCATTTATAGTTGTTTCAATCGGGATTTCTCCTTTGAAATTAATTTTTTCCTTAACTTCTCTACTTCCGTTTTGATATCCACCCCCTAACAAGACCGGACATTGAGGGAATCCATCAGCATGTGTGCTATCAGCCAGGGAGTTTAGAATCCTTTTCGTAATCACTCCGGCTATATACCGGCGATAATCTGCGGAACCACGCAGGTCGTCAATCGGTTTGATTTCCTCACGAACAATTCTTACCACCTCAGTAATCGTAGAAGCATCGAGGATTTTTCCTGAAAGGTATGCTTCCGCTTTCTTCGCCCGAATGATTGTCGGGGCAACAGAGCCAAAAGCCAATCTCGCCTGGCTTACTTTATCACCATCGAAAGTAAAAATTGCTGCTAGGTTCACGACTGAGATCGCTTGGCTGCGCCTCAAACCTACTTTATGAAATGCGCCCCGCTGGGTTTCTGCATCCATGGCGGGGAATCTGATATCCACCAACATCTCATCGGGCCTTATCACCGTTTTTCTGACGCCTGTATAAAATTCCTCCAACGGAACGATTCGCTCTCCCGACAGAGAATTTAGGGCAACGGAGGCTCCCAGGGCCATTAAAGGCGAAATCGTGTCATTAGCAGGGGAAGCGGTAATTAAATTGCCAGCTACCGTACCGCGGTTGCGAATCTGAGGAGCGCCAACCGACCAGGCAGCTTGAGCCAGCGGGAAGGCAAACTCTCGTAGGAGTTTTGAGGCTGCGCATTGATTGTGAGTGACCATCGGGCCAAGATGGATGACGTCTTCTTCATCCAGACATATCCGGTCTTGATGGGGAATACGGCTGACGTCAACGAGTGTATCCACTCCTTCTCGAACACCCCCCTCCATCTCCAGGATCAAATCCGTCCCCCCAGCAACAATCCTGGCAGATTTTCCTCGTTGGGCAAGGATTTCTAATACTTCTTCAATACGACTGGCCTGTATGTATTCTTTCCACATAGAATTTTCTATTGAAGGTTTTTTATCTCATCTGAATTTCGTCATATTTATATCACATTTGAAAAATCTGATATAGCATCACCCTGCTGTTCGATTGCTTTTCGCTGAAGCTCTTTTCTTTTTATAGTTCCTCAATTCGACCATCCGCCCCCCTTTTCCACCGTTCTTGAGCATAACAATCTCGGCCATGATACTCAAAGCAATTTCCTCTGGAATTTCTGCGCCTAAATCTAGCCCTATAGGTGAAATTATCCGCTTTAGGCTTCTTTTCTCGACACCCATATCTAGGAGTTTTTGTTGAGTGATCTCCCATCGGTGTTTAGAACCTATCACACCGATATACGCAGGAGAGGTCTGGAGGATCGTCGGGAGGATTTCCATGTCCACATCGACATTACGGGTCGTTAACAGAATGTATGTATGATTATGGATATCGATTTCCTTCAACAATTGAGAAATTTCCCCCGTGTGATAGAAGTCCGCTTCAGGAATTTGTTCTTTTGTGGCATATCCCTCCCGGTCATCACAGACCACTACACGGTATCCTAAATACTTCGCGATTTTTGCCACAGCTTTCCCAATGTGCCCGATGCCTATCACAAGAACCATCGCCTGGGGAATTATCGGTTCCACGTATACCTCCACTTGACCATAAGTCTCAACTAGGCTTACATCTTGCGTTTCAGAATTCGGATACCTGACCAACCGTGGTATCCCTTCCCTGATAGCCTCCAGCGCTTGGGTAACTATATATTTCTCCTTCTCTCCACCCCCTATCGAGCCCGAGCTTCGTCCATCAGCATACACAATCATCTTACTCCCCACGCGCCGTGGGGTTGAACCTGTCGTGGATACAATCACACAATAGGCAGCCATCTCCCCACGTTTCTCTATCGCTGCAATCTCTTGGAATATCTTCATCTCGCTTGAATAATTATAATCTCTACACTTAATTCTTTTTCCTTAAAAGAATAGAGGCCCTGCCTTAGCAGAGCCTCACTAGTCTTCAGTGGTTCCTTAGAAGCCTTTTACTGCATTACCCAGGAAGAGTAACACATAGCCCGCCACAACCAACCAGAAGGTAATTCCTGACAGGAAGGGGATTGATACAAAGTATGCTATCAATCCTAACACAGCAAGAATTACAGAAATCCAAAAAACGATTTTCTTCGGGGGTGTAAGTCTCATTTCATCCTCCTATATAAAATGGTTTATATATGAAATCTTTTCACATTCTACAATAATTTTGGTTTATCCGCTAGCCAATGATCCTAGCATTTCAAGTAAAGTAGAGGTTACGATTTTACTCGACTCAGCTCTATGGGGACTTTCCCCTAGAGGGCTTGCAGACACCACTGCATCTACCAATGCTTCAGCATTACTTTGACCGCGATTCTTGGCAGCTAAGAATGCTAATCCGGCATTCAGCAAATCACCAGCATCTATCCCAGAATCCTCTTCTTGCCCTTGTGTTCCTCCTAAAAGGTCACCTAATAAACTTTGCACAGGATTCGTTGAAGGGGGTGCTTCTCCTGCACCTAAAAGGGTTTGAATGAGTTGCATGGCGTTATTTTGTGTAACTTGCTGGCCTTTGAATTGTTTCGAAGCTTCGAATAATCCCTGCGAATAGACAGCCGCAGAGCCGCTTTCTTTTTGCTTCAGTAGTTTACTTGCATAAGCAAGTTGATCGGATGGTGCAGCACTCTTTTTTTCTTTCATGGCTTGCGTGATAACATCAAAGATTTCTACCATGTGGTCACCATGGTCGCCATTATATGTATCAGCTTTATTGAGTTGCTTCCGATTATCATTGAGGTTTTCGGTAACAGCACTAAAAAGTGATAATAGATCTACTTCAGACATGGATTATTCTTCCTTTTTCTTCAACTCTTCTGGAAGTTCAGGGATTTTTATCTCCATGCCCCCCCAAATTCTTTTGTAGTTATCCCCAACCATTTCCTTATTGAATTCGTATATGTGTCTCCAATAAGGTTCAGTTGTGTTGCCATAATACTTCGCGGCCAAGTGAGTCCAGGTCTCATTCTTTCCCAGGGTATGAACCTTGATTACTTTATACTCTTTCTTCTTGGGAGCAGATTTTATTCCTCCTGTGATCTTGAGTTTTTTCCTTGTAGTTTTCTTCTGAGTTGATTCAGGGGTTTTCCCTTCATCGCCATCAATTTTAGGGTTTTGTTTTTTAGAGCTCATTCATATCTCCTTTTACTAATTAATTAATGGGTTACTACTGGATTGAGTGTCTTCGCCTGCGCTACCCAACTTTTGGTTTGCTTGAGAGATGGTGGACGACGGACCAAACGTTTCATTTGGTTTGTTTCAAGCATTTTCTTGTGAAGATTCTCAGGAACCCGATTGCGTAATTCCTTTACTGAGTCGACGCCTGCTTCCTCTAATAGATCGCTGTATTCTTCACCAATCCCCTTTATGCGCATTAAATCCGCAAGGTTTACCCACTCAAGTATGAGTGTTTCTGAGATATCGGATTCTTCTGCAAGACTCTCACGTCCCCTTTTTGATGCGCCGGCTTTTAATAATGCCTCCGTGGTTCTAATACCAACATTCCGTAACATCGACGCATAATGAGGACCAATACCTTCAATTTTCTCGATATTCATCTATTCCTCCATTAATATTAGTTGTATAAAGTTGTCGTTATTTCCGTAAATTTGAATAATTTTATTATATCATTATTAATATCTCAACCTTTCAAATTCTTATACAGAAAAGTAGAGTCATGTGGAGAATTAATCCAACGCATTTTCCCAATCTTTTGTCATTTCCGGAAGGATGGCAACTAGTTTATAATCCAATATAATG
>JASFQL010000087.1:0-9761 GCA_050115475.1 Anaerolineales bacterium
ATTGACAGCCATTTGAGAGCCGGCTTTTCTTGGTGAAGACCCCCACGTCTTTATGACAGTGGCGAGAGCGATATCTTTCCCCTCACCACGCCATTCCCTTGATTTTTCTATGATTTCTCTCATTAGAATTCCTTGGAATCAAAAATCCCCTATATCATATCATTCCAAAAATAATACCGTAAAGACAGTTTTTCTATATTTGAAGAATTTCTTTAAGTCGTGGATGTTGGCTGTATAGGCCTCGATTCTCAGTGGGGAGAAGGGCAGCAATTTGGCACATAATTTCATCAGTGTATTTTTGTAGGTATTGGTCTTGATTTTCATGTGGGAGATTGGGGATTTTGAATGGTTTACCTAATGTTATGGTGATGTCAAGCTTTTTAAACTTGAGTAGGCGTTCTCTCATTGTTTTATCTCCACAACCTATCAAAGACATTGGCACAACCCAGGCATTAGTTTTTGCTGCTATATAAGCAGCTCCCTTTTTCCCTTCGATTAAAGAACTATTCGGACTACGTGTGCCTTCCGGAGCAATAATTAGGAAGCCATCGTTTCTTAGTCTATTTACAACTTCTCTAACGGTACGAATGTCTGGGTTAAACCTATCGATATACATAAACTCGAGGTGTTTGATTGCCCAATTAAAGAGTGGTCTTTTCTCATATTTTTCAGCAATAATAACGATAAGGTTGGGATGAGCCCTGGCGGTTGGTATTGCAGGGATGAGCACCCCATCCAGGATCCCAATGTGATTTGAAGTAATCATAATGGGACCCCCTGTAGGAAGATTCTCGATATTTTTGATTTTTATTCTCGCGATGATTTTAAAAATCAAGCTTACAACAACAATGATTAGCCGTTTTGCCATTACACTTCCAATTCACGATGGTTTTGCAGGTTCATCTGAAGATACATAAGCTTCACGTAGATCGATTGGTTTCTGTGATTTTTGACGCACCCGTAAATTTAATATTTCAACGAATACAGAAAATCCCATTGCAAAATAAATGTAGCCTTTCGGAATCTCCTGGTGTAAGCCTTCAACGACCAATGAAAAGCCAATCAAAAGGAGAAAACTAAGCGCAAGAATTTTTATTGTCGGATGATCGCTGATGAATTTGCTGATCACGTCTACTGAAAGCATCATGATGAATACGGCGATGATTACTGCCGAGATCATGACAATCACCTGGTTCGCCATACCCACCGCTGTAATGACCGAATCTAAAGAAAAAACGATATCCAGGAGCATTATTTGAACGATCACGTTAATAAACTTGGCGCGCACCTTTGCTGAAGAATGTCCTTCCACACCTTCCAATTTATCGTGTATCTCATATGTGCTTTTTCCGAGAAGGAACAATCCACCGATTAACAGTATCAGGTCCCTTCCGGAAATTCCAAGGCCGAAGATCGTAAAGAGTGGGGTTGTCAGACCAATGAGCCACGCCAGAGATAATAGTAAAAGGATTCTCATTAGCATAGCGAGTAATAAGCCTGTTTGTCTAGCTCTTTTTCGCTGCTCCATTGGCAGCTTATCTGCCAGGATTGTGATAAAAACGATATTATCGATACCCAATACGATTTCTAAGACAGTAAGTGTTAAAAGAGATATCCAGGTTTGAGGTTCGCTTAGCCATTCCATGTTACAAACTCCATACGAATTTTCGTGCTGATTTTAACCGATGTTTAGTAGATTGCCAAACCAATCGAAAATTCCGAGAAGGTTTGCGGCAGAGATGATTACAACAACGATGAGAAAACGTCTGACCCATGCAGCGCCGCCTTCAATAGCTAATCTTGCCCCTGCCCATGCTCCTATCATATTGCCAATGGCTAAGATCAGACCTATCGTCCAATTGACTTGGTGATTGACAACAAAGACAGCAAGTGCAAATATGGTGTAAAAAAGAACGATCCCCACCTTAACCGCATTTGCACGTACTAGATCATACCCGACGACAAGCACTAAGCCGGCAAGTAAGAAAATACCCACACCGGCTTGAATAAAACCACCATAAATGCCAATTAGAAAAAAAATCACGAGTTGCAGTAGGGTAGGGCGCGCTGTAATTTCAATGATTTCTCCTGATAGCCATCTGTTGGGACGCAACATTATGACGAATAACATGATAACCATGATGATGCCAATTACTCGCCGCATAAGCATTTCATTGAGAGATACCGCAATTTGAGCGCCAAGAATTGATCCAATGACCGCCGGAATACCTAAATACCACACACAGCGAATGTCAAGCATCTCCTCTCTACGAAAACTATTCATCCCCACAATATTTTGTAAAAGGATAGCGACCCGATTAGTTCCATTAGCAATTGTAGCCGGTAAACCCATGAATATCAAAAGAGGTAAAGTGACAAGAGAACCACTCCCTGCAAGTGTATTTATGAAACCGGCGATGACTCCAGCTAGAATAGTTAAAGGATATAAATACCATTCAATTTGCTCAACCATTTGATTGAATATCTCCATTTTGGTAAAATATGCGTATAGTCATTAACGTTACAATTTAAATAACACTTATCACTCACAATTAAACCAAACTTTTATTATACTTTATACATTAACCACAAAAACAATGGATTTCCTAATGCAAAAAATTCTTTTATTTCTCAGTATTTCATGCTTGTTTCTATTGTTTTTTTCTTCATGCACAGCTGAAAACGGAAATTCATTGGATTCAACACCTTCTAAAAGTGACGTCATTATAGGCCAGGAACCGTCATTTTCTCCTAATGAAATTGATAGGGAAACCGATGATATAAAAACAGAAAAGGAATATTCAATACTTCGCCAGGCTTTAGTTGAAAAATACATCGAAACTAGAGGAATTGTAAATCAAGATGTAATCAGGGCAATGAAAAACGTCCCCCGGCACAAATTCGTTTTAGATGAATACATCGACTATGCTTACCATGACCACGCCTTGCCAATTGGATATGGTCAGACAATCTCGCAGCCCTATATTGTTGCATTAATGACAGAACTCCTTGACCTAAAAAAAGATAGTAAAGTTCTAGAAATTGGAACAGGATCCGGATATCAAGCCGCTGTCCTTGAAGAATTGGGTTATGTTGATGTGTACACAATGGAAATCGTTCCAGAATTGGCAGAAAGAGCAGCAAAAATCCTCGAAGAAACCGGATATTCGGATATTCACGTAAAGCAAGGGGACGGCTACTACGGTTGGGAGGAATTTGCACCCTATGATGCGATTATCGTCACGGCAGCCCCGGACCATCTTCCAGCCCCTTTGGTAGATCAATTGAAAGATGGAGGTGTTTTGGTCATCCCAATCGGCCCACCAGGAGGGTATCAGACTCTATGGTGTTTTTATAAAGAAGGGGAAGAATTAACAACCAGGAACTACGGCAGTGTAATTTTCGTACCTTTTACAGGAGGAGGAGTTGAAACATCACCGTAAATCAAATAAGTTCTAATCCTCTTTGAGAGAAAAATGCCCCGCTATATGCAGCAATCCCTAATACGAATACCCATATAAATCCAACGGATAATGCCATGAGGACCGCCAAAATCGAAGCCACCACAGAGCTTGCCCCGTTGATTCCCCAAACCCAGGGGATTAAATTTAATTCATGGTTTCCAATCATTTCAATTCCTTTTGGAAATGGTATTCCCATAAAAAATCCCATTGGTGCAATAATCACGACAGAAAGAATGATTCTCGCTATTAATGAAAATCCTATAGTATATTTAAAAATCATGGGTAAGACCAAAAGAGTGACGAACGTGACTCCAACGAGGAAAATGATTGCTTTTTCATATGATATCTTGTGTGAGTTTTGACTGCCTATTCCAGAGAACAATAAAATAGAAAATAGCACGGTAGCAAACGAATAAGCCGGATTCCCAAGGTAGAGGATAAATTTTTGAATGAGTGGGATTTCTATCATCAAGTATCCTAATCCAATACATCCAAAATAAAGAAACGCTGCCAATTTAGCCGATCTAGGAATACTTCGAAAACTGTTTCCTTCCCGATCAAAAAAACGGGATACAAATAATGGAACAAGGATTACTACAACCGCCAAAAACAATGACATTATGAAAAGAACCAAGATTACAAAGAATCCCGCTCCGCCAAAAGGCTGCCATACTTTCCCGAATTCAATCGCGATATTCTCGAATTGAGACCACTTGAAAAAATGATTGAAGAACGGTCTGTCATCGGTGGGTGGTGAAACCTCAAATGGATATTCGGCCAACCATTCTTCCCTGGAATCAGCTGATAAATATCCTTGAAAAGCATTGAAGTACAATGGCTCATTGAGAATACTGAATTGGTTGACTTCCTTAATCCCAATTCCAGGTGCAAACACAATATCAAATGCACGTCCTCTCGCAAACTGCTTGATCAAGTCAATCTCAGCCTCGTTGAACGGAGAAGCTTTTACAACCAACACCCCAATATTGAACGTTCGAAAAGCAACCAGATGTTCCCCTGGATATAATTCCATTCTATCTAGCGCTTCAACTGTAACAATATAAGAACGCAGCCACTCACTTGGTGGAACCTGCAGCCATCGAGAGAATACCAATATTCCATTTGGTTCCAACCTTGATAATGCATCCTCCACACCTTCGATCGTGTAGCGGTAATTCTCCCCTAGGCTGTAAGCCCCAGATCTCACAGGGTGATACGATTCATTCAACGATAATACAATGACATCAAACGAATCTTTTGATCGCCTCAAGTAACTACGTTCACCCTCCACAACAACATCAATGCGATCATTCTCATAAATGTGTGAAGCTGCAGATACAACCAAATCGTTATCTTCGACGACAGTCACATGTCCTTTCCCTTCATTCAGGGCAACGATTGCATCTAAACCTCCCTTAGGACTAAGAACCAGTGTCTGACCTTCAGGTCTTAACTGGTAGGCAACAGCAAAGGGTAGGAAATTTGTGAACGTTAAATCACTCCCTTGCAGCACAATGGGGGATAAATTATCCCCATCAATGAATAGACCATGTTCTGGGGGAGGTGGATCCGTATATTGATAACTTACACCCGGTAAAGAACGGATTCCCAAACTCTCGATGATATCTACCCGAGAAATTGAATTCCATTTTTGAGAGATGATTTCCGCTTCTGGATATTGAAGCGCATATGATATACTCTTGTAAGGTGATATATTCAACTCTAGGATATTGTTGGGGTTTTCTCCGGTAATCCTGGCCATTAAATCTGATCCTAACCAAATCATTAAGAATAATGATGGAATTATTATCAGCATAACCTGAAGGTTAGGCTTTATTCTTGAAATTTGAGTGCACAACAATGCAATGAGGGCTAAAAATGCGCTTAGAGTCACTGTCCCTTCTCCCCCCAAATATGAAGGAACTACTAAAGCGCCAATACAACCAAGGGAAGAACCGACCATATTGATTGCATAAACTTGATTCGCCTTTTCTGAATAGATGTCTAAAAATATCCCAATAGCTAATCCGTTGAAATAAAATGGTATCGATAAGGATACAAATTGGAGTATCAAGTATCCTATTTGTTTACGGTCCCATGCAATGCTGAATGAATCAAATGGGATTAGATTCGTAAGGATGTATGATCCCATAATGCTGACTGAAATTCCCAAACCCATCCATGCCAGCGAATTTTGCGGGTTTCTTCTACCAAACCTTGGAAATATGGATAGAAACGTTCCACTTGCACCATATCCAAATAACGCCAGACTCACGATGAGAAAGGCGAAGTGGTAAAACTGTGTGATTGAAAATATCCGTGATAAATTGATTTCAAATAAAAGCGTAGAAGCTGAAATAAAAAACAATCCTACTTTTATTGTTACAGATAATTCGGATTTATTCACAATTTCACTAACTTAACTCAAAACAATAGCTGTTAATATCTCTTAAATCCAATCTCTTTTTATTTTCTTCTCGCCAATAAGAATTTCATCCGGATAATTAGGGTCCAACGCCCATCGCATCCTCTCTATCCCTTCGGCGACATCCATTTCATTACCGGCGAAACTGATCCTTAGATGTCCCTCCATACCAAAGTCACTTCCAGGGATTGTAACAACCAACGCTTTCTTCAATATAAACTCTGCCAACTCATGCGAATTTGAATTATAGGCTCGAAAATCTGGTAAAGCGTAAAACGTTCCTGTAGGCTTGATTAGATGAACATCAGGAAACTCACTCATTTTTTCCATTACCACATCACGATTTTTCTGGATTTTTAACCGAAGTTCCTCAACGACGCTCTGATCTCCATTTAACGCTCCCTCGGCAGCTACCTGAGAAATGATCGAAGGGCACGAAGTTACCTGGCTCTGTATCTTCGTCATCACCTCAATTAATTTCCGGCTGGCAACAGTCCAACCAATTCTAAAACCTGTCATCCCATACATTTTTGATACCCCGTTGACGACGATCATATATGAATCGTCTATATCCTTTTCAGTAAAACTGTACACTGATGGGGCCTCGATTCCATCAAATACCAATTTGTGGTAAATATCATCAGCAATCAGATAGATTTTCTTTTCCTCACAAAAGCCTACAAGATCCGATACAAATGAGTTGGAATAGACAGCTCCGGAGGGATTATTGGGCGAGTTCATGATAATGGCTCTGATGTTTGTGTTTATCGCTTGTTCAATCCCTTTCAAATTGTGAATGAATGTCCCATCTTCAGGTGGAACCACAACCGGTTTTCCACCCACGAGTTTAACCATTTCCGGGTAACTTACCCAATACGGGGCTAACAGGATAACCTCATCTCCAGGCTCTACGATGGCATATAAAACATTCACGAGTGAATGCTTAGCGCCATTCGTCACGATGATATTTCCTGTTTGCACTTTCTGCCCATAATTTTCTTCTGTGTATTGAATTATGGCATTTTTGAGTGATGGCAGCCCATCTGTGGGGCCATACTTAACCATGCCAGTTTTTAGCTTCTCGATCGATGAGGAAATCGATTGAGGTGGTGCTGTGTTTTTGGGTTCTCCAATTCCCAGGTGAATGACAGGTTTCCCCTGAGCTTTTAGCCGATCAGCCTCTGCACTCAATTTCAATGTTGGGGATTCGTTAATCGCACATGCTAAACGACTGAGTTTCATGAAAATTATTCCTCCGAAGTACCGATGAAAGATGTATTTATGAACAATTTTACCTTACACCTGCAATCCTTGAAGCCCAGCACGAAGAAGATTTACTCTTGCATCCTGGCAATTTTTCTCTGCTAAATCTATCAAATCACCGATAAATTTACGATGGGATTTTTCACTGTTTGGGCAGGCTGGTGGGGGAAGCGGAAAATCACAAACCCTGGCAAATCTCATTATCTCTTTTTCCGGAACCAGACATAAAGGACGAATCAAACGAAAAGTACCATCGAAATATTCCTGGATAGGGAATATGGTTTCAATTCGGCCATGATATAGGAGATTCATCAATGTTGTTTGTGCAAGGTCATCGGCGTGATGCCCAAAGGCTATAACGTTGCAGTTTAATTTTTGGGCAGCTTCGAAAATTGTTTTTCGGCGATTCCAGGTGCAGCGGGAACAATTTAACGGTAATGGTTCGTCTTCCGGTATATTTAGTGGGACTATAACGTAATCATATGGGTTATTTTCCAGCCATTGAACCAATGGTGAATGAGGCAAAATTTCAGGGCCACGGGAATCTCCTATTATGTGGATAACGGACAGTTCATAGTTTTCTTTGACGGATTTTCTCCTCAGGTCCAGTAATTTGAGGAGGGTTAAACTATCTTTTCCACCAGATATTGCTACAGCAATTTTATCTCCATGGGAGATCATTTTATATTGACGGATGGCTTTATTTACATCTTTTAACAACCAATATGCACGTTTTTGTTGGATTTTATCCATGGGATGATCCTGATATTTTTGGGTGATTATTTAACATGATAATTGATTTTATGGGAAAAGGTGTTTTTTTATGTGGGGCTGTAACCTGTTAAGATTTTGGGGTAGGGGGTGTTTTACAGGTCTTACAGGTTCTTACAGGTCGTTACAGGTTTACAGGTAGGGTACGGGGAGGGGATAGGAAATTTACAGGTTGTTACAGGTGATCGGAAAATGGACGGTATAAGTTGGATTAATGTGGAGACGATTGGCTATGTTTTTTTGATGGAGTCAATAAAGAGGGTTATTGATGAAATGGTAAAAATGCATATAGTGATTGCGGGCGGGGACAAGCCCCGCCCCTACAACATTCGTGGGAATTGGGCGGGGGCAACACCCATGCTTGGATTAAATGGTTGGCGGGAAAGTGTTTGGTATGAAGTGAGTGGTGGTTTTTGCACGAAAATGGTGCGATGAAGGATAAAGATATATTTGGGCGGGTCTAGGACCCGCCCTTACGAAAAACGGCTAAGTAATTGGCGGGATCCATGTCTGGAGGCGCTGGCGGCGTCCAGGGTAGCAGCGGCCAGGGTCCGGGGAGGTTTGGCGGGAGATCCGTCGAACTGGAAGGAATCGCGGCCTTAACGGGACAATATCGTGATGAAGCAGTAAGGCCATTCCTAAAAATGTTTCGATGGTTTTGCAGGTAAAATACATTGATGAGCTACAGACTGGCCGCCCTCATCGTGGCGGTATGCATCGACGTGGTGTTCGGCGATCCACCCAACGCACTACACCCGACAGCGTGGATGGGATCGTTTATTCGGCTGCTGTCAAAACATACGCCAAAGGATAAACGAGCAGGCGTACAGTTTTTATACGGCAGCGTGATCGTCGCCCTGGGATTATCGCTCACGGGGATCATCGGGGTTGGATTGGCCAGAGCTATCGAGGGAACAGGGCTGCCATGGGAAATACTGCTGATGGGGGCGGTCTTCAAGACCACGTTCACGATACGGGGACTGATGAAGGCCAGCCAGGAAATCAGCCAGGCATTGGACGTAAAGGACCTGGTAGAAGCCCGACGACTGACGGCCTGGCACCTGGTGAGCCGAGATACGAAAAGGCTGAACGAATCGGAATTATCGGCGGCTGTGGTCGAATCGATGGCGGAAAATACGTCGGATTCGATCATCGCCCCGTGGTTATATTTCTTCTTGTTTGGGCTACCGGGGGCGCTGATGTACCGGTTCGCCAACACGGCAGACGCCATGCTGGGATACAGGGACGAGAAGCACGAGTGGCTTGGCAAGGCACCGGCTCGGATGGACGACCTGCTGAATTTGATCCCGGCACGGCTGACGGCGCTGCTTTTCATTGCGGCAACACCCTTTTTATGTGGCGATATCCAAAAGGCGATCAGGGTGTGGCGGCGGGACCACGGGCTGACTTCGAGCCCAAACGCAGGTAACCCGATGAGCGCGGCGGCAGGGGTATTGGGGATCAGATTGGAGAAGGTCGGGCATTATACCCTGGGGGAAGGGCAGAGAGCTGCCAAGCCAGAGGATATCAAAAGGATGGCCCGGTTGATGGTTATCGCTAGCGGTATAGGGGTTTTGCTGCTTGCAGTCATTATTTTGGGTTTATGCGTATAGGTTAAGAGGGGGAGGGGGCGTTTAACAGGTCTAAAAGGTGTTAACAGGTTTACAGCTAGGGTACTGGAAGGGGATAAGAAATTTACAGGCTGGTGCAGGTGATTGGAAAATGGCCGGTGTAAGTTGGTTTGATGAGGAAACGGTTGAGATAATTTTGTAAGGTTTTTTTTATCTGCGGGGAGTGGCGGCACTCCCCACACCCCACTGCTGGGGGTGGCGACTCCC
>JASFQL010000088.1:0-9542 GCA_050115475.1 Anaerolineales bacterium
GAATTACATGGGTTTTTCCAGGTCTTGGATTTAATTTTTTACCTGCAACAATGGATAGATTTCCAAATAATAATCGCTACGAGTAGTCAAGATTATCAATTATTAGATTAATATTGCATAATATAGAAATTTCATGAATAGTACTCATTCCTCTATGTTGATTATTGACAATTTTATTCATATATTGTATTATTTATGCAATTCTATTCACCCGGTGGATATTCTATGTTAAAAGAAGAGCGACATCAAAAGATTGTAGACTTGGTCAAAGACAAAGGCGCTGTAGCTGTAGATGAATTGTGTGAGAAATTTGGAATCTCCCAATCTACGGTGAGTCGAGATTTACAGATCCTCAATCAAGCGGGCAAATTAGTCAAAACACATGGGGGAGCCGTGGCCATATCAAATGGCCTGGCAGTTGAGCCTTCTGTCTCATACCGAAAAACTCAGTTTACGAAAGAAAAACAGAGAATTGCAATAAAAGCTGCGGAATATTTAAAATCAGATGAGACCATCATTCTCGATTCAGGAACCACCACCTTTTGGATCGTGGAACACCTCCAACATTTAAGCCAATTAAATGTCTGGACGAATGACTTGTATATTGCTTTTGAATTAATTGGCCATGAAAATGTTGAAGTCACAATGTTGGGTGGAAATCTGCGGAAGAAGTATTTCAACACAATGGGTGTGCTAACAAATCAATTACTTGGCAGTATTCATGTGGATCGCTTGTTCATTGGCGTCGACGCGATCAATTGTGAAGGCGGTTTGATGGTCTACAGCCCCGAAGAAGCTGAACTCAAACGTTTGATGATAAAGACTGCCAAAGAGACGATAGTGGTTTGCGACCACAGCAAATTCGAGAAAATGGCCTTAATGAGCATTTGCCCGATCGAAGAAATTCATAGGGTGATTACAGGAAAGGAGACCGATCCAGAAGCTATAAACGAGATACGCAAAATTAATATTGAGGTTGATCTTGTCTGATCAATGAAAAACATGAATCGTTCAAAAGATAAGGTAGAAGTTCGGTGAAAACGATTGAATTTAATGAATTGGAGGAATCATGGGAAAGCACGATGGCATTGTAAAGACACAGGCTGAAACGAAAGTTGTAATGGATGAACAGGAAGTTGTGCGATTTTACTTTCAAACAGAGAAAATTACTTTCGGTACATCACTCTTGAAACCAGGAGCAGTCGGCGGACTTGATCCAGGACATGAAGTGGCAGATGAGGTGTTTTATTGCGCTAAAGGACATGTACTTTGTTTTTTCCCGGAAAACGATACATACTATGAACTGCACGCTGGGGATGCATTGCTGATCCCCCCAGCGACGGGACACAAACTATTCAACATTGGTAATGAAGATGCCCTGATTACATGGGGCTGCGCACCGCACCCGTAAGGATTCTGGAGAGACGAAAAATGAGTAAATTGATCATAGGTCTAGACCTTGGCACGACTGCCTTGAAGATCGCTTTATTCGATACAAGCGGGAAGATCGTTGCGGTTAGCACGCAAGAATATCCTTTATTAACGCCAGAAACAGACCATGTCGAGGTCGAACCACACACCTACTGGCAATCCTTCAAGAATGGGTTGGCCGACTTGCGAGAAAAGGCTAAATTCGATCCAAAAGATATTTTGGCATTGGGATTTTCTGCGCAGGGAGAAACGCTGTTTTTCCTAGACAAAGCAGGGAAGCCTTTACGAAACGCGATCGTCTGGATGGACAACCGCGCCCAAGATGAGGCAGAGCAATTAAAAGATAAGTTTGGGGATGAAACTTGTTTCAAGGCAACCGGACAAGTTAGTTTTGAACCCTGCTGGCCCGCTTCTAAAGTCCTCTGGGTAAAGAACAACGAGTCGGGAGTGTTTTCAAAAATTGACAAAGTCTTGTTGATCGAGGATTACTTCATATATCGCTTGACGGGGCAATATGTTTCTGAGGGCTCGCTTCTTACATCGACAACCTATTGGGATATCAACACGAAAGACTACTGGCCTGAGATGCTGGAATTTATCGGTATTGCTAGAGATCAGTTACCAGAAATCAGAGAATCTGGTGAAAGTGTCTCGACGTTAAGTGAAGAAGTAGCAAAAGACCTTGGTCTATCACCCAAAACAATGATATGCACGGGCGCATTGGATCAGGCTGCGGGCGCGATTGGTGTTGGAAATGTAAAAGAAGGAGGGTTTTCGGAGAACATTGGCGCAGCACTGGCGATATGTGTGCCTGTCAAAGAGCCGATCTTTGATCCCAACCGGGACATGCCTCTGCACTATTTTATCCAAAAAGATATGTATATGGTGCACACGTTCACCACCGGCGGTATGACGCTTAAATGGTTCCGGGATGTATTTTCGCAATCCGAGAAAGCCCTGGCGGAATTGCTGGGCACAGATGCATATGACCTGCTGAGCCAGGAAGCAGCGGCTATCCCACCCGGTTGTGAAGGATTGACCATGCTACCGCACCTTACGGGATCTTTGGCACCGGATGTGAATTCGAAAGCCAAAGGGGTCTATTATGGATTTACATTGAAGCACAATCGCGGGCATTTCGTCAGGGCGATATTTGAAGCGATTGGGTATATCATCCGCCGCAACATCGACGCGCTTGCCAATATGGGGATCGACGTGACAGAACTCCGCTCTCTCGGAGGGGGCTCAAAAAGCCCTGTATGGAACCAGATCAAAGCAGACATCACCGGAAAAACGCTCATCACTGTAGATTGTGAAGAATCTGCATGCCTTGGTGCAGCCGTGCTAGCCGGCAAGGCAATTGGAATCTTTCCGGATATTGAAGCCGCCTGCGATGAAATGATTCAGGAAAAAGACAAATTCGTACCAAATCCAGAAAATCGGGCGATCTATGACCGTGGATACGAGCATTACAAAAAGCTCTTCAAGGATTTGGGAAGCATGTTTGACACTGCGTATTAGAGACGCACAAGGAATAAAGGTGGCTTAGTTATGATGGAATCAAATCTTATTGTAATGCTAACGCATAATGACAAAACAGTTCAAAACGCCTTAGAAGTATTCAAGGCTTGCCAGGACCTGCCGGTAACTTTTTGGGGCTTCAAGGATGTGGGTTTACCTCGAGAAAAGATGCGAGATTTGATCAAAGCTCTGCAAGAAGCTGGAAAAACAACTTTCCTGGAAGTCGTTTCTTATACTGAAGAAGAATGTATGACAGGGGCGGAATTCGCCGTTGATTTTGGTTTTGACTATTTGATGGGAACAATTTTTTATCCTAAAGTTTGGAAGTTCCTAAAAGAGAAAAAGATTTACTATTTTCCCTTTGTTGGAAAAGTCTCTGGAAGCCCGAGCATCCTTGAGGGAACGGCAAATTCTATGGTCAAAGAGACTGAAGCCTTCAAGAAAGAAGGTGTTCATGGCGTCGATTTGCTTGGGTTCAGACACGTGGAAGATCCGGAAGGTATATCGCGTGAATTCATAAAACGGTCAGCCGTCCCAGTAGTTCTTGCGGGAAGCATCAATTCATTCCAGAGAATCGATTTTGTCAACGAAATAAATCCATGGGGGTACACAATGGGAAGCGCTTTGTTCAATAAAGCATATGTATCGGATGGAAGCTTCCGCGAAAACCTGCAAGCTGTTGTCAAGAAAATGGATTCAATCAGCTAAGGCGAATATTCCCACATGATAAACGTGTTGTACAACGAACTAATTGATGAGATAAACAGGAGAATTCTCAAGGAGGTGAAAGAACAAGAAAATTATCATACTAACCTCTCCAAATTTTACTATCTATAAGGAGTATAAAAAGATGAAAAAGTTTAAACTGTTATTAGTAGTTCTTAGCCTCGTACTGGTTACAGCTGCATTAGTTGCCTGTGGCGGTAACGGCGTAAACGCACCTGATAATACAGGTGGCGAGGCTGGGGGAGAGGGAGACGTTGGCGAGCAGTATATCTATTTCGGCGTCAACTATGAACTGACCGGTGCTTTCCCGATTATCGGTGAATCTGCCCAACAAGGTATTGACATGGCAGTTGACGAGATCAATGCTGCTGGTGGAATCACGATCGATGGCGAGTCATACATGCTTGCCTACAAAGCGCTTGATAATGCCTTCAATACAGATGAATCGGCCATCAATGCGCAGGAATTGGCAGATGATGATGAAATCGTCGCCATGGTCGGCCCTAACGACTCAGACATGGCTATGGCCGCGCAGGCGATTGTCACTGAAGAAGAAATCGTTGCGATTTCTCCTTGGTCTACCCTGGTAGTACTGACCGAGTCCCCCTGGTTCTTCCGGGCTTGCTTCACGGATGATTTCCAGGGCGAGATCCTGGCAAAGTATGCCTATGAGTACGAGGACACCACTACAGCCGCTGTCCTGTATGATATGTCCAACCCCTACAATGAGGGGATTGCCACCCGCTTCAGAGAAGTTTATGAGCAGCTTGGCGGTACAGTGGTTGAATACCAAAGCTACAATGGCAAGACTGGCGAGACAGATTTCACATCCCAGCTGACCAAGATTGCTGCCGCAGAACCAGATATTCTGCTTCTGCCCAACTTCTATGAGGAAATTATTGCCCAGACAACTCAAGCTCGTGACATGGGTTACACCGGCAAATTTATGGGCTCAGACACATGGGGCGATACCTCCCTGCTCGAATGGGATACAGAAAATCTATTGGAAGGCGCTTTGTGGGTAGGGCACTATCACAAAGATGTTGCTTCCGACGTAGCCCTGGAGTTCATCGACAACTATCACACCATCTACGGTACCGATAAAGATCCGAATGACATTGTTGCTCTCAATTACGATGCAGTATACTTGCTCAAGACTGCAATTGAGAATGCGCAATCATTTGAACGGGCCGCGATCCGCGATGGGCTGAATGCCATCGAGGTATTCGAAGGCGTAACCGGAACGATGAACTTTATTAAAGGTAATGGGGATCCGACGAAATCAGCCGTGATCAACCAGATTTCTGGCGGCGAGTTCAAATATCTTGACACTGTTGTGCCGTAATCACGCCTGTTAAAATTCAGTCGGTAGAAAGATTGTAGTAAAAGGATATCGGGGGAGTGTATTCTCTCCCGATATCCTTGAATGTCAACCAAGCAATTATTATCAAACGATATAGGAATACCGGCATGAATATCTTCGTTCAACAAGTAATCAACTTTCTACAATTGGGCAGTATCTATGCCTTGTGTGCGCTGTCGTTCTCGATGGTATACGGCGTTGCTGGCCTAGTAAATTTCGCACACGGCAGCATTTTTGGCGTTGCCATGTATGTATTATTTTTTGCCAGCACATTTTTAATGGAACTAATTGAGAGTTCGTGGCTGGTTTATATCATTGTATTGGTTATTGCAAGCATTGCTACTTCTCTCATAGCCTTACTGCTTGAAAGGGCTGCTTATACGCCGCTGCGGAATGCACCAAAAGTAGCAGTAGTTGTTTCCTCGGTAGGGGCAGGTCTGGCCATCGAATATTTGATCTTGAATTTTGCCGGGTCTAGGGCCCTGCGTATGCCCAACTTAATTCCAAAAATCAAGTTCGACATTTTGAGTACCCAGGTCCCGCTATATAAGTTTATGGTTATACTCATTGCGATCATCACTATGATCGTCTTGAATATTGTGGTCAAGAGAACCAGATTAGGTATAGCAATGCGGGCAGTATCGCAGGATAGAACGGCCGCTGGTTTCATGGGGATCAAAACAAGCAGAGTGGTAAGCGCTTCATTTGTATTTGGCGCTATCATAGCTTCTGTGGCTGCAAGTCTATATGGGACAGCCTATAGTATTTTTGCATATGATGTGGGGGAGTCGATTATCTGGTGGTCCTTTATTGCTGCGGTATTGGGCGGGATAGGGAGTATTAGTGGAGCAGTTCTAGGTGGATATATTATTGGTGCAATCAGTATTGTGGCGCCAATTATATTGCCTGTTTCAAGCTATAAGGACATTGTGGCCTTTGCTGTGCTAATTATCGTTTTGCTTGTGAAACCAACCGGTTTATTAGGCAAAACGGGAATAGAAAAAATCTAAGCTGGCGATATGAAAACACTAAAAATCAAACAAGCAAATGGAAATAGATCATTTCTTTGGCAGCTGGGCACCATAGTAGCACTTGCGGTAGTGTTGATACTCATCAAAGAATTGGGGTTGTTGTCTAATTCAATATTACTAATTATGCAATTTGTTGGGATCTATTCTATCCTTGCCCTGGGAATCAATATTGTCAATGGGTATCTTGGGATCTTTTCCCTTGCTCATGCCGGTTTCATGGCAATTGGTGCCTACATCTCTGCATATCTGACAAAAAATGTGTTCATGAGCGAGTGGCTGTTCATCGTCGCGATTCTCATTGGTGGGTTTGTGGCTGTGCTGATTGGCATTCTCGTTTCTATACCGTCTTTCAAGACAAAGGGCGACTATCTAGCGATCATTACGCTTGGTTTCACTCTCATCATCCAAAGTATTTTACAAATTGCGAAGTTTGTTGGCGCAGCCCAGGGTTTGAATAATATTCCGAAGTTTACGAATATCTATTGGGTGTATGGATGTCTCGTTGTTGCGGTGATTATCGTAAACAAATTCATTAATTCAAAATATGGACGAAGCCTGAAAGCGATTCGTGAAGACCAGACAGCCTCTATGTTGGTATCAGTGGATGTTAGAAGGATGAAAACAATTGCTTTCGCGTTGTCTGCATTTATCATCAGTATGTCCGGGGCGCTGATCGGCCATCTGCTCGGGTACACCAGCCCATCAGCCTACGGCTTTACTAATATCGTCGATGGCCTGGTCATGGTCTACCTCGGCGGTATGGGTAGCATTGTCGGGTCGATCTTCGGCTCTACCGCATGGCAATTGATCGTGCAGTTGCTGAAAGAGCTTGGAACGTGGCGGTGGGTTGTTGGGGGCGGGATATTGATCACGGTTATGATTTTCCTTCCCAACGGCGTGTTTGGATACATGGAGCTGAAAGACGTCATTCAAAAAGGAAAAGACCTTCTTAATGGACGAAAGAACGGAGGGAATCATCATGGATAACGAATCTATCATTTCCCTTGAAAATGTGTGCATGTATTTTGGTGGGATCAAAGCGATCGATGATGTCACCTTTGGCGTTCAAAAGGGAAAGATATTTGGCATCATTGGCCCGAATGGGGCGGGAAAGACGACGATATTCAATGTAATCACCGGGCGGTATGTCCCTACCTCCGGGCTTATCAATTATCGGGACACCCTACTAAACAAGCTGATGCCGCATACAATTACCGGGAATGGCATTGCCAGGACGTTCCAAAATATTCGGTTATTTGAGGATCAAACGGTCCTTGATAATTTGAAAATCTCTCATTACAGCCACACCATGTACGGGCTGTTTGATGTGCTTATTACTTCGCGGAGATTCAAAGAAGAGGAAGAAAGAATAGACGTAGAATGTAGAGAAATCCTGGAATTCCTGGGGTTGTCCCAGCTTGCGGATACCAAGGCCGGGGCGCTTCCTTACGGCGACCAAAGACGCGTGGAAATCGCCCGAGCGCTCAGCTCTAATCCTGAGGTGCTGCTTTTGGATGAACCGGCTGCTGGGATGAATCCCACCGAAATCCACGATCTGAACCAATTGATTCTAAAAATCCGGGACCACTACGACCTGACGATTATGGTCGTCGAGCATCAAATGGGATTGGTGATGGAGATTTGCGAAGAAATCCTGGTATTGAACTTCGGTAAAAAACTGGCCATTGGCAAACCCGAGCAGCTCAAATCTGATCCGGCTGTTCTTGAAGCCTACCTGGGAAAGACGAGTTAGTTCATGAATACGAATAAACGTGAAGGCGATCTGATCCTCAAGGTTGAGGACTTGCATGTTTCCTATGGGAAAATTCTGGCGCTTCATGGGATATCCTTCGAGGTGAACAGGGGTGACATCGTTGCGATTCTGGGGGCAAATGGGGCGGGGAAGACAACAACCCTCAATGCGCTTACCGGTGTGGTTCCAATAAAAAGTGGGGTTATTACCTTCAAGGGGAACAAGATCAACGGGCTTTCCACCAGCAAGATCACCTCAATGGGGATGGTGCATGTCCCCGAGGGCCGGCACATATTCCCCGATCTGACGGTGGGTGAAAACCTAAGGATTGCGGCATATCTCTACGAGAGTAAAAACAAAGACCTATATCACGAGAGACGTGAAAACGTGCTCGAACTTTTCCCGAGCCTGAAGGAAAGGGAGAACCAGTTGGGGGGGACGCTTTCAGGCGGCGAGCAGCAAATGTTGGCCATTGGGAGGGCCTTGATCACAGGCGGTGAAATCCTTTTGTTGGATGAACCTTCTATGGGGCTTGCGCCAATGCTGGTCAGGGAAATTTTGGATACGGTAAAGAGAATTTCGGAGGAGGGGCAAACAATTATGCTCGTCGAGCAGAATGCCATGTTGGCCATGGATATCGCGTCCTATTCCTATGTCCTCGAGACGGGCAATATCGTAGATGAAGGAACGACCGAATATATTCGCTCACAGGATAAGATTGTCAAGGCTTACTTAGGATAAAACATAAAAACAATTTTTCGATTCTGATTGAAACCTTTACTTTCCGGTGCAAGATTGCTTGCAGTCATTGAGGAGAAGAGTTTTTTATTAAATCGAATTCGATAGAGAAGTCTCTCCTTATAAAGAACCCCACAAAATGCTTTGTGGGTTTTTTTTATGATTTCCCAAAGCAGACTGTTTTTCTTGATTTTGGTGTTTCCTAGCGTAAATTGCCGTATAGGTCTCCCTCAGGGGGACTGCCGGAAGGATGGTGACATTGACCAGCATGCTGGTCAATGTTTAGGAGAATGCCTCTGGCATTCTCCAGCAGTAGATGTGCATTTTAACCACAAAACCACGAAGGCACAAAGAAAAGAATACTTTTATGGATGGATGAGGAAACGGTTGAGATTGTTTTAGTAAGGGATTCATTATTTGCGGGGGATGGCAGCATCCCCCGCACCCCACTGCTGGGAGGAAACTGTTTCCCCCAGACCCCCTCAATGAACTGCGATGTGTGCTTGCTGGATATATTGCAGCACGTTTTAGGATGATGAGTAGATAGGTCTTAAAGAGCATCTGGTCAAATGGAGAAATGCATCTCCATTTGATTTTACATAGGCTATACCTTCCCTAAGGAATACAAAGAAAAGGTTAGTAGGGTTGATCAATCCCCCACACCCCACCGCCGGAGGAGGAACCCTCCCCAGACCCCTGGAATCAAATTCATAGGAACGTGATTTAATTCTCTGGTTTATAACATGGTGTATGGGCGAACTGGCCGCAAAGAAGGATTATTCAGGGCGATCTAAATGAAAAAAGGCTGACATTCACTTTAGAATGGCAATAGGTAGGTATGGGGGAGTGGAGGAATTACATGGGTTTTTCCAGGTCTTGGATTTAATTTTTTACCTGCAACAATGGATAGATTTCCAAATAATAATCGCTACGAGTAGTCAAGATTATCAATTATTAGATTAATATTGCATAATATAGA
>JASFQL010000089.1:0-9525 GCA_050115475.1 Anaerolineales bacterium
GCGTATTTGAAGACCAGCAGCGCCCCCGCATTCAGGACGATTCCCCCCCACAGCAGCCCCCGCCGCTTTCCGCCCCCCAGCTCCTTCCCGATGAAGTAGTTCAATCCCGTTAATATCAACAGCACTACCGCGAACTGCCACGCAAACGTGCAGTAGAACGCCAGCGAGGTCAATACCAGCCAGTAGTTTTGCGCCCGTCGCGGCAGCACATGGTAGATGATCAAAACCAGCAGCACGAACCCCGCGAAACTCAGTGAGGTGATTTCCATCAGTCCACACCTTCCTGGCCGTTGAGGTCGATCAACCCCTTGTTGGCGAGTTCCCCCAATGCCTCACCCAGGTGCCGGCTGAAGATCGACGCCCCGTATTTGTTCAGGTGCACCCGGTCCGAGCGCCCCTTCACCGGGAAGATGTCTTCCGGTGGGGCACTAACGAAGGCCTTCCCCGCCTCGCTCACGACCTCAGACACCACCGCCGTGAAATCCTCGTGTTCCTCCTCGCCCCTTTCGAAATACCCGAAAAAGGTCGGCGAGACGGGCATTTCGACGATCACCACCTCCACGCCGCGTTCCTCCCCCAGGGCCATCAGCGTCCGCAGGTCGTCCAACCGGCTCTCCGCCATCTCGAAGTCCGCGAAGAAATCCATCACCGCTTTATCTTCAGGCTTGTCTGCGTCCGGCATCTCCGTATGGAATTGGTTCACGGCGTTCTCGATCTCGTACCCGTCCGGCATCATGCTGTCGATCCGGTCCATGATGGTGGTGAAGTTGTCGTAGAACTTCCACGTCAGCCAGTTGCGGTACGCCAGGTAATAAGGGAAAGCCGCCGAATGTTCCGCCAGCCACCCCTTCAGGTTGAAGTCCCCGTTCCGGTACCGCACCCAATCGTTCGACAAGAACCGCTCCGCTACCTCCACCCCGTTCTTGGCGTAGTAGTCCCGTATCTCCGTCCCGAACACGATCGCCTTCGGCTCGTAGCTTTCCATCAATATCTTTGCCACTACCGCGTTCGGCTCGATCGTCATCCCCTCGATGCCGAAGTTGAACACCCGCAGCCCTTCCTCTCCCGTCTTTTCGGCGTAGGCCTGGATGAATTTTTCCGGGACGACGCCGGAATTCATCAGCGAGCTGCCCAGGAAGATCACGTCCACACCGCCGTGCTCCTCCACGTATTTGCCCAGTTGGTACCATTTCGTCTCGAACAGATAGTGGTAGTTGCCCTGGGATTTTAATTGGAATCGCCTTTGGATGGGTTCAAGCCTGAACAGCCCCTCGATTCCCAGCAGGATCACCGCCATCAAAACCAGGACGTATACAGCCGTCCGGCTCCAGGGGCGGGTGAGCTGCAGGCTTTTGTGGTGGGAGGGATTCTTGGTCACGTGTATATCTCGGTGGGGTGGGTCGTTGGAATTGTATCCGAGAACGGGGAAATGACAAGGGTTGATCCAAGGAGTAGCCTTG
Organism: Anaerolineales bacterium; assembly: GCA_050115475.1. Lineage (GTDB taxonomy): Bacteria > Chloroflexota > Anaerolineae > Anaerolineales > UBA11579 > JASFQL01. The sequence continues at coordinate 1,461 of JASFQL010000089.1, forward strand.
GATTCAGGAGAACGAGAAAGAACTCGTTTCCCATATGGAAAGGAGGATCGGAAGGCGAAGTCTTGGATTCGGGAAAACAAGCTTACCTCATACACCTTAGGTAGATGTGTTGGCTTGGTACCTGCAGCGATGTAGGGGCGGGATTGATACAAACAAAAGATGACGGGCTGTCGCAATTGGGTTGGACCGTATCGTTGCCAGTCGTTTGTTTTTCAACCTATGATGAAAATCGCTTTTTAAGATAAAATGTAAACAAAACTTGACAAAATATCAATAAAACCTTACAATTTGTAGACAATCAAAAAAGTTACTAAGGAGATTGAGTGTGAATAAAAAATACTTGCGCCGGTTTGCGATGTGGATGGGTTTATATGCGGTCATGCACATACCCATGCTCATGTTAATTGCCGTAACAGAGTCAACACTATTTGGGCAGGCGTTCCGTTGGATTTTTGTGGTTCTGCCGTTAATTCCTATGTTTTTAGGGTTGAGGGTTTTTCTCAACCATCTTAATCTGCTGGATGAATATCAGCATAAGATCCAGCTTGAAGCCTTCGCTTTCAGCCTGGGTTGTATTTGCATGTTGTCTTTTAGCTATGGCATGCTCGAAGCCTTTCTTGGAGTCATGCATATCAGCCTGATATGGATTTTCCCAATAGCTGTTTATTTCTGGTTGGCCGGCGCTGTTTTAGCAAAGAGAAAATACCAATGAAGAACAAGTTGAAAGTCTTACGTGCTGAACGGAATTGGTCTCAAGCCGTATTAGCTGAGCATTTGGGTGTCTCCCGTCAGGCTATTGTTGCGATTGAACGGGGGAAATTTGATCCTAGTATTCGCCTTGCTTTTAAAATCTCAAAATTGTTTGGTATGTCAATTGAAGAGATTTTTGACCCTGGGGAAGATGAAGCATGATTGTAGATAGAACCAGGCGCTTTTCAATAATTTTGATCTCATTGATGCTTTCTTTGTTGTTTTCTGGTGCAAACACAGAATCGATGCTTGCCCAAAATGAAGCACCCGAACCAGAACGTTCTGGTTTGCTGCCATCTCAATGCCCGATGACATTGCGGGATGTCTATGATACTGAATGTGGCATACTCATTGTGCCAGAAGATCATACAAAACCGAATAGCCCATCAATTCAAATAGCCGTCGCGATCGTTCACAGCCCGAATGATAATCCCGCGCCTGATCCTATTCTGTTCATCGATGGCGGGCCGGGAAGCAGGACATTAGACAGCATGACATTCTGGTTGGGGTATCTTGATCCATTTCTGCTGAACAGGGATATTATTTTTTTTGACCAGCGTGGTACAGGATATTCTGAACCAGCATTGGAGTGTCCCGAAACCTGGGATGCGGACAGCCTTGAGGAAGTTTTACGCTCAGATCGAATTATTGCCTGCCGAGACCGGCTTTTGGGTATGGGGATCGATCTAAAATCCTATAACAGCGTTCAAAGTGCAGCAGATATAAATCTGTTGCGCCAGGCGCTGGGGTACGAATCCTGGAACCTTTACGGTATATCCTATGGTACCCGTGTGGCCCTGACAGCGATACGGGATTACCCTGAAGGCGTTTCGAGCGCACTTCTCGATGCAGTCTGGCCCCTTGAGGCCAGCCCATTGGACGATCTGGCCAATTCAGATTCTGCCTTTCAGAAATTGTTTGCAGCCTGTGAAGCTGATTTCCTTTGCCGAACCGTGTATCCTGACCTCGGCAGCGTATATCAAGAAGCAGCCGGAACCCTGGTAGCTGACCCTGTGACTCTCAAAATTACGAATCCCAAAACGGGAACCGTAAAATTCGAGATTTTAGATGGGGCAGCATTTAATGGCTTTGTGATTGAATCCCTGGCGATGCCTCTCACTTCTGGAGCACCCGGATTGATCTATGAAGTGCGAGCGGGTAGCTACGAATCGATTGTCGCTTCAATGGAATCGGAGTTGGCATTCTATGAAGATCCCGAAATCCCGGTAGAGAAATCTCGGGCCGCCATAGGCTTACAACTATCTGTGCTTTGCAATGAGGAATTTCCCTATATATCCCCAACTGCGCTTGATAAAACATTAGCTACCTACCCGCCGAATGTGAATATGTTTTCCGGAATGCACGAATTATTCTATGAAGCATGTTCGCATTGGGGGTTCGGTCCAGTAAATCCAACAGAGAACGCTCCTGTAATAAGCGATGTCCCTATCCTGATCTTGGCAAGTGAGTACGATGCCGCCAGATCGCCCACGGAAGCATACAGAGTTGGTAGATCGCTCCCCAATGGCGATGTGATCGAATTTCCTGGTATGGGGCACGGTACGCTGTTTGCGGGGACTTGTCCCTTGAGTATCATGGAGAGTTTTCTGAATGATCCAACGATTTTACCAGATACAAGTTGTATTTCTGAGATGCCCACCGACCCGGAGTTTTATATCACCGTGAATCCAACACGCCCACTGGCAGTCGTATTGAGTGTCTTTGCTGGGATAATCGCATTAATTATCCTCATTTCTTCTGGGGTCAGATTTGTGGAAATGGCAAAACAAAAACAGATACTTTGGAGAGCAAGTTTAAGACAGGTGGGATGGAAACCGGTTTTCCTCAGTGCCGGACTCTCGATGATTCTATTCTTATTGATGCCGCTTTTTGGCATGGGCTTCTTCTATGACATTAGCCTTGCAATTGCTATCGTCATTGTCGTGCCGTTCCTGACTGCAATCAAAATCTCGACTTTGGTTGCACCGGGTGATGAACCGGGAGTCGAAATTATTATGGCATGTCCGCGTCCGCTGCAATGCTTATTCGCCGAGCGTATCGTGATCGTTTTTGCAGGGCAATCATTGATAGCGCTCATTCTGATGGGTGCCGCTGTGTGGATCTTGGGTGAAGAATATACACTGGCTGCGTTCATTGGATGGCTGCCTTCGACATTATTTTTGAGTGGTTTAGCGATTTTCTCAGGTATCCACTCGAGAAATGCAAACACAGGGGTTCTCATTGCCCTTCTGACCTGGCTGGTGTTTGGTACAACCGGCAGCAAAATCATGGATATCCTGCCGGCAGTTCCTTTCGATGCGTGGCACATTCCCTGGCCACGCCCTATGGGATTGATTCAGCCCTTCATTTGGATGTTCCACCCTTTCCTCCGACCTGACAGCCTCACATCCTCCGATTTTATCTTGAATCGTTTAATTGTTGCTGGAACGGGACTGATCCTCCTGGCTTTAGCACTGGATCGATTGAAAGACTCCGAGTGGGTCTTGTTGGGCAGAAATCCAGTGAAGAAAAGAAAGACAGGAACAAAATGATAACATCTATATTCACTCAGATTGGTGGAATAATGCGCTACGAACTTCTTATGAGTTGGCGGCGTGGTGCGCTCCGAACAATTCTGTTTCTCACCCTGGTGTTACCCCAAATGATGCATCTCTTTGGATATTTGTTCGATATCTCTCTGTTGGAAGATACTGCCGCCCGGTTCACCCTGTGGGCACAATCGGCCCAAATCATGGGGACCGCACAGGCAATCATGGCGACGATGGTCGTGCTCATCCTTTTGATCGTGTTTTACCCAATCATTTTTGCCGAGATAATTCCGTTAGACCGCCAATATCGAATGCGAGATGTGCTTGCAGCCCTTCCGCTTACATCAGGTGTTTACCTGGCAGGCAAAGTGTTTAGCGTTTGGCTGGTGGTTGTCGGTTGCTTGATCCTATCTGTGTGTATCAATGCCATTTTATCGTGGATATTGAACGGCCCATACAACCTCAGCACATTTTTGGCGTTCGTTTTTACCGGATTATTGCCTCTGGCCCTGTTCTCGTCACTTGCGGGACTGGTCTTGGCCGCCAGAAAACCAGATCGACGTTCAACAATCTCCTCAAGTGTGATTGCTGTTTCTATAAGTTTCGTAATCTTTTTGGTCCTTCCAGGGCTTGCATATTATGTGGCAGCTATTTTTCGAGAAGGAGCTGCCCCTGAGAAACTTGCAGACCCGGCATTTTTATCAGCTATTCCCAAATACCCAAACCCACTTTCTCTAGACACTTTTCTGCGAATTGGAGGTGTTTTCGCCCTCATGGCAGTTATGTGGAGCATCACGACAAAATGGTTTCTTTCTGCTAGGAGTTTTCAAAATGATCACAATTCATAATCTGACCAAAACATATCACGGGAACGTTCAAGCTTTACGGGGTATAAACCTTGAAATTCAGTCCAGGGGGATGTTTGGTTTGTTGGGCGATAACGGCGCCGGTAAAACCACACTCATGCGTATCCTGGCCGGGGTGATTAATCCCGGTGGTGGACAGGTCAGTGTGTTTGGGAACGATATGATGACAGCGACAGGCATTCAATCGACGCAATCATTTTTGGGATATTTGCCGCAAGAAACAGGGGTTTATCCCGATCTAACTGCACGGGAATTTCTAGACTATATCGCCATTCTGAAGGGGATTACCGACAAAATCACGCGTGAACGACAGATCGATAAGGTTCTGGATTCAACCCATTTGTCGGATGTTGCCAATCGCAAACTAAACACATTTTCTGGCGGCATGAAGCGCAGGACAGGTATTGCCCAGGCATTGTTAGGGGAACCGCGCCTGCTCATTGTCGATGAACCTACTTCAGGCCTTGACCCGGAAGGGAGAGTGCAGTTCCGTAATTTACTGGCAGAGATGGCAAATACTTGCCTGGTGATCCTTTCGACCCATATTGTTGAAGATATCAATCACAGTTGCAGTGATTTAGCCGTGATCAAAAATGGGACCGTGTTGTTTCATGGGACTCCCGCTGATTTGATCGAACCTGTCCGCGGCAAAGTCTGGCTCATCCATAGCAAAAATGCTAAACCTCCAGGAAATAACTTGAGGATTGTTTCGACCCGTCAAATCCAAAATGGTACTGAATATCGTGTCTTGGGTGAATCCGTGCCGGATTTTCAGGCAGTGGCTGTTGAACCCAGCCTTGAGGACGCTTATCTTTGGTTATCCAATCTGGACCGGGCATAGTGACAATCCTTCAAGAATTACCCCCCGCTGCCTTTCCTATTTCCTCTTCTGCAGCTTCCTGAAGAAGTTTGCCCGCCGATGCCCGGAAACGTAGCGCAAAGGATAGGGGTCCCCGGACACGGCCCGGATATCGGAGACGGTGAAAAAGGCCTTGGGGTTGTACTGCTTGATGATCTCGACGATCTCGTTCAGGTTGGCGCGTTTGATCACGCTGAAAATGATATGCACCGGCCCCAAGGCTCCCTCGGCTTCGGAGGAGGTGATGCCGTATCCCTTCTCGTGCAGCAGCTCGATCAGCGTGGAAGCGTCCGATTGGGTGATGACCTGGACGACGACCACCCCCAGGGAAAGTTTTCGTTCTATAGACATGCCGATGTAGTTGCCCAGGGCGAAGCCGGTGGCATAGGCGATGTAGTTAATGAAGTTGGTCAGGTTGCTCATCACCTGCCCGATGGCCAGCAGCCAGATGAGCACTTCGAAGAAGCCCACCAGGGGGGCGAGCTTGAGGAAGCCCCGGGAAACGAAAATGATGCGCAAGGTGCCGAGGGTGACGTCGATGACCCGCGCCGCGCAGATCAACAGCGGGATCAAGACGTATGGGTACAGGACGGTATCGAAATCTACGTTCATGGTCACAATCAAAGCTGACCATAGTATAGCTTAAGGATTTTGATTCATTCAATAAAATCCCTGGGGAAAAACCTGTTTTGGCTGGTAGATATCAGATACACCTTGGAACAGAAGAGGGTACAGGAGGGGTTTGGGGAAGTATGAAAACGATACGGGTTGCTATACCCTGTGACCCCATGATTATTTTTATTTTTCCTTTTCTTTTTCCTCATCAAATGGAATTTCAATTATCAATGGGCGTTGACTATTTACACCTTTCCCATATGCTACTACATGTAAATAGGGAAGATTGGAGAGCAATGAAGCATAAACTCGACCGTATAAATTACTTAGGAAGCTAATACTTCTTTCATCATACGTGGTAAAACTTATAATCGTATTACATTGGGTTAGCACAGTTTTTGTAACGTTTGCGGTCCTTTGAGCAATTACTAAAAGGCCAACATTATATTTTCTTCCCTGGAGAGCGATCTGAGCAATTTTTCCAATTATCCCTCTTGAATCATAATCACCCAATCCCATTGTAGCTGGTTCTGGCATCACAGTATGGGCTTCTTCAACAACAATCATTATTCGCTGACCTTTTTCTTGATTTTCCCGAGCGCAACGTAATATTATTGATAGATACATTTCAGTTAGATATATTGATGTTTTTGTGTTAGAAATTTCCTCAAGTGATATTATGCCAACACGTGATTCATCATTATCATCTTTAAGGAAATTTTCAATCGATTCTTTTATATCTGGTCGTAAGGCCTTATCTAATTTCTTTAACTCCTTTTTCTCTGGACCAGCACCATATTCCCCGAAATCAACATTTAATATTCGATTTTCAAGTTCATTTAAATTGTTCTCACTAATAGACATATCCACAGGTTTAAGATCTGAAAGTCTCCCCTCATATTTTGCAGTTAGATCTACACATATTACTTTTATCCCATTTTTTACTGCGTTCCTTATGATGTCATAACATAGTTCGGTTTTACCTGAGCCGGTTACACCAAGAACAGCAGTATGGTATTCCATATTCTGACACAATGGACCAAAAATTCTCAATTGTGTCCCTGGCATTACACCAAAGTTAAAATCATTTTCTCGAATCGTATCTACATCTTTACCAAAGTCGGATGTAACAGCAAACACTGGAGTATTCATATGTGGGAGCCAACCATGTTTATTAAAACCCGTTTTCTCATCGAAAGTCCCAATTTGAGCTGCCTTTGCTACTTGAAAACCTTGTCTATTGGTTTGTATGGTTTCTTGTCTATTTGTTCCATCAGTAACTTGGTAATAAACACGATCTTTCCCAATATTGCACCAAACTAGCATGCCTTCATGGCAGCTTATTGTCTCCCAAATCTCAAAATTTATTTCGGAAATGTTTGAGTCTTCAACAATAAAACCTATCAGGTTTGATTCTTTATCTCCTCCCAAAGCCTCATCGATTAGAATATTTGGATAATCTCTCTTTATGTCAAAATCGTAAACGCAACAGTCTTCTAAGCCTTTATAATTTAAATTCTGATTTTGAACGGTGTACCCGGTGCCAATTATTTTATCTCCTTGAAAATGGCTGTAGAGAGGAATGACTAAATTTTGAGACTTGTCGATTTGTTGCATAATTTTTGGAGAATCATGAGACCAATTTATGGTTGGTTCAATTTCAGCCCTAATAATATTTGGCCATTCAGTTCTAATAATTACTCCTATTGGATTGATTACCAGTTTAGAAAAAAATAAACCTTGAAAGAATTCTGGTATTTTCAAAGGCCATATAACAATAAATATTCCCCAAAAAACTACTAAAATCGCTGTCGAAGAAGATTGAACCCCATAAAAAGTAAATACACTATATATGAATAGCACTGAAAATATTATTCGTGCATTACCTAGATATACGGCAGGTCGATATGTAATATTAGAAATTTTTTTTCTTAATCCTGTAATATTCTTACTTGAACTTACCCACACATTCATAGTCGCTAAAATCAATACAATTGAAGTGTAAGAAAATACTAACCACCAAAACAATTTTGGTGCTATGTGATAAACAGGAATTAATGTAATTAATCCTGTTAGGGAGTTAACTAATGAATCGGCTGGTTTAGTGTAATAAATTTCTAAAAGTGCTGAACCTAACACAATGAGTAGTAAAGATGTTTGATATATTAATGTTTCTTCAGGATTTCTAGGAACAACTGATCCAGTAATAATATATGAAATTATGAAGATAATGATGAGAGCAGTTATTAATATAATTACTCTGGTCCCTGATGAAATTTGATTTTGCATTATTCGCTTCTTGTTAAGCTATTTATATTGCCCCCATTGATAGAATATTGCTCGGGCAAAAAATTATAACACTTTTTGTGCTTATTGGGATGTTTTTATACGACTACTCCCATCCCACCCCCAAACCTGTAACACCT
>JASFQL010000090.1:0-9500 GCA_050115475.1 Anaerolineales bacterium
AATGGTGGTTAGCAATGTTTTGTTGGTGGGCGAGGTTTTTGGGGGAGATGTGTGGCTTATGGAGCGGATTCAAGATTGTTGGTTGTTTGTGTGGGATGAGGACATTGAGCCGGAAACGGCTCAATGTTTGGGAGAATGCCTCTGGCATTCTCCATGTACTAAATGAGAACGGGTCAGCAAAGCTGATCAATCCCCCGCACCCCGCCGCCGGAGGAGGTGACTCCCCAGACCCCCTCAATGAACTGCGGTGTGTGTTTGTTGGATGTGCAGTAGTGCGACTTTAGGTAGTGGGTAGACAGTTCTTAAAGATCATCTGGCAAACGGGAAAAAGCAACCCGTTTGATTCGATAAAGGCGCGAAACTTCGTTTCGTTGGCATTCAGCATGAGGTTGAGATGGGGATATATGGACAGGGAAAACCTTATATGCGCGAAATATAATGTGGGGAGATTTTTTATGGGGTTACTTGTTGGTAAGGGACAGGCGGGCATCGGCGGCGACGAAGAGGCTTCCGGTGACTAAAACGAGGGCGTCTTCCCCGGCAATCTCCAACGCTTCTTTCACGGCTCGATCCATACTCTCTACGGCTTTGATGGGAACGTTGAAAGGCAGGTCAAGCCCCATCAAGGTATCGACGTCCATGGCGCGGGGATGGGAGGATTGGGTAAAGATGATCTGCCGGGTGTTCGGCAGAAGGACGGACAACATATCTTCTACTTTCTTGTCGCTGGAGACGCCAAAGACCAAAACTATAGGGGTATGCGGGAACAGTATATCCACCGTCTGGCGCAACATTTCCGCCGCTTCGGGGGTATGGGCACCGTCAAGAACCACACGGGGCTTCTGGCCAATGATTTCGAAACGGATGGGCCATGTAGCGGTAGAAAAGCCATCCTTGATGGCGTCTTCGGAGATGGGTACTCCCTGATCGCGCAAGACCTGGAGGGCAGCATAGGCGGCAGCAGCGTTCTCGATTTGATGGGGACCCAGCAGCGTAACCTGCAGTTGGGTCTCTTGTTTCGTTTTTTTCGTCCGGAGGGTAAAGGTCTGATATTCAAGGTTTACAGCCAAGGATTCATAGCTGTATTCCTGCGGAAGGTAAAGCAAGGACGCATCCTTTTGGGCGGCGATACGAGCCACCACCTGGTAGGCCTCGTCCTTTTGAGGGGAGAGCACCACGGGTACCCCCGGCTTGATGATACCGGCTTTTTCGGCGGCGACCTGGGCGAGGGTATCCCCCAGAACGAGGGTGTGTTCGAGGAAAAGGGCGGTAATGACGGAAACACGGGGGACAATCACATTGGTGGCGTCCAACCGACCGCCCAAGCCGACCTCGATGACGGCGGCATCTACCTTTTGACGGGCAAAATACCAAAAGGCCAGGGCAGTCTGGATTTCGAAGGTGGTCAGATCGGGGACAGCCTGGACGTGGGGTTTGATTTCGTCCACCAATTGAATCAAATCGAGGCGAGAAATCATCTCCCCATTAATTTGAATGCGTTCCTCGAAGACATGAAGATGGGGAGAGGTGTACAGGCCGACTTTATAACCCTGGGCCTGCAACGCCGAGGCACACAGTACACTCACGGAACCCTTCCCCTTGCTGCCAGCGATATGAATGCTGGGGTAGTCCTGCTGCGGATCCCCCAAAGAACCCACCAGGGCGAAGACGCGATCGAGGTTGAAGTCCGCTTCAGCGATGGCTCCTCCCCCCAAGAGGCTGTAATCGATGTAACTGTAAAGATAATCCAGAGCTTGCTGATAGCGGGTTTCGACGTCCATGGCAGGTGATGTCCCTTTAAAACAGACCCCTGAATTTACCAATCCCGAAGGCAAGGAGCAAATAAAGGGCGATAGAGAAAAACAAGATGAAGAAAGCGATGAGGGAATAATCCAATGGTTTCAAGACGGACTCGTGTAAATAGGTCCTGTCGGGGCTGCCGGAAAAGGCCTTGGACTGCAGAACCACCTCCAACTGCTGGGATTTCACCATGGCATTCAATATCAAGGGCACGGCAATGCCAGCATACATACGGACACGCTTGACCACTCCCATTTTTTCGAAGGCCAAGCCCCTCAAGCGCTGGGCTTCCATAATCAGGGAGAACTCCTGGATGAGGAGGGGGAAGAAACGCAGGGTGGACGAGAAGATAAAGGCGATGTTGTAGGGGACCTTCGCCCGGACGAGAGCGACAATCATATTATTCACGTCGGTGGTAAAGACCGCCAGGGGGATCACCATTGTGAGGGTGAGGGTCTTGAAAATCACGGAGCCCCCGTAGGTCAAGCCCTCCCAAGTGGCATACAAGCCGCCGATGAGGGGCCAATCTGGAGGTAGGGTAAAAATCCGACTGAGTTCATCTGGAGAGTGATAGCCCATCAATGCCATAACGTGTTCCCGGTTAAAAAGGGCATGGGTGAACATCAATATCAGGTAGAAGGGAACCATCACCAACAAGACCATACGGATATAACTCCACTTCACTCCTGCTGCCAGGCAGGCAGCGATGACGAGGACGGCCATGCCAAACTGCAGCCAGGGATCGTCCCAGAGAAAAGCGATAAGCGAGACGACCAGCACCATGAATAACTTGGGGCGGAAATCAAGACGGGAGAAGAAGGAATCCCGCTCTACGCTGTGGAACTTCATCAGGTTCACGAGAGATCCTTCCCGGAAGAAAAATAATCGACGATCTCTGCGGGCGTAAGGAGGGCAGGGAACTCACGATGAACTTTCTGCAACTCCTGCGATAAGAGGACTGCCTGAGGGGGGAACAAATAGGTACTATTTAATTTGTCGGTGGCGTAGAACGCGGTGCGGATATCCTTATCCAATAAAATCGTGCCCTTCCCCATGACGACAACACGACCGGCATATTCAGGCATGAGGTAGAGGTGGTGGGTGATGACGATGATGGTCTTGCCTTTTTTATGGAGATGGCGGCTGATATCCAGAATCTGTGTGGCTCCCTGATAGTCCTGCCCGGTGGTTGGCTCATCGAAGATGACGACCTGCGGCTCCATGGCCAGGACAGCGGCAATGACAACACGGGCAAGGGCGCCTTTGGGGAGGGAGAGGGGATGGGCATCCCGAACATCTTCCAAACCCATCGACCGTATACTTTCATTCGTTCGGATTTCAACTTCCTCTGGAGTATACCCGAGATTCTTCAAGGCAAACTCGATCTCATCTTTGACCGTGGAGCAGAAAATCTGATGGGCCGGATTTTGAGAGACATAACCAATCTTACGGGCCAAGCCGCTGACAGACCAATCCGCAACGTCGTCTCCTTCAAAGTATACCGAACCCTGCGACGGCTGGAGTAGATTGAGAAAATGCTTGACCAAGGTGGTTTTCCCGGCGCCATTTTGCCCAGCTATAAGCACATATTCCCCGGCAGAAATGTCCAGGGAAACAGCGTGAAGAGCGGCAGTCCCATCGGGATAATCATAAGAGAGATCTTTAACGGAAAGGAGAGGTATGGAGTCTATCTCGGGCGGTGACGACAAGGAAATGCGATTCCCGTTGAGGTTCTTACTCAAACCGGGAAGCAGGGGAGGGACTTCGGCCATGTGGACGGGCACTTTGGGAACGGCGATGCCATGCCTGCCAAGACCGTAGAAAGTAGCGGCGATTTGAGGAGGACGAAGCGAATGACTCTCAAGGAGATCGATATCGGCGTAGATCTCATCTGGATCCCCCAAAGCAACAATCTGCCCCTGTGAGATGACAGCGATGCGATCGGCAAAGGCGGCCATTTCTTCGGCGGCATGACTGACCATCACAATGGTGATGCCCAACTCGCGATTCAACCCACGGGCAACCCGGAAGACTTTTTCGGCACCGGCAGAATCGAGCTGAGAAGTGGGTTCATCAAATACGAGAAGGCTAGGTTTCACGGCGATGGCAGCGGCAATGGCCAAGCGCTGTTTTTCCCCCCCAGATAATTCATGGGGATGTTTCTTCTCGCAACCGTCCAAGCGTACGGCCGATAATGCATAGGCAATGCGATCAAGCATTTCTTCACGAGGTACTTTGAGGTTTTCCAAGGCAAAGGCGACCTCATTCTCGACAGAGGTGGTGACCAGCTGAGTCTCCGGGTCTTCGAAGACCATGCCGACATGACCTGCCAATTCGCTAATCGAATATTCGAGGGAATCCTTCCCGGCGATGTCCACACTCCCAAAGAAACGTCCCCCGAAAAATTGGGGGACAATGCCGTTGAAGGCGAGACAAAGGGTCGTTTTCCCTGCGCCGGTGGGGCCGATCAATCCAAGAAGCTCCCCACGATGGACTTCAAGATTGACATTCATCAAGGCAAAGCCAGTCGAGCCGGGATATTGATAAGAGACGTCCTTGAAAACTGCAATCGGTTCTGGCATGGGAAAGACTTTTTTAGAGGGTTATACAGCCCGGGTATGAGGGATTTTAGCCTTTAGGGCAAGGGATAGATCAATAAATAGCATGTTTGGGTCTTACCAAAGCAAGCGATCGCAAGCCAGCAATCACCCCCCCACCAATGACGACACCAATGACAGCCCGTATCAGGTTTTCAAAAGGAATCAATAGAATCAAGGGAACCCAGATTTCTTCCGGCCAATTGTAAACATGGTAGGCGATTGCCGACGAACAGACGTGGGTGATGCCGTAAATCACCCAAGTGCCCAAGGCAAGGCCAGCAAGGACGGAACTCCATTTTTTGCTGTTGATCCACCTGGCAATCAGCGTGCGTGTGGGGAGGGCAAAGAGTAAGAGTGCCGACCAATCCACAAAGGTGTTGGCAACCACCACCCCCAAACCAACTCCATTGATGAAGAGGGCGCGTCCGATAAAATATAGAAAAGAGAGCAAGGCAAGCAACCAAGGCCAGAACCACCAAGCCCGCCGTTTATCTCCCAAGACCATCGTTCCGGCCGCAAACGAGGCAAACAAGGACCCAAAAATCCTGATAAAGGGAATCGACCCAGCGGTATGAGGCGCTAAGAAAACTCCCGCCAGAGCACCCACGCCTGAAGCCACCCCCCCGGCGACGGGGCCAAGCACCCAGCCCACCAGGCCAAGGACACCCTGACTCATGGGAAAACTACCACCAATGGCCAACGTGTAAGAGATGGGGAAAAACGCCAAGGCTAAAACAACCGTGGCAAAAACAATGATGAAGGCGATGGGCGCACCGTCGATGGCCGCTCCACCCAGGAATTCAACTTTTCTTTCCTCCCCTACGGGGACATTCTCAGTCATCCTACCTCCAAACTTTACCGGAAAGGTGATGTTTGTAAGAATACACAATGATTCTACAAACGGTAATTATACCCCGGTGTGGTCGATTTTCAAATCAAGGAAGGAAGTTAGTTAGTCAGGGATCAGGCAATCAGGTGATCAGGTAATCAGGAAGAGGATGAACAATTGTAATCAGATTCTTCACCCCCTTCGGGGGTTCAGAATGACAATGCATAATTTAAATCAAAAATCTGTTAAAATCTCACTGACAGTCATAAAGCAAACAGGAGGACTGACGATGAGCGATCATGATGAAAAGGACGTATTGACTTTATTGGCAAAGACACATGCAGCTACGAAAAAACAATTAGAAGGGATCGACCTCCAAAAGGTCGCCCACGAGGACTCGGGTTGGCGGGTGAGAGATATCGTCGGCCATCTGGCGGTGTGGAACCTGCAATCTGCAAAATCACTCCAGGCTTACTGCGAAGGGGGCGAGTATGCGATTCCCGACGCCGGAAACGAAAACGCATTCAATCAAAAGGAATGCGAAAGACAAAAGAAGTTGACTACCCAACAAATTATGGGAGAGTGGGAAAAGAGCTACGAGGCGTTCAAAAAAGCCGTTTCCGACGTGCCCCAGGGGAAGCTGACAGGTGAGATGCTGTTCCCCTGGGGAGGTGAACGCGGAGACGTGCCACTCCTGGTCAAGTATATGTGCAACCACGAAGTGGAACACCGGGAGGAAATCAGAAAGGCGATCGAGGGAGGGTGAGATAATCCAGTGTAATGTGAGATTGGAAAAGTTAGAAAAGGTATTAATAAATCCAGATCCTTCAACCCCAAGGGAGGACGAATAACAAAGGGAGTGATCGGTCGATCAGGGAGCAGTGATTAGGGATTTGTTTCGGTATGCTGAGAATCTAGATGAAGGTGAATGATTTGACAGATTCTTCGCTGCGATCAGAATTACAGAAGCGGGACAGGTTTGGAAACCTGTCCCCACAACGTTCTAATATACGTTTGTACTCAGACTTGATAAATTAGAGATTCTCGATGAGGGCGGCGGCGAAGCCGGAGGTGCCGACTTTGGTGGCGCCTTCGGTCTGGCGTTCGAAGTCGTAGGTCATAATCTTCTGGGCGATGGTCTTTTCGTAGGCTTTGGTAATTGCATCCGCTACGTCGAACCAGCCTATATACTCCAACATCATGACCGCAGAGAACAAGAGAGAGCCGGGATTGGCCATGTCTTTATCGGTGTATTTGGGGGCGGTGCCGTGGGTGGCCTCAAACACGGCCATGAAATCGGCGACGTTGGCTCCGGGGGCGATACCGACGCCCCCGACCTGGGCGGCAACGGCATCGGAGATGTAATCGCCGTTGAGGTTAGGCGCGGCGAGGACATCGAACTCCTTGGGGCGCAGCAAGAGGTGCTGGAAGATTATGTCGGCGATGCGGTCTTTGATGACGATTTTGCCTTCCGGCTGAACACCGCCATACTTCTCCCACAACTCATCCTCGGTGATGGTCACATGGCCAAATTCTTCTTTGGCTAACTCGTAGCCCCAGGCGCGGAAGGCACCTTCGGTGTATTTCATGATGTTGCCCTTGTGCACCAATGTGACGGTCTTGCGGCCTCTGTCGAGGGCGTATTGAATGGCCTTACGAACGAGACGCCGGGTGTTGGCCCTGCTGATGGGTTTGATCCCCAGGCCGGCCTTGGGGGGAACATCGGCTTTCAACTCGTCTCGCAAGAAAGATTCGAGCTTATCGGCTTCGGGCGTGCCGCTGGCATATTCGATGCCGGCGTAGACATCCTCGGTGTTCTCGCGGAATATGACGACATCGACCAATTCTGGCTCTTTAAGGGGGCTGGGAAGACCTTTAAAATACCTGACGGGACGGATGCAGGCATAGAGTTCCAACAACTGACGGATGGAGACGTTCAAACTGCGGAAACCGCCACCGACAGGTGTGGTGAGAGGACCTTTGATGGCGACGACGTATTCCCGGATGACATCGAGTGTCTCCTGGGGGAGGTAATCGCCGTAAAACCGGTCCGCTTTTTCCCCGGCGAATATCTCCATCCAATGGATCACCCTCTCTCCCCTGCTGATTTTTTCCACAGCGGCATCAACAATGCGGAGAGTGGCGGTGGAGATATCGCGCCCGATCCCGTCCCCTTCGATGAAAGGAATGATCGGGTCGTTAGGAATGACAAGTTTTCCATCGCGGACAGAAATCTTCGTGCCCTGGTCTGGTATTTGAACATGCTGATAGGCCATGTTTTCCCTCAAAAAAAGATTATCGGGATGAATAACCATCCCGATGATTAGTATTTATTAATTGGTAACAGGCACGCGTAGGGCAGCAGGACAGTTGGCGGGACGGCCGGCAACACATTGGATATCAGGTTCGGCTTCCACTTGCGCGATGCGAGTACCCATCTCAATCCAGTCCTGATCGGTGGGGCCGGCATAATGCGCCCGGGGGCGGATGAGGCGGTTGTTGTGCTGCTGCTCCAGCATGTGGGCGGTCCAGCCGGCGACACGGGAGATGGCGAACATTGGGGTAAAGAGGTCAACCGGGATTCCCAGACCATCCAAGAGCGGACCAGTATAGTAATCCGCGTTTGGATAAATGCTTCGCTCCTGGAAGTAAGGGTGAGCCAAAGCGCGTTCCTCCAGTTTGGCGGCGATGTCGTACCACTTAGTCATACCCTGACGTTCGGTAACCTGTTTAGCAAGCTTGCGTAAAATGACCGAGCGGGGGTCTTCAACCTTATAGACGCGATGGCCGAGACCCATGACGCGCCCGCCATTGCTCATCTTGTCATCGAACCAGGCATCGACCTTGTCGAGGCTGCCGATGTCCATGAACTGCTTCATGGCTGCCTCGTTAGCGCCACCGTGCAGGGGGCCTTTGAGTGTGCCCAGGGCGGTGACCGTGGCGGAATAGACATCACCGAGAGTACTGGCAGTGACACGGGCAGAAAAGGTAGAGGCGTTCATGCCGTGGTCGGCGAGGAGGATGAGGTATTTCTCCAGGGCGGTGGCGCTGACCTCGTCCGGGATCTCACCGGTGAGCATGTACAAGAAATTCGCCCCGTGGCCCAGTTCCGGATGCGGTTCGATGGGGGGTTTGTTTTTCCGCAAACGATCGAAGGAGGCGACGATGGTCGGCAGTTTCCCCGCCAGGGATACAGCACGGCAAAGGGAAGAACCACCATGCTCTTCATGGATACATGCCCTATCGAACATGGATAGAGTCGAGGTGACGGTGCGCAGGGCCTCCATGGGTGTGGCGCCATCCGGCAAGACATGCATGATGCCCCATACAGATTTGGGCAAGGTGCGATTCTCCCGCAGCCAATTCGAGAGCATCTGCAACTCAGATTGTGCCGGGAGACGCTGATACCACAGCAAAAAGGTCACCTCTTCAAAGGAGGCTTTTTCAGCCAAATCCTTGATGTCGTGACCACAGTATGAGAGTTTGCCAACCTGCCCATCAATTGCGCTAAGGTAGGTATCGGTAAAGACTACTCCTTCAAGTCCTGGTTTGATATCCATTTTATTCTCCAAGTCAATAATTGAACCTAATAATAATTATTTCTTCTTTTACGTGCAGCTAGAGATCGAAGGGGGAAACGACCTCCCCATACTTCTCTCGATAAGCTTCAAGCCCACGGCGCTGTTCGTCGAGCACCTGCCAAAACTCATCGGGCATACCCTGTTCTTCACGATAAATGGTTTCCATGCGGTCGAGTTTCTCAAGATATTTCTCGATTCGAATACAGAACTGGGCTTCGTATTCTTCCTTTGAATAGGTGCGACCTTCGAAAGCCCCTTCGAAAAGGGCCTTCAGGTCTTCATATTTGGGGATATTCCCAACCGGGGTGGCGATGGCGTCGAAGTCACCGTGGACACGCCCTTCCGCCCACAAGACCCAAGCTTTTTTGTCGGTCTTTTCGTTGAGGTAGTGCCCATCTTCGCCTTTCAAGAAGTAATTCATGGCGTAGACTTTGGGTGGATTCTTGAGTCTGCGCCCGAACTTGAAGTGGTTTTCGATATAGAGTGAGAGGGGGATAATCATGAAGTCCATGTTGGCCATGGGGCTGGATTTACGCTGGCCGACCGCGCCCAACGTGGCGGCGGTGGTCTCGGATTCGACGGTGGCGCCGATGAAGACGCCGTGTTCCCAGTTCAAACTCTCGGCAACGGGCACGGTGGTATCCGAATCCCGACCGCCGTAGAAGATACCTGCGATAGGCACACCCTCTG
>JASFQL010000091.1:0-9047 GCA_050115475.1 Anaerolineales bacterium
GCATGCGTCCAACGCTGCCTACCGTGAGAAGTTGGATCACCTGTTCAATGTCCAACCCTGTCTCGAATGCAATGGTACCCGGCTTCGTCCCGAAAGCCGCGTCGTAACGGTGGCTGGCGAATCGATCATCATGATTTCTGAACTACCCCTTGATGAACTAGATGTATGGCTCAAGAGTCTTCCCCAGCATTTCACAGCCGAAGAAATGCGTATCGCTCGCCCTATCTTGGATGACCTGTTCGAGCGCGTCGAGCGCCTACTCGAAGTCGGTGTCGGTTACCTAACCCTAGAGCGCTCTTCACCGACCCTCTCCGCAGGAGAAGCCCAGCGCTTGAGGTTGGCAGCTCTCCTCGGATCCGGCTTAACTGGGGTACTTTATGTTCTCGATGAACCGACCATCGGCTTGCATTCTCGAGATACCCAGCGTCTCATCAACGTCATGCGCCGCCTGCGCGACCTAGGCAATACGGTTCTGGTGGTGGAGCATGATCTTGAACTTATCAAGGCAGCTGATTATCTGATAGATGTTGGCCCCGGAGCAGGCAAACACGGAGGACAGATCGTCGCCGCGGGCACACCCGCAGAAGTATCCAGTTCGGAAAAATCATTGACAGGTGCTTATATCGCTGAAGCGATGAATGTGCCTGTTCCTGTGCAACGCCGCAAACCAAATCATAAGATGCTGACGATTTACGGGGCACGCCAGTACAACCTGAAAAACCTAACTGTGAAGATACCACTAGGTTTGCTAGTAGTGATATCAGGTGTTTCGGGATCCGGAAAATCCTCCCTGATTTTTGATATCCTCGATCCCGCCGCCCACCGGTATCTCAACGGTGCATCTGAAATCCCGGGCGAACACGATTCGATCACGGGTTGGGATCACATCGATAAAGTTATCACCATCGATCAACGACACATTGGGCGCATCCCGCGCTCGAACGCTGCTACCTACTCCGATACCTTCACACCCATCCGCGTAGCTTTTGCCGCAACATCCGAAGCCCAACAACACAAAATAACGGCCCGACATTTTTCATTTAATGTCCCGGGTGGACGCTGCGAACGTTGTGAGGGAGCGGGTGCATTGACTGTCAAGATGCACTTCCTGCCTGATGTCGAAGTACGTTGTCCAGCCTGCCGTGGGCGCCGTTTCAAACCTGAGACCCTTGCAGTCAAATATCACAACTACGACATTTCACAGGTGCTGGACATGACAGTTGAGGAGGCCTTGGATTTATTTACGGATGTTCCCGCTGCTGCCTCCCGGCTGCAAGTCATGTCGGATGTTGGCCTAGGTTACCTGCAACTTGGGCAACCTGCGACCACACTCTCTGGCGGCGAAGCCCAGCGCGTCAAACTCGCCAAGGAACTCGGTCGTCGCGCTACTGGACGAACCCTTTACCTGCTAGACGAACCGACAACTGGACTGCATCCTGCTGATATTTCTAGATTACTTTTATTGCTCCAGAAGTTGGTGGATGCGGGTAATAGCGTCGTTATTGTTGAACACAACCTTGACCTGGTCAAGGCAGCCGATTGGGTCATCGATCTTGGGCCTGAAGGCGGTGTAGCGGGTGGTCAAAAGATTGTTGAGGGTACCCCCGAAGAAATTATCAAGGTGAAAGAATCCTATACAGGGCAGTGTTTGGTAAATAAATTGCAGACCGGATAAAAAGATGAGATCATCCGAATAATCAGTAATCGCTATTCCAAAACCCTCATTCCTAACCCCTCATTTCAAATTCCTAATATATAATCACCCTATGCCGGAAAATATCCTTTTCGACCTGATTGCGCCAATCTACGACCGACTCATCAGCGCCCCGGATCCAGAGAGAATCATCTCCTTACTCGACCTGCCCAAAAATGGGATCCTTCTGGACGCCGGTGGAGGGACAGGCAGGATGGCCTCTCACCTCCTACCACATGTTGGAAAGCTTGTTCTATCCGATCTGTCTTTCTCAATGTTGAGAGAGGCGCACGCTAAACCACTACCCAGAATCGTCCAAGCCGCCAGCCACTTCCTTCCCTTCCCGGATGAATATTTCGACCGCGTCCTGGTGGTGGACGCCTTACACCACTTCGACCACCAAGGGGAGGTCATCAAGGACCTCTTGCGAGTACTGAAACCCGGAGGGCGCTTGTTGATCGAAGAGCCGGATATCCGTAAATTCCGGGCGAAAATGATTTGGGTGATGGAGAAATTCCTTTTGATGAAAAGTGTGTTTTGTAGACCGGAGGAGATAAAGTCCATGGTTGAAATGTATGGCGGTTCAGCCCGTATCGAGGAGGATGAGTTTTTTACAGCCTGGGTGATTGTTGATAAGTGAGTCAGCCTTATAAGGAAGAAATATTGAATATATTTTTAATATTTTGTATTGCATATTCCGTAAATATTCCTTTCTCAATACGGAATACGTAATCAGCTAATGTCAAACTGAAGCATATTTCGTATCCTCTTTGTATTCATTCACACAAACCTGAAGACTGAAAAATATTACGAATATGATTTACTTGCGCCAGTACGCGCATTATGCTAGTATCACAATATCCACAAGGTGGTGTCGGCTTACACGTTTCGATTCTAGGAAGAACGACCACCGCAACAAATGGAGTGTTCGATGAGGAAAAAATATTTCCTTGTTCTTTTAGTTGTTTTTTTAGGGATTTCAGTGAGTGCCTGCACCAGAAATGCATCAGACCCTGGGTCTGGGACTCCTAGCAGCAATGACCAAATCAGCGCCGTCCTAACACAGGTCGCTTCCCGCACACCTCTCACCACTCCATTCTACACCCCGAGTGTCACAGAGTCGGGTGGAGGTGTAGACCCGGACGCTGACAACGCTTACGAACAGGGGACACCCCTTGTAACGAACACGCTGGGCGTCATTACGGCGACTCCTACTAAAAAAGCTACGTCTATACCTACTCCGAACCTGGTTGTACCCAGCACTTATTCCCTTGAAAAGGGAGAGTTCCCCTACTGCATCGCTCGTCGGTTCGACATCGATATCAGTGCGTTATTAAGTGCCAACAACTTGAGTAAAGATGGTTTATACAAGGAGGGATTGACCCTCACTATCCCACAGAACGCCACCAGTTTCAAGGGGAGCCGCTCTCTGCGTGAACATCCCACGACCTACACCGTTCTTTCAGGAGATACTTTCTACCGGATCGCATGTAAATTCGGCGACATCTACCCCGAAGAAATCGCCGCCGCCAATGGGATGACCTTGAAAGATGACCTAACTGTTGGGTCGACAATCGAAATTCCCTAGCGGTAATTTGAAAGAGTAATTACAGGCGTAGTGAAGGCTATATACCTTCGCTGTCGTTCTCACGATTATATTACTTTATAGAGGTTTGTATGCTTAAGTTATACTGAGACCTCTACATTTGGATTGGGAGAATTCATGAAATTCAAAACCATCGAATCAGCGGAGGTATACCAAGGGTGGCGGATCGTCGTCCTGCGTGATAAGGTGCAGTATCCAGATGGCGTGGAAAGGGTGTATGATGTCGTTGATCATCCCGGTGCCGTGACGATGGTGCCGGTCGATGAAGCGGGGAATATCTGGTTGATCGAACAATACCGTTATGCTGTGAAGGATACCCTCCTCGAATTGCCTGCCGGCACATTGGAAGCAGACGAAGCCCCTGAGGTGAGTGCGATTCGTGAATTGAGGGAAGAGATAGGTGTGACAGCCGAACATTTACAAAAAATAGGGGAGATGTACCTCGCTCCAGGTTATTCCAGTGAGTATATGCATATCTATCTGGCAACGCACCTGCGGGAAGCTCCTCTTGAAAAGGATCCGGGAGAGTTTATCGAGGTGATAAAACTACCTGCTGATAAGGTATACCAGATGGCTGCAGAAGATAAGATCCGGGATGGAAAGACCATTGCTGGCCTGGCTCTAGCGAGACCATATATCTATCCAAACGAATAAAAATCAACTCCCTATCAGACTTGATAGACCCATAAAAATGGCTTGCTGACTGGAATATTTTAGGCTATAATGCAACCACTAATTTCCCCATTAGTAATGAAACTTCAAAAGATGGAATAAAAAGGCCTAGGCCGCTGACCTTATTTGTTTGGGGAAGAGGAAGCGGCAACCATTGATTTTTTCCAAATGAACATCAAACCACATAGAGAGTAAATATGGACATACTAGAACTAGAGAAGACTCCTCTGGCGAAACTACGCCAACAGGCAACCAAGCTGGATATCGAACGGGCCAGCCGGATGAAGAAAGAAGACCTGATTCTAAAAATCCGCCAGATAGAAGCAGAGAAAGACGGGCAAGAAGTACGAGGCGGGATATTAGAGATCATGAATGAAGGCGTGGGCTTTTTACGTACCAACCACTACCAGGCTGGTCCCGACGACATCTACGTCTCACAGACGCAGATTCGCCGCTATGGGTTGCGGAATGGCGATCTGGTTATCGGCAACGTACGCCCGCCGCGTGAATCAGAACGGCATTACGGGCTTTTGAAGGTCGAGACAGTCAACGGCATCGAGCCAGAAGAAGCAAAATTACGGCCAAAGTTTGAGACCCTTACCCCGATTTTCCCAGAACAGCGATTCGACCTGGAAACCGACCGCTCGACTCTCTCCACCCGGATGATCAACCTGATAGCGCCCATAGGACGGGGACAGCGCGGTCTCATCGTATCACCGCCGAAATCTGGGAAGACCACCATTTTAAAAGCCATCGCTAATGCCATCTCGATGAAGTGTGAAGATGTCCATTTGATGATCGCACTCATCGGCGAGCGTCCTGAAGAGGTCACCGATATGGATCGCTCGGTGGACGCGGAAGTAATTTCCTCTACTTTCGATGAGCCTGTTACGGCGCACGTACGTGCGGCCGAAATCGTACTGGAACGAGCCAAACGCCTCGTAGAGATCGGGCGTGATGTTGTCGTTTTGATGGATTCGATCACTCGCCTGGCAAGAGCTTACAACCTCGTCGTCCACCCTTCCGGCAGGACGCTTTCGGGAGGTATAGATCCCTCGGCATTGTATCCCCCGAAACGCTTCTTTGGGGCTGCCCGCAACATCGAAGAGGGTGGATCACTCACCATCATCGCTACCTGCTTGGTCGACACAGGTTCTCGCATGGATGACGTCGTCTATGAGGAATTCAAAGGGACCGGGAATATGGAACTGCACCTTTCCCGAACACTCCAGGAGCGGCGCGTCTTCCCAGCTATCGACGTCGACCGATCTTCCACACGGCGAGAGGAACTTCTCCTAGGCCCGGATATCACCCAGCGGGTTTGGCTATTACGGCGGATGTACGCCCAGATGGTCACCGATCCGCCTAACGGTGCCGGGATGACCATGACTCAAGCGACAGAAGCCATCCTCCAGCAGTTAAGCAAGACAGACAACAATCAAGAGTTCTTGGAGACCCTCAACGAGTAAAGATAGGCTGTGAAGAAGAATCCTGCAGTTCCACCGACGCCCATCGTCGACCTGGTATATCGAATAGGGCCTATCGCTTTTCTCGCATGGATCTTTGCGGGGGTACTGGCCATTGTGGCTTTCCTCATCGGTGTTCGGCAGTACGACCCGGTTGCCCGGGCAAGGATACCGACCCCTATCCCTATCGATTTTGGTGATACAGGGGGGTACGTGGGTATGCCTCAGGTCGTCTCTCTTCAGGAAGATAAGATTCCCCGGGAGGTCGTTTACCAAACGGAGAAGTCAGACCTATCAAGTTTTGAGGTGATTTCCTACAAGGTGGAATTTGGAGACGCCTTATTTGGGATCGCCGCGGACCATGGGATCGAACCTGAAACTCTCTTGTGGGCAAACGAGGATGCATTGAGCGGTAATCCGGACATGCTCGAACCCGAAATGATCCTGAATATCCCGCCGGTCGATGGTGTCTATTACAAGTGGAAGGAGGGAGATACCTTGGCCGAGGTGGCTGAAGAATATGAAGTAAACGTGGATGACATTGTAAACTGGCCCGGGAATAATTTCTCAGACCTGATTACGCCGGTCATTGAACCGGATACCTATATCATGATCCCTGATGGTGTGGGGGAATTCCGCCAGTGGGTTATTCCTGTGATTGCGTTGGGATCGGCGGGCGTTTCGACATCGTTGTATGGAGGTGGGGCTTGTTCAGGGAACTACAGCGGTATTGGGGGTACAGGCGCCTTTGTTTGGCCTTCACCCTATCACGAAATTACGGGTAATGATTATTGGGATGGACATCTCGGAATCGATATCCGCACCGGAGAGAGCCTGCCTATCCTGGCTGCAGACAGCGGCGTGGTAGTCTTTGCGGGTTGGGCGACGGGCGGATACGGCAACATGATTATGCTCGACCACCAAAACGGCTACCATACTCTCTATGCCCACCTCAGCTCTGTATCGGTCGGATGTGGGCAGAGTGTTTCGAAAGGCAGCACAATTGGCTGGGGTGGGAGTACAGGCAACTCCACGGGTCCACACCTGCACTTTGAGGTACGCTACCTGGGCGGCTTTATCAACCCCTGGTATGTGCTGCCAGCACCATAGTTGAGATTTAAAGGGGGGTCAGCAAAAATGCTTGAAAATCTATTGAATATCGTGTATAGTTGATATCAGCCCTCAATTACCCATTCCCAAAATAAAGATTTACATAATCGCATATTTTCGTTATTGGGGTTTTATTTACGGTAGTTGCACACTTCATGAGGTTTTTTTATAAGGAGGCAAAATGAAGTTGGAAAAAGTGTTTCCTTTGCGAATGAAATTATTCCCCATTATTTCCATATTAATAGTGCTTGGATTATCGATTACTCCTTCAACAGCGCGGGCAAATGAGGATGATCCAATTCTTCCAGGTCCGGTTCCACTCATTACTGAAATCGAAGTAAACGTCGACGGTGAGAGGCTTGAAGAGATTGTCATTCCCGTTCTTTTCTACAATGAGGAAGAAAAGGGGATGATTCTAGGTGCATCAGGAAATAGCGATGAAGTGATCGTGGGTGCGTTGGAATCCGAAGGGACCTTCTTTTATATTCGCGCTTATTCCGGGTGTGATCCATCGTCGATAATAAGTAGCTCACAAAGCCAGGACAATGGGGTCATGCTTATCTGCCTGAAAATTGATCCTTTAACAGCTTTAAAAGAAGGCATTTACGAAACAAAAGTAGATATCACCGATAATGATACATCATCAGATGCGGTGAAACTTGTAATAAAAAAAGTAAAAGAAGATACACAAGAGACAAAGGTGATTGAAAAAGAGATTGAAAAGAGTGCCGCATCTTTTGAAAATCTCCAAATCGCCATTCCACTATCAATCAGCGCTGAGAAATACAGTAAATTCATTGAAGGAATCAAAGCGGTCGAGGGAGATGAAAAAGAAAAATTCGTTGGCGTAGTCAAATTTGTTAATCCTGTGGAAGAAGATGAGGCACAAGAACCGGAGGAAATCGAGGAACAGCCTGAGAAACTTGGATATGTTTATGCCGTGGAGTGTACGGCGGAGACAAAAGAAGTTGCGTTATTAGAGTATTCAGCTGATGATGTCGATGTTTTCGCCTGTGTGAAGGTTAAGGGATTGGATATTCAAGGAGATTACAAGGGAACCATCGATTTATTTGAGGATAAGGAAAATTCGTTCGATAATGATGTTACTCTAGAACTTTTTCTCGAGGATTCTGTAAGACCTTTAATCTCAGAAATCAATATAATCGCAAAACGCAATCCATTCAATAAGGAAATGATCAAAGACTTACAAGAAATCGAAATTGAATATATTGTGAATGAAAGGGCATCAGCCCCTGACTTTTACCCAGAGAAATTTGTTTTAGCTGGAATTGATGGAAAAGAAGAGGATGCTGAAGTTTTCATGGTCAATTGTCCTGACAATGACCATGATAAAAATCTGGCATGTGTATCTGTGACCGGGATAAGAACTACTGGGGATTATGATGATGTCACAATCGACCCAACAAATAACGGTTCAACAGATGACCAAGTCATCATGAAAATCCAGGTGACAGACCAATTCGGCTGGGCGCTCCTCGCTATCATGATAGGGGTACTGATAGCCCTTGTCGTCGCCTTTATGACTCAATCTGGCCTCCCGTACATGGATTTGATGGCCAAATACAAAAAAACGAAGGATGAGATTGTTTTTGTCAATGAAAATATTTGCGCTATGGAGCAGACCAAGAAAATAAAATTATTCATGAGAGGAGAAGAGTGGCCTGAGAAAGGGAAGATTCAAATAAAGTGGGGAGGAGAAAAGGGAAAAACGATTGTTGATTTTGAGGCACAAAAAAAATGGTGGATTACAAAGGAAGTAGAGGTTCCCTCTGGGAATGGATATAAACAAGGTGATGTTTCTATCTACCCAATTGAAGCCAGAGTACTGGAGAATGAAGAATGTAAACATATACTAAAGAAAGTGTATTTCATGCTTCCTTGTCCGATGTCTTTTGAAGCATGGAGGAGTGGGCTTTTAAAATCAGGGGGCGAAGAAAAGGCAGAGCCAGATAGTAGTATCTGGAAAACATTATGGGCAGTACGGGGAGTATTCACGGAAAAGAAGACAGATGAGCAGAAAAAGTTATCCGAGAAAAAAGAAGAGGATAAACCACATTTCATCGTTGGAATAGAAAGAGGAACATTTCGTTTAGATATTAAAGATCATTTTAAGATATTCATTGAGGAGATTGAGAAGTACTTAAAACATTTGATTTGGGACACTTCTAGTGAAGAATATACAGGACTGGAAAAGAACATTGAAGATGCAAGGGGCGATCTTAATCTATTCAAAGGAGAATTTACGAGAACACTCAATGATCTATTTGATCAAAAAAAGGAATTCGAAGATTTTATTAAATTAAATCCACTTGACGTCAAAAATGCTATCCCTAAAAATCTGCTGAATATGGTCGAAAAACAAATGAAGGGGGTAGATATCCCTATTGGGAAAGTTCAAAAACGAATTGAGGCGTGGAAGAAGATAATCCTCCTTTTACAGAGTTGGGAAAAAATGGGGAGGCAAGTCAAACGTTATAAA
>JASFQL010000092.1:0-8975 GCA_050115475.1 Anaerolineales bacterium
CGGGGGTGGGTTCCTCCTCGGGGGGGGGGGTGCGGGGGATGGCGCCATCCCCCGCAAATACAATCTGAATTTTTAAAATATCTCAACCGTCTCCCCATCACACACCAACAACCAACAATCTTGAATCCACTCTATAAACCTCACCAGCCCTCAGTTTCAGGCAAGCTATACCTTCCACCCCTTGCCTTCCACCACCCATCTTTGCGGCCGCTTGGCCCACACACCTTGTTATAAACCAGAGAATTAATAAACGCTAGTATGCCTTTGATTCCAGGGGTCCGGGGAGGGTTCCTCCTCCGGCGGTGGGGTGTGGGGGATGGCGGCATCCCCCACAAATTAAATATTTGTTATTAATCTGACTCGGCTGTCTCCTCACCACACACAAATAACCAACAATCTTGAATCCACTCTATAATCCACACATCTCCTCAACAAATCTCGCTAAACAACAAAACATCCCCACCGCTTTTTCATCATACATCATCGATCACACCTCACACACACTGCTGTTTACACCCCTGCTTTGCGACCGCTTGGCCCACACACCTTTTTATAAACCAAAGAATTAAATAACGCTCCTATGAATTTGATTCCAGGGGTCCGGGGAGGGTTCCTCCTCCGGCGGTGGGGTGTGGGGGATGGCGGCATCCCCCGCAAATACAATCTGAATATTTTAATTCCTCAACTGTCTCCCCATCAAACACAAACAACCAACAATCTTGAATCCACTCTATAAACCTCACCAGCCCTCAGTTTCAGGCAAGCTATACCTTCCACCCCTTGCCTTCCACCACCCATCTTTGCGGCCGCTTGGCCCACACACCTTGTTATAAACCAAAGAATTAAATAACGCTTCTACGAATTTGATTCCAGGGGTCCGGGGAGGGTTCCTCCTCCGGCGGTGGGGTGCGGGGGATGGCGGCATCCCCCGCAAATACAATCTGAATTTTTTAATTCCTCAACTGTCTCCCCATCAAACACAAACAACCAACAATCTTGAATCCACTCCATAAACTACATATCCAACAAACACACACCGCAGTTCAGCGAGGCGTCCGGGGAGTCGCCACCCCCGGCAGTGGGGTGCGGGGGATTGGTTAGCTGTGCTAACCCGTTCTCCTGATGCATGTGGAGAATGAGAAGCATTCTCCTAAGAAAGCCAAAGGCTTGCACCCCGCAGATATTGAATCAATCAAATAAATTATGCCAACCGTTTCCTCATCCATCCATATTATTAATGCTTGATACAATTCCACCTAGAAACTGTTACCTCGCAAATCCCTTGTGGAATAGAAAACCAATATAGCTGGCATGGTGAAGGGGAAAAGCCAATCATAATTCCCACTCATCCTCACAAATTCCCATATTCCCCACCTTACCCACCGTAGGGGCGGGACATGCCCCGCCCGTTAAGTCTCCTCCCATTAATCCTCCGGAGAATATAAATCACTCATCGGATCAAAGAAGGTGCTTTCCCCTTTTGATCAACATCACACAAAATACAAATCCAAGAACCTGATAAAATTGTACCCATCATAAATCCGGAAGAAGGGAAACATGACCAAACACAAAATTCTCATCAGCGATACCCTGTCGCAAAAAGGGCTGGATTTCCTCCGCCAGCACGCCGACGTCTCCGATAGAGCCGGGATCACCCCCGAAGAACTCATCCAAGAAATCCCCGCCTACCACGCCCTCATCGTCCGTGGTCGCACGAAAGTCACCCAGGCTGTTTTCGACGCCGGAGCGAACCTCAAAGCGATTGGGCGCGCCGGTGTTGGTGTTGATAACATCGATCTCGAAGCTGCCCGGGCTGCCGGGGTTACCGTTGTCAATTCCCCCACTGCCACCACCGTCGCCGTCGCCGAACACGCCATCGCCCTCATGCTTGCTTTGGTCCGCAGAATCCCTCGCGCCGACGCCACCATGAAAGCTGGCCAATGGGAGAAGAAAAAACTCCAGGGGACCGAACTGGGCGGGAAGACCCTCGGAATCATCGGCATGGGGCGCATCGGTACGAAAGTCGCCCACATCGCCGAAGCTTTTGGTATGGACACTCTGGGCTGTGACCCTCATATCTCCGACGCAGATATCCAATCTCGTGGCGCCATCCCCCAGTGTCTCGAAGACATTCTCACACAGGCCGATATCATTACCATACATGTTCCCTTGCTGCCGGAGACCCGTGGCTTGATTGGCGCAGACGCCATCGCCCAAATGAAACCTGGGGTGGTCCTGGTTTCGACCGCCCGCGGAGGGATCATCGATGAATCCGCCCTCCTCACAGGCCTCGAATCCGGACATGTTGCCGGGGCTGCCCTGGACGTGTTCGAGCATGAACCTCCCGGACAAACTGACCTGATTGCCCACCCCCACCTCATCGCCACCCCCCACATCGCTGCACAGACCGCTGAAGCCCAGGAGCGTGCCGCCTGCTACATCGCCGAGGAGATAATAAACACATTAGAAAATGCCCCCCTCCGTTGGAAGATTGTATAATACTCACGCCATAACAAATGTGGAGACCTTTGCGCAATACGGAATACACAATTTAGCTTTCGTTTTCCGTGCTGCGTGTTGCATAACAACTAAAATCATTTGGAGAAATCTACCCCATGGAAGAAAAACTTAAGCAATTTAAAACCCTCGTCATGGAAGCCGCCGATTTCCAGAGAGCCGCCCAGATTCTCGGATGGGATCAAGAGACCTACATGCCCCCCGGAGGAGCCGAAGCCCGTGGGCATATCATGGGCACCTTAGAGAAAAAAGCGCACGAAATCTACGCCTCCGACGAAGTTGGCAGCCTCCTCGAAGATTTGGAAGCCGGTGCTGGCAGCCTCGATCCCGATTCCGATGACGCCTGCTTATTCGCCATCACCCGGCGCGAGGTAGACAGAAGGACCAAAGTACCCGCCGAAATGATTGCAGAGAAAGCCCGTATGCTTCCCCCTTCCAATCAGGCCTGGCGTGAAGCGCGTGAGAAGAACGATTGGCCGCTGTTCGAACCCCATCTATCAAAACTCGTGGAATATAGTCAGCGCTACGCCGAATGTTTCAAACCCTACGACCATGTTTATGATCCCCTTCTGGATGAGTTTGAGCCCGGCATGAAGACCAAAGAGGTCCAGGATATCTTCAATGGTATCCGCCCAAAGCAGGTCGAACTCATCGAGGCCATCTCCAAGCAGCCCCAGGTGGATGATAGTGTTTTGTTCAAGCACTATCCCGAATCAGAGCAGGTCGATGTGGGTGTCGAGATTATCAAGAAGTTTGGTTATGATTTCAACCGCGGCCGCATCGATAAAGTAACCCACCCCTTTTCCTCTACCTTGGGTTACGGTGACAACCGTGTCACTTACCGGGTCGATGAAGACTTCCTCAACTCTTTCATCTTCGCCATCATGCACGAAGCCGGCCACGCCATGTACGAGCAGGGCATCGCCAAAGATCTCGCCCGCACGCTCATGTATGAGGGCGCCTCTTTCGCCGTCCACGAATCCCAATCCCGATTGTGGGAGAACCTCGTCGGTCGGTCCAAGACCTTCTGGGAATGGTACTACCCCAAATTCCAGAAACGCTTCCCGGCCCAGACGAAGGGCGTGAGTTCCGAAGACTTATACAAAGCCGTCAACAAAGTCGAGCCTTCCCCCATCCGCGTTGAAGCCGATGAAGCCACCTACAACCTCCACATCATGCTCCGCCTCGAAATTGAGATCGGTTTGCTTGAGGGGAAATTCAAGGTCAAAGACCTGCCGGAGATATGGAACACCCGTTTCAAAGAATATCTCGGCATCACCCCCAAGAACGACACCGAAGGAGTCCTCCAGGACGTTCACTGGTCCTTTGGCTATTTCGGCTACTTCTCCACCTACGCCCTCGGTAACCTCATCTCCCTCCAGATTTGGGAGGTCATCAACAAAGAGATCCCCAACCTTGACGATCAAATCCGGAAAGGTGAGTTCGAAGAACTGCATGCCTGGCTGAAAGACCGGGTTTACCGCCATGGCAAGAAATACCAACCCCAAGAACTGGTGAAACGGGTCACTGGTTCCAAGATCGATGGCGGCCCCTACATCAAATACCTCAACGAGAAATTCAGCGCCATTTACGGGCTGTAGCACAAGAAGTATTTTCAATACGGAATACGGAATGAATCCGTATTCCGTATTGCGTATTAAAGCAATTTCGTGTATCTTGTGCTAGGAATGAGATTCATTCGTAATATCACCCATCCTAAATCCTTTCCCTGTTTCTTCCTCGCTTTGGGGATGATCGCCCTCCTCACTGCTGGTTGTACGGAGTACCTCCGCATCCAATCTTCCCCCAACGCAGGAAATCTCCCCGGCCAAGACACATCTCCTCCAACAGGGGAGGAGACTCCTCTCTCCATTTCAGATATCACCGGCCTACCGGAACACGCCCCCACCGTCACCGTCGAAGAGCGCCCCATCGAGACCAGCATCGGCGACGCCTCTTTTGAGACGCCACCATCCATTACCTCGGAACCGGCACCCGCAGAGGATGGCCCGGCCGTTCCCGCCCCCTACATCCCAGATGCAGACATCCTCATCCTCAAACCGGGGGATTACTCCATTATGGTTTCTCCCTTCCGTCTCAGTGCTTATCTCGAGCCTGGCTTCAATCATCTCGTCGATCTCCGCCTCGTAGGCGAAAATGGGTCTGTACTGGTGGAAAGGTCGGTGCGGGTCTTCCCCTGGGAGGGTGCCTCGCATGCGACCATGGTTGCCATGATCGAATTCGAGATTCCCGATGGTTCCTTGGAAGCTGCCCGGCTGGAGATTAGCACGACGGATGAATTTGGGCGGCCGAAGGCCATGAACTCCATTGAACTCATCCTCATGTCGCAAGGTGAATCTATGCGCAACTACGCCGAAAGTCTCAAGGAGAAGGTCGTCATCCAATATCCCCTCGAAAACACCCTCGTCCAGGGAGATACCTTATTGTTATCTGGCTTGGTAAAATCCCCTTCAGAAACCCCCCTCTCCATAGAACTCATCACCGAAACAGGTGAGATCATCGCTGCAAGCGAGGCGGCTGTTCTCCTCTCGGAGGACAGTGAATACGCTCTCTTTGCTGCCGAAGTCCATTACGATATCACCGAGCCTACCTGGGTGCGGTTGGTCATCAGTGTGCCCGCTGACCGCATCCCTGGCCTAGCCTACATTAAAACCAGGGAATTGCTGCTTTATCCCTAATTTCTTCCCACTCTCTGCTTTCCTGATTCTTTGTGACTGATTACTGGTTTCCTGAAGACTGATTACCCGATTGGAGAAGACCCTATGCCCCTCGAAATCAATACCCTCCTCAAAGACCGTTATCGCATCGAAGAACAGCTCGGGAAAGGTGGCATGGGCGCTGTCTACCTGGCAACCGACACCGCCGTCGATCGTAAGGTCGCAGTCAAGGTCAACCTCAATCCCTCCGATGTAGCCAAACGCCAGTTCGAGCGCGAGGCCCGTATGCTGGCTGCCCTCCGCCATCCAAACTTACCCCTCGTCACCGACCACTTCATCCTCGAAGATGCCCAATACTTGGTGATGGACTACGTCCCCGGCGACGACCTCTCCAGCCTGCTGAAGCGTGAAGGCGCCCAGCCCCTGCAGAAAGTCCTCGCCTGGGCGAAACAGTTGGGTGCCGCGCTTACTTACCTCCACAAACAAATGCCCGCCGTCATCCACCGGGACATCAAACCCGGTAACATCAAGATTACCCCAGATGGGCACGTCGTTCTCGTGGACTTCGGCATCGCCAAAGCCTCCGAGGGAGACCACACCACCATTGGCGCCCGCGGCTATACCCCCCGCTACGCTCCTCCCGAGCAGTACGGACCCGCCCCCACCGGCCCTTATTCCGACCAGTATTCGCTGGCCGCTACGCTCTACACTCTCCTCCTGGGGACGGCTCCCGTTGAAGCTATCGAGCGCATCTTGGAGCAGGCTACCCTCGCATCTCCCCACTCGCTGGACGAACATATCCCCCGGCACGTCGACGCCGCCCTCAAACGGGCGCTCTCCATTGAACCGGACCAGCGTTTCACCTCGGTGGACGAGTTCATCAAAGCCCTCACCGACCCCAGCTTCGTCGCTGCGCCGCCCCCCAAACCTGCTCCCAGGGCCAAAACGGTGGCGGCTGCCCCCAAGAAACGTTCATCCCTGGCTGTCATCATTCCCATTGCCTTGGTCGGCTTACTCATTGGTGGCGGCGTTGTCGCCCACCTGACCGGGCTCCTCGACCTGGGCGGGATCTTCCCCGCTGCCCTGCCCGGACCCACAGACACCCACCCCGCCCTCGCCGAGGACGAGACTCCCGGACATCCCACCGATCTCCCCACCGACACCCCCCAACCACCTACTACTACCTCGACCTTCACTCCCAGCCCAACACCCACCCAGGTCGGCGGCGGCGGACGCATCGCCTTCATCAGCAACCGCGATAGCACCGGTTACTTCCAGATTTTCACCATGTTCCCCGACGGCTCGGATGTCTTCCAGCTGACTTTCGACCCCGTTAACAAGAGCCAGCCCCGCTGGTCGCCCGACGGCACCCAGCTGCTTTACGTGGCTGAAGGCGGCCGGGGTCTGTACAACACTCCCCTGAACCTGGACATCTTCGTCATCGATGCTGGGGGCGGCGACCCGGTCAACCTGACAGAGACCAAGGGAGACGATACCGACCCGGCCTGGTCTTTCGATGGAACCAAGATCGCCTTTGCCTCCACCCGGTCGGGGGGTTCGAAACGCATCTTCATCATGAACACCGACGGCAGCGAACAGGAGGATATGTCCATTGGCTATGCGGTGGAGTACAATCCGGCCTGGTCGCCGGACGGCCAATGGCTGGCTTTCGGCAGTTCGATCTACAACACCCTCTCCATCCGGAGGGCAAGCCAAAAAGGGGATGCTGCCGAACTGTTCGATATCAAGAAACGGCTGGGGCAAGTGCTTTCCCCGGTGTGGTCGCCGGATGGGAAGTACATTGCTTACGTGCGGGTGCAGGGTGGTTCTAAGGAGATTTTCCTGGCGGTGTTCGAACAGCGCGGAGAGGGCCTTTTGCGGCTCACGAACACGTCGTATAACCTGGACCCGGCCTGGTCGCCGGACGGGATGTGGATGGTTTTCACCACGTCGCGGGATGGGAATTTCGAGATTTATACGATGGACGCCGGGGGGCGCTTCCAGACGAATATTAGCAATAACGAGGCCAGGGACCAGGAACCAAGCTGGCAGCCGATGCCTTAGGATTTCTGATTGTTGATTGAGGACTTGTAACCTGTAAAGGTTTGGGAGGGGGGTATATTTTACAGGTCTTACAGGTGTTTACAGGTGTTTACAGGTCTTACAGGTAGGGTACGGGGGGAGGGGAGAAGTTTTACAGGTTGTTACAGGTTGTTACAGGTTGTAAAAGATATTATAGAGAAAACGGGCAGAGGTTTCTGGCTTTTCGCCCTCACATATGTACGACTTTGTTGGAAAGTTCTCCTTCATGATAGCTGCTGGAACGATGGTGACATTGACCAGCATGCTGGTCAATATTTAGGAGAATGCCTCTGGCATTCTCCAGCAGTAGATGTGCATTTTAACCACGAAACCACGAAGGCACAAAGAAAAGAATACTTTTATGGATGGACGAGGAAACGGTTGGCATAATTTATTTGATTGATTCAATATCTGCG
Organism: Anaerolineales bacterium; assembly: GCA_050115475.1. Lineage (GTDB taxonomy): Bacteria > Chloroflexota > Anaerolineae > Anaerolineales > UBA11579 > JASFQL01. The sequence goes on from JASFQL010000092.1 coordinate 7,694, forward strand.
GGGTGCAAGCCTTTGGCTTGCTTAGGAGAATGCTTCTCATTCTCCACATGCATCAGGAGAACGGGTTAGCACAGTTAACCTTTGGTTCTCCAAGGTCAGCTTTGCTGACCAATCTCCCGCGCCCCACTTCCGGGGGTGGCGACTCTCCGGACCCCTGCGATCAAATGCAATGAGGGAATGTCTGATAGGAACTTTATAACGTGGTGTATGGGCGAACTGGCCGCAAAGAAGGATGATTAAGGGCAATCATAATGTACAATGCCTAAGCTACATCTCAGAAAACGTTGGGGCGGCCGGGTGGATGCCAGGCATGACCCGCCTGTGTCCAGTGTATAATTGTTTCAAACGTGGAAAAATGAGGATATGGCGATGGGCAAAAAGGATATTTCTCCCCCTCAAGATGATTTTAAAATAAAGAACCGGATAGAGATGCTCAACAACGAGTACCTGATGCTGCAGGAGTTCTACGAGGACATCGACCGGCGCTGCTTTACGATTAAAGGATGGAGCATTACGGTCGCGGCGGGGGCTATCGGGGCGAGCCTGATCTACGGCAAGGAGTTCCTTTTGTGGGTGGCGCTGGCGTCGTCGCTGGTGTTCTGGTACCTGGAAGCGAAGTGGCGGGGGCTGTCTTATTTTTTCGCGGCCCGGATCAAGCAGATCGAAGCGGCTTTCAGGGCGGGGGAGTTCGAGAAGCTGACCCCTTTCCAGGTGTATCACGTGTGGGACGAAGCCTTCGGCAAGTCTGGTTCGCAGACAGGACGTTATCTTTTCAAGCCGCTGACCCCGATGCCGCACATCGTGGCGGCGGCCATCAGCCTGGTTATTGTGATCCTGATCCATTTGGGTGTGGTGGTGCTGTCGGGAGGGTAAGGTAGGTGGGAGGGGGTTCGCCTCGTTTTCCAGTTGGGGCCAGTGTCAGGCGGGTTTATCTGGCTTTTCACCCTTATATATGTAAGACTTGGCTGGATGGTTCTCCCTCATGGGAGCCGCCGGAAGGATGGTGACATTGACCAGCATGCTGGTCAATATTTAGGAGAATGCCAGGGGCATTCTCCAGCAGTAGATGTGCATTTTAACCACGAAACCACGAAGGCACAAAGAAAAGAATACTTTTATGGATGGATGAGGAAACGGTTGAGATTGTTTTAGTAAGGGATTCATTATTTGCGGGGGATGCTGCCATCCCCCGCACCCCACTGCTGGGAGGAAACTGTTTCCCCCAGACCCCCTCAATGAACTGCGATGTGTGCTTGCTGGATATATTGCAGCACGTTTTAGG
>JASFQL010000093.1:0-8095 GCA_050115475.1 Anaerolineales bacterium
TATAAAGGCTACATTTCATTGGGTGTAGTTGAACATCAACTTGAAGGGCCCAAAAAATTCCTGCAAGAGGCACATCGAATATTAGCGCACGATGGTGTAATGCTCATTTCGGTTCCTCACTTCCACGCACTACGCAAGCTCAAATCCAAGTTGGGTTTATATGCAAAAAACACAGAGAACCTATCCTTCTACCAATATGCCTTTTCAATCCATGAGATGGAATCGCTTTTAGGCAAAACTGGATTTGTCGTTATAGACACCTTTCCTTATGATGGATATAAGGGAGTGAAGGACGAAATTGTTATTATCCGTAGAATGCTTCAATGGCGAGGAATCGGATGGCGTTTGCAGAATTGGTTGAAATCCTGGGATTGGGCGGAGAGAAATCTCGGACATATGATTTTATTTGTGTGTCGAAAAAAAGTCTCCTAGATGGGTAATAAACATAAAGAACTTACTCTATTCTTTACCAGTAATGCCTCCCTTCAGATTTGGAATCAATTAGGGAGTATCGAACGTGAAACGGCCCTATACAAAGCTTTATCCAAACGAGGTGTACAGGTTCGTTTCGTAACCTATGGTGATTCTGGTGACCTTCGTCTTCAATCCCATATATCAGGGATTAAACTAATATGTAACCGTTGGGGGATACCACAGCGGTATTATGTCATGTTGCTTACAAAAATGGCACGGTTTATCTTTACCGGGAATACAATCCTTAAAAGCAACCAGGTCAAAGGCGCTAATGTCGCCTTACGATCCGCACAAAATATTGGAAAACCATTCATCGCCCGGTGTGGATATTTATGGTCCCAGTTTGCCTTAGAAAAATCAAATGGGCATATAACTGATACTGTTAAAAAGATTAGAGAATATGAAAAAATGGTATTCACACAGGCGAATGTCGTTGTGGTCACAACGAAGGAAATGCAAGACTATATCATTAATAATTATAGTCAACAGACTGAAAAGATTCATGTGATTCCAAACTACGTCCTCACTGAGGTTTTCAAACCCAATGGAAGTAAACCAAATAGACAGAAAAGGTTATGCTTCATCGGGCGGTTGGAGACCCAAAAGAATCTTTTTAACCTTCTCGAGGCAATAAAAGGATTGGATCTCGAGATATTTTTTGTTGGAGATGGTTCTTTACGGAAGGCGTTGAAAGAAAAAGTAAATCAGTATCAAATCAACGCTGAATTCGTAGGTAACCAACCCCACAACAAGTTGCCTGAATATTTAAATTCATCGAATATTTTCATTTTACCGTCTTCTTATGAGGGACACCCAAAAGCATTGCTAGAAGCGATGGCGTGTGGTTTGCCAGTCATCGGCACCAACGTTTCAGGGATTCGAAAACTAATTACACATAAAGAAAATGGATATCTATGTGGTGAATCACCTCAAGAAATTCGCAGCGCTATTCAAGCAGTCTTAGGAAATGAACAATTGCAAACCAGAATGGGCGTAAATGCACGCGCATATGTTGCGGAGAACTTCACTCTTGAACGAATAGTAGAGATGGAATTAGCATTATTGGATTCTCTATGGATAAATTGATTCAGTTTCTGAAATCAATTATTTGGAAGATGTTGATTCATATCCTGAACAGTATGAACAGCAACTCATTGGGTGATTTTGCTTACCAACTCGTTTCAGAAAAAACCAAAATTGTACCCGCAAAAGAAGCGCTTCAGTTGCTTTTCACAATGGATAACCATCTTTACTTTCTTGAAAAACGGATAGCTGTGTTATATGGTAATGGTATCCATCCAAAACACCGCCATATAAGGTATCATGATTTTTTTGTTGAAAGGATTTCAAACGGAAGTAAGGTATTAGACGTAGGCTGTGGTAATGGAGCAGTTGCCTTTGACGTTGCTCAAAAGACAAATTCACACGTATTGGGTATTGATCTGGACGGTGAGTTTATCCAATCAGCACGCCAGCAATTTTCACACCCTAATATTCAATATATCGTGGGGGATGCCCGAATAGACCTTCCCAATGAGATGTTTGATTACGTGATTTTATCGAATGTGCTTGAACACATCGAAGAACGTGTGGAATTCCTAATCAATCTACAGAAACGTATTTCGCCTGCCTCTATCTTCATCCGTGTTCCCTTATTTGAACGTGACTGGCGAGTTCCCTTGAAACAGGAGTTGGGTTTGGAATGGCGACTGGACAAAGATCATAAAACCGAATATACACTGGACTCATTCGAAATGGAATTGAATGCAGCTAAGTTGAAGACACACCACCAAGAAACTCGCTGGGGAGAGATTTGGGCTGAAGTTAAACCGTTCGATACATAATCAAGAATTTTATGTGGTCATCATTATTTTCCTGAAAGTAAAACTCTCGAAGTTTGAATCGTATAGAGATGAAATCGATTGAAGAAGGATATGCACATTTTTTAGATATTCCTGTTGATTCGTTTCATCAAAAGAACATCCAACTCATCGAAACGGATAACCAGAGAAAACCAACGTGGGCAAAGTGGGTCGTCCCAATATGGATCATTCGTTTCACGGCTTCACCGGTCTGTACAGTATCAACTGAGTATGTTGACGTTGCGAAACAGCTTGTCGAGAAACTTAATAAACTAGATATCCTCAGTCCGAAGTTATTAGAATTCGCTCAGATGATACATAAAGAAAATGGCGGCTGGAATCAACGCGAAATCATGATTTATAAGAACAATATATCAGTAAAAAGACATGGTCATAAAGTAGAACAACTCAAGCAAATAGATAGTCATTCTAGAATATTACTCAATCGTTTTGATGGAGGGGTGTTTGTAATACGGAATGAAATCAATGATATCGTAGCTTATGCAGGCGTAAAAAACAAAGGAATCATTCAGGAAATTGCAGTTAAGACAGATCCAACTTATCAACGGAAAGGCATGGCGCAAGATGTGGTTTCTCAAGCGATTACGGCAATATTGGACGATGGGAAAATCCCAACCTACATTCCAGATTCGCTTGATAATGCTGCGTCATATCTGTTGGCACAAAAACTAGGATTTGATAAAGTGGGTGAAATGATATTCTGGGAATACGAACTGCCAGATTGGAGTGGTTTTATAAAAGAATCTCTACTTAATAAAATGAAAAATCGATTTATCGAAAAAGTTTTATTAGCTATCCCTCCATATAAACGATAATTGGAATGTCCATAAAGAATCGGTTGAGAACCTACTATCGGCACATGCAATATGGATGTATCGTACTCTGCTATCACCGTGTCGGTGAATTAACAACAGATTACTGGCAAAACGTTGTATCTGTAGAAAATTTTCTAGAGCATCTACGAGTCATCAAGAATTTTTACCGCCCAGTTTCCATGAATGAGCTTATTGAGACCTTCAAAGTTAGAAAATTACCAGATCGGCGTACAGTCGTGATTACTTTCGATGATGGGTATTCCAGTAATCTAAAGTATGCTTGTGAGTCTTTATCCAATAAAAATCTCCCCGCAATTTTCTATCTAAATACGTATTCACTAAATAAAAAGAATTTTTGGTGGGATGAACTTCAAAAGTTAATTATAGATAACTTATATCAGAGTGATTCAATCAAACTGTCCATTTTTGCCCATGATGTTTCACTACCGATAAAAACAATTGGTCAAAAGAATGCCTGTTTATCGATTTTGCATAAAATCATGAAAGGAATGGATCCCTCCACCCGCGAGAGTCTTCTGGTTGAATTGGGAAATCAAGACAATAATCAAATTTCTAATGCTCTTTCTTTAGAAAGGAAACCATTGAGTTCTCATGAGATAAAATCATTATCTCAAACCTCCCTTTTCGAAATTGGTGGGCACGGTCATTGTCACCGAGCGTTATCGCTCCTGAAACATAATGAACAAAAAAATGAGATTCTAGAAAATAGAAGAATTCTCCAGGAGATCACACAAAAACCTATTTTGCACTTCTCATATCCTTTTGGGGGAAAGGACGACTTTGATGAAATATCCGTGAAAATCGTGAAAGAATGCAGCTTCGAGAGCGCTGTAACAACGTCCCGTGAACCATTAAGATTGGGGGGCGATTTATATAGCATCCCACGGATAAGTATAAAAAATTGGGATGGCGAGAAATTCAAAGAAAAATTAGATCAAATATGGGCTATGTAGGAAATCTGCACTGTCAAGTGAGTTCCGTGGATACTCCTCCAGTTAGTATCATTATGGCCGTTTATAATGGCAAAAAATATTTATCCCAGGCCATAGATAGCATACTTGTACAAACCTATCCGGATTTCGAATTCATCATTGTCAATGATGGTTCAACTGACGAAACTGATAGTATCTGTAGAGAATATGCATTACAAGACCCCAGAATAAAAATATTGAGGAATCAAAAGAATCGAGGATTGACATATTCTCTAAACAAAGCATGGAAATCATCTACAGGGTACTACATCGCTCGAATGGATGCGGATGATATCTCTTTACAAAACCGGTTGGAGACACAGGTCCATTATATGGAGACCCATCCCAAGATTGGCTTATTAGGCACCTTCTACCAAGAAATTGACAGCAATAATCAAGTAACCAAAAAACAAAATCGATTCCCTACCGACCCTATCCTCATCAAATACCGCTTATGTTTTGAGAATCCCATCCCCCACCCCACGATAATCATGAGAAGGTCTATCTTTGAATATGTAGGAGGGTATAGTGAGGTTTGGAAGACCACTCAAGACTATGATTTATTTACTCGATTAAGCAGAATCACAAAGCTGTCGAACTACCCAGAAATTCTGTATTATTGGCGAGTACATGAGGACAGCATATCATCTATACGCAATTTCGAACAACGCGAAAATGCAATAAGGATCGGCCAGAAATATCTATCAACGTTATTAGGAGAACCGGTATCTTTAGTCGTTGTTCAGGCCTTGTGGAATAGAGAAAAGCGTGATTTTAAGTCCATACTACAGCGCGTATACTTCCTTTACCAGTTATGCCGGGAAATAATTTCAGAACCCCTCTGGACTAAACAGGAAAAAAAGCGTTTGAGAGCGTACGTAACTTTAAAACTTTTCTATTATTTACGGCCACATTTTCGAGAAATTGAAATCTGGAAATTTATACCGTATCTGTTTTTACTCAGCCCACTAAAATTTTTTGATTTATTGAAATCGAAAGTCAAAAAATCATTAACCTCCCAAGTATGATTAAGATACACTCAGCAACTTTATCGCCAAATAAATACCAGGAATATACACATTTAGCTGATTATCAACGATATGGCGTAAACTTACACCCACTTTGGTTTGCCACGTATCTTGAAACGTTTGGTGGTCAGGAGATCATTCTCGAAGCACGAGAAAACGCTAATGGAGATTTAGTGGGATTATTACCCCTTGTATGGAAAAATATAAATGAAACGAGGTTTTTAACATTAAGAAGACTGGTTCCTTTGGGATACCAACCAACAGATTTTTTCGGAATTTTAACAGTCCCGGGGAAAGAAGAAGAAGTTACTAGCGCCATTACTAATTGGTTGAGGGAAAATAAAAATCAGTGGGATCAAGCCCACATTAATTTAATTCCACAAGACGATTTAAGTTGGAAGTCCTTTACCGAGAATCTGTATGATACCGGTTTTCATCCAATCGTAACAAATCAACACGCCTTCTTTAAATTAGATACGAGCCTATCATATGATGATTATCTGGGATCATTGGGAACAAAGAAACGAAAAGAGTTACGCTATTATATGAACAAGCTTTCAAAAGCTGGGAACGTTCTAATAGTGCAAATCACGGAGGACATTGAAAGGTTTTTCGATGACTTCCTGGAGCATTATGCGGTTAGAAGGTCTTATACAGAGCAATCCGATCCATTTACAAGAATGCCTCCTTTATATCATTTCGTAAAAAACATCATTTCTGAATATGGGGACCTTGGTTGGATGAGATTATCGATATTGAAAATAAACCAAAAGATCATTGCTTATGCCTATCATATGGTTTACAACCATGTACTTTATTACTACATGCCTGCTTTCATGGAAGAATATCAAGCCTATTCTCCCGGGAAATTATTGCTTTCAGCATTGATTAAAAATGCATTTGATGATCCTAATATACGCGAATTTAATTTTATGCGGAGCATACAACCATATAAACAATGGTTTGGGCCAGATAAAGAAGGTTATATAACCATCAGCATTAACAATCCCTGGTCATGGCGGAACAAAGTACTTCCAATTATTCTCAATCTGTCCAAGATCAAGAAATGTATCAGTGCCATACTGACTCATTAATATTCTCTTATGGCGAAACCACCTAAAATCCTTTTTGTTTGTCACGCTGGAAGCACCCATGCCCAGTCATGGATAAATTTACTTATTGGAAGCGGATTCGATGTTCGGGTGTTTACAGTTCGTTTCGATTCTCCCCAGTACATACCCCCCTGGGACTTTACTACATACTCCGCCATCCAACCTCACCGAGACAATCTATCAAAAACCTCTGTCATCTGGTTGTTGCCGGATATTCCCCGGTTAAAAACTTTCATCCGATGGTTTCAAGATAGATTTTCTATCCGAGACCGGTGGCTTCATTGGCTTATAAATAACTGGAAACCCGACATCCTTCACAGCTTTCCCCTTGATACTGGTAGCAGGCCAGCGAAAAATGCTCTTGTTAGAATTAATAAAAACAATTGGCCAAAATGGGTTGTGTCAGCCTGGGGGAGTGATTTATATATAGGCCTGGACGACCCGGATGCAAATGGAAATTTATCTTTTATTCTCCAACACTGTGATGGCTTCATGGCTGACTGCCAAAGGGATTTGAAACTTGCCGAAGATCATGGGCTGATACAGGAAAAACTGGCCTTTCCATATCCTCTTCCTGGCGCCGGCGGATTGGATTTGGATAAGTTTTCGAAGATCCGGGATACCTACCAAGAGCGAGACCTCATCCTCGTGCCTAAGGCTTTCGATCGTGAATTTGCCAACCGTATCCTCCCCACGCTTGAAGCCCTTCGTCTGGTTGAGGATGCGATCGCTGGCTACGAAATCCACTTACTGAATTCCTCTAGGACTGTTCAAATATGGCTCAAAAAACAGTCCGCTTCCTTTCACAGACGTTGTACATGTCATGACATGCTGCCACAAGAAACATTTTTCGAATTACTCGGTAGAACACGACTGGTTATCTCACCTTCTCTTTCTGATGGTACACCGAACGTGTTACTAGAAGCAATGGGGGCAGGTACTTTACCCATCTTTTCTCCCCTCGATTCCATCAAGGAGTGGATTCAAGATGGTGAAAACGGCCTGCTGGTTCATGCCTTATATCCAGATAAAATTGCTAATGCGATACAAAGAGGACTAACCGACAATGAGTTATTCTATAGAGCCAAAGAAAAAAATTGGGAAATTGTTAAGAAGAAAGCAAATCGATCCCAAATCAGGGAACAAGTATTAACTTATTATCAAGGTTTATCGGGACGATGATGAAATCTAGTTCACCGCAAATATTCCTACATATCGGAACGCATAAGACTGGTTCAACAGCAATTCAGAAATCACTATTAAAGGGAAAAGAAAAGCTTCGAGATGAGAAAATCGTTTACTTGACACAATTACCCGCAAGGAAAAACATCGAGAAGCTTTCTGTACTAGATAGCGACATCATATCTTCCAGTCGTGAGTTTTTTTTAAGGAAAATTGCCCCATATCCTGCTTCCACCCGCTTTGTGATGAGTTATGAGGGGTATTCTGGGGATGTTTTTCGAGGATACCTGAACTCTGAAATCGTTGCCGAAAGTTTACGAAGAATCACAGAGGGCTGTGAAGTTGAAATTATTGTATTTCTAAGACGGCAAGATTTATTTATTGAGTCTATGTATACACAAACCATACATCAAGGCCAAACTTGGTCTTTCAATGACTTTCTTACTACCTTTGATAACTCAAGTTTTAATTGGTATCTCCTTCTCAGTAATTACGCTAAGTACTTTTATAAATCACGGATAACTGTAAGGCGATATGAAAAAAAACATCTTATGAACCAAAACAGTGTTGTGGAGTTTGCCCATATAATCGATTCAAATTCTCTAAAAT
>JASFQL010000094.1:0-7983 GCA_050115475.1 Anaerolineales bacterium
AGTGGGTTGTTTATGCAGATTTAATCGAGAGAAAAGGTACCCAACAAGCGTTATCCCTCCGATGAGGGGGACGATAGACGAGAGAAAAGGGATGGAAGGAAGGATATCGACAATGGGGAGACTGATAACGGAGAGAACGATACCAAGGTATGGCTTGGACAAGATCATGATGGATAGGATTGTAAGTATTAAAAGTTGGAAAACTGTATTGAGAGTTTCATTCATTAGAAATAACCATATTCCATTTTCCCACCCAATGATTTATACACGCTTCGGAGTAAACGAGTGGTCACAGGTGCAAGCGGCCCCAGTAATAACAAAAAGGCCATTAAGTATGCACGTTTACTCCGTAGAACTTGTCCAGGGTAAGTTGTAAATGCAAATGACAAACCCTTGAAGGCTTGATTATAATGCTTGCGCGCGAGGTAGGAGAACATCTCATTGATACAATATTTATTCACAAAGGTTCGGATAATGTCCTGCCGTGTAATTCCTAGTACCTGAAGGAGGGATTCTTCAATTTCGATTGTATGGAGGTATTTATCGATGGGCTTTTTGATAGAAGCCTGTTTACGCTGCTGATCCAATTGATTGCTGCCATGTACACGATATTCAAATAAGGGCTTGTTTATCCAGGCTACATCTGGATATTGACGTAAGATTTTATAACAAAAATGTGTATCAGGATCTGTTAGATGAACATTATTATAGCCTTCAACAGCTTCGTATAAAAACCTAGGAAACACCATGGTTAGGAAGGGACCTGCAGGTCCTAATTGTAGAATCGCTTCTTTAAGAACCTCTTTTCCCTGATATAGCTTGATGGAATATCCGCATGGTATTTTTTTTTCAACTGACTGCAGTTTCTCATAGAACGGGTACTGTAGAACGGGATAGGGCATTTCTTCCCCCTGCCCATTTATCTGGTTAGCCTCTGAATAAATGACGAGTTTATTTGCATTATCACCCTGCATACCAATAATCTCGGAATAAACCTTGAGAGCTTCAGGTTTCATCCTATCATCTGATGAGAGTAAGATCATGAATTCATTTTTTGCCTCTCTCGACACCTGCTGTAAATTTGGGGCGAAACCAATGTTGTACCGATTCTGGATTAAGTGTATACGTTCATCGTCAAACGATTGAATGACTTCAAGTGAGTTGTCGGTTGAAGCATTGTCAGCAACGATGATTTCGAAGTTTTGGTAAGTCTGATCTAGAACGCTTTGAATCGTTTCCCCAATATACTTTGCGTAGTTGTAGTTAGGAATACAAATAGAGAATGAAGTATTGTTCATGATTTCTCAAGCGTGATGAATTCTTTGAACTTCTTTAATGCTTCAGGTGTTCCCATATCCCACATCTCTTGTGCAATAGAAATGGTGACTTTCCAGCCGTGTTCAATGTACTTTTGATAAACGGGAATGACGTAGTATTCTCCACGAGTCATTTCTTTATTGTGTATCATTTCATCTGCAACTTCAACTAGCTGCTTGCTGTTTGAGAAATAATATAACCCGGTGCTGGCATAGTCGGATATCCGTACTTTTTCAGCTACTTCGATCACAGTTCCACTCTCATCCGTTCGCGCGAAACTCCAGCGATCTCCCGGTAAATCAGCAACAGAAATGATCCCACAACATTGATGGGAACGATTTGCGATATCATTTTGTAGATCCGATAAAACATAAGTATCGGCGCTGGCTATAAGAACATCTTCCTCACTATCCAGGAAATCTCGAGCGGCGAGAACTGTACATAATTGTCCATCCGTCACATCATCAAGAAACACAACTGTGGGGGAAAATCCAAGAATGTCCTTCAGAATATTTTTAATCCCAAAACGTTCTTCGTGCTCAGCTAATGCAATAAAAACCATTTTTGTATGTGGGATATGACGGATACTGTCCAATGCCCAGGCAATCATTGGTTTTCCCGCGATAGGGATCAATGGTTTAGGTAATTCAGAAGTGGCGGAAAGGCGTGCTCCTCGCCCGGCCATAGGAACAATGATTTTCAACGTTCCTTGCCTTCTTGGATTAACTTTTCTTCTGTAATATCTTTCCATGAGGAGAATCTCATGGCGCGATCATCCAGATAAACCTCTGCATTGGGTTTGCCAAAATATATCTCATCATATTCAATACCATGCTGCTCCAGCCAGTTTAGTGTTATCTTTCCCACATGTTTCATCACCTGACCAACGTTACTTTTTCGTGTAGCCATATTACGGGCTGTTTGAATGATGATATAGTGCCCGGATGCTCTGAGTTCTCGAATTCGATCCGCAGCTCCCGGTAAGGGGACTAGATCCGCATAAGTCTGCTCAGGTCTCTTTATCGGACAAATTGTTCCATCTAGATCAATTACGATTCGCATAATACCTCGTTGAGTAAGGATAATCCTGTGAGAAACATCATACGCTGACGTTGGGGATAATCTTGATGAAGCGGCAGCATGGAGATGAATAACAAACCCTCGATAAATTTTATTTCATCTAGATTGTAGCCAGCTTCGATAACTAATGCGTCGAATAGATCAGGAAGTGTTTTTTGCAGAGGTTCAACCATTATTTCACCGATAAAACCCTTCTCATTTTTGCTAAGTGAAAACATATCTGCGACGATGAAATCGTAGCATCCACAGATGCTATGGCGTAGTTTAGCGATATCATATCGAGAATCCCCGTAAATCCCTTTCTCACCAAACCGTCCCCGGGGATCAATCAAACGTATTATTTGATTATTAATGTCGTGCAGTATATTCGAGAAACAAAAGTCGCCATGGATAATACACCCTTTTGCATCTTGTGAGAGTTTCTTAGACAAGGCGTCGATACGATTTCGAAGTTGATTTATACCTAGCAGTTTTTTTCCATTGTAAGGGATGTATTTCTCTTCCAATATTTCATACCATTTTTTATCCTGATTTTTAAGTGCTTCGATCCGTTCCCAGGTTTTTTTTGCATACATAATGTTAACTTGTTCGGGTGTTAACTTTTTTGGATATTTACGAAACTCGCTATGTATGGCAAATAAATGACGTAAGATCGACATCCAGGTATCGGTGTGTAAATCACTATAAACGTACAATTCTGCAAGTGTAGGATATCCATAATATTCTTGGATGATCTGAAGGTTCCCATTTACTCTTTTGTGGTTGAGGATGCGTGGCGCTAAAACGGAAAGCTCTTCAGGGATATTAAGATACCAATCTAATTCGTCTGTCAGGGTCTGATCCCGTTCGCTTACTTTGGTGATTGTATTCAGGATTGGATTTACATGCAAAGAATTAAAATATCTTGTGTTTAGTAAACGCTGTCGGGCGTCAATCAGATTATCGATATTTCCAAAATCAAACCAGGTTTCAGCTATACGGGCGTAAATCGGATGCATTTCCCCATATCGACGTAAGACATCGCTTAATTCTTTTTCATTTTCTTCAACACAGGTTTGAACGCAATGACGCAGATCGTTTCTGTGACAAAATTGATAATATCCTGCTAAAGCGAGATACTCGCCATCCGGAAGATCCTCTTTATCGTAATAATTTTGAACTTTACCCTTTGTATCAATGACTGCCAAACACCACCTACGGGATGAGTTGACCTGACTAATATACACATAATCTCCTCCTCCCTTATAGGAATCCCTAATCAGGGTATCTCCTAATACAATTCTAATAGTCTTTTCGAGTGTGGAACCTTCAATGGCAGCATACAGCGACTCAACGATCGAACCGCTTTCTTTTAATGGAATGAGGTGGACATCCAAACGACTCTGGTAGGCTCTTTGCGTGAAAGATTTCAGGCGGTGATCCTGTTCGCGAAATACAATCCGGATGTCGTTTCGGATCCCCTTCATTAATAAATCATCAAGAATCCATCCGATTACCGGTTTTCCATTGACCGGGATCATGGCGTTGGATAAGTTAGTCCCAATAGGTAGATTGGTATAGTTTATTGGTCCACCGCATAGGATGATGGTTGTATCTCGTCCGTTATCCATATTGATTAGTATTCGCTTGCTAATAGTTTATCGTATACTTTAGTGACGGCCTGGCAATGCTTATCGAGTAAATAATATTCTTCCACTCGTTTTCGACCTGATTCCCCCATTCGCCGACAAGATATTGGGTCATCAAGCAATTGGCTAACTGCTGCAGCCATCGCGTCCAGATCTCCAGGGGGAACCAGTAATCCTGTCTCGCCATCGACAACAATCTCCGAAGCGCCACCACTATTGAAGGCAACCACCGGGCGGCGTGCTGCCATGGCTTCAATGAATACACGTCCAAAAGATTCCAGAGTAGTTGTGTGAATTAATATAGCAATGTTTTTTAATAAACTAGGTACGTTTTCAATGAAACCCATGAATTTGAGTCGTCCACTTAATTCTAAATCTTCCGCAAGTTTTTTTAAATAAGAGGTGTATTCTTTCTGTCCTGTACCTACAATAAGAAATTCAACGTCATCGCGTATCACAAGAACTTTTTTTGCTAATTCGATATATTCGTAATGATTCTTCCAGGGAACAAGACCAGCGATCATTGCCACCTTGTGAGGGAAATCTTGGTGGACAGTTTTGCCATTGTGCGAGTTTGTGTCAAAATGAATCAGGTCGATAGCGTTTGGGATAACTTCAACAGATCTCTTACAAAAAGGACGAATATCGTGCCCGGTGGTATGCGAATTGGCGATCCAGTAATTCGCAAGATTCATCAGCCAATAAAATCCTTTCTTGCCTAATACAAAACGGTAGCTCATCTGGCTTGGGATATCCCGGAAATGCATCACAACCGGAATACCCACAATATGTGCGGCAATAACTGGTTCTACCAAGCGATTTATATTGATGTGGATGATACCGGGTTTTTTCTTCCATAGATATTTCACCCATCTTCCCAGGCTGACGAGTTGCAGTGGGAAAAGCAGCCAGAATTTCAATTGTTGGTCTATTGTTCTTGTCCACCATCGCCAGCTTTCCACGGGGATGATATCTACTGGGATATCTTTTTCTCGCAAGCGTTCCTCTAGTGGACCAGGGGAGGGCAAAGCTACAGTGTATCTGTATTTTTCCTGCGGCATTGACCTAACTAATCCTTCAAGACTGAATTCTGCGCCACCAAGAGTAGAGACGTGATCTACGATAAGGATTTCTAAAAGGGACTTCATAATTATTCAATCGGTTTTAATATAACGAAACCTCTTTCGGGCAAATCGGTTATCCATTTATGGGGATAGGTGATGTCTAAAATATCGTAGGAAACTAAACTTAAAAAGTCGAGTAATTCTTCATTGGTAGTATTGAAAAAATCCCAGGCAAATTTATGGATTTCTAAAAAAACCGTTGGTCGAATAGTCGAGAGAATTTTCTGTGCACCTTTTAGCACCCACATTTCAGCCCCTTCCACGTCAATTTTAATCACATCTGGTGGCAGATTTGAGGTTTGCCAAAATTCATCGAGAGGGATCATACACACTTCGATATTCGTTGGTGGAATGTCTGCACGTGGATGGACATCGAATAAACCATTTCCGGATGCCAATCCATTAGACCTAACAGGCATTGAAATTAATTGAAATTCATGGCCACAGGCAGCTTCAATCACTCTTACATGACTTTCTCCCTGATTGAGTTCTATATGACGGCGAAGCCATTTTGCAGTTTCTGGAACAGGTTCGAAAGAATAAACTCGTCCTTCTGGGCCAATCCTTTTTAATGCAGCAATTGAATACCAACCAACAAAGCTGCCAACATCATATACGATGTTGCCTGGTTCGAGTGAAGATACAAAAGCCGAAAGCATTTCATCATTGTGTGGTAGAGGTACCTTGATGGCAAAGTCATAATCTAACCATAATTCTATTTCGGTTGATGGTAATTTTGCTCTAACTTTACCACCTCGCAATCCTTTTTCTATTTTTCTGCTTACCAGCTTGACTTTTACTCCCAATGCTCGAACAGTATTTTCGAAGGAAGACCCCCTCAGCCATGTAGGCATTTCAAGGTGTAAAAGCTTGTTTCCAGATAACTTACTAGACACGGGTTATTCTCATTTTTTTTATTCTATTAAATTCATTATCAAATCGGCAGCTTTATGTGCAGCTTGACCATTCATAGGGCCAAAATAACCATGTGCAAATTTCTTCCCATTCTTTATTAATATTTTTAGATGTTTTGGATCATTGAGAACTTGTTCAATATAATTCGCTAAATTCTGGTTATTAGTAGCAATAGGGCATATTGAGGCGTAAGGTGCTAGGGGAGGTTGTTCTGAAACATTTACGACTATAACCGGAATTCCCATATTCATAGCCTCAGCGCCGACTGTAGAAAAAATGGTGATTACGAGATTCGTATCAAGCAGAAATTGTTCAATCGGCCCAGAAGTTTTCAACTCCACGTTGCTTAATCGGGTTTTCTTAATAGCAGTCCGATACGGTGTTGGATCTTCCCCCGGGTGAGGTTTGATGACAAATTTCACTTCTGGCAATTGTGCTATCGTCTGCATGAAGACTTTTATCGTTTCACGATGTATGGTTGATGAAATAAAGGCTGCAGGATTCTGCCCGATGAATAAAACACTTGGTTGATTTTTCGGTTTTGAACTTTGCTGACTAAGTGGATATTTTTCGGTCCCCTGGTCGTGGGCAATCGCGCCTACGCTTACCACTTGTTCAGGTTTACAACCTCGTTCGAGCCAAAATTTTCTAGGGAGTTCTCCCCATACAATCATTTTATCTGTTGTCAATGCTCGATATGTGTACCCGATGAATAAACCGTGTTGTATAGCTACAGTTGGGACATTTCTTGACTTTGCGACCTTCGCCATCGTACGCCCCGGCGGGGAGATTTCATTAAATAACACAATAGATTCGGGCTTGAATTGATCCAATAAATTCAGGTATACATCAATAAAAATACGTGTCTGGGTGAAACTCTGTTTGAGTAGTTCAAAAGCACTCCAATTTATTCCATATTCACTGCGTTCCTCTAGCAGTTTAAATGGAAGGGTAGGATCCACTTTATCCAGTAGTTTGATGATTTTGTTTGTATGTATAGAAAATATTGATTTATACTTGCGATGATAGAAACCTTTCATATTGAGGTATGGAATCTCTAATTCTTTTACGGGCTTCTGAAGTTTGTCGTTCCAACTCGCAAACAATATCGTTGCCCCTCGATTTTTCAGCGCTGGTAAAATTGGAAAGGCAGATTGATTAGGGAATGCTCTGAGGACTAAGACACGTTTCTGATGAGGAAGATTAGGCATCCTTTGCGGTGGAAGTCGTATTTTTACATAATTTATTAATCGAGACGTACTGATTCTT
Organism: Anaerolineales bacterium; assembly: GCA_050115475.1. Classification (GTDB taxonomy): domain Bacteria; phylum Chloroflexota; class Anaerolineae; order Anaerolineales; family UBA11579; genus JASFQL01. The sequence goes on from JASFQL010000094.1 coordinate 7,334, forward strand.
ATTCCCTCATTAATTGAGAGTTCTCCCTGTCGTAAACGACGATATATCGCTCCGCTACGACTTACTACGTCATTACTGCCATTATTGTTCCTTGCAGTGGAGTATTTTGCCCGATATGATTTCCTGAAAGCATCGAGAACCCCCCAATATAAGGGAAAATAAGCAGCATCAAACAAAGATATTCCTTTGTAAACCATCAAGTCTTGCCAGTGGGGAATTTCCAACAATTGTTTTTCAAGTTGATCCATCCACACAGCGAAATCACTCTCTAAGAAGGGAAGTTCGCGATAACTTTCCTTAATAGGTTCACTGTGTGAAACTGGTTTCCCGGTATTCTGCACTTTTTCTTTATGCCTTATCAACCTTAAATAGTTCTTCGATTTATTGGTGACTTTCACAATAATCGGCCTTTAATTCATTCCCCTTCTAGTAAATACTTCGCCGCTTGTTTTATCCGAGGGAATCTATTGAAGAAATTATTCGAAAAGGTTCTTCCCGCATCTGTAATTTTTCGCATTACCGAAATACGCTTTGATTCTTCTATTTCTGGTATACCACTTACCATACTAATAACGACATCAATCGCAGCTTCAAGAGTTAGTCCCCTATAATCCTCTTGTTGGTAATCGCTTTTTTTTATCTTGGAAAAT
>JASFQL010000095.1:0-7656 GCA_050115475.1 Anaerolineales bacterium
CTTCTTTCTTCTGCCCATTGATCTGCATCGACTGCCTCAATGAATGGATTGTCTTCTATGAGGATTGAAATAATTCTTGGAAGGTATATTTCTTGATCGACATCTCGGAGGTGACAAAGGATTTCTGTAGAGCCCCATTCATTATCATTATTGTGAGTTTTCCATTCCTTATCGGTAAATCCTCTGGTGAGAGTGTCTAGTGCTGCGGGTGTGGAATATAAGATCGCAGTAACTGCCTTTGGTGTGCCGAAATTTGGTTGTAGTTGTTCGGGGGATTGCGAGTCAATCCAATCCATGATTGTGTCTAATCCGCCATACGTGTTAGATAGTGTTTCATCCGGGGTGAATTCCGTATAGTCATTATCGTTCTTAACCCAATACGTTGGTAAACCCATCGCTCTTGCAGGCTTAATGTCAGCTTTAATATCATTTCCTATCATCACCGCTGGTTCATCTATCCATCCCATTTGTGCAAGGATTTCTGCGAAATACGCTGGATTTGGTTTTGTATAATGGAAATTTTCGTAGGTTGTAATAATTGAAAATTCATAATCATTAAGTGGAAGATTACCCCAATTCAACCTATGCTTTATCGCAGATTTTGGAAAAATTGGATTTGTCGCAATTACAATTCGGTATTTTCTTTTGATAGCTTCTTGAACGAGTGCTACTGCATCCTTTCTCGGTTTGGTCAGGTATTTTAATAAAGAAAAGTGATTTTCAAAATAATCATCAATGATTGGGTGGAGTGTTTCGTAGTTAATACCAGTTTGAGGATAGTAATTCTGATCGAAAGTATCTTTTAAGGTGAAATCAGGTCGAGTATTCCTCATCATACTCTTAAATGCTGCGAGGAATTCTGAAATTAATAGTTCAGGATCGCCATGATTTGTCAGATGCTTCCCAAGAGTATCTAAATACACTGGGACGAAAGTATCCATCTGATTGGAAATCAACGTATCATCGAGATCGATCAGAAGGGTCAGACTCATCTGTGGGTACCGTGAATACATTCAAGAGGGGATGGCATTGGCCACACCCAATTCGGGGCTCATCGACGATCGTTTTGCTTTTTTTACAATAGGATGATATTTTAATTTGTGGTTTTAAAATTAAAAGTGGTCTTTCAAGCCTTGGACGGAATTCAAGATGCTCACAAGAGTTGGCCAAAAGAATATCCGGAATTGGACATTTTTCACATAAATATGGCATCCAATCCAAGTTGATAGATTCTAATAAACGGCACTCTTCTACTTTTCTGCCGCGATGGTAATCACCGTAAAAATATCTACATTCTTTTCCTGCAGGTGTAAGCATTTGGAGATTTATACCCTTGTAATATATTCTCCTGTACGGGTATCAACCTTAATAATATCACCGCTTTCTACAAAAGCTGGGACGGATACTTCTAAACCGGTTTCCGTAGTCACCTTTTTATTGACACCTGTAGCAGTGTCCCCTTTCACAGCGGGATCAGCTTTAATGACTTTTATATCAATAGATGTCGGTAGTTCGATATCCAATACTTCTCCTTCAAAAAACGTGAGTTTTACTTGCATTTCTTCGGTTAGGTAATTCGCTGCCTCTCCTACCACAGCCGCGGAAATGCTTGGTTGCTCGTAGGTTTCAGTATCCATAAAATAGAAATGTTGTCCATCATTATAGAGATATTGGGCTTGATGGTAATCTAGCCTTACAGTGTCGACTTTTTCACTCGAAGAAAAGGTTTTTTCAATAATTGATCCCGTACGTAAGTTGACAGCTTTAACTCGAATGGTTGCCAAACCTCGTCCAGGTTTGTGGTGGTGATAATCAAGAACTTTGTAGAGTTCATCATCGACTTGAAATGTTACCCCTTTCCTTAGTTCATTTGCGTCTGCCATGGATCTTTCCTTATAATTTTATGATTTTAAGTTCATGCGATTATACCAGTTGCTGGTTTGAGGGAGAGTATTCCTAAGCACTTTAGATGCATTTCAGAGAAAATTAATAAGTTCTTGAGTGGTACTATAGCCTAAAGTAACTATAATTAGAAGTTAAAGATTATGGTAAACTAAATTATTGCTATTTCCTAATGTTTCAAGCCCGGAGGAATTCATGGCGGAAACTGATGTCAAACGTGTAGTTTGCGTAGAAGATGAACCTGAGATGATAGATTTGATCCGGTTGATACTCAGCCGGAAAGGGTTCGAGGTTCTTGGAGCAAATGGGGGAAAAGAGGGATTGTCGATGATAAAAGAACAGAAACCCGACCTGGTATTGCTTGATTTAATGATGCCGGATTTAGATGGATGGGAAGTATACCAGCAGATGAAAGCAGATAAAGAGACGACAGATATTCCCGTGATCGTTGTTACCGCTAAGGCGCAAAGTATTGATAAGGTACTAGGATTGCACATCGCTAAGGTCGAAGATTATATTTCAAAGCCATTTAGCCCCCAGGAACTGCTTGACAGTGTAGACCAGGTTTTAAATCGAGAAGGTCAAAGCTAAGTAACAGTTTGACTGATTTGAAAATCTGGAAAGTAAATTCATGAAGAATGTAATCGTGGTAAATAAAACTCACTCGCTTGAATCTGCCCTTCAAGCGAGTTATTGTTTTTCTTTTTTTTGTCGCTTGAAAGGTTTGACTTTCCGTTGGCATATCCCTAAGGATTGGGGATTGTTATTAGTACAGTCAAAGGATAGTCGAATAGATACAGCGATTCACATGTTTGGAGTTTTTATTGATTTAGGGATTATTTGGATAAATACAGCGGGTGAAGTTGTGGATAAATGCTTGGCCAAACGTTGGCTAACCATCAAATCACCTAAACAGCCCGCCCGATATATCCTTGAAATCGTTCCCGATAGATTGCATGAGTTTAATATTGGAGATAAAATCTATTTTGAAGAATCGACAAGTAATTAAATTTTCTATTTATATTATTTGCCTGTTTTTTATTACAGGGCAAGTTTCAGCTCAAGAAGAAATACCTCCCTTACCTCAATATGTCGTTCAATCTGGGGATACACTCTCGAAAATTGCCAGTCGCTTTGGGATATCGGAAAATGAACTCATTAATGAGAATAATATTCTCAACCCAAATCTACTTTATGCTGGAGCGGTTATAACTTTACCGGGGGTTAACTGGATCGAAGGTGTCATTGACGCGTATAATGTCCCCGTAGGGGAGACATTTCGAACTATTTCAAGACGGTTTAATTTTGACACCAATACTTTGGTGAGACTAGGTAGTTTGGCTAGCCCTTCACAGTTGTTCGCAGGTTACCCATTACTTTTAGTTACCGGTCGAGGTGAAGACTTTTCAGTCGGGAGAGCGGCAGTTGGACCGGCCACATCAATTTTTGAAATTGCAGTTGGTTCTGGGATTAATCCCTGGACTATTGTGGCTGGAAATAAATTGCCAGATTCTAGTGCTGCTATTCAGGGGGACGTGCTATTACTCCCGGGCACGGATGATCCAGGACCAGGTGCATTACCTTCCCCTTTAAAAATTGAAATCCGTGGGGGGGATTTTATTCAAGGTAAGACTGTAATAATTGCCGTGGGGGCGGGAGGGGAACAAGTTCAACTCAGTGGAGAATATTTAGACCATAAACTCAACTTTTTCACAACAGGAGAGGGAGAATACGTTGCTTTGCAAGGTATTCATGCGATGATGACTCTAGGTGTATACCCATTAAAAATACAAGGGATTATGCCCGATGGATCTTCATTTGAATATTCACAGATGGTTGCAGTAAAGAGTGGTGAATATGGGTCTGAGCCTTTACACGTTGATCCATCTTATCTGGATCCAGTAGCAAACGAGACAGAAAGTACGTATCTCGATATGGCTACAACTTATATTTCACCTGAAAAAATATGGGATGGAGCATTTCAGATCCCCGTGAAATATGGTAGTCAGATAAAATCTGTTTTTGGAACCCGCCGTTCATTCAATGGATCACCTTACGATTATTTCCATAGTGGGGTGGATTTCGGTTGGGATGCTGGGGTTGATATTTTGGCCCCAGCAAAAGGCGTGGTTGTGTCGGTCGGATTTCTCGAGATCCGGGGGAATGTAACCATTATCGATCATGGCTGGGGTATCTTTACCTTATACGCTCATCAAGCTGATATTTTTGTTGAAGTTGGGGATATTGTGGAACCTGGTCAACTCATTGGGCACATTGGTTCCACAGGACGGTCTTCTGGACCTCATTTGCATTGGGAAGTATGGGCAGGTGGTGTTCAAGTGGAACCATTGGATTGGATATATCATACATACCCATAAATCCTTGGTTTTTGAAGTCATTCATCCAAATTAAATTTCCCCTCGTAGTAGTCTCGCAGTGTTTGTTTCGCCTCTTCTGCTTGGTATTTGGGTACGAGGATTTCGATATCCGCTGAAGGATATCCAACGATCCCAATGGCGGATTCATATCCTTCTCTTGAAACAAATACTATGAATCCCTGTGCTTCTAATAGGCCACGTAAAACCTCTGCCTGAACGGCATCTGGGGCTTGTTCAATTTTTACCCATTCATGATTATCCATCAAAATCTCCAAGAATTATTACTAATAGTCTTGTTTGCCTGTGTGGTTAGAGTATAATACGGGTTTGGAGAAGAGTAATAAATTTTTTCGCATAGAATTATAATAGGTTGTTAGGGATTTCCTAATCTACAACCGGAGTTTTTTTATGGTATTCGTCTCTGTGACATTGAAAGAAGACTATTGGGAAACATTAGAGTTTCGAAGAGAAGACATAGAATGTCTTTATAATCATCTATTAGAAATAGAAACGCCCCTTTCTCCGCAAGAATTGATTAAGGTGTTGATTCAGAATCGCATTGAGCGTGAGCAAGAGGCAGCTAAACAAAAAAGGAGTGCTGGTGGTCAACCATATCTCCCCAAAAATGAATACAACGTAGGGGATAAGATTACTTTTCCCGCTCAGAAATGGCAGGTGGGTAAAGTTATTAATTTGCGTGATGCCAGCAGTTTATCCGAGAGTCCATTCCAAGTCATTGAAGTTGAGTTTGATAAGGGGGTTAAACGCGAATATGCTACCGGATTAGATAATCACAAATTGAATATTCCGGAAGAAAAAAAAATAGATGACCCTCTCCTCAATCTTGAAACAATCATAAAAACAAATGGGAGTCATCTCAGTAACAAATTGGTCAAAACATTAAAAGAGAATGATGATTTTGTATACATCGCTGGTCGTTGGTTTCCACAAGCATTAATCGTTGACGTCAATATGGGAAATTTAAACCTCGCTGAGGCTGTACTCGATATGGCAGGTGGCGGTCCTATGGGAACTTCAGATATTACCTCCCAGGTTGAGTTGCCTGGAGGAGTTAATGAGAACCTGGCGGAGTTTTCTCTTGATCTAGCACTTCAAAATGATCCACGTTTTGATGAAGTGGGACCTGCCGGTGAGGTAGCTTGGTATCTCCGTCGCTTAGAACCACCAGAAGTATTGGAAACGCCGATATATCTGAGGTATTCTGAAATTGAATATGATCGTTCTCAACTAACTGACCAGATGATCCAAATGGAAAAAAGATTGGATGATGAATTGTCTCCCCTTGAAGACGATGTTATTTCCCCTACCACAGACTATTCGGTAAACCTAATTTTCCCTCACTGGCGATCTGGTACTCTTCCCTTATCACCTCGTCTTGCCCAACTATTCCCAACTGCTCATGAAACCCCGCGTGTCCGTTTTATGCTTGTCGACGGTGAAACTGGAGATAAATTCCCAGGGTGGGTTGTTCGTTTTGAAAAATATGTTTATGGATTGAGTGAGTGGTATGAGGAAAAGGGGATCATGCCTGGTGGGAAAGTAATATTGCAGCGGGGTGATAATCCCGGGGAAGTGGTTGTTAATTCAGAATCCCATCGGGCAGCAAAAGAGTGGGTGAGGACTGCACTTATTGGTGCAGATGGTGGTATCGTGTATGCCACACTAAAACAGACGGTCATGACGACTTTCGATGATTGGATGATGATTGCTATGCCCTCGGATATCATCGCTCTAGAACAGGCATGGATGGATAGAGTAAATTCACCACTTCCATTTGAACAAGTTGTTGTAGATACACTCCGTGAATTGGCAAAATTAAATCCACAATCACATGTGCACATTGCTGAGTTATATTCTGCTGTAAATGTGATTTATAGATCTCCCCCTGGGCCGATAATGTCGTTGTTATTATCACGTCCATGGTTTATTCACGTGGGTGATTTACATTTTCGTTATGATGATTCTGGACAAGAAAAGGAGACTGTGAGTGAGTGAACAAATGCGGTCTAGTTTGGTAAAACCAACTTTAGAGACTCCATTTCATATTGATTTCTCTTGGTGGAGCCAGCATGATCGTGAATGGAAGGTATATTTACGAAGTTTATTATCTCCCGAAGAGCAGGAACGATTTGGAAATATTATTGAAGATGAGATTTTAGTTGATTGGGTTGATCCAGATACAGCCGAGGTTCACAAGGTAGATGGTTTGCAGCATATATTGATCACCCACACTGCCCAAAAAGAAGGATTCTTGGAAGAACACACAGCCTTAGTTGAGGCAATTTTTCGTTTGTTTCTAAAAAATGGTAATGTTCCTATGCCGGTAACAGAGATCGCAGATCAATTAAATCGAGACCCAAAACAGATCTTGCGAACTTTATCTGGGGTCAGGATTTATCGGGGAATAAGACCGATTCTTAAGTAGTATTATTTTTATCCTTTTTAAAACTAAATCCTCATTCACAGAGTATAATATTTATATTATCAACATGTTAGTTGCCCCCGTAGCTCAATGGATAGAGCGTCGGCCTTCTAAGCCGCAGGTTGTGGGTTCGAGTCCTACCGGGGGCGTCTATCGAATTGTATTAATTCCATTTGATTTGTATTGGAGTATAGAAGATGACTGATACCAAATATCTAGAATTATCACCTTTCAAGAAATCCCCTGAAACACCTCGTTTTGTCATCTCTACCTCTTATCGCAGATGGACTTCCCATTCTCATTTCTGGCAGCCCCCTACAGATGTCTATGAAACCGAAATAGCGATTGTAGTGCAAATGGAAATCGCTGGGATGCAGAATGCTGAATTTATGATATCGATCGACAAACGTTTACTGACTGTTACTGGAACTCGCCCTGGGATTGCTGAACAAGGCGCCTACTACCAGATGGAGATATCTTCGGGTGAATTTCTATCAATAATCGAACTACCCTCTGCTGTTATATATGATAAAGTAGAAGCGGTATATCAGGATGGATTTTTGCGAGTAATTTTACCGAAAGCATTACCTAATCGGGTTGATGTAAAAAAGTGATTTAATGATATTAAAATTGAGGATTGAATTAAAATGCCTGTTTCTCGCTGGCTTACTGATATTCTAGAAGTGATCAATTGGATGGAAGGAGGAAAAGATGAACTCGAAAGTTTCCTTTTCCAACCAACGATTACTCGTGTAACTTCTGATAAAGAGGAAGAAGAAAATAAAATCATTGATGAGCTAGGAGAAATTCCAGAAGTTCTCCCTGTTCTTCCATTACGCGGCGTCGTCGTCTATCCTCAAATTGGTGTACCCCTCACGATAGGTCAACCCAGATCGATTACCTTGGTTGATGATGTTGTGGCCGGAGATCGAT
>JASFQL010000096.1:0-7484 GCA_050115475.1 Anaerolineales bacterium
GTTTTGCGATCATTTCACCAAGAACTTCTCTGACGAATTCAGGGGCATCTTCCGGCACCGGAGGAATTATGTCAAAATCACTTGTGACTTTTTCAGGCACTTGCACTTCATATAAATTCGCTATTGCGCTATCCACAGCCGCAAAATTCATATCGACAACTTTCTTACCTTGCTTCCCATATGTCTTTTGAATCGCTTCTTTGATCTTTTTTATCGCCTCATCCTTAGGGATAACTTCACTGATGGCGAAGAAACATGTTTGCAAGATCGTGTTAATTCTGGGCCCCATTCCTGTGTCTCTAGCTACTTTATATCCATCCACAACGTAGAATTTTAATTCTTTATCAATAATAGTTTTCTGAATGGTTTTAGGTAATTTTCCCCATACTTCATCTGGGCCATATGGGCTGTTCAATAAGAAAGTACCTTTTTGAGAAATACACTCAAGCACATTGTATCGCTCAAGGAAATTAAATTGATGACAGGCTAAAAAGCTGGCTTGATCAATTAAATAAGAGGATCGTATAAGGTTCGGCCCAAAACGTAAGTGAGAGACTGTCATAGCACCGGCCTTTTTTGAGTCATAAACAAAATAGCCTTGTGCATACTCTCCCGTTTCTTCACCTATGATCTTTACAGAATTCTTATTTGCCCCAACAGTACCATCTGAGCCAAGACCAAAGAAAATCGCCCGGCATACTTCTTCATCTTCAGTTGAAAAAGTGGGATCGTATTCAATACTCGTATGTGAAAGATCATCTGTAATTCCAATGGTGAAATGATTCTTCGGATTTTTCTTCTTTATTTCATCGAGTACCCCCTTAACCATCGCTGGGGTAAACGATTTCGACGAAAGCCCATAACGCCCGCCAACTACTCTCGGCATAGTTTTGAATGGAGAATCGCCTGTAGCCATCCTTTCACTTAAAGCATTCACTACATCCACATACAATGGTTCTCCCACACTTCCTGGTTCTTTTGTCCGATCTAGTACAGCGATGGCTTTCACAGTTTTTGGTAGAGCATCTATGAAATGTTTTTTGGAGAAGGGGCGATATAACCTCACTTTCAATACACCAACTTTTTCCCCATTCTTTACTAATTTTTCAACAGCTTCATGCGCCACTTCTGCACCAGAACCCATTAAAATCACAATTCGTTCGGCGTCTGGTGCCCCCTCAAATTGAAACAGCTCGTATTTTCGCCCCACAATCTTATTGAACTTATCCATGACCTTTTGAACAATATCAGGACACGCCTCATAAAATGGGTTTACCGTTTCACGTGCCTGGAAAAATGTCTCTGGATTTTGGGCCGTACCACGGATAAATGGATGGTCAGGTGACATAGCACGCTCTCGATGTGCCCTGACAAAATCATCTTCAATCAACGCCCGCAAGTCATCATCCACAAGCATTTCTACACTAGATAACTCATGAGAAATTCTGAAACCATCAAAGAAATGCAAAAACGGGACACGAGATTCGAGAGTCGCAGCCTGGCAGATCAGTGCCATATCCAAAGCTTCTTGTACAGAACCAGAAGCCACGAGTGCAAAACCAGTTGCCCGGGTCGCCATTACATCACTATGATCGCCAAAAATCGACAACGCTTGTGCTGCAACAGACCTTGCAGCCACGTGGAATACTGTTGATGTTAGCTCACCCGCAATCTTGTACATATTTGGGATCATAAGCAGCAAACCTTGAGAGGCAGTAAAGGTCGTGCTTAATGCCCCAGCCTGCAAAGCACCATGAATGGCACCGGCTGCCCCACCCTCGCTTTGCATTTCTACAACCAATGGGGTCGTCCCCCAAATATTGGAATCGCCATCTGCGCCCCACTGGTCAGCCCACTCACCCATCGGAGAGGAAGGAGTGATGGGATAGATTGCAATAACCTCATTTAATCTAAAGGCAACCGAAGCAACAGCCTGGTTACCATCTAACGTAACTACAGGTCTCTTCATTGATAAACTCCATATTCGGATAGTTGTATATGTTTTTTCTGGTGTTTATTTTATGGATTTCAGAAAATCCTAAATCGCGTCTATTTATCAATTCAATCGCTATCACACTCTTTTCGAGAAATTTTTCACACAATGTAATATTATAATCCAATATTAATGTTTTTCTCACATCCAAACGCATATTATATCAAATCTTACGAATACCTATCCCCAACATAGTTCATATTTTGTATATATTCCACTAAAAATCCACTTGACCAATTTACCTCACTAGCATTTAATTCTATCTAGGGTTTGTCACTCCTTAGGAAATCAGTTGTGAAAAAAGAATACATCATTTATGGATTCTATTTTATATTAGCTGGATTATTATTTCTCCTTCTATTTATATACAGTGATACAGTTTTTGCTCAAAGCAATTCCTCACGAGATGATTTTGAACTTGCCGAGAAATATGCACCTGTGCTTTATTTCCATCGCGATGAGATTTTCCGTCCCCAGTCTGTAGATGTTGTCGTTCAAACAGCCAGGTTGCGTAAAGATATTCGCTATTGGTTCGACATCAATGTCCTCAACGAGGTTGTCATACAAGATCTACTCACTTACCGGGATGCGAGTTATGTGTTGGATGTATGGTACGGAGATAGCGATGCTTCTGCTTATAAGAATTATTCAGCACACAGAACTTACTATCAAACCTTTCTAAGCCCCGAAGTTGGGGGACCTTCTATCACATCGTATGCTCATGTCACTAGAGATGAAATTGCAGGGACCACCACAATCCAATACTGGCTTTTCTACTACTATAATGATTGGTTCAATAAACATGAGGGAGATTGGGAACTTATCCAGGTAATGCTTGACAAGGATGAAAAACCCGAGTGGGTTGTACTCAGTCAACATCATGGAGGAACCCGTCGTTCCTGGCAGGATACTCATTTTGAAAAGAATACCCATCCTGCAGTCTACGTTGCATTGGGTTCACATGCAAACTACTTTTGGGGGAACGAGGTTTACCCGAATGGACAAGACGTCGGAAACACTCGAGTAGAAGTCATTGATCGAACCGGTACTTATGATCGTGTCATACCAAAAGTGGTGTTAATCCCAAACAGGGAGGAATTCGAATCCATGCCTGCTTTATGGTCTGAAGCTGAATGGTTAGTTTTTTCAGGCCGTTGGGGTGAAAAAGCCATTCAAAGCGACTTTAGCGGACCACTTGGCCCGGCAGATAAGAGTAATCAATGGGAAGATCCCTATACCTGGGGCTTGGAACAGCCTTTGGACTTAGGAACCTGGTATCAAAATCGTTTACGAGTCGAGATTATTGATAATAGTGGAAAATTAAGTAAAATCACGTTTATTTATCCGGGTGAAAATATATTATCCAAAGCAGAATATACTGAAAATATTGTTTTACTCCATGATGATCCGCCTGTAAATTCCCGAATAATTATTCAAATCTCGGTTCCACATCAAAGCACATTCAATATCCACGCAACTTGGCCTGATGCTGAAAAATCACAAGTAACTCATTATCTTTTTGAAAATGTTACTTTCGGCTCAACAGGTATTGGAAATTTGGTGTTTGATGTCAATGGATATCCCACCCTGATAATTCCAGGATTAGTTGAAGCTATTCTACCGACCTCTTCAAGGATAGAAGCATCCACATGGGACATGCCAGATTTTATTTGGGCCGTAGGATTTCTCCCTATTTCCGATGTAATCAAAGGCGTGGCTATCAGCCTAATGGCAGGTATGATCCCCACCATCCTTTACGTGGGGTTGATTTACTGGAATGATCGTTATGAGAAAGAACCAAAAATATTACTCACAACTGTATTTATTTGGGGAGCAATTCCAGCCATTCTCATTACAATCTTCGTTGAATTATTCTTTCAATTTCCGGTAGAGGTAACCGGACCTCAAGCTATCGAAGTTATCCGATTTGGCTTCATCGCACCCGTCATAGAAGAAACACTCAAAGGTATAGTGGTTTTATACATCGCCAAGCGTTATCATCGAGAATTTGACAATGTACTTGATGGAGTAATTTATGGCGCCACGGTGGGTTTTGGCTTCGCTATGACAGGGAACATTCTAAGTTATTTAGGCGCATTTTTCTTACAAGGATTTACTGGGTTAAACCTCACCATTTTCATTGAGGGTATATTATTCGGTTTCAATCACGCTTTATACTCAGCTTTTTTCGGGGCAGGATTAGGCTACGCACGGCTGTCTCAAAATCGCATTCACCGATGGCTGATACCAATTACAAGTTATATCTTCGCAATTGGGTTCAATGCGCTCCACAATCTAGCAATAAATAATATAACCGGATTCAACCTTGCGACTATCCTTCTGCCTTGGATAGGTTTGATTTGTATCATTTTCGTGATGTCCTGGTCACTAAAACGGCAACAACACACATTGGCCATTGAGTTGGTTGGTGAAATACCCAATCAGTTATACGATACCATCATTAATAAAAGAAAACGAAATAGATCACTGCGGCAGGCATTTTTAAATCATGGATTTAAGGGATGGCGATCAATGAGAAGAAAGTATCAACTTTGTGCAGAACTTGCTTTTAAAAAGATGCAATACCGCCGTTTTCCAGATGAAAAGGGGACCAGTATTGAAATTGATTATTTTAGAAAAAAAATATCATTATTTTTAAACAATTCAAATGGAAAATAAATATATTACCAAATACCAGGAATAAGTGCCTTCCTATTTGAAGGATATTGAGGAAAATTTTCCCGATACCACAGGTGATGGGTTTTAGCACGCGGTGCAAGGTTTGCTAAAGTCCATACAGCAAAAGCCAACCCTGGTAACGACCATGTGGCAATTGCCCAACCAGTCCATTCAATTATTTCCCCCAAATAATTTGGACAAGATACCCAGTTGAATAATCCGCCAAAGGGAATTTTGTAACCCAACTCGCCCGGTTTTCGTAGTGACCGCAGCAATTCATCTGCCCACCGGTTTATATAGAAACCTGCAATGAAAAATATTGCGCCAAAGATAAATTTAGTTGATCCCAACCATGAGTTTTGGTACCCACCAGAAAAACTGAATAAATAACGCCCGTTTACATAAGCATTTCCTAGATTGAAAATTAGTCCCAAAATTATTATCAATACAGGCATCTTCCGCTTTCCATCCGCGATCATGAAAGGATAGATAAAAGCTCTATGGATATAGTGTGCCTGCCATAAACCAAGGAAAACAATCAAGGTAATGGTTTTGGGAACATTCCCAATTATGAAGGTAATCAAAAAGACTACCGATGAAGGCACTTCCATAATAACCCAGGCAAGTCTATTAGATACTGTTGGACCCCATCCTTTTCTAATATGACGACCGTATGGAGCGCTAACAAACAAAAGTGTGATATAAGTAACAAAAGCAAAGAAAACACTGAAAATAAGAAATGCCTGGTAAACCTGATATTCTGACATGGTGAATATTCCCTCTGTCAATACTATATTATAAATATCCATTCATCGAAAACCACGATAATACGTCTGTGATTGTTTCATTCAATGTACGTGGTTGGTACCCTAATTCTCGAGATGCGAGATCGTGCCTAATCTTCCGGTTACTATTTAGTGAATGTAAAGTAACTCTCGTAAAAATATTCCTCTGTTTGGTTGCCAGTGAAAAACCATGCATGATAGGTATGCCAAGGTACGCAAGCCATAAAGGAACAGAAAAATAAGGAGGATTTTTTCCAAGGATATCCGATACCATGTTGCCGATATCAACCAAAGATCGCCAATGTCCTCCAAGAAGATAATTCGATCCTGGTGTAGCTGTTTGGGCAGCTTTTATCGCTCCCACAGCAACATCTCTCGCATCCACCCAATTGAATCCTCCATTGACAAGTATAGGTAAAAATCCTTTTGCGATCCAAATAATCCCTTTGCCGAAAAATGATGGTTTGTAATCATAAGGTCCAAGGATACCTGTTGGGTTGATAATTACCGCGTCCAACCCCTTAGCGATTCCTTTCCTTACTTCAATCTCACCTGCGGCTTTAGACCAATCGTATGGAACTGCTCCATCTTTTCCAACCAAATCCCGGGATTCATCGAGAGGGACATGGAAGGGTTTTTGTTTTTTTGCATGAATCGAACTGAAATGGATGAGTCTATCAACGTTACATGCAAGGCAAGCATTTACTACATTCCTCACGCCAACAACATTGATAGCCTCCATATGAGACCAATTATCCATCTTTAATGATATCTCTCCCGCCAAGTGATAAACTATTTGAGTGGATTTAAATGCTTTGCACATGGATTCCTCTTTTCTAACATCTCCATGTACAATTTCCACGTCTAATCCATCTAATGATCGACAATCGTGGTGGACCACACATCGGACACGGTGTCCCTCCTTTAGCAATTCCCTCACGAGATTTCCACCAAGCAACCCTGATGCACCTGTGACTACAATCATGATTTTACTCTTTGTATTTAGTCTACAGCTATAACACTGTAAGTCAATTAATGATACGAGTTGTTTTTTATAATCCGATTGGGAAAAATGGTAAACTCATAACATGACACGGTCTGCTACTGCAATAGCCCATCCTAACATCGCCTTCATCAAGTATTGGGGGAATAAAGACAATACATTAAGAATCCCATCAAACGGATCAATATCAATGAACCTCGGGGCATTAGAAACGCGATCCACGGTCGAGTTTGATACCACGTATACAATGGACCGGTTATTCATTAATGAAGAAGAGTTAACGGGACCAGGTTTACATAGAGTATCCAACCTACTAGACCGTGTCAGAAAAATGGCTGATATTTCAAGCTTTGCGGTTGTAACCAGCACAAATAATTTTCCAATGGGTTCTGGAATTGCTTCTTCAGCATCAGCATTCGCCGCCCTGAGTTTGGCAGCTACGAAAGCAGTTGGCCTCTCACTCGATCTAGAGGAGCTTTCAAGATTTGCCCGAGTGAGTTCAGGTTCAGCTTGTAGGTCGATACCCAGCGGCTTTGTTGAATGGGAAATGGGTACAGACCATCATAGCTCTTTTGCGAAATCAATTGCGGCCCCTGATCATTGGGATTTGGTTGACTGTATATCAATCACTGACTATACGCATAAAGCTGTTAGTTCTACAGATGGACACGAAATTGCGTTTACCAGTCCACTCCAAAATGCCAGAGTTTCTGATTCAAATCGCCGTTTAGATGTCTGTCGGAAAACAATTATGGATCGAAATTTCATGCAATTAGCTGAAATTGTCGAACAAGATACGCACATGATGCATGCTGTTATGATGACCTCCACCCCTCCCCTCATTTACCTCAATCCTGCATCTATCGATATTATGAAATCGGTCTACTCCTGGCGAATTGAAGAAGGTCTCAACACTTTTTATACATTCGATGCTGGCCCAAATGCCCACGTAATATGCAAATCAGAGATTGCAGAAAAAATCTTTGAACGGCTACAGAAAATCCCAGGTGTTCAAGAAGTAATT
>JASFQL010000097.1:0-6971 GCA_050115475.1 Anaerolineales bacterium
CTGGTTGCCCACACAGCGTTACCCTATCAGATTTCGGTTGGAGGAAAAGATGTCGGGTGCATGATTCACCCGGAGGGCTTCCGCTGATTATTCGATTTTCCCAGTCAGGTTTCGACCGGTTGTCCTTACTTTATAATAAGGAACCCTCATCCTCGTCACCCTGCATTAAGTTCAATTGACAGGGCCGTGCGCTATCTTTTCCCAAATTTTCTGAATTGATTGAACCTCCTGAAGTTAGAATAGGATACATTATACCGTATATCAAACCGGGGATACCTAAGATATAATGCGAGTGAACCTATTGAATATTATGATGGAATCAAGCATAATAAACTCGAAAATTATTAGGAAAAAGATTTCTGATGCCATGGTATAATCGCTTTTTGGTGAAGATATTCCTCTTAGGTTACTGATTCAACCTTGTAGCTTATAATACATCAGCATGATATTGATCTAGGAGAACACATTGGCTTTTAATCCCCTAAATTGGTTGCTGGGGTTCTTTTCTCTAGACATCGGCATCGATCTCGGCACGGCAAACACCCTCGTTCACGTTCGAGGGAAAGGAATTACGATTCATGAGCCTTCCTGGGTCGCTATAGAAAAGCGGACGCGGGAACCTTACGCAGTTGGCGCAGAAGCAAAGGCGATGGTAGGGCGTACTCCTAGCAATATCCTTGTGGTTCGTCCACTTAGGGATGGTGTGATCTCAGAATTTGAGATCACACAAGAGATGCTGGCCTATTTTATCGACCGGGCACACCAACAGAGCATCGTCCCTCTTCCAAGACCAAGAGTCGTCGTGGGTGTACCTTCAGGGGTGACTGAAGTGGAGATGCGGGCAGTGTATGATGCCTCGATGTTGGCTGGTGCCCGTGAGACCTACTTGATCGAGGAGCCAACAGCTTCTGCTATCGCTGTGGGTTTGCCAATTGCCGAGGTTGGTGGGAGTATGATCGTCGATATTGGTGGAGGAACTTCAGAGGTAACGGTTTATTCAATGGGAGGTATCGTGACATCTCGCTCTCTCCGGGTGGCTGGCGACGAGATGGATCAGGATATCCTCCAATATGTACGAAATAAATACAATGTGCTTATTGGTGATAGAATGTCGGAAGAAATTAAAATACGAATTGGATCCGCTTATCCTTTACCAGAAGAGAAAACTATGTCAGTAAGGGGACGAAATCTCGTCTCTGGTTTGCCTGAGACACTTGAATTATCATCAGTAGAAATTAGGGAGGCGTTATCTGGTTCGGTGCAAACTATCCTGGACACGATCAAAGACACTTTGGATGAAGTTGCACCTGAGATTGTATCTGATCTAATGGATCTGGGAATATGTCTATCTGGCGGTGGTTCGTTACTTCAAGGTCTGGCTGACCGTGTAACAGATGAGGTCAAAGTCAGGGCTTGGGTGGCTGAAGATCCTATGACCTGTGTTGCACGCGGCGCTGGTCTGGTTTTGGACGACTTCGATAATCTCCGCCATTGGTTGATGGATATCGACGGGCGATAATTCGTGGGTATTGCGGAATAAAATCACCCAAATTGAGGTATGATAGGGCTACCCCCTTCGACTAGAGTGTCATTATGAATGTTAAAAAACCCCGTCCTTGGCAAACGGTGATTATTGCATTGATGGTTGTCGGTATATTATTTCTGGCAATCAGCGGTTATCTATCGTCGATTATCAATATCGTGCTTTCACCGGTATTCACCATTCAATCATGGCTGACTACCCGTTATCAGGCTTTCCGCGATTTCTTTACTGCACCAACAGATCTGGCCAGACTTCGGCAGGAAAATGCACTTCTTCAATCTGAAATCGCCCGTTTGCAAACACAGGTGATCGACCTCCAACAGCAAGTTACCGAGGTTGAGATATTATCTGCCCTGCTTGATTTTGCACGTGTGCAACCTCAAAACGAGTATATGGCTGCTTCAGTTATCCATCGCGATCCACGGCCTTTTTTGAAATATGTCGTCATCAATTTAGGGTCGGATGACGGTGTATTAAGCGGTATGCCTGTCGTGAGTGCTGAAGGTCTTGTAGGCAGAGTGGTTGCAGTTAATGCCAGTGCGGCGAGGGTTGAATTGATTACAGATCCGGCATCTTCTGTAGATATTCGCATTCAACCATCTGATGTGGATGCTGCATTGATTGGGAGTGTTACAGGTGACCTGTCATTAGATCTCATTCCTCAGGATGCCGATGTCCAACCGGGTGACTTGATTTTGACGTCTGGATTGGGTGGAGCATTTCCGTCAAATATCATTGTCGGACAGGTAGCCAGTATACGAACTCAAGCTACCGCACTTTTCCAAGAAGCAGCCGTTCAACCCGTGGTCGATTTTTCACGTTTAGAAATCGTACTTGTGATTGTAAATTTCAGGCCTATCGATATTTCCCCATTGATCCCCGAAGAAATCCCCGCTCCTTAATCTCATGGCAAATTTAATCGCCACCATATCAATACTTATTGCGGTTATCTTGCAAACCACAATCGTGGTTCGCATTAACATTTTACATGGAGCTGCCGATCTTGTATTATTAACCCTCGTCGCGTGGGTCATTCACGAACAAGCTAAATCGATTTTCAGGTGGGGACTTCTGGCTGGTGTATTGGTGGGTATTGCTTCAGTGCTTCCCTTTTGGTTGGTGGCCATCGAATATATTTTCGTAGTCATAATCTTAGGTTCTATTCAAGCTAGGGTATGGCAGGCGCCTTTATTTATTTTATATTCTTCGGTTTTTTTAGGTACGTTTATAATTAACGGTATGGATTTTTTGTATTTATGGATGATTGGAGTTCCATTGAGTTCAGATGAAGTTTTTAATCTAGTGATCTTGCCATCCTTGATATTAAATATCATCTTAGCTTTGCCTATCTACTCAGTGATGGGTGAAATGGCGAAACAGGTATTTCCGCCTGAGGTGGAGGTATGAAATCATCGAGAAGACACGTACAAAACGGGATTCAG
This sequence comes from Anaerolineales bacterium, assembly GCA_050115475.1. Taxonomy (GTDB): domain Bacteria; phylum Chloroflexota; class Anaerolineae; order Anaerolineales; family UBA11579; genus JASFQL01. The sequence continues at coordinate 2,986 of JASFQL010000097.1, forward strand.
GGGTGGCGTATCACTGCTTTCCTTATTGGATTTGGTGTGATTATCTTGATCTTTAGTGCACGGTTGTTCAATCTCCAAATTCTTCAGGGAGAGGATTGGCAAGTCCAGTCTCAAGAAAATCATACAGAGCGAATCAGTATCTCGACACACCGCGGTGTAATCTATGACCGTAATGGGATTATTTTAGCCAGGAATATAGCTTCTTATAACATCGCCGTTACGCCAGCATTATTACCGGATGACGAAGGAGATATTGAGGAGATTTTGCGAGAACTTTCTCAATATTCAACCAGGCCGTTATACTATGATGACGATCCTGATGCGGAGGACATTTTAATCCAGTGTGGTACAAATCTAGGGATTACCGAAATGGTGAATGTTGGTTTAACATTTGCTCCTTTCGAACCGGTCTTGGTTGAATGTGACATCGAGCGTGACCGAGCATTAGCTATTATGGAGAAATCGACCATCTGGCCAGGTGTGGGTATTGAAATCGATCCTGTCAGAGATTATCCAACTGGAGACCTTACTTCGACCTTTATCGGTTATCTGGGTCCAATCCCCGCTACCTTTGAGGAGGCTCTTCGCGATCAAGGATTTGTTCCGGGGAGGGATAAAATCGGATATGGTGGATTAGAGTTGTACTTCGATGAGGTTCTCAGAGGTAAACCAGGCTCGCGGGTTGTTGAAGTAGATGTAGCTGGTGAAGTTCTACGAGATACTGAAGGGATCGTTCCCCCAGAGGCTGGTCTCAATCTCGTCCTAACCATTGATACTCGTTTCCAGGCAGCTGTCGATGCTGTGCTAAAGAGAGAAGTGAATTTTTGGAATACGTATTTTCACGGAAATTCTGGTGAGATACGTATTAGTAGCGGTGTAGTGATTGCAATGAATCCCAAAACAGGGGAAGTCCTTGCCATGATTTCGTGGCCTACATATGAAAATAACCGCATGGCAAGGGTCATTCCTGCGTATTATTTTGAGCAGTTATCCGTCGATGCAACGAATCCACTATTGAATCATGCTGTTGGTGCAGAATTGCCGGCAGGCTCGGTATTTAAAATTGTAACCGGTGTTGGCGCATTAAACGAAAAGGTAGTTACTCCAGAACAAATGGTGAAAACACCCCCCAAAATCACGATTCAAAACGTGTATGCGCCTGGTGACCCTGGAAAGGCCAAAGATTTTCCGGATTGGAATCCGGCTGGATTCGGTCAATTGAATTTTTGGGGAGGTATTGCTAATTCAAGCAATGTATATTTCTATAAAATTGGTGGGGGGTATGAGGATGAGGGGATCGAAGGGTTGGGAATATGCCGCTTGGGGACTTACGCTGAGGCACTTGGATATAACCAATTACTAGGAATTGAGTTGCCCGATGAGACAGACGGCCTCATCCCTGACCCTACTTGGAAACGAATCAATCAGGGGGAAAATTGGTCGACAGGAGACACCTACATTGCTGGTGTTGGACAGGGATTTATGATCGCCTCACCCATGCAAGTGCTTATGTCTGCGGCAACGGTAGCGAACAATGGTCTACTCATTCGCCCCACTATCGTGAGAGAAATTGTTGATGGTGAGGGGAATACAATTACCGTTGTGATGGATGAGGATGGGGATATCCTTGACACCGAGACCGATATTCAAGGGAACCTTATCGCCCATGTGTGGGATGAGAACGGTATGCCAATCGATTTAGTTGTTAGAGACAATCAAGGCGTAATGTATGATTATTATTACAATGAAACGGGGGATATTATCGGTCAGGTCTATGATGAAGCTGGTAACCCTATTCGTCCTGTAGTTATTAGCCCTTTCGTCCCTGATGTTAAATGGGATCTCACGGAAGATCATTTTATTGAAAAATATGAAAATCCTGCTGGTATAGGGAGTTGTAAACCAACGGGCGAATATGTCATAATTGAGCCGTGGGTGTTCCAGACTGTCCAGGAAGGGATGCGACAGGCAACAATCTATGGTACGTTATCCGACAATGAAGAGTTGTTTGGTAACTTCCCGATTCCAGTTGCGGGTAAGACTGGCACGGCCGAGTATTGTGACGCAGTAGCCTTAAGCAAAAACCTATGTGACCCTGGTAACTGGCCAACCCATGCCTGGACTGTAGCCTATGCACCTTACGATAATCCAGAAATTGCTGTGGTCGCATTTCTCTATAATGCAGGAGAGGGGGCAAGTGTAGCCGGTCCTGTTGTACGCCAGGTGATTGAAGCATATTTTAATTTGAAAGCGATCGATGTAGCATTGGGCGCACCATAACACTTAATGCTATAATCAATTTTTGAGGATGAACTATGCACGCAAAGGTGCAAATTAAAGGCATTCGAGAAGGATTGCTGGTCTCCCTTGGGGAAGGAGAGTGGCCTGAGATTCAACAATCTCTCCTTGAAAAGATCGATAATCAGGGTGATTTCTTGCGAGGCGCAAAAATGATTCTTAATGTTGAGAATCATATTCTCAATGCAGCAGTAATGGGTGAATTGAGAGATGAACTCTCAGAAAAGGGGGTCTCATTATGGGCGGTATTGAGTAATTCACCCACAACTGAGCAAACTGCTCAAACATTAGGATTGGCCACCCGAATTCATCAGGCTCAATATGACGCAGATACTCGCCCTGTGGAATCCAATATTAGTGGAGAGGAGGCTATTCTCATACGCCGCACACTGCGTTCAGGGAACAGTATTGAGTTTTCAGGGCATGTTATTGTAATTGGTGATGTGAATCCTGGCGCAGAGATCATTGCTGATGGTGACATCGTTGTGTGGGGACGTTTGCGTGGGATGGTTCACGCAGGGGCGGATGGCGATGAAAAAGCAATCGTTTGCGCTATGGATTTAGCCCCCACGCAGTTGCGGATTGCAGATAAAATAGCCATCCCGCCACAAGAACGAGGACAACCTAAACCCGAGATTGCTATCGTCCGTGGGGATCAAGTAGTAGCCGAATCTTGGGATACATCAAGATAAGGAAAAAAGGAATATTGATAAAGTTATGGCTGGTAAGGTAATAACAATAACCTCTGGAAAAGGTGGTGTTGGAAAGACAACGGCAACCGCGAATATCGGCGCAGCTCTGGCAGGTTTGGGTAAGAAAGTTGTATGTGTTGATGCAGATATCGGTTTGCGAAATTTAGATGTGGTTTTAGGATTAGAGAATAGAATCGTATATGATTTAGTGGATGTGGTAGAAGGGCGATGCCGGTTAACTCAATCGATGATAAGAGATAAACGACTTCCTGAACTATACCTCATCCCCGCTGCTCAGACACGTGATAAGAGTGCCGTTTCTCCCAGTGATATGATCAAATTGTGTGAGGATCTTCGGGGTGAAGCGGATTATGTGATCGTCGATTCACCTGCGGGGATAGAAAGGGGTTTCCGCAATGCCATCGCTGGCGCTGATGAAATCCTCATTATTACCAACCCTGAAGTTGCTGCAGCAAGAGATGCTGATCGTATTATTGGATTGATCGAAGCGGAAGAGAAAGGGCCAGCGAGGTTGATCCTCAATCGTATCAACCCGAGTATGGTTGAGCGCGGGGACATGATGGCTGCTGAAGACATTTTAGAAATTTTGGCGATTGAATTAATCGGATTGGTTCCTGAAGATGAACACGTATTAGTAAGTTCAAACAGAGGTGTCCCCATTGTCCTGGAAAATAAAAACAGGGCCGGCATGGCTTTTAAAAATATCGCCAGGAGATTGACGGGTGAAGAGGTTCCTTTTATAGATATTGATGTGGATTCTGGCTTTTTGGATCGTCTCTCTCGATTCATTCGTACGGGAGGAGATTAGAGGTGAAGAATTTCGCTAATCAGGTAACCGGAAAACGTCGGAGTGCATCGACTGCAAGAGAGCGGCTACAATTGGTACTGATTCATGATAGGGCAAATTTGCCTCCGGGTGTGATGGAAGATTTACGAGATGAAATTATCAATGTGATTTCACAGCGTATTGAAGTT
>JASFQL010000098.1:0-6963 GCA_050115475.1 Anaerolineales bacterium
TTTGTTTATTAAAAGTCCCTAACCAATAGAGGGGGATTGGTTTATAGATTGGTATCCATTATAATAGAAAGAAGACAAATTATAATCGAGAAGAGTCAATATGAAAGTTCAACTTTCTTTACGCAACTCTGATTTATTATGGCTCGGTATTGTTCTGTTTATAATATTAACAATCGCGTTTTTGCTTCCTATTCCCCCAAATGATTATTGGTGGTATCTGCGGCTGGGGGAGGATATCGTTGATACAAGGGTTGTACCAGGGGTAGATATTTACTCTTCCACTCAATTTGGCCAACCTATCACTTATCAGTCGTGGCTATCGGCTGTATTGTTTTATTTTCTAAATCGAATAGGTGGGAGTCTTCTAACCGTTCTCGTCCGGGGGATTATAATCGCAGCCTTCTATTTTCTTATCTGGTACATATGTCGGCTCGCAGGGGGCGGTGCTCGCTTGGCATCACTTGTTACTTTAGTGGCTGCTCTCGCCAGCAGCAATAATTGGGCTATTCGACCTCAGTTATTTTCCCTTGTGCTATTTGCTTTATTCCTTTCATTTTTATGGCAGTGGCGAAAAGGTAAAACCAGATGGATTTGGGTGCTTCCGATTCTTATGTTGCTGTGGGTGAATCTCCATGGGGCATTTATTTTAGGTTTCATGTTAGTTATTGTGGGATTGATCTGTGGTGAGGGTAAGCGTCGAGAGTTATTCATTACATTGATTTTGATGGGAGTTATCTCATTTATCAATCCCCATGGATGGGGCGTTTGGCAGTATGTTTTTTCTCTCCTTTCCGATCCTGCCAGTCAGCAGCTTGGAACAGAATGGCACCCATTGAATATCCGTGCTTGGCAGGGTTTGATATTCTATGTTTGGCTATTATTCTTTCCTATCCTGGCTTCATATTCAAAACATAGCCTTGCTTGGATGGATTGGCTGCTATTTCTTGGGTTTGGCTGGATGGCTTTGAATGGCCTGCGTTATGTCATCTGGTTTGTGGCAATTCTGGCTGTAATGAGTACGTCATTATTGGAACCATTGGTTGGGAATTATCTTGATATGAAAAAAATCCCAGGCAAGCCAGCAATAAATGGGGTTATTATTTCTCTTCTATTATTTCTCCCGGTAGCATTTCTGCCTGGTATCCGCGATCAATGGTGGGAAGAGTATCCACCTATCCTAATGGATAATACACCAGTAGATGCTGTAGATTGGTTGAAAGATCATCCTGAATTACCGGGTCCATTATGGAGTGATCTGGCTTTCTCTAGTTATGTAATCTATGCAATCCCAGAGCGGCCAGTATGGATCGACCCACGTTTTGAGTTATATCCCATAAGCCATTGGAATAAATATATCCGGGTATCAACGGCCTCCCCGATGTGGTCCACAATAATGGATGAGGAGGCTATAGCTATGGTCTTGGTCGATGTACATGAACAGGATCAACTCATTTACGCCTTGGATAAAGATGATAATTGGTGTCTACATTTTCACGACAATAGCAGTAGAATATACACTCGAATCTCTGAGGCTGGCGATTGCTGAAAATCCCTTTTGGAGAAGAGAATTGAAGCCCAACAACTCTGTAAGTAATGTAGTACTCCACTCCGCTTGACAATTAAATGATAAAGAGTATCATTAAATGGTAAGGATATTAATTCGATTTTTAAGGGTAGTAAAAAATATAATAAAATAGATGAAGATGGAATGGCCCCTTAAAATGGGTTTTAGGTGTTTTTTTCTGTTTGAGGAGAAGAGACATCTCACTTGGCGCGGTATTGATGCCCTGATTACAACGGAGATTTTGCATGACCACTGAAGAAAAAATAACAGTCATCATTGTTGATGATATTGCAGAGACACGTGAGAATATTCGTAAACTGCTTCAATTCGATCCCAGTGTTGAAGTTATCGGTGTAGCGAGAACAGGTGCAGAGGGTATCCAGGTAGCAACTGAATCCAAACCAGACGTTGTGCTAATGGATATTAACATGCCCGATATGGATGGAATTGCGGCTACTGAGAAAATCCGTACGAAACTCCCCGCTACTCAAATTGTAATTCTGTCAGTTCAGAGTGATTCTAACTATATGCGACGGGCGATGTTAGCGGGAGCCAGGGATTTTTTAACCAAGCCACCGGATGTAGACGAACTAACTTCTGCTATCCAACGCGCTGGAGCAGTGGCCCGTCAGGAAAAAATGAAGGAGGCCACAACAAGGGCAGCTATTCAGGCTGCGGGCCCTTCAGGAACTGGAAAATTAATTATCCCAGGTCTACATAACGGCAAGATCATTACTGTATATGGCCCAAAAGGGGGAACAGGTGCCACAACAATTACGGCGAATCTGGCTGTCGCTCTTCAAAGCGATGAAAATCCTGTAGTGGTTGTCGATGGTCGTTTACAATTTGGCGATTTATCTTTCTTTTTCAATGAACAGACAAAAACAAATCTAATCGATCTAACATCCAGATCAGATGAATTAGATCCAGAAGTCGTTCAGGAAGTATTGATCAAACATGAAACCACTGGGATCAGCATTCTGGCTGCACCACAAAGGCCAGAGCAAGCTGAGGAAGTGCGGGCAAGTAACTTTGTTGAAGTGTTGCGTTATTTAAGAGGTATGTTTGAATATATTATTATCGATACTGGATCAGGTCTAGATGACGTTACACTCGCTGCAATTGATACCTCTGATCTTGTTATTGTGATTACTACCCAGGATATCCCCTCAATAAAAAACATTCGTTTATTCTTCGATCTTACTGATGCTTTAGGGTACCCACGGGAGCAAGCAATATTAGTTATGAACCGATTTGATAAAAGGCGCAATGTAACCCCCGATCGAGTTTCCGAGATCGCTAAGAGCCCAGTAGTTGCCACATTACCCCTGGAAGAAAAATTTGTAATTCCTGCAATGGATCGAGGTGTACCATTTCTCATCCAGAATCAGAGTCATCCAGTGTCTCGAGGGATATATGACTTGGCAAAGGGGATTAAAGAACGGATTGTAGAACTTGAGGAACTAAAAGAAGAAGCGAGTTAAAAATTATTATTAATAATTGTAAATAATTTCTATACACTATACTGAATTATTGGATAAGGTAATTAGGAGATTCTAAATGTCATTGCTGAAGAGATTGGAACAAGGCCAAGAAGATGGAAAAGAACCCCAACAAGTCCCGGGTGCAGCACCTTCTGGAGCGGGAGGGGAAGGTTCGCGATTATCTTCTTTACAAGCCAGACGGGCTGCTCCCCCTGGTGCTTCAGTTCAACGAGACACATATTTAGATCTTAAAACGAGAGTTCAGAATCGTTTGTTGGCTGAGTTAGACCCGGGAATGGATGTCAGCCAGCTGACAGAGGTACGAAAGACGATCCAGGGATTATTCGAACAGATACTGGCGGAAGAAAGTATTGTTTTGTCACGCCAGGAGAAACATCGGCTTTTTGAACAAATCGTTGCTGAGATCATTGGATTCGGACCTTTGCAGCCGTTGTTAGAAGACGATTCCATCACAGAGGTGATGGTAAATGGTTCTAAGAATATCTATGTGGAACGAAAAGGGAAGCTTACACGCGTACCGATTACTTTTGAAAGTGATGACCATGTTATGCGTATAATTGATCGAATTGTTGCTCCATTAGGTAGGCGAATCGATGAATCACAACCTTACGTAGATGCTCGCCTACCGGATGGCTCTCGTGTGAATGCTATCATCCCTCCATTGTCACTTGTTGGGCCCACGATAACGATTCGTGTTTTTTCGAAAGTTCCAATAACAGTGGAGGAATTAATCGAGTATCAGTCGATCACACCTGAAGCGCTTCAATTTCTGAAAGCATGTGTGGAAGCACGCCTCAATATTGTTGTGTCTGGAGGAACAGGTTCAGGTAAAACAACCATGTTGAATATTCTTTCCGGATTTATTCCGAATGACGAGCGAATCGTTACGATTGAGAATGCCGCTGAACTCCAACTTCGACAGGAGCACGTGGTGACACTTGAATCTCGCCCGCCAAACATTGAGGGAAGAGGTGAAGTGACCATCCAAAACTTGGTTGTCAACTCACTCCGTATGCGTCCGGATCGGATCGTAGTGGGGGAGATCCGTGATGGAGCTGCTTTAGACATGCTCCAGGCGATGAACACAGGTCATGATGGGTCGCTGACCACAGCCCACTCTAATGGTCCGAGAGACACGATCTCTCGTATCGAAACGATGTCTTTGATGGCTGGGTTCGACTTACCAGTTAGGGCGATTCGAGAGCAGATCGCTTCTGCGGTTGATGTCATCATGCATACTGAAAGATTGCGAGATGGCACCAGGAAAACAGTATCCGTAACAGAAGTAGCAGGTATGGAGGGTGATATTGTTACTCTAACTGATATCTTTATATTTGAACAGACTGGGTACGATGCTGGTAAAGTGCTTGGACGGTTACGACCAACTGGACTTCGACCAAAATTCATGGATAAGATTGAGGCTGCTGGTATCCATCTTCCTCCTCAAATTTTTGGTATCGGTTCACAGCGTCGATAAACATCAATTTTCTTATGAGGTATTAGTCTGATGTCAGGAACGATTTTATGGGTTGGAGGGGGATTGGTTCTGATTTTATTTATTGCTGGTATTGTCGTAACCTTAACCGGTGAACGTGAATTAGTAGAAGAACGGATTGAAAAGTACCTCGAAGTTTCTGAGGGTGAGTTGGAATTTGGTTCTTCTGAAATTGATGTTGCGGAGGAGGAAAAAACATCTGCGCTGACTGATTGGATAAATAATCAAGTTATTAAAACTGATTTTGGCAGTAAAACTGCCACGATGTTAGCGCGCGCAGATTTAAAATTTAAACCCGGTGAGTATGTTGCTTTGATGATCATTGCCAGTATCATGACTGGTTTTCTCGGGTATTTTTTTGGTGGTGGTTCTGATGCAGGGATATCTGCGCAAATATTTGCACTTGTTGGGCTTGTCGTCGGATTGTTCTTACCACGTATATTTGTGAGTCGCCAGCAAGCGAAGCGTTTGAACAGTTTCAACGCTCAATTACCGGATATGTTGAATCTAATGGTAAATGGTCTCCGGGCGGGTTTTTCAACCATGCAAGCATTAGAAGCTGTTAGCAAAGAGCTTCCCCCTCCTCTTTGCTCAGAATTTCGTAGAGTAGTTCAAGAGATGCAATTAGGTATCCCAATGGAACGGGCATTAGATAATTTAATCAATCGTATACCCAGCGAAGATCTTGATCTGGTGATTACTGCAATCAACGTCCAACGAGAAGTTGGTGGCAACCTGGCAGAAGTATTAGACACAATCTCACATACTATTCGTGAACGTATCCGTATTAAAGGTGAAATAAAAACATTAACGACTCAGGTTTCATATTCGGGAAAATTCCTTGCAGTCATCCCTATAGTCCTCTCTGGTGTATTATGGTTGGTAAACCGTAACTACTTCATGCAGTTTTTCTCATCTGATCCAGCGATTTGTGGTTATGCTATTCTTGGATGCAGTTTGATCATGATCGTCCTTGGTTGGATTGTAATGAATAAACTGAGTGATATTGAAGTGTAATTTTTATATGATTTTAAGCGGTAAGAGTAAATGACTCCGACAACCATTTTGCTGATATTTGTATTGATATTGCTGGTCGTAGCGGGAATTTTAGTCATTCTTGGATTACGTGAATCTAAAAAAATTGACCCTCTAGAAGAACGACTGGCGGAATTTGCCGAGAGGGGTGAAGCAGCTAGCCTACATGAAATTGAAATGTCGCAGTCGTTTATGGAACGTGTGGTTATTCCATTTGCGAATTTTATTGGCGAGATTGCGTTAAGGTTCACACCACAAAAAGCATTAAATGAAATTGAACGCAAACTTGAGCGTGCAGGGAATCCTCGAGGTTTAGAGCCTACCACTTTTTTTGCTGCCAGATTCATTCTAGCATTTCTACTGGGCGGAATTTTATTATTAACTTATGGTAGCGAGGTCTTTCAATTCACTAAGTTGTTAATTACTATAGCAGCTACCGGCCTGGGCTTTATGATGCCCAATATGTTACTCGACAGTCGGATGAAGGGACGGCAAAAGGAAGTACGTAAAGCTTTACCAGATGCGCTTGACTTACTAACAATTTGTGTTGAAGCCGGTTTGGGTTTTGATGCGGCAATGAGAAAAGTTGCAGATAAATGGGACAATGAATTATCAATTGCCTTTGGACGTGCTTTACAGGAAGTCCAACTTGGCAAACTTCGGCGAGAAGCTCTTCGCACTATGGCTGATCGAATCGGTGCATCAGAATTTGATAGTTTCGTAGCCGCTGTCATTCAAAGTGAACAATTGGGTGTAAGTATGGCGAAAGTGTTACGTATTCAATCAGATGATATGCGCGTGAAACGCCGCCAAAGAGCAGAAGCAGAAGCTCAAAAAGCTCCTGTGAAAATGCTCATTCCAATGGCATTTCTAATCTTCCCCACCATCGTATTCATTTTGATGGGACCAGCAGTTCTTATGATTATGGGGGGCGCTTTGTCAGGTGTGTTTTAGTATTATTTATTGGCGCATTACCAGATTTAGGCAGGTGGTATGCTCCTTGGATATCGGTTCTACAGATTCATATGGGTGGTAATTGATTGGATATTCCCTCCAAATTGTGCAGGTTGTCAAAAGCGCGGATATCGTTGGTGTAGTGAGTGTCGGGGCAAGATCACAAAAGTCTCTTCGCATGTATGTGTTTATTGTGGTGGTAAGCTGTCTGAAAAAAATCAATGTACTCACTGTTCGAGTATAAACGGAAATTTAGACCGGATTATTATTTGGGGGAATCATGAAGGTCCATTACGGCAAGCACTTCATAAGTTAAAATATCGAAGGGATATAAGTCTGGGGGATGAGTTATCCGAATGTCTGATCGACGTCGTTAGGGAAAATAAAATAAAAGGCGATTTGGTTGTACC
>JASFQL010000099.1:0-6879 GCA_050115475.1 Anaerolineales bacterium
GACAAGACTTTCAAATATATCTGATAAAATATCTCTTAGTGGGGAAGGTCCTGTAAGTTTAGTTTCATCATCTATTCGACTTACAGCTGGTATATATATTACATCTCCTAATTTCCCTTGTTGAACACCTTTCGCTCCATAAAATAATTCATCAGATATCTCATCTCCAATATAGCCGTGAATACCAATACTCCTCTCTTCTTCAGTCTTAATAATTTTTCTAACTTTTAAACGATCATTGGGTAGTAAATATTCTTTTTTTAGATCCTCGGCTTCTGGTAAATCTAACTCATATTCGATTTCAATCCAAACCTCATTATCCAATCTTTCAAGTTTTGGAAAATCCCGTTCATCAACATACTTCAAGCTTTTCTCATAAAAAACTAGTAATGCATCAATAATATTACTTTTTCCAGAATTATTTGCTCCAACAAGAATTGTATAATCACCAAGATATATAGTTGCATCAATTATTGATCGGAAATTATGTATTGTTATTGTTCTGATTTTCATGGTCCCTCATTCTTTTCTATTCCATAAATAATTATCAATACAATATTATTATCTTTTTTTGTCATAAAACAGATAGGCAATCATATTTTCTCTCCTAATCTACTTATAATAACAACCTTTAATGGCTAGTTATTAGGGTACCAGAATGGATCGACATTTAATGAGATGAAAATATAGTTTTTTTTATTTTCTATTCTTCATACAGTTGTAATATGCTTGATTTACCTTTAACAGTCTTTCCCATGCTTTATCCCTTTCTTCAGCAGCTTTTGATAGATTTTTGATCATCTCAGGTGTAAGGAAAATTCCCTCTGTAATTTCCTCAACGGTCTTAAAAGATGGAGGTAAAGATGCTCTTTTTGAAGCTAAATCCCAGTCTTCCAGAGCTTTCCTCAATTCTTCATTTAAATCCTTACATGGATTTTCACCCATAGTATTCTCCATAGACAAGATATTTATTTATTACCCAATAGTACACTATGCCCTTATTATGATAACTATTCAGGTGGGGATTAGAAAATGAATTAGTATGCCACCCACAAATAATATACATCAATTCATCCATCTCTTCAACATCTTGATCCCCCAATTTATAATCCGGTAAATTAACCTATAGCGTGGGAGGCGGCAAGTCACTCGTCCATGCGGGGGGATAGGGAAAGCCTGTACCACTGGTTAATTGTTAGGGATGGGGAAAGGGCGTCTGGCCAGGTTTTGGCGAGAGCGGGGAAGCGCCGGAATGCGGCGGGATGTCTAATCCCGGCGAAGCGGCCCAATGTCCGGATGGATGGGAATCCGAACTCCCATCAAGATATCGAAATCACCCACAAAGGGCAAGGACCGTTCCTACAAAGAAAATCAATATCAATGCCAGAATCATCCAACCTAAAACTGCGGAATAATTCCCAAGCTCCATCTGGCCTTCCCGATCCATCTTGCGGACCAGGGGGAAAAGCCGCCAATAGAAGGATGCGATAGAGATCATGAGGGCGAAGCCAGAGACTATCAAAGTGTGCGAATCTGCTGTAAAAAGAATGACCAGCAAAAGGGCGATGAAGAGCAGCTTCGTCCCGGCGACCCAATTCACCAAGTATTTGACAAAATCGTGGATTTGGGGATCGTCCTTCGAACGCTCCCAGGCTTTGAAAACGCCTACACTATTGGCGTATTTCGATCCGGGGAAAAAATAAAGCGCAGCCACATTGGCGGTCTCCAAGCAAAGAAAGCCGATGATACTTATCCTCAATATGTCCATAAGATTATCCGTGTGCGGCTCATGCAAGCATCGAAAGAAGGCTGGCTGTTAGGAACAGCTATTTCACCCACTATTTTCCATCCCTCATTTGATAATTTTCTGGGCTGCGTACCAGCCCGTCAGCATGGCGATGGGCACGCCTGCAGGAGCATAAGCCCACTGCCCTGCCGTGAGAACCCCGGGGATGGGCGTGAGGACAGACTTGGGAATATCTTTCAGTGTATTTACGACAGGCACTTGAGTTTCAAAAGACCAGCCGGTAATGGCCCCTTCAGAGCTGCCTACTTCCTTATTAATGGTCAAGGGTGTTGATGAGAATTTGAAAAGGATATCGTCTTCCAAGCCCTCATATATAGTTCGAGAAAATATCGTGACGATATACTTCTCCACGATTTCCTTGAATTCGGGATACCATCCGGCTTTTTCGATCTTTTCAACCACAGCATAATCAAAAAGGAAACTTACCATTATGCCCGTTTGACCTTGAGGGGCTAAAGTGGGATCACGGAGGGAAGGGATAGACACTTCGTAAGTGGTCAACCGGCAAAAAGCCTCCAACCAATCTAAAATTTCCCCCCTGGATTTGCCCTCGAAGCCACCAGTAAGGCTTTGTCTTTGCCCGAGATGAGTCTCCCCTAAGCCTTCTCTCGAGGGGGTGTAGAACAAGTGCTCACCGCCACGGTCCCGGAAATATGAAGGGGGACGGTCAACAGCCATAAAAAGAATGAAGACGGATTCGGCCCCCTTGGCAGAGAGGATGTGTTGGGCCTTCGATTGTATATCACCGTATTTTTTTGGATCCAATCCGTGAGGATTAACGACCTGATAAAGCGTCTTCAAATCAGCCGCCCAAATCAGATTGTCATACTCATAGCTGGCGCCTTGCGAGCCGGTTACTTTGGATGCGGATGGATCGACTTCAACAATGCGCTCGTTCAACTTTATCTCACCACCGCCATCCAATATCTTTCCCTTTAAAAGATCAGGCAAAGCCCTGGTGCCGCCTTTGGGGTAGAAATAATCCAAATAGACATAAAAATAACCCAAGGCGAAATTTGCAGGCGTTTGCCTGAAAAAGTGCTGAATCAATATATCTATCAGTGATTGGTTATCCGTAAAACGCCGGAGGAAAATTTCCACAGGCATGTCGAACCGATTCATCTTCGTTAAGGCGAAAAGGAACTTGACCGTCCAGGGAATGAGTTCCTTGAAAATAAATTTCTTATCGCTGGCAAGATCGACGAAATTGGGATTGTCAAATTCATACAAAACCCTGGTGTATTCAGAAAGTTTATCTATATATGAGGTTATCTTTTCGATTTCAGCAAGGTTTTCAGGGTATAAACTGCCCAGAATTCGTTCATATTCACGCAAGGCGTCCATCGAGTCGACATGGAACAACCGGTCTTCAATTCCAATCGAAACCCGATTCTTTAGAAATTCCCAATCGATCCCTAAATCTTTGAGGATAGGCTGGACAATTCCGGAATTCACAAATGCCCTGGGACCGGAATCGAAGAAAAACCTATCGTTTTCAAATGTGTGGACCAAGCCCCCGACCCTATCGTTCTTCTCCAACAATAAAACATCGAATTTCTCCCTGACCAGATAGGCTGCGGCAGTCAATCCCGCCATACCCGCGCCAACAATCACGACCTTTTTATTTTCTCTTGTCATTGTAATCCGCCTAAGACTTTACTCAACTGCCACAATTCCTCTGCCGCATCCCTATCCAATGCGGGAGGCGCAGGTTCTTCCATCGTGGTGAGATTGAAGAACTTACCAGAAGTGCCAAGCAAATCAGGGGAAACTCCCAAATAGTATAGGGCTTCAGCAGAAATCTCTAAAGGCCGGGCCGACGTATCCACGAGTGTTTTCTTGAACAACTTGTATAGGGGGCCATTGTTTTGACCACTGCTTGTTTTGACATTGCCCGGGTGCATGGCATTCACAGTCACCCCCGATCCGGCGAATTCCTCGTCTAGTATGATCATCGAGAGCAGCTGCGCCAGTTTGGCAGCTCCATAACTTTTCAATCCGGCGTAGCGATGCCTGTCCCAGGATAGGTCGTCCAGATGCAAGCCCCAAACCGCAAACCTATGGGCCTCAGAATTTACGAAAATGATCCGGCCATCGTTTTGACGTAGGAATTTGTCTTTGAGGTAATCATTCAAAATAAACGAGCTGAGATAATTGGTTTGAAACACCATTTCCAGATTGTCGGCGGTTAGAGTCTTCTTCGTCATGAAAACGCCGATATTGTGGATGAGTACATCAATGTTCCTGTCCAGTTCAGACAACTGTTTTGCCACAGCATGGACCTGTGATAATTCTGAAAAATCGGCAATCCTATAGGAGCAATTTGTGTTGTAGAGGTCTTTTAGCGTTTTACACAATTCTTTGGATTTATTTTCGTTCCGGTTGACACTCAATATATCCGCTCCGTGGGAAGCATATTTCTTTGCAGCAGCAAAGCCTATGCCCGAAGTTGCGCCAGTAATCACAAGCAAGCGGTCATTAAAATCACGTGTACAAATTTGAGGATCCAATTTTTGATTGCGCAGCATAGCAAAAATATTAGACCACTTATATTCTTTTCGATATTTTTTCACGCCATCTCCAGAATACAGTAAGTTGTGGAAAAGGATTCATCCCTTTGAGGGGATGAAAATATTCAGCCTATTCCGCTATGAGAAGCTTCGATGGATTGCCCAGTTTTTATTCGATATCAAATACAGAATCTGGATATCAAGTAAATTATATACTATCAAATGGGATTAATCTTATTATTTTTATTATAAAATGAGACCTGACAGGTCGGTGATGCTTGGGGAGGAGATAGATGACTAAATTTAATCGATGGCGGCGGCGATAGCGGCGAAGGTCGATTTGAGGGCCGGGTATAAGTCTCGATAGACGGCATAATGGCGATCGTAGTGGGCGACTGCGTCTGTGGGCGAGACCGAGCCGGTGACGGAGATGAAATCCCGGCAAGCGGCGGCCACATCCGGATAGAGGCCGCTGCCGACGGCTGCCAGGGTGGCGGCCCCATAGGCAGCCCCCTCCTCGGAATTGACAGTGATGATGTCGACATTGAAGACATCGGCCAAAATCTGGCGCCAGATGGGACTCTGGGCGCCGCCCCCGGTGACCCTCACCTGGGAAATGTTTTTTAACCCGGCAGCTTTCATCAATTCGAAGCTGTCGCGCAAGCCGAAGGAAACGCCTTCGATGACCGCCCGGGTCATGTGGGGCAAGGTGTGGCGGACGGTGAGGCCGACGAAAGCGCCACGGGCGAGAGGATCGGGATGGGGTGTACGTTCGCCAGTCAGGTAGGGCAAGAAATACAAGCCGTCAGCGCCGACAGGGACCTTTAAGATAGATTCCATGAGTGTATCGTATTTAGCATCGGGGAAAAAGGTGTCGCGGTGCCAGCGGAGACTGCCCCCGGCAGAGAGCATGACGCCCATGAAGTGCCATTTACCGGGCACGGCGTGGCAGAAGGCGTGGAGACGGCCATCGGGTTCGACGGCGGCGTGGTCCATGGTGACGAAGACGACGCCAGAGGTGCCGAGGCTGAGGGAAACGATACCCTGTTCCACGGCACCCGTACCAACGGCGGCAGCGGCCTGGTCTCCCCCACCAGCCATAACGGGCGTCCCCTGGGCCAAGCCAGTGGCTTTGGCGGCTTCCGCCGAAACTACCCCGGTAATATCCGTCCCTTCATAGGTCTTCGGCAGCAGATTCGGCGAAATGTCCAGGGCTTTCAAAACCTCTTGAGACCAATCACGCTGTTCGAGGTCAAACAGCAATGTGCCTGCCCCCCCTGCCCGATCCGTCCCATATTCCCCAGTGAGACGGAAACGGACATAGTCCTTTGGTAAAAGAATCTGGGCAAGCTTCCGGTATACCTCCGGCTCCTCTTGCTGGAACCATAAAATCTTAGGGGCGGTAAAACCAGTGAGGGCATCGTTCCCGGTGATGCGGATGAGGTTTTCCTTGCCGAGGCGCTCCCTAATCTGGTTGCACTGGTCTGCGGTGCGCTGGTCGTTCCATAAGATGGCGGGGCGAAGAACTTCGCCATTTTCATCCAGGAAAACGGCCCCGTGCATTTGCCCGGTCAACCCAATCCCCTTCACCTCTCCAGGGTCGACGCCGGATTCTTTTACTATCTTGCGAATACTTTCAACAGTCGCATCCCACCACAGATGAGGGCTCTGCTCACTCCAGAGCGGATGAGGGGTTTCATAGCTGTATTCGGAGGATGCGATGGAGATAATCTTGCCGGCTTCATCCATCAGGAGGGCTTTGGTAGCAGTGGTAGATGAATCGATGCCAATAAAATAAGACATGGCTAATTTCCTTTTTCAATCAAGGCGGTGAGGGACTCGTCGTCGAACGAGGTCACGTTGTCGTAAATTTCCCAGGCTTCACGGTGGGCAATCGACCCGCCGGGCTGGATGGTTTCTACCGGCCCGAGGGTTTCCAACTCGAGGAATTCAGGACTGCAATAACACTCGCTGGAACTGTTGAAATCATAATAGTCGCGCTCAGGCTGATATCGAGCGCGCTTCACGAATAAGAGGCCGTCGACAGCATAGCCCAACCAGCCGCGTCGATTGGGATAACCAAGCTTCAGGGCACCGGTCTGCATTTCGGCGCGGACTTCGACGAGAGCATCCCCCCAGCGGATATGGGGAGAATCGATCTGGGTGTAGGGCCACAAGTTTATCTGGCGGTTGGGCAGCTTATCGTTGCCCTGGTAAAAATCCCTGGTCTGGGGCAACAGGCCGACACCCCCCGGCTTGAGCTGGGTAATGGCCCAGGGAGCACAGGTCACGGGTTTAGGCCCGTGGTTCAGCAGGGAATGGTCAACCTCGACCAGGGGTTTGTCGGGGTGGAGATGTACCTCGATCTTTTTCTGCAGACCGGTGACGGGCTCGGGATCCTGCAGGGCGGTGAGGCGATCCCCTTCGAGGGTGATGGTTACGGGCGCGTCATCAGGCAAATAGGTGCGGGCAGGCTCCTCTGGGGCGTGCCAGAGGCGATGACCGCCATAAAAGTGGAAGTCGCCCACGCCAGGGCATTCGATGGTGCTATCCGGCAGGTGG
>JASFQL010000100.1:0-6874 GCA_050115475.1 Anaerolineales bacterium
TACTTTAGTCAAATAGATATCTATCTTCATTTGGTTGGGGGATGGGTAGGTGGAAACCCTGTCACCGAGGTCATGCAAGACGATATCGAATCTATGCTCAAACAACACCTTTGGAGTACGTTTTTTATAACGAAAGCGATCCTGCCAAACATGCTCCAAAATGGATGGGGGCGAATTATCGTCATTTCTTCCCCCAGTGCATATCATCCTCCAGGGAAGAACAGCCCTTACGCCATCGCGAAAGCCGCTCAAGATGCATTAATTTTATCTTTAGCTGAAGAAGTAAAGGGGACTGGAGTCACAGCAAATATTATCCCAGTAAAAATTATCGATACTGAACATGAGAAAGTAAAAAATCCCAACAAGAAAAATCAATCTTGGACAACGCCTGAAGAAATTACTAACACCATTCTACACCTATGCAGCGACCAAGCTGGCATTATCAACGGTGTTCGTATTCCCCTCACCGGTAGCGGATAACAACCCCTTTTTCCTTATTATCTGTCAAGGCAATCCCTCACCAAGATTTATGCAATATCCCCTGGACAAAGGAAATTTATCGTGGCACAATGGCGTCTATATATTATTGTTTCGGAGGTAGGATGAGAAAAAGTCAAAAGCAATCTACCACAAAAAAACTCACCCGTTCACAACGACGTACTCAACAAAAACGGCAAAAACAAATGCAAAACATCGGTCTCATGACTATTGGCCTAGTTACAATCGTCGTTGCATTAATTGTTGCCACAAACACAAAAGTATCCTCGGCCCCAGAAATCATTCCCGCTCCTGCACGTGACCACCCTATGGCAGAGGGGAATACGATGGGCGACCCCAATGCCCCCGTAGTAATGATCGATTTTTCTGATTACCAATGTTCGCACTGTCAGAACTTCTACGAGGAAACCGAATTATATATTATCGAAAACTATGTGGCTACCGGGAAAGTTAAATTCGTTTTTCGTTCCTTTGGCGATTCATTTGCAGGGGATTCGGGAAGAGCTGCCCAGGCATCTTACTGTGCAGGCGACCAGGGGAAATTCTGGGATATGCACGATATCATCTATTCGAATTTTTCAGGTAGTGATAATGGAGGGTATTCAGTAAATCGTCTCATTGCAATGGCTGAAATGATTAATTTAGATGTCGAGGAATTTACAGACTGTCTAAAGGATAAGGTTTATGCTGATCGAGTTGATGAAGATAGAGTTGAAGCGGATGAAAAAGGAATTACAGGCACTCCAACATTCTTCATCAATGACCAAATAGTTATTGGAAATAAACCGATAAACACTTTCATCCAAATCATTGATACAGAACTCGCAAAAGTTGAGGAATAATTTCATTATTCCATCTAAAGAATCCACCCCATGAAGTGAAGAAAGAACGGGCCAATAACCTGTTCTTTCTTTAATAACCCAACGAGATATTCAAGAATGATAATAGCCAACCGAAAAGGGGGGCGATTACCAGAGAAGGCAAGAAATTTCCCACACGGATAGCTTTGATTTCAAGCAGACTGCTAAGTGCAATACCGATAAGTAAAATCCCGCCAACGGACGTCATCTCAACAATCATGGCTTCTGAAATCACACCTTGTACTTGTATTGCCAAAAGACTTAAACCACCCTGGTATCCCAGAATTACTATAACAGAAAATAACACACCCACCCCAAGGGAAGAGGAAAATGCCAAGGCAGCAAATCCATCCAATACCGACTTAATCGCCAACAACCTGTAATCACCCGTCAATCCATCCTGGATGGATCCTAAAAAAGTCATTGGGCCGACACAAAAGACAAGAGAGGTGGTGATAAAACCTCGGATGAAACGATTACTTTCCTCTGTTCCCCCGTGTTTTTTTTGAACTCGACTTTCCAGCCAAATCCCAAAACGCTGCAGGCGATCCTCTATTCGTCCCAACTCACCCAGTATTCCTCCCACCAACAAACTGAAAAGAACGACAATCGAGTTCTGAGTATCGATGAACATCTTCACACCGATCCCAAAAGTAAAAAGCCCTAAGCCGATAATGACCGTTTGTTTAATTTGCTCAGATAATCGAGTACCAAAGAGTAACCCCACTGTTCCTCCAACTAATACAGCAATGGTATTGATGATCGTACCAATCATCATCACTCCATAAGTAAAGGGATATCAATGAAAATTAATATGATTATAGTGTATCTTATTATAAGAATGACGTATAATATCGCCGGAAAAGGAAATGGGAAAACTAACTCTAAACTCCTGGTGGATTTTCATTTTTGGAATCGTTGGTGGTTTATTAGGGGCAGCAGTCATGATATTATTAGCCAGCCAACCACGAGGAGAAGCTGTCATACTCCTCCCACCCCCAACGCCAAAACCAATCATGGTACATGTGAGTGGCGCAGTAATAAGTCCAGATGTATACAACCTTCCTCCTGATTGTCATATAAAGGATGCAATCGAAGCTGCTGGAGGATTACTCTCAAACGCTGATACAGATTCCCTCAACCTCGCGTCTCCCCTTGAAGATGGTGAAAAAATCCTTATACCTTTTGTACACCAAGGAGAAGCAGACCAGAAAAACGAGTCAATTGCCGGCAGCGAGAATTCAAATACAGAATTCCCGATAAATATCAACACAGCGACATTGGATGAGTTAATTCGCCTCCCTGGTATTGGAGAAGTGAAAGGGCAGGCCATCATCGAATATCGTGAAGCCAATGGTCCATTTGTCGTGATCGAGCAGATCCAGAATGTTTCAGGAATTGGCCCTTCTACATTTGAAAAAATTAAAGACTTGATTTCAATAGATGGTTACTAATTATCCTATCAGATATTTATGAAAGTTTTTAATTCAAGTCAAATCCAACATCATCTAATATGATTGTGCCTGAACTACTTCGATTAAAAATAAATCTAATTTTTGTGATTTTTCTTATATCAAACTGGGGATTGACTTGCATGAATTTTAATATCGGAATCCGAATGGATTGGAAAACAGCCTCAGTAGGATTTAAATAAGTTTCATCTTCCCAGGCAGTCAATTTAGTAAACTGCACCGGCAATTGCGGTAGCAACCGATTCACCTCACTCAATAGAATCGTGGATTGTTCACCATTCTCATCTTCTATTAAGACGGTAAAATCTAGCAAATCCTCATCTTGAACCAATCCGCGGCCATCAGCCAGATTAAAAACAACATAGTTATCTTTACTCAACCCAATTTCAGCGGATAAATGTATTGGAAGAGAAAATTGGTACCACGAACCAGTGTGGTTCCACCCGACTACGACAGCGTGGTTGTTTTGAGATTTTCCCGTACGGAATTTCATCTCATCTTCTTTCCATCTGCTTATACTATACACCGTAATATCCCCATCCTCTATCGTTGTTGTTGTGACATCGAAATCTTCTTCGTAATTGGTTACTAGTATATATCCTGCATCCTCATATTGGTTAATATAGAGGTTCGATGGCAACCATCCGCCAGCATTACGATAATCTTCAAAGATAGGAATATATTCATCATTCCCCTTCAATGTGGCGTCTAGAAAGGCTGATATATACACCATTGCGATTTGACGCTGTATCTCAGGATCGAGAAGTGAATATCGATTCAACAACCAACTCCTGGGAGGTCCAAAATCAAGTAATCCCCAGACAGAGTTGAATTGGCTGTGGTTGGCGTTGTAGATATACAGTCCAGTCTTGAACCAATTGGATTCCGTATCATTGAAACTTACCCGTTGGTACTGACGAAAGCCTTCATATTTCGCTATGTCTGCATCATGACTCCCTTGGAGAATCAAGTAATTCACATCTATCAACTGATTTTGATGACCACCAGGATTGTACTGCTGGTCGACCGGGGCGATTGCGACCACAGATTGGATGTTGAAATGAAAATTCCATCGAATGTTTGCATTATCTGGATAATGGGACAAACGATTGAAAGACGCCGCGAGCGCAACCGCTTCTCCTCCTCGAGAATGTCCTACTAAAGCAATTTGTTCGCTATCGACTAACCCATAAAAAATCGAGGTAGGAGATTGATTCCACTCATGCCAGATTTCCAAATGCTTAAGGAGGAGCCATGCTCTGGCATCGTTTTCCCATTTTGCAGATCCAGTTAAATATCCATTGAGAAAATTCTCGTCAACAGACACAACAATATATCCCCTGCTGGCGAGGAGCTCCCCTAAATAAGCATATCCAGCGTCGGAGTCATCGATCATATAATGGTTGCCATGGACGATTAGAACAAGTGGAAAAGGTCCATTCCCGTCAGGATACCAGACGCGTCCATTCAAAGGGAGTTCATCTGATCCAAATCCCCAATACCATTCTCGGATTCTCTCATCCCATTTTTCAAACCATAGATATGGTGACCCATCCACACATTCCGTTACAATATCGACGTCCTCACTATATTCAAGACGATGGCGGTCAATGCCGCTTCCATAAAACAGTTCCTTGACTACGTAGGGACCAGGTTCACTTGGATTATTAGCCTGGACTTGCGAATGCCCCTGATAGGGTTCTATTCCCGATTTGATTTTATCAATACCAGGATGAACCAACCAGATAGATAGTCCTAGATTCATCCCAACGACAAGAGTCAAACAAATCAGAATAATTACACGTTTGTACAGCTTTCTAGATTTCCACTTTCCCGATAGGAATTCATAAGCCAAAATCCCTAACCAAACTTCAATCAACACGATTCCCAATAAGATAAACCATATGGCATTTAGTGGTATACCCTCGAAAAAAATCATACTGGCAATGAAACCAGCAAAAATCACAGCTAAATATCCAATTGGTATCTTCTGGAGAATCGCCCATACCACCTTCACCAACAGATAAAGCACTGCATATCCGAGGAGACTGGCTAATATACTTACGACGATATCAAGAAAAATACCCAGCCCAAATTCAACAGATACACCTAAGTATGCCCCAAGAACAACGATGAGTATCCCAACTAGAAACGCTGCACTACACTCCACTCCAGGTCGAGGGGGTAGCTCTTTCAACCAATCCAGAACAGCATCTCGAATTTTCTGAGATTTTCTTTTATCCTCCCTTGTATCTTTTTGATCCTTAATTGCCATGGGGAATCTCCAAGATAGTTTTTATAAATAGCCCCTAGACTAATAATCTTACATTTTAGGCAGGACGATACTCTGCTGACCTTGATATTTCCCCTTCTTATCCGCGTAGGAGATTTCACACTCCTCATCTGCGACGAAGAATAACACCTGAGCAATTCCCTCGTTAGCATAGATTTTGGCAGGCAGCGGCGTTGTATTCGAAATCTCCAAAGTGACAAAACCCTCCCACTCCGGTTCGAAGGGGGTAACGTTGACGATAATCCCACAACGAGCATATGTACTCTTCCCTACACAAATCGTCATTACATTGCGCGGGATTCGGAAATATTCCACCGTCCGGGCGAGGGCAAAAGAATTCGGTGGGATGACACATACATCTCCTTTGAAATCCACCATGGATTTCTCATCGAAGGCTTTTGGATCGACGATAGTAGAAAACACATTCGTGAAAATTTTAAATTCATCTGCTACACGGATGTCGTAACCATAGGAAGAAACCCCATAAGAGACAACGCCATCTCTCACTTGCCCCTCCACAAAAGGTTCGATCATACGTTTTTCTGTCGCTTGATGGCGTATCCAACGATCAGGCTGTATTCCCATAAATTATCCTCTCTGAATTATTGATGAAAATTACTAGAATTCTACCAGCCACTGGCAGTAAACACGTCTGTCAATAATTTTATTCGTCCCTCTTCATCCATATATCGTGGACGAGAATAATCAGAGAAGTATATCGTGAACAACTCAGTGCTGATGTGTTTATTGTCATAGATTACATGCCGGGCTATCAGTGCCCTGGCTGTGTCTTCACTCACGCCAACCTGATCGAAAAAAAGGTTTCCTAATCCATACATCAATATACTATCTTCATAGAATTCAATATTATGCGGTTGGTGTGCCTGGCTGCCACTAACTATCTTTGCGCCATATCTGGCGACGGTACGAAAATCATTCATCAACTGTTGGCCTGGTACAAAACTGTAGACCTCATTATGCTGAAATGTAAAGATAACGAGATAACCTTCTTCGATCACGCTTTCGATCTCGTTGGCAAAAATATCAAAATCACAATCAATCGCTCCAGGCAAACCTATAGCTCCAGGCGCGTAACCCCCTCCCTTTCCATTACACCCAAGAAATGCAATCTTGTTGCCGTTATGTTCAAAAGTGACTGCGCGTCGCCCTTCTTCCGGTGTGGCACCTCCCCCATAATATGGGAGTCCATTTTCTTTGTACAATCCTAATGAATATAAGACTGCGTCAGAACCCCAATCGCCAAAATGATCTCCTGTCAATTCAACCACATCGGTGCCCACTTCCTTCAATAATTCCATATACTTCGGATCACTACAAAAAACCATTCCTGTCTGACCCGGGTCAGGTTCAGGACATTTCTCCACGAACGGCACCTCATTACTGATGTGGGTCAGATCAGCCTCACGCAGCATTTCCCCAACATCAATAGCAGGATAAGTGATCCCCTTAAGTTCCATCTCCCAGGCGGTTGCCCTGACGAGGGCAGTAACGCCTGTAAGTACAATCGTCGTTAGTTTATCCCTATCACGATTGAAAGTATCAGAAAGAAGTGACTCAAAGGCCATCAATACCGTTCCCTCTGGTCCTGTATCCACGCCATGTAAAGCGATAGGCACACTCAGGGGGTACACCGTGCGATCGAAATCTTTCCGGATGGGAGAAAGGCCGTCTACTTCCAACACCTTCCATTGGGGGACTAAATCTTCAAAAGGAATAATGGCATACACCGG
>JASFQL010000101.1:0-6685 GCA_050115475.1 Anaerolineales bacterium
AAGGCAAACTCAATAAAAAAGTGACTTATCACGATCCCTGCTACCTGGGCATCCAGAACAAGATTTTTGATGAACCGCGCCATATCATCCAAAGTATCCCTGGAGTGGAGTTCATCGAGATGGAGCGAAGCCGAGAAAAAAGCCTGTGTTGTGGCGGTGGAGGTGGGCGGATGTGGTTCGAAGGCACCGTATCAGAGGCGCATATGTCGCATGAACGTATTCGTGAAGCACTGGGCACCGGTGCGGAGATTGTAGCCACGGCTTGTCCATTCTGCATGAACATGCTCGACGATGCTGTCAAGACCCTTGGCTTGGGTGAGAAGATCGAAGTCAAAGATATCATGGAACTGGTAGAAGAAGCACTCTAACTTGATATATGTATTGGTACAGTTGAGGAGTTAGATTTTAGAAATCATATTGTTAAAATACAATTTTGGTAAGCAACATGAATATATCCGAGTCAATATATTGGAGAATTCTATGAAAGACTATACTGAAGATTTTTTAGAACTAATCCGCTTGGCTGCTACGAGTATGCCGCCGGATGTTGAAAAAGCCCTTCGTGCTTCTCTGGAGAGAGAAGAGGAGGGTTCTGCCGCACGTGGCGCTATGGAAACCATCATCAAGAATATTGAGATGGCGCGTGAAAAATCCACCCCCATCTGTCAGGATACCGGCACGCCGATTTTCTACGTGCATTATCCGGAGGGGATGAGTACTCGAAAACTCAAATCACAGATAAGGGAAGCAGTAGCGAAGGCGACTAAATTGTCATATCTGCGTCCGAATGCGGTTGATTCCCTTACAGGCAAAAACACAGGCGATAATCTTGGTGACGACCACTATCCCACCATCCATTTTGAAGAGGTGGAGGGGGATACTTTAACGGTCGATTTGATACTCAAGGGTGGGGGATGTGAAAACGTTGGTGCACAATATAAATTACCGGATGGCCGCTTGAATGCTGGACGGGATTTGAATGGGGTCCGTAAAGTTGTGCTGGACGCAGTATATCAGGCTCAGGGGAAAGGCTGCGCTCCGGGGATTTTAGGGGTTGCCATTGGTGGTGATCGGGGGACTTCATTCCTGGCATCTAAAGAGGCTTTGCTTCGTCCCTTGGATGACACCAATCCAGATCCCAAATTGGCTGAGTTAGAAGAAGTGGTTACAAAGGAAGCCAATCAAATGGAGATTGGGCCGATGGGTTTTGGCGGAAATACGACAGTGGTCGGCACCAAGATAAAAGCCACACACCGTCTTCCGGCGAGTTTCTTTGTGTCAGTTTCTTATATGTGTTGGGCTTATCGCCGCCGCAGGATGATTGTCAAGGGCGATGAAGTCGTCTACGAGTGAGAGGTGAATAATGAAAAAACTAACCATGCCGATTAGTGACGAAGAGATAAGAGAGTTGAAAGTCGGTGATACGGTTTTCCTTTCTGGCATTATGCTGACAGGTCGCGATGCCGTCCACAAGTGGATGATCGACACATTTATTGAGAAGAATCGGAAACCAGAGGGCGATGACCAGGAAGTATATGAAGCCATAAAACCTCAATTGGATGGTGGAATTATTTATCACTGTGGTCCGGTTGTTGCTGGTTTGGATACCGGTGACTATAAATTTGTCGCCGCTGGCCCAACGACAAGTATCCGTGAAGAACCCTATCAGGGACGTGTCATGGATCACTTCAATATCAAAGGTGTTATTGGTAAAGGTGGAATGGGAGAGAAAACGCTAAAAGCATGCGCTGAAGTCCCTTGTGTCTATTTCCACGCTATTGGCGGTGCGGCCACGTTAATCGCCCAGTCGGTGAAGAAAGTGCTTGGGGTCCATAAAATGGATTTTGGTGTTCCTGAGGCGATCTGGGTGCTTGAGGTTGAAGATTTCCCCGTCGTTGTCACTATGGACACTCACGGGAAGAGTATTCACGCCGACATCGAAGCGAAATCGAAAGTTGTATTCGATAAGATAGTGGCATAATTACAGGCTTATGAATTGAAACGGCAGGCCGAGATTTCACAGCTTGCCGTTTTTTGTTTCTCATCGATATAATAATATATGCTTCAGGGTGTTTATGTGAATTTATTAATTGAGTAAAATTACTTTTACGGAGATCGATACATGGTCAATTGTAGAAAAGACTTTTTCATCTTCAACGTTTTGATCTTTTTCATTTTCGGGATTTCTGCCTGTCAAGACCAGCTGGAGACACCAGACGTAACACCAACTTTTGAGCAAACGCCGGTAATAACTTCTATGCCTACCTTGGAGGTGCCAACCCCCGAAGAATTACCTCCAGCCGATACGCTCGTGGTCTGTATGGGGCAGGAACCTTCAACCTTGTATCTGTATGGCGATGGATCAATGGCTGCCAGGAACATTCAGCAAGCCATATACGATGGCCCTTACGATTTCCTATCCTTTGAATACCAGCCAGTCATCCTGGAGAAACTCCCCCACCTGGAGGATGGCGATGCCAACATTGAGGTAGTCACAGTTTCCGAAGGTGACTTGGTCGTTGGTGAGAACAACTCCCTCGTAACCCTTGAATCTGGGATAATGATCCGGCCGCATGGATGTTTGGAGGGAGACTGCTTTGTGGAATACACCGGGGGGAGTATTGAAATGGATCAGATGGTCGTGACCTTCAATCTCCTGCCAAACCTCAAATGGAATGACGGGGAACCGCTCACTGCTTCGGACTCTGTCTACGCATACACGGTGGCTTCTCATCGGGATACACTTACGAGTAAATTTATCACAAACCGTACCACCTCTTATGAAGCGCTTGACGATGATACCATCCAGTGGCGCGGAATACCGGGATTCTTGGATTCGACCTATTACTTGAATTTCTTTGGTCCCTTACCGGAACATATTTATGGAGAATATTCTCCCCTTGAATTGCGGCAGATGGATTTTTCTCCCCAAATGCTTGTTGGTTGGGGTCCCTATATTTTAGAGCAGTGGGCGCTGGGGGACTCGATTACGATGCGTAAGAATCCCAATTATCATCGGGCGAATGAAGGTTTACCTCTTTTTGAGACCTTGGTTTACCGTTTTACTGGCACGAATGTCAATGATAATTTAGCCGCTCTCCTCACCGGGGAGTGTGATATTCTCGATCAGACCACGTTGTTGGATGAATCTTACGAAGTACTATTAGAACTAGAAGATGCTGGGAAAATAGACGCCGTTTTCATGCCAGGAAATTATTGGGAACATATTGATTTTGGTATTCACCCTGTTCCCTATGATGACGGTTATGCAATGAGCGAAGGGGATAGACCGGATTTCTTTGGTGATGTTCATACTCGTCAGGCCATTGCCATGTGTTTGGATCGGCAGACTGTCGTTGATACGGTCTTGTTTGGGAAAGCGAATGTACTTCCCAGCTATCTCAACGAGAATCACCCGTTATTCAATCCTTTGGTAGATACCTATCCCTTCGATCCTGGTGAAGGGATTATCTTACTAGAGGAGGTGGGTTGGAAAGATTTAGATGGGGATGGTATCCGGGAAGCTCACAACGTGGTAGGGATTGATGAGGGGACTCCATTTTCTTTCCGGTATTGGACGACTTCTGCGCCTGAGAGGATTCAGGTTTCTGAATTATTCAAACAAAATCTTTTGAGCTGTGGCATTGATGTCGTTTTAGAATATTTTTCTTTTGATGAATTCTTTGATTATTCTGCGGATGGTCCCATCGCCGGGCGTGATTTCGATTTGGTGCAGTTTGCTTACAACTCGAGTGTGGAACCGGCATGTGATCAATGGATGAGTAACAGGATTCCGGGCGATACCAATCTGGAGGTAGGTGATATCCCCTGGATGAAGGATGCACTTGGGGATTCTTTCTCGCCGGACAATCTGGCTTTTATTAATTGGGATATCTGGAACAACGCTGCTTATGTCAATCCTATCTATGATGATATTTGCGCGAATGCCCTCAATACTCTACCTGGAGAGGAATCCTTTGAAGAAAATCATTACCAGGCACAAGAGATAATTATAAATGACCTACCTGTGATTCCATTGTATTGGCGCAATGAAGTTGGTGCATCACGCCCCGATCTGTGTGGCTATGCTCTCAATCAAAATGCCATGAGTGAACTGTGGAATGTTGAGAGTATTGGCTATGGTACGTTGTGCGATTAAGAAACTGCATCGGATGGAAAAATTGTATGATTTAATAGAGAGATAGCGAGATAGGAGAGATACGATGGATAGTGATTGGCAAAATACAAGAAAAAAACTCATCGATGTAGCCATGGGCCGTCTTGAAGCGGACCTGGTGGTTATGAATGGACGTTGGGTGAGTGTCCAGTCTGGCGAAATAATCGATTCCACCGATATCGCTGTAATAGATGGTCTGATTGCCTTTGTCGGTCCAGATGCAGCACATACCATCGGGGAAAATACACAAGTAATTGATGCCTCTGGTCGTTATCTTGTTCCTGGTTTATTGGATGGGCATATGCATGTGGAATCCAGTATGCTTACAATTACCGAATTCGTGCGTGCTGTCCTGCCCAGGGGGACGACTGGGATATTTATCGATCCCCACGAAATCGCCAATGTCTTTGGGTTAGAGGGGGTGCGCTTGATGGTGGATGAATCTGCCGTACAACCCATACACGTTTGGGTGCAGGTGCCTTCATGTGTGCCTTCTGCCCCAGGCTTGGAAACGCCAGGTGCCAGCATCGAACCAAAAGACGTGGCTGAAGCCATGAAATGGGAAGGAATCATTGGGCTGGGCGAGGTCATGAACTTCCCTGGCGTGTTCAATGGGGATGAAAAAATGCTTTCCGAGATGGCGGAGACTTCAGATGCTGGAAAGAATATCGGCGGCCACTATGCTTCCCCTGATCTGGGATTGCCCTTCCATGGGTATGCTGCTGGGGGGCCGGAAGATGACCACGAAGGTACTCGTCATGAAGATGCTGTCGCTCGTATCAGGCAGGGGATGAAGGTCATGATGCGCTACGGGTCTGCCTGGCTGGACGTCGCCGAACAGATACGGGCGGTTACTGAATCCGGCTTGGACCCGCGCCATTTCATTCTATGCACAGACGATTCCCATTCAGAAACATTGGTTAAAGAAGGGCACATGGATCGAGTCGTCCGCCATGCAGTGGAGCAGGGGATAGATCCATTGGTTGCCATACAAATGGCCACTATCAACACCGCCGAACATTTTAGGGTGGATCGAGAAATTGGGATGATTGCACCCGGACGATATGCAGACATACTATTGGTCAGTGACCTGACGGATTTCAAGCCGGACATGGTGATCGCTAAAGGTGTTGTCATGGTGGAAGGGGGTGCCCTGACCCAGGATATCCCTCCATACCCTTATCCAGATTGGGTGACAACCTCGGTGAAAGTGGGACACACGATCACGGCAAATGATTTTGATTTATCAACGGATATTTCTTCGCCGGTGCTTGTAAATGTGATTGGTGTTGTTGAGAATCAGGCACCGACTCGTCACATCAGAAAAGAAGTCGAAGTGGTTGATGGCAAAATTGCCGTGAATGTAAAAGAAGATTTAGCGAAGATTGCCCTGGTTGAGCGGCATCGGGGAACGGGGGAAGTACAAGTTGGCCTCGTTACTGGTTTTGGATTTACCCAATCCTGCGGAATTGCCTCTACCGTTGCGCATGATAGCCACCATATGATTGTCGTTGGAACGAACGAGAATGATATGGCTTTGGCTGCCAATGAGTTGGCTAGAGTGGGTGGTGGGCAAACTATTGTTGTAGATGGGAAAGTGGTGGGTATGGTTGAGCTTCCCATTGCAGGGTTGATGTCGAATGAACCAGCGAAAAGAGTTGCTGAAAAAGCCGGTACAATTTTGGAGGGATTTAGAAAATGTGGGTGTAAGATTAATAATCCTAACATGCAGATGAGTTTACTTGCCCTGGTCGTAATACCTGAATTGAGATTATCTGATAAAGGCTTGGTAGATGTTACGAAATTCGAGTTTATCCCGGTTGTAGAAGGAAAATAAAGTTATTGGGATGGAGGAATAATGGCCGCGAATACAGATCGAATAGAAATAAAAATCGAAGACCTTCAAACCGCAAAAGAAATCGTTGAAAAGATTGCAGGTACGAAACCGCTGACTTCTCTCAGTTTTACACTCAATGGGGATGGATTATCATCCCTCAAAGAGACACTCCGCTTGATTGATTGGGGAATAGGGAATAATAAACCGAAATTGAAAGAAGCCGCGCTAGATGTATTATCTCCGTTAATTGATGTTGATCAAGGTGTGCCTATCAATGTCAATCTTACTGAATATGAAATCAAGGCAATGGAAGAAGTCTTGGCGTTATTAGAAAGGTCTATATCGAAAAACAAAGAGGGCGTTGTAATACGATAGAAATCTTTCAGTGGAAAGTAGAAAGACCTCCAGATTGGCAATTTTGAGTCAATGGTACAGTGGAGGTCTTTTGATAATTTAATGAAATGAATAAAAATTTTTTCCGCAAAAAAACCCTGCGAACTGATTTCTACTGAATATTTTTCCTACCGTGACTTGATCTTACACTGTAATTAATACTGTCAAGGCAAAGTAGAAATGTCCGCTTTTTAGCAAAGTAGAGATGTCCAAAATCAGGAAGGGGAATCTTGTTTTTTTGAGATAGGTTTACCATTGAGACGATGTCCATAATTCCG
>JASFQL010000102.1:0-6199 GCA_050115475.1 Anaerolineales bacterium
ATCCAGTATCGCACAATCCCCATTCCTATGGGGTGCTTGCCTTCCATTAATAAGTGCAGCAATACATTTCGGTGTGAGGGGAGGGCTGATCCTAGCTACAGGGATGAGTATCATTGAAGGCACAACTCTAGCGGTAGTGATGTCCGGCAACCAAGTTGTAAATCTCATGGGAATCCCCATTGTCATCTTCCTGGTTATGGGATTCCTCGTGGGCTTCATCGCCCAACAAATCATTTCCCAACTCAACCTTGCTAAAGAGCCTGAAATTTCTCCCAAGGATGAAGCCAAAGACAATGAACTACAACGCCTCGAGCAAAAATTTTTCGAGCAACAGCGTATCGAGGAGTACCGGATTAAATCTCTTTACAATATCACTTCTGCGATGACAGCCAGCCTGAACTACCAACGAGTGTTGGATATGGCACTGGACCTGACAAGCAGCGCACTGGCCGAACCGGAACACGGGACAGAACTCGTCAGCGCATTTTGCCTTTACGAGGGAAAATCGATGTATATCGGTTCAGCCAGAAGATTTACACCACAGGATTTCCGGGCCACACTCAATGGGGAGGAGGGAATCATTGCCGATGCAATAGATATGGGAGAACCACGTTTCTTAAAAAACCCATCGCAAGATCCAGAGATCAGGCGGGTCGTGGCCTTGCGTAAATGTGGTGTCGTATATTGCTATCCACTGAAGACTGTTGGCGAGGTGTATGGAGTACTGTTGTTTGGCCATCCAGACGCAGAATATTTCGACGAAAGTAAACGTGAGATCATGGAATTCGTAGGGCGACAGGCACTTGTTGCACTGCAGAACGCCTGCCTGTACCGTGATCTGGAAGAAGAAAAAGAACGGATGGCTGAAATCCAGGAAGAAGCACGACGAACGCTAGCCCGAAACCTGCACGACGGCCCCACGCAATCGGTTGCGGCTATCGCTATGCGAGTGAACTTTGCCCGGCGTTTGATTGAAAGAGATATCAAGGCAGCAGGAGACGAGTTATATAAAATCGAAGACCTTGCCCGAAAGACGACGAAAGAGATCCGCCACATGCTATTCACCCTGCGCCCTTTAGTGTTGGAGACAGCCGGTTTGATCCCGGCATTCGAGTCAATGGCCGAGAAAGTAAGCGATACCTACGGGCAGAACGTCATCGTAGAAGCCGATCAGGCTGCCGTGGAAAGCCTGGAAATGGTGAAACAAGGTGTCATTTTTTACATTGCCGAGGAAGCAGTCAACAACGCTAGAAAGCACGCTGAAGCAGAGCACATCTGGGTACGCCTGATTGCGATGAAAGGAGAGATCGTATTATTAGAGATCGAGGACGATGGTGTGGGCTTCGACGTTGGAGCAGTGGACACCGGCTACGATCAGCGTGGAAGTCTGGGTATGGTAAATATGAGAGAACGTTCGGAATTAATTAATGGCATCTTCCAGCTGGAATCAATGGTGGGAAAGGGAACCCGCGTGCGGGTGTGGGTACCCGTGACCGAAGATGCAGCAGACAGATTCCGGCAAGGCAGGTAGAAAAGTATGAATAAGAATTATTTATTTCTAGCCGATTTAGCTTCGCAAATCAAAGATATCCCAATAGACAGCATCGTGAGTAAAACCCTAACCGATAATGAGCTTTTCAAAGCTACTCTTTTCGGATTTGCACAAGGCCAATCACTCTCCGAACATAAAATCCCACATCACGCTCTCTTATTCTTCGTCAGCGGGGAGGTAGAACTTACTCTCGGCGAGAAGACAATGACAGCTCAGGCATGTAGTTGGGCACATATGGAACCTGATCTCCCCCACAGCCTGACAGCCAACGTTCCCACGACGATGCTATTGATCACCCTTAAGAAAAAGTAATCAATCACTCAGGGATTAGTCAATCAGGTAGTTAAGCAATCAGTAATTACTTACTCAGGTAATAGACATCTGGTAACCAGGTATCTTTAGCAACCAAATAACTATACAATTTTTCAACTAAGAACTAAACAACTATTAAACTAAAAACTTTACGATTATCCTTACGTGGAATTGATTACCTCTACCCAAAAATCCACAGCGGTGGTATCTTTATTTAAAATTCTGGGTTAATACACTATACGAATGACCGGCTCCAAAATTGCGAGGAGGAACTTTCATGATCACAGTCGAAAAGATTGATCCTGGGGATAAAAAGCAAGTTAAACGATATATCCAAATTGAATATAAGCTGTACGAAAACCACCCCAACTGGGTGCCGCCCATCTTGATCGATAGGCGCATGCAGTTCAATAAGAAGAAACACCCATTTTATGAGCACTCCGACGCTGATTTCTTCATCGCTGTAAAAGACGGCGAAGATGCCGGCTGCATCGCCGTGTTGGAAAATACACGCTACAACGATTATCAGAATAAGAAACAGGCCGGGTTTTATCTCTTCGATACGATAGAAGATTTAGAAGTTGCTAAAGCATTGTTCGATAAAGCTGCAGAGTGGGCTAAAGCGCGCGGATTGAACCAGATCGTCGGCCCAAAAGGGTTTGGACCACTCGACGGGTATGGGATTCTATCCAAGGGATTCGAACACCGCCAGATGATGACGATGATGAAGTACAACTACCCTTATTACCCGGAGTTCATGGAGTCACTCGGTTTTCGCACCGAGGTGGATTTCTTATGCTGTTATTTCGACCTGAGAAAGGTAAGAGAGATGTTCCCCCAGCGAATTCATGACATCGCTAAACGGGTTCAAGAGCGCGGTACACTGCGGGTAAAGTATTTCAAGAATAAACGTGAACTGACGAAATGGGGGCTGCGCGTCGGGCAAGCTTACAATAAAGCCTTCGTGAACAACTGGGAATATTACCCGCTGACCGACAGAGAGATCGATTTTGTTGTTGAAAACATTTTAGTTATCGCCGACCCGAAATTGATGAAGATCATCCTTCACGGCGACGAGGTTGTGGGTTTCCTCTTCAGCTTCAAAGACATCTCTGAAGGTTTACAGAAGAACAAAGGCAAGCTGTTTCCCTTTGGCTTCATCCATCTGTTGTGGGCAGTCCGGACCACGAAGTGGATATCTTTCAACGGGACGGGTATCCTACCCGAGTTTCGCGGCCGGGGCGGAAACGCCTTGCTGTATTCCGAAATGGCGAAATCCATCGAGGAGTACCCCTTCGAGCACGGTGATATGCCCCAGGTTGCAGAAACCACCTGGGAGATGCGACAGGACTTGAAGAATCTCGGCGGGACTCCTTACAAGAACCATAGGGTGTATATCAAAGATATCTAAGGATTTCACTCATAATTGGATTTCTTAAAAGCTGGAGTAATTACTCAAAAATTACCCAGCTTTTTATTATTTCCATAGCACATCAAATTCTGATATTGAACATCATATGAATATTCGGAAATTGGACATTAGGAATAAATCGGATGTTGGCTAGTAGGTGAGGTTCCCATTCGACCTATATAAAGGGGACAAGCAATGGGTACCGCCTCTCATTGGTGGAGTGAAAACTCAACTAAATGCAAACAAACATCCTTTTTATAAACACTCAGCAGCGGATTTCTTCTTAACTGAATGTAAAGGAAAAATCCTCGATCGAATCACTCTTCTCCACAATACACACTTCAATGAACACAGTAGAGAAAATGCAGTGCAGTTTACTTTTTCAAGGTCGTGGAGGATATCACCACCGCCAGGGCTTTGTTTGAGACAGGCATTAACTGGTGCGTAGAGAAGGGATTTGATGTTATACGGCCTTAATGGGACTATTTGTGCAGATGCCAAAGTAGTATTGGTGGAGGGATTTGAATACCGACCTGCTCTCAACGTCCCTCATAACTATCCATATTACTATGATCATCATTAGTTTATCTTTTTAAATCGATGGGATTGATAGCACCTTTTCCTACTCCATAAGGCGTAAATAATTATTTTCAAGTGAATTAAGCTAGTAGTGAGGTGCATTTCAAATAAAGCAGTATAATCAAAACATGGAATCCAATCTTCGTTCCCCTAAGATAAATGAATTAAAGTGGGGATATATCGAGGTAGACGGCTTCGGTGAGTTCAAAGATGTGAAACTCTATCCGGGTGGTGCACGGAGTTGGAATTGGACAGAGACAGGCACAGAGCACATTCCCGGCATTCAATATGCCGATGTCGAGGAGCTTCTAGAGCATGGTGCTCAAGTGATCGTTATTTCTCAGGGAATATACGGTAGGCTTAAAATACAAGAGGATACTCTCACAAAACTTGGCCAACGGGGTATCACTACGCATGTCCTCAAGACCAAAGCTGCCAAGAAATTATATAACGAACTCTGTGTTGATACTCCCGTTGGCGGCCTCTTCCACAGCACTTGTTAATTGAATGGTTCCTGAATTCCGATATTGCAGAAATCCCTATACACCAATCGTATTGAGGCTATTTCACCCCCACGATTTTCTTCCCCTTCCCCACTCTGAACCCATGCAACCTCTCTGTTCCCTCTTTCAAACGCTGGATATTCGGTCGTAATGCCCATACCAATAATATTAGGGCAATCACTCCATAGAGTACATATAACCACGGCGATAATCCCATCATAGCTCGAATGATGAAAATGACAATCGTAGAAAAAGCAAAACTCAACGTTGTGATCGATGCATAACCAATAAAGTACCAAAGCACCATACCGAAGATAGCGCTGCCCAACCCACCAGGAAACCATAAACCAAGCGCTCCTCCCAAACATGTCGAGCCGCCAGCTCCTCCACCATATACCAACTTTCCATCCTCACGGCGTGATACCAGAAGCAGAGAATAATTATGACCGATAATCGCAGCAAGGGGACTGAGAATATGAATCAAGTCAACAGTCGGAAACAACGCTCTAGCAATCCAAACGCTGCTGGCGCCCTTAAGTGAATCTAGAACGCCTGTAACTAGTCCAGTCCACATATCCGTTATACGCATCACATTCGTTCCCCCACTTCGCCCACTATGAAAATCCCGGATATCTTTTCCCGTTTTCATTCGGATGATGATATATCCAAAGGGGATTGAGCCGATGAAATAGGCGAGAATTAACCACCCAAACATAGAGAGTAACTCCACTGGCAACTCCTAAATTAATTATTGTTAGGATAATCCATCATGTTAACCCACAATCTGTATATTTCGTTATGATTTTACCAGCACACCTTATTTACTATTACGTGAAAACTAACAAATCTGTGAGAGGAAAGTTTATACTACAATGTTACGATGGGGTTGTGAATAAAATCTCGTATGTATGTTTTCTTTTTCATTCTTATTATCAATACTGCTTGTACTCCCCGTGAGATGATTGCCAATTCTACAAATGACCTAACACAGCCAATAATAAATCAAACCGCTGCTTTAGATGCTTCCCAGGTCCCCGTAGAAACTTCCGGACCAGACTGCCTTGGTTCTGATACGCACCCTATAGGTCAAGAAATCGCCATTCAATTCAAAGATGCCAGCTATGAAGAGGTGATGATATGATTCTGCAATGGCGCAGAATTTGAGGATATACTCATCGCCCTGCAAACAGAGAAAGACACAGGAGAACCTGCAGAGGATTTACTCAAGTTATTAGCAGAAAGGCAGACCCGGAAAGAGATATGGGATGCCATTGATTTTACGGATTAATCGAATAATTGCTACAATCGGAGATAATCTCATGAAGAAAATACTTACAATTACGAGCCTTGTGGTTCTCCTCATGATATTCAGTACTTCCATGGCTTTTGCTCAACAAGAAAAAGTAAATATCAATGGTGAAGTGGTAGAAGTGAACGGTGATGGCTCCCTTACTGTCCTACTGAAAGATGACTCCAACGTTATCGTTTTCCCAGCTGTGGGTGAGACATTCGACGCGAGTTTGATAAGTACAACAATACACGTCCGAGGTAACTACAATAGCGATGGCTCAATCCAGTCAGAATGGGTCAAGACTGCTGGAGAAGAAGATGAGGTCGATAACGAAGACAATGATAAAAGTGATCCGCAAGGGAAAGGCAAAGGGTTGGAAAAGGAAAAAACAAAGACAAAAGCGATGCTGGTGATGGGGAAGGAAATAATGATAACATGTAGTGCGGGCGGAAAACTGGACACAGCAATAAGGTAGAATTACGAGCTGTGGAGGTTCACCATGACCAGAAATAAACGTCGCAAATATAGCGCCGAGTTCAAATTAGACACAG
>JASFQL010000103.1:0-6005 GCA_050115475.1 Anaerolineales bacterium
TCAACAGGTCACTGATATATTATCTCAACCCTATGGCAGCATGGTTTATCACATGCTTGTCTCTTTTATTCTCATCAGTGTTCTCTATCCAGCCCTTGGATTCAACCTGTCGAACCAAACCATAAAAAGTAAAAGGATTTTAATCGGACTGGGGCTGCTGATTGCTTCTCGAATTATATTATTCATTTTTTCTGCCATCTCATCCCAAAACATAGACACCTTAGGTTTGGCACTCCCTGTGATTGATAGGGTTGTGATCGCCCTGAATCTGTCCATTATCGTCTGGCTTTGGGTATTTGAAGAACCGAACCGCCTGGGAGATTTCAGTGCGATTATCATTTGTATTCTTATTCTTATTGCCGGCATCGCCAGCGCTATCTACTGGAACGCTGAAGGCATTGTGGATACCTTCAATGACTCGATTCTGGCGCTGGGATGGGATATATTTTCCGCATTTATTCTCATCGCCGGTCTGCGTCTCCTCATATCAAAATCCTCGCAGGAACGCAACACTGCCCTTACGATGATTGTGATTATTATCTTGGGGGTATGTTTGCAGATGATAGTAAAAAATGAAAATAATGATTATCCCACCCTTGTCCGGCTCGCTTTTATTGCAGCCTTTCCACTCATGTTGGGGCTGGCTAAACGTTTTCAAGAACCCATACTAGAATCCCAGATGATAGTTACTTCCCCTCCTCAATCTATCGATCCCTTTGAACCGCCAGAATTTAGAGAAACACAAGAATCCCAGACACGTGAAGAGAAGAAAACCCCTGCCTTGGTCTCGAAAGGAGTGGAATTAAAACTATTCCAA
The DNA here is from genome assembly GCA_050115475.1 of Anaerolineales bacterium. Lineage (GTDB taxonomy): Bacteria > Chloroflexota > Anaerolineae > Anaerolineales > UBA11579 > JASFQL01. The sequence continues at coordinate 818 of JASFQL010000103.1, forward strand.
ACGACCATGGCACTTGTAAGTATTGACGATCCCACAGAAATTTTCCGCCTGATTACATTATATATCGCGCACGCGATGGTTTCCGATCTATGCTTTCTACTCTCTCCCCCTGACGAATATGATCAAATTCGTTTGATATGTGGTTACGATTTAATTACACAGGAGAGCATCGCATCAAGTTCTTTCAGTAATGGCTTGATTCCCGGATATGCCAATGCAGTAGAAGATAACAGCCCATTGCACATTCCCAGGTCAAGCTCTAAACACATGATTCCCCTTGCTGATCTACTCCGCCTGGAAGAACTTGGCGATATGCTGATTTTTCCCTTCACGGATTCGAACAACATCCCATTGGCATCTATCGCTCTCATCTCCCCTTATTCAAAATACATCTGGTCGACCGATGATCAAAATTACCTGCAGGATTCCAAGAGTTTCATCGCCAGCGCAGTAGAGAGAGCCTTATACGGCGTACAGCCTGATAGCCAAGATATGAATCAAATCAACGAGTTGAGGGAAAAATTACAGGCGGCTGAAGCCAAATCCACAACTTTTAAAAATGAATTGGCAGCCGTTATCGAACAAGACGCTCAGCAAATCAAAGAACGCGGAGACGTTGAGCAGCTCAAGAGATCGTATGAGAGTGCCCAAGAGACGATTGAAGAGTTGCGCTATGAAAACCAGTCCCTTCAACAAAATCTCGAACAAGTAATCATTGAGAATCAGGCGTTGATTAACACGCCCGGTGAAGATTATTCGAAATATGAAGAAGACTTAGCCCAGGCATTAGGACGGGCCTCCACTCTTCAGGCAGAACTCGATTCAGCGAACCAAATAATCACTAAATTCGAAGAAAAATTAGTCTCCGGTGAAACATTGACGAGTGAACAAGCTGAAATCATCGCCTCTATTGCGCAGGAACTACGCCAACCCATGTCGTCCATCACGGGATATACAGATTTATTGATTAGTGAATCTGTAGGCATCCTGGGTGAATTACAAAGGAAATTCCTTGACCGCGTTAGAGCTTCTATCGATCGAATGAACCACCTCATCAGCGATTTGATCCAGATTACCACACTCGAAGCCGGGAACTTGGCCATTTCACCCAAATCCGTTGATCTTACCGAAGTTATCGACGAAGCCATCGAAATGACCAGCACCCAGATACGAGACAAAAATATTTTATTAAGGGTGGACATTTCGCAGGAACTACCTGAGATGCTTTCTGATAAAGATGCTCTCCTCCAAATCGTTCTCCATTTACTTCAAAATGCCGGCGCAGCGACCCCGCAAGAAGGAGAAATTACCCTAATAGCTGAATTCTCCACTGCCCTCGATGATGAAATTATCGAGATAAAAGTGACCGATTCAGGAGAAGGAATTCCAAAAGAGGAACTGCCCAGAGTCTTCTCGCGTCTATACCGGGCAGATAATCCCCTCATTCAGGGTGTGGGGGATACTGGCGTAGGTTTATCGATCGCCAAAACACTCACCGAAGCCCTGGGAGGGCGGATTTGGGTGGAAAGTGAGCCTGGAACCGGATCTACATTCAGTTTAATTCTACCGGTTGCTGCAGAGTTAGTTGATTCTTCTGGAGGGTAACTCACGTGAAATTATCACGTCAGGAACTCAATAACTTATTGATTGTAGGAGTCTCCATATTGATGGTTTTGGGGAGTATTATCACCGCCATTACTGAAGGTAAATGGAGTGATGAGCGCACACCCGAACCCACCAAGCAGGCGACTAACGCATCAGAAAGTACCTCACCGATATCACAGACCCTCACGCATATATCTTCGGAAATCACCGGAGGTCAAACCGGTACACCAACATCTTATCCCCCATCTTCAACGCCCTTCCTCTTTACTGCAACGAATACCCAGGCTTCTATAACGCCCCCTTCAGAATGCACGCCGCCCGAAGACTGGCAGCCGTACTTCATCTTACCTGGCGATACGTTGGAGGAACTGGCGCAAGAATATGGGATATCGGTATCGGTGTTGAGATCTGCCAACTGCCTCCAAACAGATAGTATTGATCCTGGTAGTGTCATTTTCGTTCCCGATGAGGTGCCGACCAAAACAGATTCTCCTTCGGCTACAAAAACATCCAGCTCAGACTCTCCAAGCTGTGGGCCGCCTGCAAGTTGGGTTCAATATACGGTCGTTTCCGGAGACAACCTCTACCGCCTGGGGATTGCATTTGGCGTCAGCATTGCCGATCTGCAGTGGGCAAACTGTATGGGGAGTTCCACAGTGATACGGGTGGGTTCGAAACTTTGGGTGCCCAACAGATCGACGAATACACCGGAAGTAACCAACACGAAAACACCAACGAAAACACCATTACCCACATCTACCCCATCTCATACCTCTTCCCCAACCAGCACTTCAACGGCTACAGACACAGCAACCAATACGCCTACCTATACACCTACCCATACACCCACACCGTAAAATGATCCCAGCGATACTGCGTAGACGAAACCTTATCGGTCTGGTTGCAGGAATGATCATCCTGCTGAGTAGTTGTGTGATCACGCCCAAATCGATAGCGTTGATCCCTTCCACCCCCACACCGGAAACCATTCTCATCTCCATTCCTGCAGACGCTACCCACACACCCACAGCTTTCCAGCCCCTCCCTATCACCCCGACGAGCGATAAACCTATCTTCCCAACAGCCACGTTCACCAAGACCCCAAAGCCGGTTTTCCCGACTTCGACGCCCCAGAAGAATAACTGGACCAGTTATTCTTCCCCCTCCATCCCCGCACCAATGGCCTTATTCAAGCAGCCTCCCAACCAGATTAACATCCTTGTTATGGGTTCAGATAAAAGGCCTAATACGGGTGGTTTCCGGACCGATGCTTTGATCCTGGTTACGGTCAATTTCGACAAAAATACAGTTTCCATGACCTCATTTCCAAGAGACCTTTACGTCTATATCCCTGGATATACCATGGAACGGATTAATACCGCCCAGTTCAAAGGTGGCTTCAGCCTGACAGCTTCTACCTTTGAATACAACTTTGGCGTGCGGCCAGACCATTACGCAATGATTAACTTCGATGGCTTTGTAAAGCTTATCAATACGATGAGTGGTATAAACGTCCAGGTGGAGAAAAAGTTGACCGATCATCGCGATGGCCGTGGCAACGTAACCGTTAAACCCGGTCTGGTCTTCATGGATGGAGATACTGCTTTATGGTACGTTCGTTCACGTTACTCTACGAGTGATTTCGACCGTACCCGCCGTCAGCAGGAGGTGCTGAAGGCCATCTTCGTCCGGCTGATCGAAATCGATCTGGTCGAGAGTTTCCCCCATCTTTACAAACAATTTAAAAACACCATTCAAACAGACCTCACCAAAGGCCAGCTTCTCAAACTGATTCCCCTTGCTCCACAATTCATCAAAGGGGATAAAGTCAACCATTACGCCGTTGGTAGCAACCAGGTTACCTCCTGGCTAACCTACGCAGGTGCCCAGGTGCTCCTTCCTAATCGCGAGGCTATCAAACCGATACTTAAGGCTGCATTGAACGTCAAATGAAGAAATATACGCTTTGGGTGGTTTTATCTGCACTCCTCCTGGTGACATTGACATGTAAGTTGCAAGAAGAAGCTCAACCTACTCCAAATATCATTCAAACCACGTCGCCATCAATCCCACCCACCGACACGCTCACTTCCACCCCCAACACGCTTCCCAATACAGATACACCTACGATAACACTTCCTTTTACCGACACACCTTCGTTTACACCTTCTCCCACCCTTGGCCCGCCTCCAACCGCTACACTCGGTTTTATCCCTGCCCCTACATCAAAAAAATGGCCCACGCCTTACTTTGGAACCCCTGGCCCGACACAGGTTACTCCCATTCCAAAACCTGCGCCCGTCATTCACGAGCCTGATACGATTACCCTTTTGCTGCTTGGTTCCGATAAACGAACGAAGTCCTTTCGGACCGACACCATGGTTGTGGTTACCTTTCAACCCGAGTATCACTTGATCACGCTGCTGTCCATTCCGCGTGACCTGTATGTCTACATCCCTGGCTGGAAAATGGAACGCATCAATGCGGCTTTTCAACATGGGGAATCTGGATATTACCACGGCGGTGGGCCGGCTTTGGTCAAAGATACGCTTCTGTACAATCTTGGAATCGAGGTGGACTACTACGCAATCGTTGAATTTTCAGGCTTCAAGAACATCATCGATATTTTTGGTGGTGTAGATGTCCCCGTCGTCTGCCCTTATACAGATTTGCGCCCGATCTCCCCTGAATACGATTTCAACGATAAAGACCACTTATATCTATTTACCATTGAACCGGGCGTGGTCCATATGGATGGAGAATTGACGATGTGGTATATACGCGCGCGGAAAAAATCGAGTGATTTCGACCGCAACCGCCGCCAGCAGGAAATGCTCCGCGCCATGTACAGCCAGGCCCTCAGGATGGAAATGATTGGTAAGATTCCTGAATTGTATGAAGAAATATCTCAATCGATAAAAACAGACTTTACCCTTTTAGATGCCCTCATACTGGCGCCACAAATCTTCGATCTGCCCTCCTCACAGGTGCGTAGTTTTTTCATCTCCCGTGCTGAAGTAAATCCATGGACCACGCCGCAGAAAGCCGCCGTCCAAATTCCAGATCAGCAGGCGCTTTATTATCTTGTACGCCAGGCTTTCAACCCGCCCGATGAAACCGAACAATCACGAGTTGACTTGGTTGTAGAAATATGGAATGGTACGCCTGCTTACGGATGGGAGGTGCTCGCATCGGAGCGGCTCCATTACGCCGGCTATGATGCCGCCATCAGCGTGGCGGATCGCAGCAATTACAGCCAGACCCTCATATTCGACTACACAGAAGACCAGGATTCCAAACAAGCCGGCAACCTGCTCGAATTGTTTGAGTTGGATGAATCCCGCTTGATAAAAAACCCGGATCCTTCCTACCCCTACGATTATAAAGTCGTTCTAGGGAGCGACTACGATCCCTGTTTCAGACCCAAGGATATCCAGCGATAACGGCCGAAAAACAACAGTGGATAATTCATTAATTGGGGGTATCGATCCGGTTGACAAAAAAACACTTATCCATACACTTATCATATATTGACTATGCGAATTATTCTTGGAGATAGGAATGCGCGCTGAAAAACAAACAC
>JASFQL010000104.1:0-5862 GCA_050115475.1 Anaerolineales bacterium
AATCCTTTTCTTTTTGTCCGGCCCAACGTTGAATTTTCTAGTTGGAATTATCCTCTATGCAGTAATATTTTTCAATATTGGGGCGCCGGTTCCCGACAAGATTTTAATTGCTATGGTTGCCCCAAACACACCTGCTGCGCAAGCGCAAATCCAAGAGGGGGACTATATAATCGCAGTTAATGGTGAAAAGTTGGATAATATTCTTGAACTCCAGAACCTTATTGATGCAAATCGTGGGCAAGAAGTAGATGTCACACTCCTACGTGAAAACGAACCATATACGGTTTCATTGACCCCAAGAGTTGAGCCCCCACCTAATGAAGGCGCTATTGGGATCGGAATGATAAACCCATATCTCCCTGTGAGTATTGGGGGAGCATTATCAGCGGGAGTCAAATATGCTTTTAATCAGGTTTATAGTTTTCTAACCTTACCAGGACGACTACTTGGTTATAAAGGGATCTATGATGTGTACAACTATATGCGCGGCCTTGATGCAGAATCTGGCGAAGAAGTTCCATCTGGTCTGAATACACTGAGTTTTATCGCCTCAATATCTATTTCATTAGGTCTTTTGAATTTGATTCCAATACCCGCGCTGGATGGAGGTCGAACAGTTTTTGCATTGGCAGAGCTTTTTTTACGTAAACGAGTGCCGGTCGTTTACGAAAATTTGATAAATATGATTGGGTTGGGTCTAATGCTTCTCGTTCTGATTTACGTCAATTTACAAGATTTTATCAACCCAATTCAATTACCATGAATTATGTTAGAACAAGAATTTTCCTCTCAAGATGAAATCTCTGGTATCTCCTTTGACTCAATCATCGATGCACTGTTAGATTCTAGCAATCCTTTTCCAGCAAAATATCTATATAGATTGTCAGATTTGGGGGGAGAAGAATTATCCCAATTCATAAAAATCTGGCCTAATATCGAAACGCAACGACGATTAAGATTGATTGAAGATTTAGAAGTTCTTGTTGAATCGAATTTTCTAGTATCTTTTGAATCGATTTTCAAACTTGGTCTCTCAGATCCTCAATCCGAAATTCGCCTAGTTTCCATTCGTGCTTTATGGGAATGTGAGGACACTACTTTAATCCCGAAATTTATTCATATCCTAAAAACCGACAATTCACTCCCAACAAGAGCTCAAGCTGCATCAGGATTGGGACATTTTGTTTTACTTGGTGAAATTGGTAAACTCCAAAAGAAGCTGTATAGTATTATCGTTGATACTCTTCTTGAAGTGGTTGAAGACAAGTCATTATCACAAATCGGTCAATATGCATTGGAATCTTTGGGATTTTCTAGCCATCCGAAAATTCCACAACTCATTGAGGAGGCATATGATTCTGGGGATGAAGATTGGCTAGCAAGTTCGCTTGTTGCCATGGGGCGTACAGATGACGAACAATGGCACCCAATGGTGGTGGATAATTTAGATCATCATGATTTAAAAGTCCGCTTAATGGCAACCCAGGCAGCAGGAAAACTCGCTATTCCAGATTCTATTCCGCTCCTTTTACATTTACTAAGCGACGAAGATGATGAAATCCAAATGGCGTCAGTGTGGTCATTATCTGAAATTGGGGGAGGGGATGTGAGGGAAACGCTTGAAAATTTATTAGAAGATACTGAAGATGAAGAAGCGCTGGAGTTGATTGAAAATGCACTAGAAAATCTGATTTTCAATGAGGACCTTCAAGATTTTAATCTCATGGATTTTTCTCAAGATGACTCTTTATGATATCTGAACGTTTACATCCCTAATATAGGACTTTTATACATGGAAACATTACTGCCGCGATTTATTGAAAACATCCTCCCAATTTTCATCACAGCTGGAACAGGCTTCCTGTTAGGTAAATTGATAGAAGTGGAACCAAGGACGATTTCAAGGATTACTTTTTACATATTCAGCCCATGCCTCGTATTCAAATTACTTTCTGAAACTGAGTTGCAGCAAAATGCCATCATCCAAATGATTGTGATCGCAGTAGGATCTGCTATCATCATGGGCTTAATTACATTCTTAATTACTAAACTATTAAAATTCGAAAGGAAAATGATTGCCGCCATCATGCTTACAACAATGCTTGTAAATGCAGGTAACTACGGACTTGCTTTGAATGATTATGCTTTTGGGAAAGATGCCCTAGCCTATGCTAGTATCTATTTTGTTGCTTCTGGCACAACGATATATACTTTAGGGGTTATTGTAGCATCGATGGGAAAGGCATCACTTAAAGATTCATTCTTAGGTATTTTTCGATTACCCATTTTATATGCACTCCTTTTAGCTCTCGTGTGTAGACAAATGTCGTGGAATCTCCCAACGCCCATTCAGCGTCCGATTGATTTACTTGGTCAGGCTGCTGTCCCCGGTATGCTTGTCTTGCTAGGGCTTCAATTACAACGAGCGAGATGGGGTTCTCTTGGTTGGGCAATAGGAATTGCTAGTGGCATCCGACTTTTAATCAGTCCTCTAGTTGCTTTTGGATTATCCTTACCATTCACTCTACAAGGTCCAGCTCTTCAAGCGGGGATAACAGAGGCATCTATGCCCAGCGCTGTAATGGGTACTGTTCTTGCCACTGAATATGATGTTGAACCTGCGTTCGTCACAACTGTTGTTACAGTGACTACTCTCCTTAGTCCTCTGACGTTAACACCACTGTTAGCATTTCTTGGAGGTTAATCTGCGCAAGTATCGTTTGCTTGCATTTCTAGGGTTGATAATCCTCTTTCTGTATTTTCCACAACAGACTTCTTTCGCATCACAAAGGAATAAGTCTATTAATATTATTAATCCTACTGTTGAATACACTTTCGGTGAACAATTTATATTTAAAGCAGAGATCATTGGCAACGTATCGATAAACAATGTTGAACTCGTAATTAATCCTAACGGTATCAATAATAGCATTGTTATTCCCGTGACCGTTGATACATTCAACAAACTTGAGACGAGTTATATTATTAAACCTCAAGACGTCATTCTCCCATTTTCAACGATAAAATATCAATACACAATAACTTTAAATACTGGTACACAAGTTTCAAGTGATACGTTCTCATTTGTTTATAGTGATAATCGTTTTGATTGGCAACATTTAGAAGAAGAGAATTTATTTTCCGTTCACTGGTATGAGGGGGACCTTTCATTTGGGCGAGCAATATTTGACGCATCTGCAAATTCAATTGACAGGTATAAAAAATACCTAATCCTTCCAAACCCCCAAAATTTGGATATTTATGTTTACGCAAATCCCTCTGAACTTCAAGAAATCCTTGATATCTCGGCTTATCCATGGGTTGCGGGTCATGCTATACCTGAAAATGACCTAGTTTTTGTTTCAATCACCCCTGGTGCGCTCCAATTATTGGATATTGAACGTCAGATTCCCCATGAGATCGCACATGTTCGAATAAAACAATATTTAGAGGATGGCTATGAGAACCTTCCTGTGTGGTTTAACGAGGGACTTGCTTCCTTAGCAGAAACTTTTCCAAACTCTGACTACAAACTCATCCTTACCAAAGGATATGAAAAACACATTATCATCTCATTTTCATCTCTTTGTAGAAATTTCCCAGCAGATTCCTCAGATATCAATATGGCCTACGCACAATCTGATTCCTTTGTACGCTATATCTATCAAGAATATGGGGCAAACGGTCTTCAAAACTTATTAGATGCCTATAAACAGGGTCACAGCTGTGAAAAAGGGCCATCAGAAGCATTTGGCGTCAGCCTTACCCAGCTTGAAAAGCAATGGCATATTGAGACTTTTGGAAGCCCTCCCCCAATATCCATGTATGAGATAATAGCATGGGCATTGTTGGTGCTCGTCATTTTTATTACGCCGGTGACATCAATTTTACTCAGTAATAGGCGCAATTCTTAGGTGATAGAAAAATGGATAGAAAAAGTAATATTCGTTTACATGCAACAATCCATGGGAGAGTTCAGGGGGTAAGTTTTCGCTATTTTGTTTTAGAATGTGCCAACAGATTAGATTTATCAGGATGGGTCCGCAATCGCTACGATGGTACTGTGGAAGTTTTAGCAGAAGGGAATCAAAAACAATTAGACATCCTCATACAAGATTTACACAAGGGATCAAGTGCATCCAATGTCACCCGCGTTGATCATCAATGGGATGACGCAACCGGTGAATTTAAATCTTTTCGAATACGGATGACTGCATAACCCAATATTAATAATTCCTTAGTCCAACCCGATAGGGGATTTGCGTCAACGTCCCATCCTGAATTCGCCATTGAATATTATTTATACCAAATTGAGAAGATAGCACTTGAGAAAAAGCAGCCCCAAATCCGGGCTTTCTTCGTAGTCCCTCGTAATAACTCACATATTCATTGCCTTTAACATAGGGATTAGTCAAATCATTTACGTTAGCAAATTCTGTGATAAAAAGCAGTTTATCTGGAAAGCGCTCCCGCATAATCTCATAATACGCCCCTTTACTAGGCAAGGACATTTCAGTCTCGTTGGACCAATAACAATTTACGCCTATCCAATCCGCGGTACTGATGGCATCATCTGCCTGCTCTAAAAAAACCTGGGCATCGAAACGCTGACCCGGTACCTGTCCTCCCGGAGAAAGCCCGGGAAAACCGAACTTCACATCCGGAAAAGGGTCACGTAGAAGCCCAACAACATCCATCCACCATCGAGAGAACTCGAAACCAGAATACCAGGAATAATTCCAACCATACATCTGAAGGTTTGGAGATTGGTGAATTTCATAATACATGATCTCAAGCCTGGATAACCGGTCGATATCAAGCATTATCTTTCCAACCCATTCTTGCGGTGTTACTTTCACTTTCCCCAAATTATATGCCAGGCGTGCCATAATAAAGATATTAGGAACAAGCTCTTTCAGTCGATATATTGCTTCAGAGGATGTGTTTTCCTTGACCTTAATTGCTTCCACTTGAGAAGTTTGCACGACTAATAAATCAGTTTTATCGAATTCACCATCTTCTGGTGCATTAACCCCAACAAGACATGGTTTCGTCCAATTGAATTGATTTTGGTTTTCAGAGGGAGGATTTATACCCAACATCGTCATTACTTCAGCCTCTTGATGAGGATAGACCATAAATGGTGTGGGGTCGATGATATCTCCTCGATAATTCGTTTCTCCCCTTTCCGTAGCACCTTCCTGTTTGAGAGTAAGATGAAGGTGTGAACCAGAAGAATTTCCTGTCGAGTCAGCTCGTCCAATGAGTTGTTTTGCCTTTACGGTTTGTCCAACTGATACCCGACATTCTGCTAGGTGCCCGTAAACTGAACGATATCCATACTCATGCTTTATTCGAATATGCTTTCCATAAGGGTGTACATCAGGATTATTTTCAACAACATAGACCTCCCCCTCAGCACATGCGTATACATTGGAATTCATGGGGGCCCGAAAATCCAATCCCTCATGGCCTGGCAGCCCCCATTTTTCATAAATTTCAGGATTTGCACCAAAATTCTGTGTAATCGTCTGATAATCAGTGGGCCAAAATAAATAAATCCGTTCCCCAAGCGAAGATGGAATTGGTGTATCAATAGTTCGTGGCGCTGTAGTATTTTCTCCAAATCTTTGTTGATTATTCACTCGTTCATTGAGAACAGTCATTAAATCGTCAAACCCATTCACATAAATCGCATCAATGTGAATATCAACAAAACGAACACTTAACCATTCTATGATATCTCCTTCATTTGGATAGCCCCCAGGAACAACTGCAACCGTTACATTATCCTTACTCCCCACTTTCAGTGGATCTGGTGTAATCGTAACACCAAATGCTAATACATAACGTTGGGTAGAT
>JASFQL010000105.1:0-5819 GCA_050115475.1 Anaerolineales bacterium
TACAGCAATCCCGGCTTCACGAAATAAATCTTCATTGAGATAATCCTTAGCAGAAGGGCCAGATAAATACTTACGTGATCCTGTTTGTTTACAAAGATCGATTAGTCTTTGGTTTTTATCATTTGACAACGGATATTCTTTTGACCAGGAAATTCTTGTGTTGATATCTAAAAGCTTGGTAATCGTGATGAGAAACTCAAAGTTGATTTCTGATAAATAATCTTTCTCTGATTCAAGATATAAATTGGCAAACAGATTTTTATATTCATGAAAATATGGGGATTTCGCGTAATTCACTTGTATTGATTTCCAATGAGTTTTACGCCATGCATGCCCTTTAACTTTAACATCTTGTATCAGGTGATTATAATTTCCCTTGGTCAAAACCGGAATGGTTAACCACATTGGTCCATTTGGAGTCTTTATTTTATTGCGATTACGCCAATCTCTGCGTGTATATTGAACATCATCTAAAATCACAAATTCATCTACACTATTGATAATGTCAAAATATCCTTTCCAGGGGATGTAATTCGACTGAATCGCGGCCAGCTTCTTTTCTCTACCGTTTATCATATTTGTTTATTTCACTCAATTTGGTTATCACTTGGTTGATGTTCCAAATCTAAATAAACCAACAGGCTAAATTCAAATAAATCATAGTGATGGAAAAGAGTAACATTCCGAGAAAAATTCCGTATACAGAAGTCTAAATAATATTCGGGTTTTGCATAATAGAGGTCTTCTCTTTGAAATTCTTTATCTGAAAAGCTAGTGAGAACATTAAATCCAAAACCTTTACGACTCAAACTTGCCATATGGAAAATTGTTTTTTCAACGTGTGTTTTCCAAGCGCTTTCAGAAAATTGCCTTTTTACGTTGAATATTCCGCTGGCAACCACGTAATCTGAAATCGGTAATTCGTCCTGGCTAGAAGTGAAAACCATATTTTCTTGATTTGTGAATCTTATTTTTGCCTTCTCCACCATTTTAGATGAGATGTCATAGCCGATATATGAATACTTCAAATTCTGCTGTGTCATATATTCAGCCAAGGCTCCATAGCCGCATCCATAGTCGATGATTGTAAAATGTTTCGTTCTATCACACACTTTTAATAACAGATTAAACCGTGTTATCTGTGATTCCTTTGAATTCCAGTCAACACCTTGTGGTGTTGGGCCATACTCTTTTATTTTCTTTGAATAATAATTATTTACTTCTCTAAGGATGGCGTCATTTTTCTCATTCATAATTTTTTTGTCATCGGTTAATCACAATATTTTTTCCTAAAAGCTAATCACTATTAATTGCAGTGAGTTAATCCTCAAGTACGGCTAGTCCAATACCTGTAAGTCCATAGCCATTACCATTATATAATGCATACAACGTTCTTTTATATTCGAGAGGGTATGCATAACAGATCATTTCAGAATCCCACCCTTCAGTAGAGATATCAATACCAAGGGGAATATCCGCACGCTGCCATTCAATGCCATCATCAGATGTAGCTGTACCCACTCGATAGGTGTTTTCTCCGCCACGATAAGTGAACCACATATTGTATTTGTCGTCGACTTTATAAACCACTGGGCGTGCAATAGCGTATTCTTCATCCTTGAATGGGATACAGAGGTGATTGGATGTATTCCATGATATTCCATCTTCCGATGTAGCATATTTGATTGTGTAATAATGTTTGGGTTTGTTTCCTTCTTGTGCTTCCCATTTCGTGGCAGAGACGTACCACATTTTAAAAATGTCCCCTTCTTTGATGACAAAAGGTGCACCTGTAATGTAAGGGTCATAGTAATTTCGCCCCAAGACTGGTGCGTTGGAATATCGATGGTAACTATGCCCACTATCTTCAGATATTGCTAGGCCAATGTGGAAATGAAAAGGCACGGTTACGGTTTTTGTCCAGCCTGCATAGTACATATACTTTTTCCCCCGATACTCAACAATGCTGTTGGGTACGACACCGCTATCATCAAAAGCACCAAGGGGGCCTAAATCCAGGGTCGGGTTTTCTGAAATATTTAGTATTTGATGGGGATTTTCGATATCAAAATCAAAATATCCTCCTCTAGCCCGATTTTGCTGGTCGCGGGATGAAAAATGAATTCTTAATAATCCTCCTTTTAAAGTCTCATGGAAAGGGACGTGAGCATGGCTAGCCATCCACGGATAGTGGCCAGGTTGGAAAATCAACCCTAGTTTTTTCCATTTCATTTTTTGCTTTTCTTTTTATAATAACTCATCACTTTTTTTATCGAATAGAGTGGCACGTTGTGGAAGATAAACTCCATTTTCAACTGTATCTTTCATGATAACTGCTCCTGCTCCAATTAATGTACCCGGAGCAATTGTGATACTATCTCGGAGGGTTGCATTGACGCCGAGAAAACAATAACTATTAATATGTACGTGCCCAGAAACAACGATATGAGATGCTATAAAGCAATGGTCTTCGATAATTGAATCATGCCCGATATGATTGCCACTCCAGAGTGTGACGTTATTTCCAATTTTAACAAAGGGTTGGATTGTATTATCCTCAAGGATAAAACAATTATCTCCAACGGGTACGTCAGTAAGAAAAGTGCATTTACTGCTGACATAACTAACAAGGTCGTAACCCTTTTCTTTCGCGTCTAAATATTTATTTGCTCGAACTTTATTCATTTTTGCGTAGCTTAGGGCGACAAACATTTTGTAATCGGAACAGGGATATTCACCTGTAATTTTGTCATATTCAATAAGTGGTAAATCAAAAAAAGAATCAGCTTCTTTATATTCACTATCGACAGTAAATGCAGCAACAGAATGCTCGCTATCATGAGTAAAGTAATAATATGCTAGACGGGCGATATCACCTGCTCCAAAGATGATGATTTTTGCCATAAATTTCCTCTCTCGATATTTTATTATAGCGTGCACTAGTTATTGTATTGAAGATACTCATTTATTATAAATTTATTGATATTAGGTCAATAATAATAGTCACTAAAGTTGTTCTTAAAAATTTCTTTTTTGTTCAATAATATAATATGGACGATTTTTTGTTTGTTCAAACATTTTACCAATGTATAAGGCAATTATTCCCAAGCTAATCAAGATTAATCCGCTTGAAAAAATGATTGTCACAAAAATACTCAACCAACCAGCTTGAAAACCACTAATGAAATATTTTATTATCAACCATATCCCTGAAACAAAACCCACAATTGATAGACAGAAGCCACTGAAAATTGATAGTTTAAGCAATCTATCTGTTTGTGAGATGATACTATCTAATCCAAGTGAAATTAATTTTGATAATGTATAAGATGATTTTCCTTCATTTCGATATTCATGCTCAACTTGTATGTAGCCTTTTGAAAATCCCAGCCATTGTATTACATATAAATAAGGCCTAAAGACATCATTGATCTGGCAATAAGCATCAATAACTTTTCTAGTGATTAATGAATATGAGCCAATTAAACCTTGGCTTTGAATATCATTATTGCCCACTAGGTAATTAAATATTCTGTGAAATATACCTGCGGTTACATCTTTAAATAAATTATATTTTCTTTTTTTCTTAATTGTGAAGATGATATCAAAACCTTCATTTGATTTCGCGACTAAATCTTTAATATATTTGGGATTATCCTGGAGATCGCAGTCCATAACGATTGCACAATCCCCGCCGGCATTTTCTAGCCCAGCAGAAATTGCACTATGTTGACCAAAATTCCTGCTAAGCTTTATCCCTTTTATCCGTGGATTCTTATCACAATGTTCAACAATTAAATCCCATGATCGATCTGGACTATGATCTTCTATTAATATTATTTCATATGCAGATGTAACAATTTCAACGGCTTCCGTTAATCTACTAACCAGGTTATTGATGATATTCTCAGCTTTATAAACAGGTATAACGATGGAGATAAATGGTTGATTCACACGAATTTCCTATATTGATGACTTTCAAGTAAGCAAATTTTGATTTTTTGAGGATTAATAATCCTTGTGTATATATGGGTATTTCGAGTAATTGTTATTCTGATTCACATCTTTTCTTCGTTTTTCACTGTACAATCGAATAAGGAGACATTGGTATGTATTGGCAAGAGGATAGCTTACCAATACTATGTTGTCAAGAGATTTTCTTTATAACTTTTTCAATATATCCATACTCTCAATTCTGAGATAAAGTATTGTATATTTGAGATGTGAGGATTAATTGGGATTATTTCGTTAATTTTCTTATTTTTTTTATTTTTATTGAAATCCATCTGGTTTCCCCGTTGATATGATAGTTGAGTCTTGATCAGCACAAACACAAGCTGTAATTAATTGTTCGTATCGTGTAAGCGTTCCTTCGTAAGCAAGGCTTCCCTTTTGGGGCAACCATCCCTCGATGTTAAAAGGAATGGCGCTATCTGCGATGATCCACTCGCCATTGTATTTTCGGGCAACATGGACGTGTGTACCAGTCGAAGAGCCACCTTCGCAGGATGGATGCCCAATGGGTGTGCCCGCTTCGACGATCGTTCCATCAGAGGTCTTTTCCCATTCAGCAATGTGCAAGTAGAAGATTACCCAACCGGTTCTAGGATCACCATCTTGATCAAGGTCAAGGGTTAAATGTCCTAGTCCAGATTGAGTAATCATTCCTGTCGCCATGGACGTGACCCAATCATAGCTGGTATAACAACCAGAAATCTCTGATGCAGGAGCAAAATCGAGTGCTGACCATGGGGCTCCTGTTCCCCACCCAGTGTGAGGTCCACCTGTGAATGCCCATACTTTTCCTGGTTCAAATGGAAAGATCAAACCGGGTTGTTGCAAACTGCCGGGGATGTGAGAATCATTAATTTCCCAGGGATTACCAAAGAGATTTTTATAGGTTTGTGCAATTCCGGCTGAGCTGATTGCCTGCTGATAGCCATCAAATGACAGAAGCACACTGAACAGATAATGGAATCCAACAGTAGCGGCATTTTGCCAGGGATCTGGTCTTTCCAATGAGGAATCTGGTAAATCGAACTCAATTAGTTCGCCGCTTCGCCAACCATAGTATCCGTTGTTAAGACGGTTTGCAGCCCAAATCAATTGGCGGTAAACACCTCGATAATGGTAATTTTTATACCCCAAGGGGTAAGTAAGCGAATCTTGGGGAAGTGTCGTACTTGTTAATGCTCCTGCAAAAAATTCAGCAACAGCCAGGAGGACCCTTGGGCTAATGCTGTAATTTTGAGCAATATAATCAATGATCTCAGGTCCGGTTCTATTTTCTCCTTCAACGTATTCTGTATACTTTTTCAGCCATCCACTGAATTGTGAAACAAATTCCGTAGTATCGAATGATATTACAGCAGGACCATTTATGAAATGACTGTCCGGAATGATTTGGTAGCGAGATCCCCAGAAATTTCGGTAATAAATGGGAATCTTCATGGGAAAACCAGGGGGGAGTGTTGTTACATCCGCGGGAATTATTGGGTTCATTTCAATTATTTCATTTACTGTTGTATTGAAATGGGCTGCAAGAGCAGGGAGTGTATCTCCAGGTTGAGCGGTGTAATCGACCAGTTTCCCTGGTGAAAATATCGGACGAGTCGGTAATGGTGTTGGAAGAGGTGCGGTTTTCTGGACTTCGTTCACTCTATATGAACTTCCACTCGATGGAGCTATTACTGCTTGAGATTCACACGCGGTAAAAGTAAAAACACTAATTGTGAATATTAAAATAAGTTTATGGTATTTCATCGAATTTCAAGGATGTAATAAAAGGGAATTGTTTGGGTAAAGGATTATAAATCATT
>JASFQL010000106.1:0-5718 GCA_050115475.1 Anaerolineales bacterium
GTAACTTGCTTAGAAATTGGATAGCGAGAGAGTGTGTGGGATGCCCTGCAATGGTTCGTCGATACTCATCGTGAATTTCTTTTGGCCCGTCTATGCTAAGTACAACACTAAAATTTCCCGCCTCCAACAAATTCATTACATCATCGGATGGTATAGTGCCATTGGTTGTAATAGCAAATGTGAAACGCCCTGGTCTTTTCTCATTTACACGATTTACCATCGCTTCCAATGCAGGGAGATTTGTTAACGGCTCCCCTCCATATAAATGTAAGCATATGGTTTCAATGTGTGTGAGGTTTTCATCCAGCGTATCGACAATATGTGTCGCTAAATCAGGCGACATGATTGAGTCGGCATCACTTAAATTGTTTTCCTTTACAAAACAATATGAACAACGTAGGTTACACTGCCAGGTTGTCGCGACAAGGATTTCAGCTTTTAGAAATGACTCGTTAAGCAATTCCACAAGGACCATTAGCACAAAGTAATTCGTCGGCTAATGCAGCAATTTGTGCTTCAATGGATCTTACTGTAGTAAGAACGAATTTGAGCTCCTGTTCATTTATAACGGTCAAGTCTTGGTTAAGGATTTTTGGTGGATTAGTTGTGAGCATTTTTCTGAATTCCGGATCGGTTAATGCACGAAGTATTAATTCTTTGTTGGTTTTACTCTTCTTGATGTCTTTTCTCATTTCTGGTTCCTTTCAATAACTGGTTGATAATCGAATAAGGTGACAGAATTTGTTTTGGGTAGGTAAGCTAGTCTATGCGTTTATGTCTTACATAGATGAAACTAATCATTAATCAGAAAACAACAACATAGTCAATGAATAATTCAAATACCAAAATTGGTAAAATACAACCCTCAAAAATATGAATATTTTTTTGTTTTGCCAAAGGGGCTTATGGGTCAATGAAAATAAAGTAAATAGTATTGCAAATAATGGCACCCTTGAGAATAGTATACAAAATATATTATTTTGAGTCAATCACTTCACTGGCGACGACGCTGTCCCAAAGTTGGTTTGTGATTTTTATCGACAATATAAATTGTCTTTCTTTCATGCCTGACCAAAAAGCTAATAAAGGAAAGAAAGGTGAAGAAACACCAATTTTTCCAATCTATTGCCACTTGTTGAAACCTTGCCGCTTCGCCTTTCCCTACCTGTTGAATACCCCCTCTAATAATTTTCCCTTCTGTAGGAGTGGGTCCGAGATCCACCTGTTTCCATTTCCCGGCTTGTATGATCTGTGAAAATCTCACCATTCCCCCATAGGCTAAGCTATATATTCATCTCCCCTGGAGGGAGAGGGTGCCAGCGAAGCTGGCTGGGTGAGGGGGAAAAGCCGGGTAAAATCGTTTGTTTTCTCCCCCAATCCTGTAAAATCCCTACACGATCCTTCTTTGCGGCCGCTTGGCTCAAACACCTTGTTATTAACCAGAAAATTAAATAACGCTTCTATGAATTTGATTCCAGGGGTCCGGGGAGGGTTCCTCCTCCGGCGGTGGGGTGCGGGGGATTGGTCAGCTTCGCTGACCATGGAGAACCGAAGGTTCTCCTGCTGCATGTGGAGAATGCTGACGATACGAAGTATCGCACATTCTCCCAAGCAAGCCGAAGGCTTGCACCCCACAAATAAAGAATCCATCACCGAAACATTGCAAACCGTCTCCCCATTACACACCAACAACCAACGATCATGAATCCACTCCATAAACCACACATCTCCCCAAAAAACCTCGTCCACCAACAAAACATTGCCAACCGTTTCCTCTAAGAGAAAAATCGGGCATAGCCAATGAAGATAGCCATACGCTATCCTTCTTTGCGGCCGCTTGGCTCAAACACCTTGCTATAAACCAGAGAATAAAATAACGATTCTATGAATTTGATTCCAGGGGTCCGGGGAGGGTTCCTCCTCCGGCGGTGGGGTGCGGGGGATGCCGCCATCCCCCGCAAATACGATCTAAATTTTTAAAATACCTCAACTGTCTCCCCATCACACACCAACAACCAACGATCATGAATCCACGCCACAAACCACACATCTCACCAAAAATCCTCGTCCACCAACAAGACATTGCCAACCGTTTCCTCATCCATTCATTAATACTATCATTTATCACACTTCTGACATGTAAACACCTGTAAGACCTGTAATAATCCCTAAGATTCTCACCCATTCCCCGTACCCTACCTGTAAACCTGTAAACACCTGTAACGACCTGTAAGACCTGTAAAATATACCCCCCTCTAAAAAACTTACAGGTTACAATTCCACACATCACCCCACAAAATAGTAAAATACCTGTCAATGGCAAAACTCAAACAATCCCTCACCCCCCAACACCTGGAATACCTCGAATCCCTTGTAGGAAGTGAACATATCTCCGTCAAACCCCCCGACCTGGACCAACACGCCAAAGACGAATCCTTCCACGAACCGCACCGCCCCTCCGCCGTGGTCTGGCCCCATACCGCTGAAGAAATCAGCGCCATCCTGCAATATGCCAACTCCGAACTGATCCCCGTAACCCCCTGGGGAGCCGGCACCAGCCTTGAAGGGAATCCCATCCCGATCTACGGCGGCATCGTATTGGATACCCTCCGCATGGATCAAGTCATCGAAATCCACCCCGACGACTTCCAGGTAGTGGTCCAGGCAGGAGTACGGTATAAAGACTTGAACGAACACCTGGGCCGCCAGGGATTATTCTTCGCCCCGGATCCCGGCGCAAATGCCAGCATCGGCGGGATGATCGCCAACAACGCCTCCGGCACCCGCACCCACAAATACGGCGCCACCAAGGACAATGTCCTCCACCTGGAAGTGGTCACCCCCACAGGTGAGATCATCCAGACGGGGGCACGCACATCGAAAACCTCATCGGGGTACGACCTCGTACACCTCTTCATCGGGTCCGAGGGCACGCTGGGGATCATGAGCCAGGCGACCCTGAAACTTGACCCTCTCCCGGATAAGTTCAGCGCCGTGGTGGCCTCTTTTGCCACCACCCAGGGAGCGACACGAACCGTCTCCAACATCATCGGCAGCGGCGTCGATCCGGCGGCTCTGGAATTCCTCGATCCGCCCACCATCCGGGTGCTTAGTGCTGCCACCGGCAACAAGCTCCCGGAACGCCCAACCTTGCTGATGGAATTCCACAGCGCCACCCAAGCTGGGTTAGAGGAAGAGCTCAAGCTGGTCGAATCGATCTGCAATGAAGAGGAATGTTTAAACTTCGAGATGGGGTTGGGGCGAGGCAAACGAGACCGACTGTGGGAGATGCGCCACCAAAACTATGAAATCCTGGTGCGCAGCCACCCTGGAGGGGCTTTCCTGGTGATGGATGTGGCCGTCCCTGTGTCGAGATATACGGAATTGATGGCCGTTGTGGAAGAGACTCTATCGAAGAGGAACCTGCAAGGATTTACGGTGGGACATGCAAGCGACGGAAATTTGCACCCTGCGATCCTTTATTGGCCTGAAGACCCAACGAGTCATCAGGCTGCCCGGGAAGCGGACAGGGTGATAATCGAGGCGGCTATTTCGATGGGGGGCACGGCGACGGGAGAGCACGGCGTGGGGATCGGGAAACGCGGTTTCATGGAACTGGAGCACGGGAAGAGCCTTGAAGTAATGAAGGCGATCAAGAAATGCCTCGACCCCAACGGAGTTCTCAACCCGGGGAAGATATTCATGTGAGGGGTGTTTAGGGCACCTTCATTTTTCCTATACTGAGATAATTGTCAGTTCAAATGGCTTTCGATGTAGGTTTCGAGTTCATCGGGGTCTTTCCCGCTGGTAAAGCTAAAACCCTGCCCGAACTGGCAGCCAATGGCGCTTAATTTGAGAGCTTGCTCGGGAGTCTCGATTCCTTCCGCAACGACCATAAGGTTGAAATCCTGTGCCATGGAGATAATCGTATGAACCAGTCCGCGCTTCTGTTCGCGGGGATTGAAATCGGTCACAAAAGCACGGGCGATCTTGATGGCATCCACAGGAAACTCATTGATAACACTCAAGGCAGAATAACCTGTCCCGAAGTCATCGAGATGGACCTGGATGCCCAGGTCTCTCAACTTTGCCAGTGCCTGCCCACCCCTACTCGTCTCACCGATATAGACACTTTCAGTGATCTCAAGGATGAGGCTGTGGGGATTCAAACCCACGGTTTCGAGAATCTGTTCGACTCTTTCTGGGAAACCTTTGGCGTTCAACTGCTTGCCTGAAATGTTGACACTAATCCGCAAGGGTGGATCGTGCTGGAACTTTTTCTGCCAACGGAGAATCTGTTCGCAGGCTTCCTGGATGATCCAATAGCCCAACTCAACAATCAACCCAGTCTCTTCCGCCAGCGGGATGAAATCGTTCGGGTAGATCGTCCCCAGCGGATAGGTCTGCCAGCGAATAAGGGCTTCGAAGGCTGTGATTTTGTTCGTATCCAGCGACATGATGGGTTGGTAGTGGAGGGAGAATTCTCCTTCCTGGATGGCGCGCCGCAGCTCCGATTCGAGGGTGAGGCGCTTGAAGAGCGAGTTACGTATATCGGGATGGAAAATTTGATAGCTGCCTTTTTTATTCATTTTTGCATGGTATATGGCGATATCCGCATCGCGGATGTATTCTTCAGGGTACTCATATTCGGGGGAACTCATCACGATTCCGATGCTGGCGGAGATTGGCACCAAGCGATAACCGAGTGATAAGGGTGTTTGTAGTTTTGTGTGGATATACTCAACAACAGTGAGGGCTTCATCCAAGCCAGAAATCTGGTCGAGAAGTAATAGGAATTCATCGCCGCTGCAACGGCAGACAGTGTCCACCTCCCTGACCGAGTCGAGAAGTATTTTACTCAACTCAACCAGGACCCTATCCCCCTGTTCGTGGCCCAGGCTATCATTGACAAGTTTGAACTTATCTACGTCGATGTAGAGCACTGCGAAAATGTTCCCCTTGCCGCACTTGGTGCGGGCGATGGCAAGCTTGAGCCTGTCGAGGAATAGTTCGCGGTTGGGCAGATCTGTGAGAGGATCGTGTAAGGCATCGTATTGGATTTTCTCTTCGATGCGTTCTCTCTGGCGGATCTCGTGCAGGGCGGTTTCAGATAACCTGGCGTTCTCCATGGCAATGGCTGCCAGGATGGCGAACATTTTGGCAAGGACGATTTCCTGCTGGCTGTAACTGTGTTCTGCTTTATTGTGGATCTCGATGAGGCCGACGACCTGATCCTGGTAGACCATAGGCAGCAGAAGCCTGGATAGCGATTCTATTCCATTAGCTACGCCCGGTTTGGTCGAGATACGCTTTGGGCGACCTGCCATCAAATGAATGGCCTCAACACTCTCAAGGACCGTGTGCACGACCGGGTCCTCGGCAAGCGGATATTCGATCATGTCACCCTCGAACAGCTCCCCAGACTCAGGCTTGAATCCGGAAATGGTCCGCAGCACATTCTTATCTCGTTCCCACTCGCTGATGATACAGGCGCGTGCATCCAAGATGCGAGTCATTTCACGCCCAACGGTCTCCAAGACCCTCTTCTGGCCGAGGTTGGAGACAATCGCCGTCGTGGCGGTATGAAGGGAGTTCAATTGCTGCAGTACTTTCAGGCGCTCGTTAGCAGATTGGTCATTCATATCCATTTCTCGTCGATGGTCTATTGTTGGTATCCCCAAGCAGTGGTGGATTTGTGGCAAAATGACTTGAAAAAAA
>JASFQL010000107.1:0-5518 GCA_050115475.1 Anaerolineales bacterium
CTGTTTGCATTTTTTAATAGTTCTGTTCTCACTATCTTGGACAGCACAACACTACGCTCTTTAGGGAAAAATCGAGAAAGTTTTGGTCGAGAGCGGGTTTGGGGATCAATCGGATTCATATTTGCTGTTTGGGGTGTTGGATATATCCTTGGCATATTAAGTTCACGTTGGTTCTTCCTATTCTATATTCTAGCCATTCTGTGTATGGTGGTTACCCTATATTGGCTGCCGAACCAAAAGACAGAATATAAACCAACAATCTATTCCCGAATATCTGAGTTGCTAGTTAAAAAAGAGTGGATGGTTTTTTCTGCCAGTTTATTATTAATTGGATTGGGAAGTTCTGCAATCGAGGGGTTTTTGGGGATTTACATTAAAGAGATGGGAGGTAATGAGGGTTTGGTTGGTACCGCAGCAGCTTTGGCAACACTAACAGAACTTCCGATAATGTTTTGGGGAGAGAAAATCGTTAAACGCCACGGCCCATGGCAATTATTGATGGTTGCATATGGCGTTTCAGTTTTTCGTTTGATCTTTTACAGCATTATTCCAGAACCCGGTTGGGTTCTCCTCATCAGCTTGCTGCATAGTCTTTCTTTTGGTGTTTATTGGATCGCGACAATAGCGTTCGTCGATCAAATAACCTCAGAAGATATCAAATCGTCTGCCCAAGGGATGTTGTATGCTGTCCTTTATTTTTCACGGATGCTGTCGTCATTGGTAAGTGGATATCTTTTTGATCGTGTGGGTGGAAGGTATTTGTTCTTGATTTCAGCATTGTTTTCACTAATGGCTGTTCTATTGTTTTGGTTCAATAGGCCAAAAGGTGAACCTTTGAAATCGATTGCCGGTGGGCAAACACCTCATAGTTAGCGCAATATGTCTAATGGAGATGTGTACTTCATTAATATTGATAAATTAGAGGAAACGAAACAGTGAACTTTAGTCCCGACCTTAGCCCTGGATTAGCTATCTTCATGGTGTTTTTTGCTGCGTCTATGTGGGGGACGTGGTTCATCTCTCTGAAATACCTAGGTGATTATCCTATCGATGGTTTTTACGTTACTTTATTTACTACTTCGATTATTTTCGTATGGGGTGTTGGTTTTGTTATTGATGGGGGAACATTGCTGCAAAATATGCAGGATGTATGGGCAGTCGATCCTAGTAGAATCTATGTCACCCTTGGTTGTGGGAGTTTATATGTAATTGGGATGCGGGTCACGTTGTATTTATTTTCTACCATTGGATTGACTTTAACAATGCCTTTAAAGTCTTCTATTGGGATACTCGTGAGTACAACTGTAGCGGCATTCGTTGGCGGAGTGCCTGAAGGTTATTCCTTAGGTTTGATCTTTTTTGCATGCCTCATTCTTGTCGCTGCTGTCCTGTTATCTATGCAGTCCGCCAAGTTGCGGATTGCAGGTCAGGAAACTGCTGAAGAAAAGAGTGATCTCCAGTTTTCGATGCAAGATATCAAGAAAGCTGTGGGGTTGATTCTTATTACCACAGCAATCAGTCCAGCATATACCTTTGCGCTTTCTTATGGTCTTAAGTCTATCACCCAACCAAATGGACTGGCTGTGTTGCCTTATATGGCGTTGCTCTCCAGCGGAGCATTCGTAGGCTCTTTGCTTGCCAGCGGTAGTATGTTAACTATTCGGAAACAATGGAGACTTGTATTTTCGGCGCCTTTTTCGATCCATAAATTTGGCATATTTTCAGGATTGTTCCATTATGGCGGTAATATTATCCATACCTTTGCCAGTGCTTTCCTCAGTTCGGTCATCGCATTCCCCTTAGGCTTATCATCCAACCTGATTACCCAAATATGGGGCATCGTGTTTGGGGAATTCAAAGGTTCGCCAAGGAAAACTTATTATTACCTTGGAGGAGCATTGTGCCTATATATTATTGGTGCGTATATCATTGCCCAGATGAATTTTTAGTAGATTTTTCTGATACTTTTTTATCATTTTGATGAAGTGATAGATAATATTTCACTCTCTATCGTATATGAAAATAAAATTAGTATTTGACTTTCGTTCAAAAAAATGTTATAACAAATTTGTCATAACATTTGAATCCTGACCTTCCATTAGAAAGGATTTAAAAAATTGCCCCTCGATCGAAATAAATCAATACCTTTGTATGAACAATTGAGATTACTTCTTCAAGATAAGATCTTGCTGGGGGATTATCCGGTTGGCACCTTGCTGCCGACCGAAAAAGAACTTTGCGAGGAATATGGCATCAGCAGAATCACTGCTCGAAAATCCCTAGAAGAGTTGACCCGTATTGGATTGATTGAAAGAGTGCAGGGGAAGGGCACAATCGTATCGGACCATAAACCTGTGGCTAGCACCCCTCAGATTAGGGGTCATAAACGGACGATGGAAGAGTTTGGTTATCGTGGGGGTGGAGAAATTCTTTCACATAAATTGATAAAACCAAATACAAACCTTTTGAAATTATTTGAATTACCAGAAGATTCGCCCCAAAAATTCAGGCTGTTTCGACGTTTACGATATCTAAATGATGACCCAGTTGTGCTGATGAACAGCTTTGTTCGTGAAGAGATCGGAGAAAAGCTGCTAACTTATGAGTTAAAAGACGCATCGTTTTTCAGTTTATTTGAAGAAATAACTAAAAGAGTTGTTGTGGATTGTAAGGCTCGAATATCCGCAACATTAGCCAGTCCGGAAGTGGCAAATATCCTGAATACTAAAGTCGGCGATCCGTTGATTTGGTATCAGGCGGTGAGTTATTTGGAAGGCGGCATTCCTATTGAAGTGAATTACTCTCTTTTCCTTGGTGACAAATTCTATTTTCAAACTTCATTTTATCGGACAATGGAGAAGGACATAGGAAAAGAGTTTTTTGAACAAATTACTAATACTGAATAAATGGAAAAAGGAGGTGATTTAATTTGAGGAAATTACTCATGTCGTATGATAGTAAGCTCACTAATCTTTAGGAGATAGAAGATGATATTTAAAAAGAAAATCCTGTTACTCCTCGGTTCACTGCTCATTCTCAGTATGATCTTGGCGGCCTGCGGTGGGGGTGCAGATAATAATGGGATGTCAGACTCAGGCGGAGATACTGGCGATACGGCGAAAGAACCGGTTGTTTTGCGTTTCTTGAAGATTGCTGATGAACTTGAAGCGCAAGCCTTCGCAGAGATGGTTACGGCATTCCAACAAAGTGAGGGTGGGAAGTGGTCGTATGTGACTATCGAATACGACGCTAAGCCCTTTGCGGAACTTTTCCCGGCAATAGAAAAAGCAATTGCTACTGATTCAAACATTGACCTGATCCAGGCTGATGGTCCCGACGTAAAGCACTTTGCTTACAACGGTGTACTTTATGATCTGACTGATTATTTTACAGAAGATGAAATGAAGCAGTGGGCGCCTCAGTCTATTGAAGAAGGTTCGATGAACGGC
Source organism: Anaerolineales bacterium (assembly GCA_050115475.1). Lineage (GTDB taxonomy): Bacteria > Chloroflexota > Anaerolineae > Anaerolineales > UBA11579 > JASFQL01. Next base: position 3,450 of record JASFQL010000107.1, read on the forward strand.
CGTTTCTATGGCCCCCCAGAAATTCAGTCCTGTCAGTTGATGTGGTTCAATACGGATATGCTCGACGCAGCTGGAATTGATTACTCAGATACCTCCGGCTGGACCTATGGTGATGATGGAACTGGATTACCGAACTGGCAAAAATTGACCGTTGATGAAGATGGCGACGGCACACCAGAGGTATTTGGTCTCCAGACCAACGGTCCATGGGATTATTTCCAACGCATTGCGCCCCGATCGAATGGCACTCCTGGTTCTGCAACCTATGAGGGCATTGGTGACGATGGCATTACGTTCGTTGGATATTTCGACTCCCCTGAAGCAGTAGAAGCTTACCAATTCATCCAGGATATGGTCTACGAATACCAGATTATGTCTGCTGAGCAGGTCACGAACCAGATGCTCTCTGGTTTGGCTGCAACAGCTTACTACCAGGATATGATCATCGGAACGCAAAAAGACCAATTCCCAGATTTCAATATGGGTGGGATCGAACCTCCTTACTTCGAGACTCCACTTTGCCAGACAGGTTCCTGGCACTACGGTATCGCAGCAAATACAAAGCACTTTGATGAAGCACTTGCATTTGTCAAGTTTGCTTCCAGCGATGAAGGCGCTGCGTTTATCTGGAAGTATAAGAATCAACTTCCTGCAAATATCAACCTGTACAATAGCATCGATGAATTCACCGATCCAGACAATCCGCGCAGCTTGATGGCCGATTTCTTCTTGCAGTACGGCGCTCCCCGCATCACAACTCCGGCATACACGGAATACAATGCTTTGTTCACAGAATTCTGGACCAGCTTAATGGCTGGTGAAGAAGATGTGGCAGACCTGGCCAATGAGTATGCTACCCTAATGGAAGAAGCTGCACAAAAATATGAGGGTTGGCAGGATAAATAGATTCTTATATTCACAAAATCATGGGCATGGGTATCCATGCCCATGATTCCTCTTTTTCCATTGAAGAAAATTGGAGGTAGGTATGGCTGTAGCATCGAAGGTATCACAGGCTAGCCCTTTGAAATGGTGGCAAAAACGTTATTTCAAACAGTCTTTAATTGCTTTTCTTTTTGTACTTCCCGCACTTATTAATTTTACTATCTTTCGATATTATCCAATGTTCTGGTCTGCTCGTGCCAGCTTTTGGGACTATAGTTTGTTAGGGGGATTTAAAGATAGTGTTGGATGGGATAACTATATCCGCATGCTCAATGACGAGTTTTTTTGGCAGAGTCTTTGGGTAACAGTAAAATATTTCTTGATGTATGTTCCACTTGTTGTCGTTTTTGCTATGGTTTTAGCCTTATTCTCTAATCAAAAGAAACCGGGAATGGGAGCGATCCGGGCAGTAATCTTTATCCCCGTTGTAACCTCGTTTGTCGTTGTGTCTATTCTTTGGGGGATGTTGTTGAATAAAGATGTTGGCCTGATCAACAGTATTCTGGCGACGTTGGGGTTTGGACGGATATCATTCCTATTAGACAAGGAGAACGCTTTACCAACCATCGCGGCAATTTCGATTTGGAAGAACGTTGGTTATAGTGTCATTATTCTTGTGGCGGGCTTGAAAGGTGTCCCGGAAGAATTATACGATGCTGCGACTGTCGATGGCGCTAATCCTTGGGACCGTTTTTTACATGTCACCTTACCAATGATCCGCAGACAGATTATGTTTGTCATTGTTTGGGCTTCCCTTGGCGCTTTCCAAGTCTTTATTCCGGTTTATTCTCTAACAAATGGAGGACCACGTAGAGCAACCAACGTAATTGTATATTATATATATTCAAAAGCATTTCGATTTGGTGAAATGGGATATGCCTCAGCACTTTCTATGGCACTGCTGGTCATTTTATTGCTTTTGAGTGTTCTTCAGATGCGATTGTTACGTCGGGATTACTAACACTGGAGATGCTGATGGTCACGAACACTGAAATCGATCAAATAAAAGAACAAAACAGGTTACGTAGAAGGGCGACTTTGCAGAAAATTCTATCGGGCATTTTTACCTTTTCTGTATATATCGTTATCATTGTCGTTTTCATTACGCCGTTTCTATATGTGAT
>JASFQL010000108.1:0-5291 GCA_050115475.1 Anaerolineales bacterium
TGACGAATAGGCACCCCTTTCACTTGCCTCAATAATATCTTCACCCCGAGTAAGGTATCCTTCATAGGGACTATCTCCTGCATGGGCTTCCCAGCCACTTAAATTGAATGGGATTGGTCCATCCGCTGCAATCCATTCCCCATTGAATTTCCGAACGATATGGAGGTGTGTTCCTGTGGCTCTACCTCCTTCACATGATGGATGCCCCAACAGATCTCCCTGATCTACCCGTTTCCCAACATGTAAGTTATCAATAGGATTTACATGTAAATAAAATAGAACCCAACCGGTTTGTTCTTTGCCATCTCCATCGAGGTCCAACATGACAACACCATTACCCAGACGAGCAATAACGCCGGGAGCAGTAGCCACAGTCCATAAGTTTGATGGAGTACATCCATGACGTACACTCCCAGGGGCAAAGTCCAAAGCAGCCTGTGAACCGTCAATTGTCCATGCACCGTGAGGGCCACCGGTGAAGGCCCAGATTTGCTCCTCTACAAATGGAAGGATTAATGCTGGCTGAGTCAGGTTCGCAGGAAAAATCGGTTCGATTTGCGCAGCCCTATCCCATGCGTTTTCGAAAAGGACACTGTGAAGTCCTGCAATGCCAATTGTTGAATCCAAGGCTAAAGCCCATTCTTGCGGATTCATAATTTTGGAGAAATAATACATGATCCCTACCGTCCCGGCGTTTAAGGTAGGCGCTAAACGCATGGTGGATCCATCTGAAAATGTGAGTTCGATAAGGCTTCCGTCACGCCATTGATAGTAACCAATAGATATCTGGTTGGCAGCCCAGGCGAGCTGCAGGTGAAGATCTTTATTATCGATGCTGATGTATTTCATTGGATAGTATTGTTCTTGAAATGATTGGGGATGTCCTAGAAGCCAATGACTGTTGTACTCTAGAAGAGATAGTAAAAGGCGTGGGTTTATGGAATATTCTAGAGCTACCCGTTGGATAACTTCAGCACCACTGTCAATGCCCGTAGGGAATATGTATTCATTATAGTCTGCCAAATACCCATCTAGATTATTAACATAGGTGATAACATCAAAATCAGCGGCAGTAGGTGAGTAGACCACTTCACTATCGGGTAAGATTTTTTCATCTGAGGTCGTTATCGCCAACCTTTGCGGAATCATCAACATCTGTTCAGGATTGATTAATCCATTTTCTGGGATGGGATCAGGAGAGACGATTTCAAATGGATTCACATTGAAGCGATTGGCTAACCCAACTAAAGTATCCCCTGATTGGGCATAATAGAGTAATGGGGGGGTATCTGCCGAAATGGGAACGTCTGTTGGTGTCCATGTAGGAAGCGGCGTAGGAGAAGTTATTTCTGTGGTTGGAGTAATGAGGGAAGGATCAGGCGTATCCGTTGGTGTGGGAGGAAGTGTGGGCGTATCACTTGGCATTACAAAAAATGCTGTGGGGATGAGTGTTTCCTCTTGTGTTACGGCGGCAGTGGCTGTCAGGCTGGCTGGGGTAATATATCCACTACTGCACACTACTGTGATTGAGGATGAAAATGTAAAAAAGAGGAGGAGTTTGAAGATTCGCCGTTTTCTCATGATCCTATCTTTCGATGGTGTGTTCTGGGTCACGGCATTGACATGGTTCTATGGTCATTTCCCCTTTCGTGAGTGTGCCTTCATACAATATTCCATCGCCTCCGGAAACCCATCCATCCAACACAAAGGGGATATCCTGGTCAGCAGGTATCCACTCTCCATTATACCGTCTGGCGATATGAACGTGAGTTCCAGTAGAGTATCCTCCTTCACATGAGGGATGCCCGATTCTATCTCCAGCTTGCACATAAGTACCAACTTCGACCTTTTCTCGGCTTTCGATGTGGAGATAGAGGATTGACCAGCCCGTCCCTTCGGTTCCATCTCCATCAAGGTCTTGGACAACGATCCCGTTTTCTGACCGGATGATAACCCCATCGGCCATTGCGACGACCCATTCATCGCTGAGTGTACAACCAAGTTTCTCTTTGGGTGGAGCGAAATCGATAGCTGCCCAGGCAGAACCGTTATCATAACCACCGTGCGGCCCTCCCGTGAATGTCCACACAACACCATCTTCAAAAGGCAGTTGCATCATAGGCTGATTTAAATCATCTGGGATAAGTGGTTCATATGCCCAATCGAAGGGATTACCGAATAGGCGATAGAAAGTGGAGAATAGCCCTTGTTCTGAAACGGCGACTCGCCAGACAGGTTCGTCTAGTAGTTGCGCGAGTAGAAATTGTACGCCTGCGGTACCAGCGTTGATTTCTGGCGAAGCTGGGATGTAAAGGCCATTTGTTGTCAAGAAAGAACCTAATGCATTCACTCGCCAACGGTAATATCCCCGGTTGAGGTTGTCAGCTGTCCAGGTGAGCTGCCGATATAGACTCGGTCGTGCTGGATCTTCCAGCCCAATTGCATATGTATTTGTGATTTGTGCTTCTGGTTGTGTAACCCAACCACTCTGGTACTCAACGATTGCGAGAAGAAGGCGGGGATTGACGGAATAATTGCGGGAGGCTAATTCGATGATTTCCACACTGCTCATCATTTCTTCATTTACTTCTTCCTGATACGTACTAAGATACCCGTTTTTCCCTTCGATAAACGCCTGTAGATCGAAATCTGCACTATAAGGACCGTATACTAATTCCGAATCGGGGATGATTTTAAAAGCTGGACCAGGTACGCCAGGTGTTGGAGGTGGAATAACGAGTACTTGGCCTATTGAGAGAATGTTGGGATCAGGGAGATTGTTTTCTATAACTATCGCTTCAGGAGAGACACCATAATCACGGGCGATCTCATTAAGAGTATCATTCGATTGTATGGTGTATTCCATTGAAACAGATCGGATTGGGGGTAAGGTGCGGGGTGGATTGGGTGTGGGTGTTGTTACTCGGTCTAGGGGATCTCCTTGCTGTTGAAAGGCGGGAGTTTGTCCGTTTTCTGCGGGGGTATAGAAGACAATTGGTGTATGGTTTTCGCCGAATGCAGTTTCCGGTAAATTGCAGGTTACTGCTGTTAGAAATACAACGAAACCCAGAAAAAGAATACGCGCCTTATTAATCATCGCTAATCTAAAATTCCTCTTACACAAATATCCATTATACCAGTTGCATGAAAAATGCCTGTCAAGAGAACAAGGTATAATTTACCTATCTCATCGAAGAGTGGAGGGCTGATGGTTTCTTCCCTGGTTGAATGTATACCCAACTTCTCAGAGGGTCGTCGGTTGGATGTTGTTGAGGAAATTGTATCGGTAATCCGTGCAACAAGCGGCGTGCTCTTGCTTGATTACAGCTCAGATCATGACCACAATCGTTCTGTAGTCACTTTTGTGGGATCAACGCAAGCTGTTGAAAATGCAACTTTCGCTGCGATTGCAAAGGCAGCCGAATTGATTGATTTGGAAAAACACAACGGCGAGCATCCTAGAATCGGCGCCACAGATGTAGTGCCTTTTGTCCCAATTGAGGGAATAACGATAAAAGAATGCGTAGAAATCGCCCAAAGGTTGGGAAAAAGAGTCGGGGAGGAATTGGGGATTCCAGTATACCTTTATGAAGAAGCTGCCACTCGACCAGATCGTGAGAACCTAGCAAACGTACGGAAAGGGGAATATGAAGGTTTGAAAGAGGAAATAAAATCGAATCCAGATCGAGCGCCGGATTTCGGCCCAAGTGAACTTGGGCCAGCAGGAGCAACAGTGATTGGCGCGCGTTCTCCTTTGATCGCCTACAACGTTTATCTCGATACGGATGATGTTCGAGTGGCAGAAAAGATCGGACGAGCTATTCGGCATTCCTCCGGTGGATTGCGTTTTGTAAAAGGCCTGGGAATGCTGGTGGACGACAAAGCCCAGGTCTCCATGAACCTTACTGATTATCGGCGTACTCCCGTTTTCCGGGTCGTTGAAACGATACGCAGGGAGGCTGCCAGGTATGGTGCTAACATCACGCATAGTGAATTGATAGGATTGATTCCACGAAAAGCCTTGATCGATGCTGCGAAATGGTATTTACAGTTGGATGATTTCACTGAGGAACAAGTGTTGGAGACTTGTATCCAATCGGCGCAGGCAGAAGCGCAGGGAAAGTTTGGTTTGGATGCTGGATTTCTCGACCAATTGGCGGCTGGGACATCTACACCTGGCGGCGGTTCGGCAGTTGCATATTGTGGGGCGATGGGGGCCGGTCTTGTTGCTATGGTTGCTCGCTTGACATTAGGGAAAAAGAAGTATCAAGACGTTGAGAAAAGAATGGGGGAAATTGTGACAGAAGCAGAGGAACTGCGTGCGAACCTAACGGTTTCAGTGGAGAAAGACGCTGCTGCTTATGATGAGGTTATGGAAGCTTTCCATTTACCAAAATCTAAAAAGAAAGAGATTGAATTTCGGAATGCAGCGATCCAGAAAGCGACCTTGGGAGCGACGCAAGCGCCGTTTGAAGTTGCAAAGCTTGCAGTTGAAGTATTAGAATTAGCACTTGAAGTTGCCGAGAAAGGCAATATTAATGCCATTTCTGACGCAGGATCAGGAGCTTCTTTAGCTTTGGCGTCACTAAGCGGGGCAGCAATGAATGTGCGAATAAATTTAACTTCATTAGAGGATAAAGCCAAAGTGAAGAAGTTCTCTTCAGCGATGGAATCTTTTGAGGAATCCGCAGCGAAGGTACGAAAAAAATTACAGGGTGTGATGGAGGATCGAGGCGGTTTGATGTTTAAATAAATTATCAATGTTCCACGTCGAAAAAACTATGATCCGGAAAGTATCCATTTATTGTTTGATTTGTATTGTGTTGTTTTCTCTATTCGCTTGTGATTTCCTTACCAATAGAGGTAACACTCCAGCAGTGCCAACAGGGACTAGTCCTCAAGGATTGGTCGAGTCAACACCTGCACCTAATACCCCTGAATCTCCTACCCAATCCATAGAGGAGGAAAAGGTTAAATTATGGATAGCACCATATCTCCCAGATGAATTAACCCAGGGATTAGTCGTTCCCCTTGAATTGGAGATGGTCGAGAACGTAGATGAATCAGATCTACGTCTCGATGTCGGGGACGAAAAACCACTTACGCATTTGATATATGCCCTTGTAGCACCTTTCCCTACTGTAACAGACAGTGTGGAATTTAGCGATATTCGCAAAATTTGGGACTCAGGGGAAGAGGAAATTGATACTCCAATTCTGATGAGTGAGGAGGATTTCAACTTATATTCTACTTATTGGGGTTCTCCTGCAGGGAATGGGGTGATTGCGATG
>JASFQL010000109.1:0-5206 GCA_050115475.1 Anaerolineales bacterium
GCAACGATGGGGGAGACATTTTTAGGATACCTGTTTCTACGATAGCATCTCCTTCTTTCTCCCATCCAGCAAGGGTGGCGTCATCGAATGTTTCAACAAATCCATTCCCTTGTGCGTAACTTGGTGATGCCATCGTGATGAATACGAGGGAGATTATGATGATAGTCATAGCTTTGAGGATTTTTTTCTTCTTCATTGCTTCCTCCTAATCAGTTGAGGTTTGATAATTTGATAAGGTCTCTAAAATAAATTCACTTCTTTCTTTTGCAAAATCAGGTAGTTGATTCCAACCTTCGTTGAAATTTTCTATCTGAAACATCGCGGTTGAACCAAAATACATTTTGTCACCTGTGCTTTGATTGACATAAGGCGTAATTAGATTGTGGAATTTTAAGGATTGCTTGTAAACGTTCTCGTAATTGAACCAGTATCGGGCAAGCAGATCCAGATAAGCTGCGTATTTTTTCTGATAAGCTTCTACCTCGAACACGCGGTCGTAAAGTGGAGCCCGTTCCAAAAATCCGGTTTCTTCCAATTCAAATAAAGGTTGTTGCGCATAACCACCCCAGGTCTGATCCCAGGGTATCCATTCGAACTTACTGGTTTCGGGATTATTGTATAGATAGAAATTGTTTCCGGTGTAAGGGTAGTAATCCCAACTGGCGACGGTGACCATGGCAGCCATATATCGCAAGAATACATCGACATCGAAGACATTCTCTAAAGCCTGTGCAAAATCTTCAGGGGTATTATAGGTAGCGCCGTCGATCACCCATGCCAGGTTGATGATATCTGAGTAATCATTCTCTTCGATATTTGTCATTTTCCCATAGGCATATTGCTCCCCTTGTGTTGGGTATTGTTCGATAGTAGGCCCGTAGTAGATAAGGTCCATCGGTCCCCGCTGGGCGTGGCTGGCTTTATACAGGTTGCCGTGTTTGTAGTCGTTTCCAAACCGACTGCCGAGGAATTTTCGATCCACCCGCTCGATCATGGCGTAAACGCCCCAAAAAATAGGTGCTTGTGTATCGTCGGTGATATCGATCCAAAACTCCACGTAACAAACGTGGCTGGCAGGCACGCCTGCAAAAGCCAGCATGTCGTAGGTTAGTTTCTCCTGGATCAGTGTGGGATCGCCGATGCTGTTGATGAACATTAATTGTTTGAGGTTGTGGTATTCCTGTCCTTCGATGTAGTAATCAGTGTCGATCTTCCAGGGTTTCTTTTCTTTTGATTCCCTCAGTGAAAATTGTCCCCGCATCCTGAAACCGATATCATTCAATGTCTCACCAAAAATGATTGCATCTGCTTGTACGGTTGTTTTCGAAGGCGGGTCGGCCCACATTAGGTCCCAGTTGGCTTGCGAGATTTGGATGTCTACCCGTCTGACCTGGCTGTCATCGAATACGGTCCAATAATCTACCGGACTTGAAGCGGGGTGGCGGACGTTGATCGATAGGCTGTCTGTGGTGGAGTTCCCCTGAGAGTCGGTAACGCGTAAAGTGACCAAATATTCACCGGGCTTTGCATAGGTATAATTGGCATACCCATTGTTGTTGGTGGCATCGGTATCATAAAGACCATTTCCATCTAGGTCCCATTCATAAAGAATGATCTCGCCAGGGGTCGATTCACTGCCAAAAGCGCTGAAGTAAGTGGTCATTGGTGCCCAACCCTGGTGGGGCATGGCATTTGCCTGTGCGTTGATATTGATAGTTGGAGATGAATCGATAGTTTGATCTACACTGGCCTGGGATGGATTGGAAAATATCAACAATAAACTTATTAATAAGGATATAAAGATACCTGCAATCTCAAATGTATGGAATAAGTCTGATTCTTTGAAGCGTTTAATAAATGGCATTCTTGTGCCTTATGATGTATGGGATTGAGTTGATTATTGGAGAACTATTTCACATTATATAGTTTCAGGAGAGTTTGGGCAATCAAATAATAGGTGATAATTCATAATAATAGCCTTAGCAGAATATTTTTTATATAATACATTAATACTATGCCAATAATCAAATCCATTTTGGAAATTCCAAAAACTATCAGTAAATTTAATATTGTGATTGGGGACAATTATCCATAAAAACATGGGATTTTTGCCACTTTTCAGGATACATTTACCGGCGTATCCTCACAAGGTATAATGATGTTGTCGGATTTAGACATTATCCAAGGGGATTATTCCATTCGAGGAAGAGGATTCATCTATGAGTGAAGAAATTGTTCATGATGTCATCATCGTAGGAGCAGGTTTAGCAGGCTCCTGGGCAGCGATGGAGGCATCCAAAAATGGCGTAAAAGATGTAGCTGTGCTTTCAAAACTGCATCCTTTACGCTCACATAGCGGTGCGGCTCAAGGGGGAATCGCAGCGGCACTCAACAATGTTCGCCCGGTGGAAGGCACTGGGCCGCGAGGCCCCCTGGAACAAATCCCTTCAGGTGAAGAACCTGTCGACAGTTTGGAATTGCACATGTTCGACACCATAAAAGGCTCTGACTGGTTGGGAGACCAGGATGCTATCGAGATCATGGTGAAGGAAGCCATTGACATCATTTACACCTATGAACACCTGGGCTGTGTATTCAGCCGCACACCCGACGGGCGTATTGCCCAGAGGCGTTTCGGCGGTCATAGTGCGCCGCGTGCTAATTACGCCGCAGATTACACCGGGCATGTACTCCTGCACACGATCCACGAGCAAGCCCTTAGGCATGATGTCAAGTTTTATAGCGAGTGGTACTGCACAGACTTGATAATTGAAGACAATATCTGTCGCGGTGTTGTTGCCATCGATGTGCTTACCGGTGAGGTCCATACTATACGTGCAAAGGCAGTCGCTTTCGGCACGGGCGGATATGGTCGTGCTTTCAAGATTACCTCCAATGCTTATGCCAATACCGGAGATGGGGTCGCGATTGCCTATAATGCCGGTGTCCCTTTGATGGATATGGAGTTTGTCCAATTTCATCCAACAGGGATTTACCGTCATGGGATTCTAATGAGTGAAGCCTGCCGGGGGGAGGGTGGATATTTGGTCAACAGTAAGGAAGAGCGCTTCATGGAGAAATATGCTCCGGGACTTATGGAACTTGCTCCTAGAGACCTCGTCAGCCGTTCCGAACAAACAGAGATCGATGAAGGACGTGGAATTGGTCCGGATGGTAAGGGTATCTACCTGGATTTACGCCATCTGGGTCGTGAGAAAATACTAGAGCGTTTACCGCAGGTGCGCGATCTCGCCATAAAATTCTCTGGAATTGATGTGATTGATGACCTGGCTCCCATCCAGCCTACTGCCCACTACAGTATGGGCGGTATCCCCGCTGATGTGAACGGCCAGGTGGTTTCAGATGCTGAAGGAACACCTTTGGTTGGTTTCTATGCAGCCGGGGAGTGCGCTTGCGTGAGTGTCCATGGTGCTAACCGCTTAGGCACTAACAGCCTGCTTGATGCTTCTGTCTTTGGCCGTCGTATGGGGAATTCGCTGGCGGAGTTCATCAATGGAGGTGCACAGTTACAACCTATAGCAGGCAGCCCTGCAGAAACTACAAGCAATCACATTGCCAGTCTGATGGATGATAGCAAGAGTGAATCGATTGAAAAAATCGCTCAGGAACTCAAGGAGACTATGACGGAGAATTGTGGCATCTTCCGGCGTGAAGACAAATTGAAAAAAGCGCTGGAGGATGTAAAGGGGCTGCAGGAACGCTTCAAGAAAGCCTCCGTAATGGACAAGAGCACCCGCTTCAACACAGACGTTTTGGCTGCCCTCGAGACTGAACACTTACTCTCTTTCAGCGAGGTGATCGTTGCTGGCGCTATGGCTCGAACTGAGAGCCGCGGTGCACACTGGCGTACAGACTACGATAAGCGCGACGATGAGAACTGGCTGAAGCACACCCTGGCACAAAAGAACGGCGATGGTACACCTGCCCTGAGTTACAAGGAAGTCAGCATTGACTGGGAAAAATATCCACCTCAGGAACGCAAGTACTAGCGTGCAAAGGAGCCGTAATCATAATGTCAACGAATAATGCTAACCAAATGGTAACGGTGCGCGTTGAACGTTTTAACCCCGATACCGATAAGGAAGCCCATTTCCAAGAGTACAACATAGAAATGATCCAGGGCATGACCATCCTGGATGCCCTCCATGAGATCAAGACCGTCCAGGACGGCAGCCTGACCTACCGGCGCTCCTGTCGCCACGGCATCTGTGGGAGTTGCGGCATGAATGTCAATGGGGTCAATATGCTGGCTTGTGAATCCCCCCTTAAAGATCACCTGGACGGCAATGGGAGTATCGCCATTCGACCTCTCTCTTATCTACCGGTGATCAAAGACCTGGTCGTAGACCGTACCAGCTTCTGGGATCAGTACCTGCGTGTGAGACCCTGGGTAATTCCCTCGGAGGAGGTAACGGATAGGGAGACCCGTGTCAGCCCGGAGGAAGTAGCCGGGTATAACAAGGCGGAGACCTGCATCATGTGTGGGGCCTGTTACTCCGCTTGCCCGGTAGTTAATGTGTACAAAGGTTTTGTCGGACCACATGCCATGCTTAAAGACTTCCTGCGGGTGTCCGATTCACGTGATAACGGCACTGCCGAACATATGGGTGATATAGCTACCGTATGGGACTGCACCACTTGCTATCTATGCTGCGAGCAATGCCCCAAGGATCTGGACCCGGGTAAGGTTTCCTCGATCCTACGCAGTATGTTGGTGGAGGACAACAAAGTGCCGCGTAAACTAGGGAATGCCCTCACCAGCACTTTCCGCTACAGCAATCCCTTTGAGATGCCCCATAAAGATCGGGGAGCCTGGGCGGCTGACCTTTCTCTCAAGAATGCGTTGGAAGAACAGGTCGAAACGCTTTATTTTGTTTGCTGCATAGCCTGCTACGACCCGCGTGTTCAGAAAACCTCCCAGGCGATGGTAACGGTGATGGATAAGCTTGGCATTGTACTGGGCACTTTGGGGAGTGAGGAAGCTTGTTGCGGTTCGGAGATGCGCCGCATCGGCGAGATGGGCTTATGGGAGATGATGCTGGAGGAACGCACCGAGTTGCTCTCTGGTGCCAAGATGGAGCAGATTGTCACCATTTCCCCACACTGCTTCGACGTTTATAAGAACCACTACCCTGATTTGAATGTCCCAACCAAACACTTCACACAATATGTTGCCGGTCTGATT
>JASFQL010000110.1:0-4911 GCA_050115475.1 Anaerolineales bacterium
AGATAAAATAGAGATTGACTTTATCATCTCAACAGTTTCACTTCCAGAAAGTCATTGGCCTACCGTGGTCGTCAATCCGATCTTACAGGTGGAAGATTATAATCGCATCCAAACAATGGCCTTAAACATGTATAAAAAGCATGAGGGAAACGGAAGAAATAATTTACAGTCATCTATATTTAACAACCTTTCTAAGGCTATGGATTCTGCTCAAAAACAGGATCTATCAGCATTTCAAAGACAAGTTCAAACGTTTCTATCCGAGTATTTTTCTGATGCAACTGACACAGAGGAAGCGCCATATTTATACGAGATTACACATCCCAACTTAATAATTACTCAAGCCCATGCTACTAATTGGCGAAATGCGATTCGCATGGGTGCTGAACCGCTAGTACTCAATGGATTTATTAGTTCAGAATATATCCATTTGATGATAAAAAACGTTGAAGAAAATGGACCTTATTGTGTTTTACGAAAAGGATTAGCGCTCGCTCACGCCCAGTCCGATAAAAGTGTATTTTCTACCGGAATGAGTTTGTTAGTCCTAAACGATGGGGTCGAATTCGGTCACGAAGAAAATGATCCTGTTCACCTCCTTTTTTGTTTTTGTGTGAATGACTCACGAGATTATTTAAAAGCATTAAAAAATCTAATTGCATTAAGTAATGAAAGAAATTTTCTATCAGAGATGTGTACAGCAAAGAATAGCAATTTCGCTCATAAGATTTTAAAACGTCGAGAATTAGGCCTCTGTAATCTTTCCGAGGCAGCGATATAACAATCATAAAACAATAAGGAGGTATAGGGATAATGGGGAAAAAAGTGAAAATCATACTCGCATGTGGGAGTGGCATTGCAACATCTACCGTTGCCGCGGATGTAGTAAAAAAAATAGCCAAAGCAGAGGGGATTGAATGTGAAATCATCAAATGTAGAGTGTATGAGTTAATATCAAAAGCAAAAAACAAGGAGGTAGATATTGTACTGAGTACTGGAAAAATTCACGAAGAACAGTTTGAAAAACCTTGTATGAGTGTGATTGGCCTCATTTCTGGTATCAATGAGGCTAGAATCCGCGCTGAACTTGCTAAGATGTTACATAAAATCGCCGATGCGGATGAGGAGTGAGGGTTTTTTAAGAAACACTAGAATATATACGGAGGTTATGTCATGGATCAATTGCTTCAAATAGTTCAAGGTATTCTCGACATGGGCGCAACAGTTATTCTCCCTGTCATGATTACCTTGATGGGCCTCTTTTTCAGGATGAAATTCAGAGACGCTCTAAAGGCAGGTTTGATCGTCAGCATTGGTTTTGCAGGCTTGAACCTGGTCCTTAACATGTTGTTCGAGGTCATCAATCCTGCAATTGAGTATTACTCAACAATGGGTAGTGGTTTCAGCGTAACAGATGTTCCTTGGCCAATCTTGGGTGGAGCATACTGGGCCGCACCATTTGCCGCGCTGGTTGTTCCCGTTGGAGTTACGTTAAACCTGCTGCTGCTCCGTTTGACAAAGCTAAATGTTATAAACGTGGATATTTGGAATTACATCCACTTTCTTGGAGCTGGCACCCTCGCCTGGGCACTCTTTGGCAGTTTCTGGCTCGGTTTTCTCATTTCAGTAGCGCTTTCAGTATTATCACTGTATGTCGCTCAAATGGTTACACCGAAGTGGCAAGAGTATTTCGAACTTGAAGGGACAACGTGCTCTACGCTGATTTTCATCACTTGGGTATGGCCGTTCACGTGGCTGATCAATAAAATCATTGATTATATCCCTGGTCTCAACAAGCTCGATATCAAAGTGAAGGAAGGCGAATCGCGTTGGAGTATATTGGGAGATCCAGTTTTCATCGGACTTCTCGTAGGTTTCCTACTGGCTGTTCTTACCAAGCAAACCTATACGACAGTCCTATCGATGATGGTTGGTACTGCAGCGGTGATGTTCCTCATGCCACGTATGGTTGGCGTACTAATGGAAGGTCTCTCTTCGATTGGCGCTGCAGTTAGAGAATATATCCAAAAGCGAACAGAGGGAGAAGATGTAGTAATCGGTATGGACGTTGCGATAGGTCTCGGCGATACCTGCGCAATTACTTCAAGCATTCTAGCCATGCCCATCATCATTGGGTTAGCATTCGTTGTTCCGAATGTCAGCTTCTTCCCATTGGGCCTGTTGTTTGCAGTGCCATACTTCGCAGTATTCACGAGTATGACAGCCAAAGGCAATCTATTGCGCTCCTTGATATCTATTACCATTCTCATGATTATGAGTATGGTAGCGGGTACAGTCTTCCAACCGGAGTGGAACACCATGTTAGTTACGGCTGGAGCTGATGTAACTGGAGAAGTTACTGCAAGCGGTTTTGACCCCTACAGCTTTGTTATCATCATGGTTTCAAGATTGCTCGGAGGAGGATAAGCTACTGTAAGAATACAGCTTATCCAATAATTGGAAAACCGATAGACAAGAGAAAAATCGATAAACTTAAAAAACCCTCCATTTCTATCATGGTAAAACCGCTTTACTAATTCGTACGGTGAAGGAACTATGTTTTAGATGTCAAAAAAAGTATCGTAATGACTGGCAATGAGTATTTTTTACACTCAATCCTTCGCCAATGTGGTTGCTTGAAACTCTCGGTTTACCAATCGCAAAACGGGGATCATGTGGAACCCCTGAGCGAGAGTATTAAGTGAATTCAGGCCGGACATTGAGGCCAACCGGAGGAACATCAAACCAGGAGGAACGTTGAACCGATGGAAAAAATCAAACTCGTCATTAACAATCCAGTGGGCTTACATGCCCGGCCTGCAACTTTATTTGTTAGTACAACCAGCAGTTTCGATGCTAAAATTCTAGCAAAAAACCGGACTACTAGCAGTGAGTGGGTAGATGCTAAGAGTATACTGATGGTCTTAACCCTAGGTGTAGAACAAGGACATGAGATTGAAGTGTTGGCAGAAGGAGAGGATGAAAAAGAAGCTATCAATCAAATCAAAATATTGATTGAAAATAATTTCCCAATCGAAGACTAATGGACAAGCAAACGAAACAATCAATCATTCACGGCTTGCCTGCTGCACCTGGACTATCTGCGGGACCGGTGTACATTTGGCAGGAAGTGAATCTTATTTTACCGGAACCATATAAACCGGAAGACTCGATGGCTGCTTGGCAAGAAATCCTGGCAGCCATTACAACTGTAAAGGCAAATTTAACCACGACTCGCAAACAAATCGAAATCGATGCAGGAGAAGAAGAAGCAGCTATCTTCGACGCACATGTTCAAATGGTAGAGGATCCTGCCCTATTAAATGTTGTTCAGGCGTCGATTAAAAATGGAATCAATCCAGAAAAGGCTTGGTTTGACGGAGTAGAGCAATTTGCTCGAACACTGGAAGGACTCTCTGATGAAACCTTAAGTGCCCGTGCAATAGACGTAAGGGATGTTGGACATCAGGTATTAATCCAACTGCTCGGAATTTCTACGCCTAGTAATAAACTCGCCGAACCATCGGTTGTAGTAGCGAGAGATCTGACTCCATCACAAACAGCTCAAATGGATAAAGACAATATCCTCGCATTTTGCACAGCAGAAGGCGGACCAACGTCACACACAGCGATCCTTGCCAAGGCCTTGGGAATTCCAGCGGTGGTCGCTTTAGGTCCAGATATCTTACAAGTAAAAGAAAATAGTTTTGCGCTTGTGGATGCCGACCAAGGCCATATCGTGATCAATCCTTCTAAATCACAAAAAACCGAATTCAATTCCCGTAAAAAGGAGTTTGATCATCAATATTCACTGAATATCAAGACTGCTAAGCAGCCTGCTATCACACAAGATGGACACCAATTCGAAATCTTTGCAAACATCACTGGGTACCAGGATGTTGCTATGGCGATTACCAACGGAGCCGAAGGTGTTGGGTTATTTCGAACGGAGTTCCTCTATCTTAATCGCACAACCATGCCAACCATTGAACAACAAATTAAAGCATATCGTCAGGTAGTCTCCTCACTAGAAGGACGTCCTTTGGTCGTGCGCACTTTAGATATTGGAGGAGACAAAACAGTAGAATATCTCGGAATCAAGCAAGAGCCGAATCCATTTTTAGGTTGGCGTGGGATTCGTATGCTCAAAGAACGCCCTGATATTCTTCTCGACCAATTTTACGCACTGTTGATAGCAGGGGGTGGCACAGATATGCGTATTATGGTTCCAATGGTCTCCAGCGTAGAAGAAGTTAGAACTGCTAGAGAATTATTTGAACAGGCATTGGTTAAAGTACATGAAAATGACTCCGATTATCAGGCTAGGCTACAATTCGGTATTATGGTAGAAGTACCATCAGCCGCACTCACGATCGAACACATTGCACCTCATGTTGATTTTTTCAGTATCGGTACAAATGATCTCACCCAATATACATTAGCTGTAGATCGAATGAACGCACGTGTTGCAGAATTAGCTAGTCCATTTTCTCCAGCTGTATTAAATCTTATTGAACGTACTGTTCGGATCGCTCACGAGCATGGAAAGTGGGTAGGGATGTGTGGTGAGTTTGCCGGAGAACCTCTAGCGGTTCATTTTCTACTAGGTATTGGCTTGGACGAATTCAGTATGTCTGCTTCAGCAATCCCTCAAATCAAGCGATTGATTCGAGAGAGTTCACGAGAAGAATGCCAAAAAACTGCGCAAGAAGTTCTTACTTTCCCCACTCAACAATCTGTTCGGGAATTCCTAATAGATAAAGCTAGTCAGAAGTAGTTGAAAATTATTTTGAGAAGAGAAAAGTAATTAGGAGCTTGATTTTAGTAAAGTAAAATCGAATAACAGAAAAAATATTAAAAGTTCAATATAGATACTCGTCTTAACTGGATTTCTTTTTTCAAAATGTCGAT
>JASFQL010000111.1:0-4569 GCA_050115475.1 Anaerolineales bacterium
AAAAATCCCTTCCCATCTACATCGACCACACCCCCCACACTCCCCTCGGGACACTCTGGGTTGCTGCCGCTGACTCCGGACTTTGGGCGCTGGATTACCAAATCGACCGCCAGGCATTCCTCGGCCTTGTTCACAGCCGCGGAACCGTAGACCCCTCACAAAACCAAACCATTACCGCCCCCATCCTCGAGGAGCTTACCGGATACTTACTGGGTCAACGTCAACACTTCACCTTCCCCATCGATTGGACTGGTATGACTCCATTTCAAGTCGAGGTGCGTAAAGCCGTTATGGCGATCCCCTACGGTCACACTTCTACATACGGCCAAATTGCCGCCAGCCTCGGCAAGCCCGGAGCGGCCCGCGCCGTTGGGCGTGCCAACGCCACCAACCCCATCCCCCTCGTCATCCCCTGCCATCGCCTCATCGGCGCCGATGGCTCGCTTCGGGGCTACGGTGGTGCTGGTGGGATTAAAACCAAGCAGTGGCTCTTAGATTTAGAACGAATCAATTCAATCTAGTGAATATAATCAGCGAAGAATCAGGCAAATCATTCACCTTCATATAGATTCCAAGCATACCGAAACAAAACCCTGATTACCAATCCCTGAGTAACTGTTCACCTCCCCCGCAAAAAATCATATAACACCTGATTGAACTCCTCCGGCTTCTCCACCGGCGTTGCGTGCCTCGAATCCTCGATGATCACCAGTTTAGCGTTCTGCATCCTCGAGGCGTAGACCTCCTTTGTCTCCACAGGTGTATAATCCTCGTCCGCCGCAATGATGAGGCTCGGCGTGTTGATTGCCTCCAATTCCTCCCATACCGACCAGCCCAAAAACCCCCGTAAGGCAGCCATGTAAGAAGGCTTGTGGTTTTGCGCCCACCGACTGACCAGCATCTGCCGTAGTTCCTCTTGTTCCTGTTTAATGAACAACTTGTTGGATAGGATTTTTCCAATCTGCCGCATGCTGAACAGCCGGAACAGGACCATCCGCTGGAAAAGAGCCATCCGCTGCTGGAGAGTCTCGGGCGAATACTTCGCCCAGCTGTTGACGATGGTCTGGCTTTTCACCCGTTCCGGGTAGCTCACCGTAAACTGGAACGCCGTCATCCCCCCCATTGAGATCCCCACGATGTGCGCTTTCTGGATTTCCAACGCATCCATCAAGTACAGCAGATCATCCGCCAGCATAGGGACGCTGTACGGGCCAGGAATTTTATCTGTCTGCCCGTGGCCGCGTGCGTCGTAGGTGACGACCTGGTAATGCGGAGAAAAGAATTCCACCTGGTAAGCCCAATCCCTTCCGCTGGATCCCAGCCCGTGGATGAACACCAGCGGTTCCCCCTCCCCTTGGATTTCATAATAAGTGTCGATATCTCCAGTCTTTACCCTCGGCATTTTCCCTTCCTTGTGTATTCTCCTGAATGAAGCTTACCACGCCAGTCACATCACCCCTGATTGCCCGATCCCTGAGTGACTGATTACTCCCTTCCGATTACCCAATCCCTGATCAACTATTCACTTCTCACTGATTACCTAAATCATCTGCTCCTCCGAATTATATCAACTCTTCCTCCCCCGGTTTTCGGTTATACTTTCCACATTGTTCATGAATCAAAAGGAGACACCATGCAAGACAAACGCAAACTATTCTTTATCATTATCGTCTTGGGCGGCTTGGCTTTGGCTTGCGGTCCATTCAACGACATTCTTCCAAACACCAACAACGGCAACGATTCAAACACCGCACCCGATATCCCAGACCCGGTTCTCGAAGGAGGTGTATCGCCCGCCGAAATGGACCCCAACGAACCCGTCGTCGTCACAGGCTTTATCCCCTACACCTCCCCCTTCTTCCTCTCGATGGCTTCCGAGCCTTTCGTCCTTTTAGAAGACCAGGCCGGCTTCGTCGATCGCGATCAAGATTTCGTCTTTCCCCTACCCGGCCAGGCCATCGGCCCTGTCTGGCAGATCGACGACGACACCATGGGGTTCAGCCTTTCACTCCCTGCTGTCCCCCAGGCTACCTACGTCGACGTCGATAACAACGGCCAGGAAGATAAAGGCCTGATGGTCTTCGCCGTCGCCTTCTGGTCCAATACCTGGGGCGGCCCCTTCCTCGAAGAGCGTGAAGGCACCGGCTGGTCTGGCGCCCACTCCTCCACCATTGTCGACCCCGACCGTGAGAACGAGATCGTCGATGGCCATTTCATCATCTGGGCTCCCGATGATCAGCAGGCTTTCCCCTCTGGCTTTGGGGAAGACGAGATGCTCTTCACCGAAGACGACCCAGTCCAACCTGTCCCCGCAGGATACAGCATCGTTGACCTCTCGTCAGAACCCTTCGCGGTTTTCAAGGAAGCCAACCCCGAATTCGAACTCGTCGAAGGTTCCTGGCAGGTCAAAGACTATAGCGATGAAAGCTACAGTGAAGCCTTCGATCACATGTTCGAGACCGTGTCCATCGAGTATCCCTTCACCACCGAAAAGAATCTGGATTGGGATGCCATCTACGCCGAATTTGCCCCAGAAATTGACCGGGTCAACAGCGATTATCAATACTACCAGGTTTTGCGTGAGTTCACTTATGCCATCCCCGACGGGCACGTCGGCCTCTCCTCCGAAGAATACCTCGGCCAGGCTTTCTCTGAAGAAGCCGGGGGCAGTTTTGGTCTGGTTCTCGCCGAGTTGAGTGATGGTCGCGTTATCGTCACCCAGGTCCTCCCCGGCACCACCGGCGCAGAGGCAGGCATTCAAGTCGGCGCCGAGATTATCACCTGGGAGGGCTTGCCCGTGACCCAGGCTCTCGATAAAGTCGAACCTTTTTTCGCACCGTATAGCACGCCTCAGCAGAAAAGGCTTGAACAGCTCATCTTCCTGCCCCGTGTCCCCGTCTTTTCTGAGGCCACCTTCACCTATCAAAATCCCGGGGCGTCCCCCAAAGAAGTCACGCTGGAAGCGCCCTTCGAGATAGATTCACTCTTCGAAGCCTACCCCACCTTCGATCCCATTGAAATGCCCATCGAAGGGGAAACCCTTCCCAGTGGCTTTGGCTATATCAAGATTGCTACCTTCAACGACGACCTCAACCTTATGGCCCAGATCTGGCAGCGCCACATGGAAAACATCATTGAAGAAGGCACCCCTGGGCTGATTCTCGACCTCCGTGATAATGGCGGCGGCTTCAGCGGTTTGGCGCTGAATTTTGCCGGTTTCTTCTTCGATGAGACCATCCTCGTCGCCCGTCATTCCACCTACAACCACCTCCTCGGCGAATGGGAATACAGCGATTACCCCACCGAGATCGAACCCGCGCCCATGTATTACGATGGTCCCATCGTCATCCTTACCAGCCCCAACTGTGTCAGCGCCTGTGAAGGATTCACCTACTGGCTTACCCAGCATAGCCGCGCCATCGTCGTGGGCTATACCGGTACCGCTGGCGCTTATGGCGGTGTTGGCAGCGGGCAATACACCTTGCCCGGTGGGGTCGAGATGCAGTTCCCCACCAGCCGTTCCGAGACCCCAAACGGTGACCTCATTATCGAAGGTGTCGGCGTGCAGCCGGATGTCATCGTTCCCCTCACCTACGAGGACGTCCTCGGTCAGGCCGATACCCTCCTCGACAAGGCCGTCGAGCTGTTGCAGGATATGTAAAAAATGTAGGGGCGGGGCTTGCAGGTAGCAAAGTTACCACCCCCGCCCCTACCCAATCATTTATCTTGGTATACGCGCCCATAGGTTGAAATCGATAAAAGGATCTACCATGAAAATCTCCATCGGTGCCGATCAACGTCTCTCCGTCGTCGAGAAAATCCTCGACATCCTCGTCCAAGAGGGGCACGACGTCACCTACTACGGCCCCCAGGGGGAGGATACCCAACCCTGGCCGCGTGTTGCCCATCAGGTCGCCCTGGACGTGGCCGGGGGGCGCGCCGATGGAGGTATTCTCTTATGTTGGACGGGTACCGGGGTAAGCATCGCCGCCAACAAAGTTCCCGGTGTGCGGGCCGCCCTATGCTTTGATGCTGAGACCGCCCGTGGCGCACGCCTGTGGAACGACGCCAACGTCCTCTGCCTCTCGATGCGGCTCACCTCTGAGATCGTGGCCGAAGAGATATTGAAAAAATGGTTCCAGACCGAATTCATCCCCAATGAGACCGATTCGGCCTGCATCGCCATGGTCGACGAACTCGATAATTCCCGCAAATAAACACAGTTATTCACCCCATGTAGGCGCAGGCCTTGCCGGTAACAAAGTTACCGCCCCCGCCCGCCTTTTCACCTCAATTCAATCGCCTCCTCCGGGTATTTTTAAACCAACTAATGAATTCCTCTCCCTCTGGCGCGAGAGTGGCAAAAGCCGGATATATCTCTTTGTTTTCTTCCCACTATCAAAAGTCCCTAAACGATCCATCTTTGCGGCCGCTTGGCCCACACACCTTGTTATAAACCAGAGAATTAATAAACGCTAGTATGCCTTTGATTCCAGGGGTCCGGGGAGGGTTCCTCCTCCGGCGGTGGGGTGCGGGGGATGGCGCCATCCCCCGCAAATACAATCTGAA
>JASFQL010000112.1:0-4403 GCA_050115475.1 Anaerolineales bacterium
TACTCAGAATATCCTCAACTATACCCTCCCTTTACCCACTTTGTTAGCATTATCGATCTCCTATTCAATATGGGATCAAATTCCAGCAATGTGATGTTAAGTTTTACTTCTTAAGATACTACTTTAATTTCAGCAAGGAATATTAATAGTTACTACAATCAATCACTTCATACCCCCATTATTGCGAATACACCTTTCACGATTTCTACGATTTGAGAAATCCCATTACTGATTGGCTCAGTATATATATACTCATCGAGTGTATGCCCATTCCCACCGTTCGTTGCACCAACACATATAGCAGGAATACCTTGACTTAATGGCACATTCGCATCTGTTGAGCCAATATTCAATTCAGGGGTTATACCTTGATTTTTTAAAATCTCGCTTGCTAATTCCACAAGAGGATGTTCTGTATCTATCTCTCCGGTTTTTCTATCCCCAATCACTTCAAATGAGGTTTCTACGCCTTTTCTTGAAAATGTAGAAACCAGGGCTTCGACATTTTTAGATATTTTTTCTAATTCCACATTGCTTTCTGAACGAAGATCTAATTCTATAGCAGCATCAGAGGCAATCGAATTAATTGAAATACCTCCATTGAATTTTCCAATATTCAAGGTCGTCCGTGGAGTGATGGGTAATTTTTGAGATACTAACTTTATTACCAAAATCGATAATTCATTGATCGCAGAAGGATTGCCATAATCAACCCAAGAATGTCCGCCGTGTGTGATACATTTTATTCGATAACGACGGACACCTAATCCTCGATGATAAATTCGACCATATACCATCCCCTCCAAAACAATATAAGCTAGAGGTTTAATCCTAAATCTATCGACTACTTTTTTCATACCATTAAGATCGCCTAGTCCCTCCTCACCACTATTGGCTACCAACCAAACATCACCTGGCAATCGAATTCTATCTTCCTGCAAACTCCATATCAAACCAAATAGACCAGCTATTCCAACAGAATTATCCCCAATGCCAGGTCCAGCCACACGATCAGACTTTCTCACAATAGTTAAGTCTGTCCCTATAGGAAAAACAGTATCGAGGTGTGCAGTTACAATTAGTTGTTGTTCGCTGATTTGTCCCGGTAAACGGGCGTATACATTCCAAATATCATCCATGGAAATATCTACCAAACCCTCCTCTTCGAACTTATCTCGTATAAAGATAGCGCGTTTTTCTTCGTGATATGTTGGAGCAGGTATCTGTTGGATCTCTATCGCCAATTTGATTACTCTTTCCTTCAATGATGAAGTAGCCATCTTACACCTCACGTATCATCGATTTTATTCTATCTAATCGAGCCTCTTTTAATCCTGAAAGAACATCCCGCATATAAAATGCTCCCGTTCCCTCAACCGCAATTGAAGCAGTTACATTTCCATATAACACAGCTTGGAGTGGGTCACATGTTTTACAATATCCAGCGAGAAAACCCCCACAAAATGCATCACCTACCCCAGTAAGATCAACCATTTTTGATGAGTACGCAGAAATTTCATATTTTCTTTTCGCATTGTAATCAAAAAACAGCTGGCCTTTCTCAGCTCTTTTAATTACAATGATTTCACAGCCCCAATCTTCCATAGCTTCCCCTATCTCAAAAATATCCTCACTTCGACCTTTGAATAATTCATATAAATCTTCTTCCGCAGGCATAAATACATTCAACCCAGCGACCAGCGATGGGATTAAATTCCAAAATTTTGAATGCATATACCCTTTCCCAGGATCAAGTGTAATAGTATTAATACCCTGCTGACGTAATACGGCAGGTACTAAACTATGTGTGATGTAATCAACTGGGCATATATGAGCTGTTTTGGCATATCGGTAGATTTCAGGAATATCTGTTTGGCGTAGAGATAATTGTGTCATATCTTTCTGTTTATCCATTTCCCCACTTGTATCTTTATAACCTAGCAAGGATCGAGGGAAGGTGAGTTCTAAACGAGCAAAATGGCTTACTGGATCGTTTGTAACACTCGTACGTAAGTCAATATAAGCTCGAAATGAACGAAGGTCAATCTCATCCGGCAATATCCGTATCCCCTCGATGTTATATCCTTTCCGTGTATAATCCTCCAACCAATCACGGGGATAATTCTCCCCTACTCGAGAAACCAAACCGACAACCTCATCATGCTCCAACCATAAAGATACACCTTCAGCAGCATATAACAGATTTCCCCCAGGTTGGTCTAAATAAACTTTTTGAGAAGGAGTAATAAGGTATTCCCTATTTAATTGCCCCAAAACAAGATAAGTTGGTGATTGTACAGCCATCAAGCAAATTATACGCCATAATGATTTATTACCAGGAGGATAACAGGAATTCAAACAACCCTAACAATCGAAAAGATTCCCCCTACTCAATAGTAAAACCCATTATTACATCATAATGATTAACAAATCATACGTTTTTCACAGACTTGTGATTTGACGCAATAAACCTAGTATTAACATACCTAATTGCATGCCCTTACCTGGTGTTAAAGCAGTCTTGTTATCACTTTCCTCCGCCTCTTTTACCAACATATTCGCAGCAACAACACCAACAGCAGCACCGATCACCGCACCAAATATTAGTGCGTTTCGTTTCCAATTGTTTTTTCTTTCCATAGATTCTCCCATCGATTATTCTTTACCCCGGCCAAGAATAACGTCCATAATAGCTAAGAATTTTTGAAGTTCAATCACAGGACGGACTGATAGGTTCGATCCGGATTTTATCTGTTCGTCAATTTTCAAAATCGCATTCTGGGCCATATATGCATATGGGGGAATGGTACGTAGAATAACCGTAACCATATACAATAAGCCGATTGAAATTACAAGAAATATCAACCCGAGAACTAATCCCATCAATAATATGAAGATTAAGGCAATCTGTGACCATCGTTCTATAGATCCAATACCTGCCCATGAAAACCAGAAAGCAATACCAATTATCAAAATTAATGCAAAGGCAAAAGGCAAAGTCACCTGTCGATTTATCTCACGACGATGGGTAGCTTTCGTTATTGGATTTGATGACAGGTTTTTTTTCTGCGTAGACATAGAAGGATGATCTTTATTCATTGTATCGATATTTTAGCATGATTATATATCTCATAAACGGATTAACTATCTGGATCAGTGACCTTTGGGACTGTACTTACGCTCCCATCTCGAAATGCTCCATACATTGGAGAAAGAATTTCAATCCCGGCTTGATTGAACTCATTTTGGATGTTTTTATGCATTTCAGAGTAAATAAATACCATATCATTGGGTGCATCTGTATAAGCATTGATCTCGTAACTTACGTAATAATCATCCAGGCTTGTCTGGAAAACAAAGGGTTCTGGAGTCTTTAGAATATACTCTGTTGATAAAGCAGCAGAGATGAGTAATTCATGAACCCGAGGCCAGGGCACATCATAGCCAATCGTTAGGGTTGTATGTAAAATCAAACCAGCCTTTTCCGCCGATGAACTGTAATTGATAATATGATTGCTTAAAACCAATCCGTTGGGAATAGTAATATCGACATTCTTAATCGTTCGTATTCGGGTGATAAATAGGGTACGTTCGGTAATATCTCCAATCGTATCGGCTATCTTTACTCGATCCCCCACTTTGAATGCTCGCGTATAAGTTAGAACAATGCCTGCAACCACATTCGCTACAACAGAGGTGGAACCCAAAGAGAAGAGAAAACCTAAGAAAATGGATATGCCTTGAAACGCCGGGGAATCTGATCCAGGGAGGTATGGAAAGGCAATCACCAATGCCAGAGCGATTATTAGGATACGGACAAGTTGATAAGTCGGTTCGGCCCATTCAGGGAAAAAACCACTCATTGTGATATTTCCCTTTCCAATCTCCCGGGAAATCAAATGAATAAATTTTAATATATATCGAGCGATGAAGATAATAAGGATCAGATTAAGCAAGTTTGGCAAATAATCAACGAATCCATGCCATCCCTGAACGATTGCATTCCATATGCTCGTAAATAATCCCTGAAAAATATCTCTGGTTGGTGTGAACAAATTGAAAACAATAGATAAGAATAAAAGCCCTAAAACAATCAATACGATTACTCGAACATATCGAGTGATTAGAATCAGACCGTCCGTTAACCTGTCTTCTGTCAATAACTCTAAACGCTGTATCTTTATTGACTTTATGCGAGTACCACGCCACCCGTCAATCACTTGATAAAAACGTTCAAATATCTGGTTGGTGGCTCGAATCAAACGAACCAAAAGCCAAGTAATTAATGCAAGTAATAAGATATAGAATACGAAAACTACACCACTCAAAGTAGATAGAAAAATCACCTGTTCAGAAAGGGCATCTACTAATATTTTTATAGGTTCAATTTGATATGTAAAAAT
>JASFQL010000113.1:0-4358 GCA_050115475.1 Anaerolineales bacterium
GATATCAAATTTCAGCGATTTGATCAAAGGTACTTTGGATAAACCTTACAACTGGGGGCGCAGAAATTCAGTCTGGCCGATGATGTTCGGGCTGGCCTGTTGTGGGATTGAGATGATATGTACAGCTGCCAGCCGCTATGATTTTTCTCGTTTTGGTATGGAGGTTATGCGCCCCAGTCCGCGTCAATCTGACCTCATGCTCGTTTCAGGAACAGTAACGAAGAAAATGCTGCCACAGATTATCCGCCTATACAACCAGATGCCTGAGCCGAAATACGTAGTGGCAATGGGGGCATGCGCTTCTGGCGGTGGTCCGTTCAAGGAGGGCTATAATGTCGTTGCCGGGATAGATAAATACATCCCGGTGGATGTGTATATATCTGGTTGTCCTCCCACTCCCCAGGCACTACTTAATGGCTTGATAAAACTACAAGAATTAATCGATGACCAATCGATCAAAAAAGTGCCGTGGTATAGCAATGAACCGCTTGAAGCCATCCCAGTTCCGGTGCTTGGACCGGACATTATGACTCCAAAAGATTTTAAAGCCATCAAGAAAGAAGCGAAAGCGAAAAGCAAAAATGACTGATCGAATAGTAACGCCTTCTTCTGCGTTAGTAAAACGCTTCCCGCAAGCTGTTACTCAGGATGAACGAGAGGGATATTCAGGTTTCCAGATAGATGCGAATAAGTTGGTTGAAGTGGCCACAGCTCTCCGAGATGAAATGGATTATGACTATCTGACCTCAATCACCAGTGTTGATTACATCGAAGAGAATCTGATGGAAGTCGTCTATCATTTCTATAGATCGACTGGTGGCACAAATCTAACACTAAGTATTCGGGTATCACGTGATGATCCCATTGTGCCTTCTTTGTACTACGTTTTCCCGGGAGCAGACTTTCAAGAACGTGAAGTTTGGGATTTGATGGGGATTAAATTTGAAGGACATCCTGATTTGCGTCGTTTATTATTATGGGAAGGTTTTGCGGGGCATCCACTCCGAAAAGATTGGAAAGAACCGTTCTTCAATGAGGAAAGAAAGCCCTTTACGAATCGTTGGCCTGAGGGGCATGTCTTCCGAATTGAAGATGAGAATCCCTTTGGAAAAAATGTCCAATATCCACATGACTTCACTGATCCGGAAAAATGGTCTCCTCAATCCGAGGACCTTTTATATGCTGGTTTGTTGGATTTCCAGGTCTCCGGCAAAAAAGATTTAAAAACAGACATGGTTGTGGTCAACTTAGGCCCTCAACACCCTTCGACACACGGTGTATTTCGTATGGCCGTTGTTCTGAATGGTGAAACGATTGTGGCTCTCAAACCTGTCGTGGGATATCTTCATAGGAACCATGAGAAAATCGGTGAGCGAAATACCTATCTTCACAATATGCCCTTTACCGATAGGTTGGATTACCTCTGCTCGATGTCCAATAACTTCGGATACGCCTTGGCTGTTGAGAAATTGATTGGTGATCGGTTAGTTGTACCAGAACGAGCTGAATACCTTCGGGTGATTATGGCCGAATTGACCCGCATTGTCAATCATGTCTGGACGATCGGCTTTATTCTAAATGACCTGGGTGCATTCTTCACCCCCATGCTTTATGCATTGGAAGAGCGAGAACTGATCCTAGATATCTTTGAGGCCACCGCAGGTTCGAGGATGATGTGTAATTATTTTCGATTTGGCGGTGTTTCTCGCGATATGCCGGAAGATGTTTTCAAAAAGTTAACAGAGTTAGTGAACGAACGATTGCCGCGGAAGATCGATGAATTGGATATCTATCTCACTGAAAACGAGATTATCGCCGGGCGCTGCGAGGGCGTGGGAATATACACACCTGAAGATGCAATTGCCTTTGGATCATCTGGTCCTTTGCTGCGCGCTTCTGGCGTGCCGTACGATATCCGACGGGCTGAACCTTATGGCATTTACGATCGCTTCGATTTCGATGTCGCTGTTCGATACCACGGGGATACTTTTGATAGATTTATCATACGTATGGACGAAATCAGGCAGTCCCTTCGTATTCTTCAGCAGGCAGTTAAGGATATCCCTGACGGACCAGTTATTACAAAAAATCCCTATAATATCCGTGTGCCAGTCGGTGAATCTTATGGCCGGGTTGAAAGTCCAAAGGGGGAGTTGGGTTTTTATCTGGTCTCAGATGGCACATCAAATCCTTACAGGTATCATGTTCGTGCCCCATCATTGATCAACTTGACTTGCTTGGAGAAAATCTGTGTCGGTCAAAAAATCGCTGATGTCGTTGTAATTTTAGGCTCAATTGACATCGTACTTGGGGAGTGCGACCGTTAGGGTCTGAGGCATTGGAGAGGAAATAATATGTTTGGAAAAGGTATTCTCAAGGGGATGTGGGTTACGATGAAGCACTTTATAACCACTTATGTCGATGATATAAAGTGGATGGGGAAGCGATACTACAATCCTGATGGATTGAAACTTCGCAGCAGCCCAGATGTTCAGGGTATCTTTACGGTTCAATATCCTGAAGAGAAACTCCCACCAGCAGAAGAATTCCGTTATACACCATTCTTAGTCTATGATGAAGATGAGAAGGGGAATAGACTCATCCGATGCACATCTTGTGGTATCTGTTCTAAAGTGTGCCCACCGCAGTGTATTTGGATCGTACAAACAACCGATCCGAAAACAGGACGCCCCAGGCCTGAACCGGTTGAATTCTATATAGATGTCGATATTTGCATGAACTGCGGATATTGCGCAGAATACTGTCCATTCGACGCGATCAAGATGGATCATGATTACGAATTGGCTTCATATGATAGAAAGAAAGAACACATATTTGATCTTGAACGGTTGTTGAAACCGGCATCATACTATGCAGAAATTCGCCCAATAAATTTTGCCCTAGAAGAAGAAATTAAAAAAGAGAAAAAAGAAAAAAAAGAAGCAGCTTTAGAATTAAAAGCAAAGAAAACAGCGAGTGAAGGTTAGTAGGATAATTGAATTCCAGCGAGTATAATTTTATTGATCGCCTGAGTATAAATGTATGTATAACACTGACACTGAATTGTTATTTCCGTCTCGGATAATAAAGGAGCTGCGTGATAATCGGGGGGAAATATGGCAAGATTTGGTTGATAGTGTAGATGAGAAAGAGGAAACTACACTAGATCGATTAGCCTTTGTTCTAATGATGGCTCGATTGGATGGTTGTACAACATGTAATGCTGATTCTTTTCGAGCCATGCGGGGATGCACTCAGTGTGCATTGCAAAATATTCGTAGATTCCGAGGAAGTGATAAGGAGTTAGTTAAGTTGTTCAAGAATGCTAGAAAAGATCTTGAACTCGTCTATCAACAAAATTTGGATGGAAAAAAATAATTATGGCAAAAGAGATTACTGAAAAGAAAGTTCTAGACGCGTTATCAAAAATTGTTGAGCCGGGTTTAGAGAAGAAACTAATTGAAACCGATCTAATTCGTGAAGTTACTGTGAAAGACTCCACGGTCTATATCACTAGGGCTTTTCTCTCACCGGGATATCCAGGACAAAATGAGATTGAAGATGAGATTATCGAAAAACTGAAAGGTTTGGATGGGATAGATAAGGTAAAAGTAAAATCAATTCTGGATGTACCTTTTGATGGCCGAATAAAAGAAGCTGGTTTGTTCTCTATTAAGAATGTCATCGCAGTCGCATCAGGGAAAGGAGGTGTTGGGAAATCCACTGTAGCAGTAAATATTGCCGTTTCACTCGCAAAAAATGGGGCCAATGTTGGTCTATTAGATGCAGATGTCTATGGACCGAATATCCCCATGATGATGGGCGTTGATCAATTACCTCCGCAAGATACATCGAAAGGGAAAATTACTCCCGCCGAGGCTTATGGAGTGAAATTGGTTTCAATTGGGTTTATGGTAAAACCAGAGCAACCCATTGTTTGGCGAGGTCCCTTACTGCATAGCGCTATAAAACAGTTTATTCAAGATGTCGATTGGGGAGATGTCGATTACTTAGTTGTTGATTTACCACCTGGAACTGGTGATGCTCAATTGAGTTTAGCCCAAACCATATCCATTACAGGTGGCGTTATCGTTACATTACCTCAACAGGTCTCATTAGAAGATGCCCGCCGAGGGCTGGAAATGTTCAGAAAATTGGATATCCCCATTCTTGGTGTTGTTGAAAACATGAGTTATCTAGAATTACCCGATGGACAGAAGATGGACATCTTCGGTACAGGTGGAGGGAAGAAGTTGGCTAAAGTGACAAATGTCGATTTTCTTGGCGCAATACCTATTGATCCGACGATACGTGAAGGTGGAGATAAGGGGAAACCTATTGTAATAACGGCTCCTGAT
>JASFQL010000114.1:0-4331 GCA_050115475.1 Anaerolineales bacterium
CAACGAGGGCAACTTTTTCGTATGGTTCCAGAGTCAGAGATATCCCGTTTAAAGCTTTTTGACCATCTGGATAAGAAAAATGGAGTTTCTTGATATCTAGAATTGACGCCTCAAAATCAAGAGAACTACTTTCCTTTTCTTTTATTTCGTGGATAACAGGCATATCACTCCATTAGTTTATAAATGTGTAATTAATTGCAATAAAAGGATAGAACACAATGCAGTAAAAAACGCAACCCAGTCTGTGTCCGTCATTTTATGAGGGGTTAGGGTAAGGAATTCACCTTGAAATCCCCGTGCTAACATGGCGTTATACACCCGATCGCTGCGTTCGTAACTCCGCAAGAATAGCTGCCCAATCATATTCCCTGTGATCCTTGCGTGCCAGGCAATAGGCGGTTTTATTTGTCCTGGTTTTTGAGCGCTTCTTGCTTTTCTAGCGCGGATGAGACGAACAGCTTCATCGCTAAGTACAAATATATATCGATACATAAAGGAAATGATTGTAATCAATATCAATGGCGTTCCTAAATGACGTAAACTGTGCGCCATATCAGGGAATTTCGTTGTTGCGGTCAGCAATATAGCGGCTTGTAAAGATAGCCAGCTGCGAAGCAGGATTCTAATAAAACGCACAAAACCAGCATCACTAATGGATAAATCCCAATTCCCGATTGTAAAACTCGCCAACGAATCCCCTGGAAGCGTGAACATAATAGTCACTGCTGCCAGGGCAAATGGAATGGCAACAAGTGAGCGTTTGAGTGTAAACACCAAACTGATTTTCGAAAGAAAATTCACTATGATTAGGAAAAGCCAAGATAATCCAAACACCCTCCAAGCTCCGTCGGGGAGAAGGACGTTTGAGAGTACAAACAGGAGAGTAACACTCAACTTTACTCTAGAATCAAGTTTGTGGATACAACTTGATTCTGTTTGGTATTGGTCAAAGGATGCGGTAGAAAACACGGATTATTTATGGGGCTGAATTTTTTCGATGTTTCAATCCACGCCCAATTCCGTAAGTTATTATGAACACTAATAATATACCAATGAACCCGGCTAAGATTGTTGATAGACCCGAGTCTCCCAAAACAGGGATATTGTAATCGGGTAATAATTCGTAAGGCGATTCTTGGCCTAGGAAAAGAAATTCCAGATCTCCAGCTACTCGCTCTAATCCATCTGGATTTATCGACGCAAGTGGAGATAGTATGACGATAATAATTGAAATGAGGATTCCGCCAACCACCCATTTATAATCACCATGGGCTTCTGTTTTCTCCACACTGACGAGATCTGGACGAACTTGAAATAGAAATGCAAGTGCACCCACAGTGATTAACGCTTCACCGATCCCAATCACAGCATGTACTCCAAGCATGGCAGGAAATACCAACCTTGCCGGAGACGTCCCACTCAACCACAATTGAATGGAAGTGAGTAAGGCACCAGCAATAACAGATAACCAAGCAGCAACTCCTGAGATAGTTAGCCTTGTAGATTGTGACCTATTCGATACTGCGCGATATAAGCCAAAACCAATTAAAGACGTGATCAATCCCATGTTTAGGATATTGGCGCCCATCACCAGCAACCCACCATCTTGGAATAGTAAAGCCTGGAGAGCAATAACACTTGTCATTACAAGCATCCCAGTCCAGGGACCAAGGATAATCGCAGCCAAAGCACCTCCAAGCATATGACCGGACGTACCGCCAGCGATGGGGAAATTTATCATCTGCGCCGCAAAAATGAATGCTGCCATGATTCCCATAAATGGAATCTGACGCTCGTTTACTTCAATCCGACTGCGACGAATCGCTATCCCAACCAGGACAATCGTGATAATCCACGAAACGACTGAAACAATAAGATTCAGAAATCCATCAGGGATATGTAAAGGAAGAGGAGATAGGTTCATTTCATACTCTTTTCGTCTGGGATTTTAGGTTTTAGATAATCATGGTAAAACTCATTACGTATATAATGATTCTATGGAATCTAAATAAAAACATCAACTTTCATGGAGTCATGGAGTAATCAGATTCTTTCACCCTATTCAGATGATAAATGTGGGTTCAGCTTTTCGAGGATTCTTTCCTTAGGCATATAACCTACCAATCGTTCTTGAGGTTCCCCATTTTTAAAAAGCATCAGAGTAGGAACTCCCATAATACCATATTGCATTGGAATTGAAGGATTTTGGTCAATATCCAGCTTTACAACCTTCACCTTATCCACCCAATGGTCAGATAAATCGTGAATGATGGGATCCAACATTTTACACGGTCCACACCATACAGCGCCAAAATCCACCAACACAGGTTTCTTGGAATTAACCACTTCATTTTCAAAATTCAATTCATCGACTTCAATGATATTACTCATATCAATCTCCAAGTAAATTTCTGGTTATTACACAATGGTAACTAGTCTCTTGAAGACTGTCAATAATCTCCTGGTTTATTGACGTCCAAATACCAGCATGATACAATCTCTGCCGCACTGGGCGCGTAGCTCAATGGTAGAGCAGTGGCCTTTTAAGCCATTGGTTGCAGGTTCGAGCCCTGCCGCGCTCACTTATAGGACGTGGGGTTGAATAAGAAACTTACAATTCGATTCCAATAAGATACTTCATGTGTATGCTTATAAATATAATAGCCGAAGTTATTCAACAAAGGAAATGTGATGAATCGCAAACAACACAGGCTAGAAGCCATGATGATGGCTAAGCAGAAAATTTCTCTCAATCCTGTTTATCTCGACGCAGAAACAACCGGGACTGGAGAACTTGATGAGATAATCGAGATCGCTATCGTCGACTACGATGGTACCATCCTTATTGATTCCTTCGTGCAACCGATTGGAAATATTTCCCCTGAAGCGTACGCCATTCACGGGATCACAAACGATGTGTTGAATGATGCACCGACTTGGGTCGAAGTTTGGCATCAAGTAAAAGATGCCCTGCAAGGGAGAGTTGTAGGGATCTATAATGCTGATTTCGATATCCGGATGATGCAGCAGACCCATCAAATATCAGGGATGGATTGGCATCCACCTTTTACTGGTAATTTCTGTATCATGAAACTTTATGCGCAGTTTTATGGGGAATGGAATCCCTCTGCTCGAGATTATCGCTGGCAGAAATTGGATACAGCTCGATGGCAAACAAACCTGAAAATACCAAACAGCCACCGGGCGAAAGATGATACTTTATTGGCCAGAGCATTACTTCACTACATAGCAGAACAAAGTTCATAATGAATTGTGAGTAGACACTCAATATCACCACAATACAAGAACGATTGAATGTGGATTTTCTAATTTAATTCGGGGGAACATTTTTTAGAAACGACTCATAAACTTTTTACTAGGCTTTCTAATATAATACATATTCTCCATTCACCAAGCCATTCCTACCTCATAAAAAGGCGAGATAATCTCATTCTATCGCTAAATGAATCTTGGTAACCAGCCCAGCATGAAAACTAAAAACCGCATCGAGTTGATGCGGTTTTGATTTTACCTTTTTAAGGAGAAACGAAATCTAAGGGATTGACCCGACCATAATATGCGCTTCTTAGTTCGAAATGCAAGTGTGCTCCGCTTGAATTTCCCGTATTTCCCAAGGAACCGATCACCGTTCCTTGATATACACCCTGCCCACAGTAAACTGCAATACTATTCAAGTGGGCATAAGCAGACTGCCAACCATTCCCATGATCGAGGACAATAAGGTTTCCATAACCATAATTACTCCACCCAGCATATACGACGACCCCCGAATCTGTCGCAAATATAGCATTGCCTTCGGCCCCACCGATATCGATAGCTTCGTGGATTCCTGGTGTGTAATCATATCCAGATAAATAAGTAGCAGGTGTCGGCCATATGAAAGTTCCATTCCCAACAGGACCTTCATAGATTTCACCACAGTGACCTGGCCCATAATATTGTGCTGAAGCTGGATTATCACGAGAGATAGGTGGAGGACCCCAATCAACAAGTTCTCGTTTTCCACCAGGGATGATCAGCCAGGTGCCATCAGCAATCCCAGGATCTTCTGGATTTGTATCATAGGGATCTAGATCATTTCCAGGATATTCAAGGATTGCTTCCGTTGTTGTTTCAAACTGGTTGGCGATCATCGAGAGAGATTCACCTACATTGTAGCGATAATAAACACCATCGATCGGTAAAATGTTCAATTCCTGATCAGGGTAAATAATCCTAAAGTTATCCTTTAAAGTATCATAATTACCCCATAAAATTGTCTCAGCTACGATACCAAACTGATCTGCAATACTAAAAAGGTTATCACCTTG
>JASFQL010000115.1:0-4243 GCA_050115475.1 Anaerolineales bacterium
AAATTTAGACCGGATTATTATTTGGGGGAATCATGAAGGTCCATTACGGCAAGCACTTCATAAGTTAAAATATCGAAGGGATATAAGTCTGGGGGATGAGTTATCCGAATGTCTGATCGACGTCGTAAGGGAAAATAAAATAAAAGGCGATTTGGTTGTACCTGTTCCCTTAAGCGCCAAGCGCTTACGGGAAAGGGGATATAACCAAGCTGCCTTACTTGCCCGCCCTCTTGCATTGGCTTTTGATATTCCTTACCATCCTCGTTCTCTGAAAAGAATAAAGGAAACTCAAACACAAGTCGGATTATCTATCGCCCAGAGACGGGAGAATGTGAAAGGTGTGTTTTACGCGAATCCTGTTCAAGTCAAAGGGAAAACAGTAATATTAGTTGATGACGTTATGACAACTGGCGCAACTATAAATGAGGCCGGAAGAACATTAAAGCTGGCTGGTGCCAATCAGGTTATTGGTCTCACATTGGCGAAGGCAGTCAAAATGAATCAGTAAGGATAAACTTGGTAAGATAATTTAATAACATTCGATTGGAGATAAGATGACATTTGACATAAATATTAAAGTAAGGAATTTACAGATTGATGACCGTTTGAATAATTATGTTACAAAAAAGGTGAAGAAATTAAACCGATTCATAAAGGAAATTCAGGACGTTGGTGTGGAGTTGACCCATGCAAAATCAGCACGTCAGGTTTCCGACCGGTTTATTGTGCAGATCACTCTCCGGGGGAAAGGCTTCATGCTTAGATCCGAAGAAAGAACCGATGATATCTATGTATCGTTTGATAATGCCTTAGAAAAACTTCACCGCCGTATCGAACGCTATAAAGGAAAGCATTATCGAGGTAGGGGTGATGGTGTTTCACTTAGAGAAACGACGATGCAGGAGTTGATCGATGAAGAAGAAGTTCAAGAAGCTCCTGAGATTATCAGACGCAAGAAATTCACATTGATCCCGATGGATGAGAGAGAAGCAATTGAACAAAGTCAATTATTGGGACATGAGGATTTCTTCGTATTCTTCAATGTTAATTCCAATTCAGTGAATGTTCTCTATACGCGGCGGGATGGAACATTGGGTTTGATAGAAACCGAGGTTGGTTAGATCTTCGTTGATCGATAATGGGTGTATAGTTGTAATATATTATTGGATAATCTTAGAATGGGTATTTGAGTACACATAATAGATGAAAAAAAAAGACTGGCAGAATGTTTGCCAGTTTTTTTATTATTGCTATTGTTTCAGAATAGTATAAAAATATTACTTGATTATTCTTTTACTCTTTCGGCACACAGGTAGCATGTAAGAAAAAGAAATCCCCTCGAGGAGGCATTAATTCGAAGACTTCAAGGATAACAAACTCCTCCTTACCCAGTGAGATGGTTTTTCCTACTTCTGGCGCTTCATCCATGTTGAGAATAGCACCGGGATGTTCACTTTTTGTAACAACTACACTAACCTTATAAACAGCCATTGCCTTACCCTATAGTATCACTTAAATGCCGTTGTCTGAGTCGAAAAGAGAGGTCTGCAGCGATGTTCCTCATCACAATGTACCCGATGCGTGTATTCTCCAGGCATAGGGCTTCAAAATCCTTTTCTTTAATCACCTGGACAATCGTTGGTGTATTGATAGCTCTAATTGTAGCTGACCGCGGTCCTTGATCAACCAGGGACATTTCTCCTACGGTTTGTCCTGTTCCTAGATTTACGATAACTTTTCCTTCTCCACCAGCTTGACCTGAAACTACAACCTCCACGAATCCTTGTTGGATGATAAAAAACTCATCTCCTGGGCTGTTCTGCTTGGCTACGATTTCAGTTTCATTATATTGACGTTCCTGACATAGACTAATGACTTGATCTATTTCATTTTTTTCCAGCCCATCGAATAATTCCACCCCTTTCATGATTTCTTTTAATTCCATTACAACACTCCAGTTATTGAAGACTCAAGCCACATGGACAGTTTCTAATTATTAGCCAACAAGATTTTATACCAGTTTTGATTATATTGCATTAATTCGGAGGGGGAAACCTGAATTTTATGTAATTCCCCAAAATGACCTCGAATGGATAGATTATAGCGTTGCAGATATGTCGAATATGATATCTTCCCGTTTTTGAATCTGCGAGGTGTTACGTAGAATTCGGGCAACTTCAATAAGAGGCCCACCAGTTTGGTCTCTGCTGAAATCGGGGTTTAGTTCGGCGAGGGGTACAGCAAGATGAGCTTGAGACCATAATTCTTTATCTAAAAGTATGTCTTGGAAAAGAATGATATCGATATCGATTGTCCGGGGTGAATATTTTTCATTTGTTCGGGTTCTTCCCAGAAGGGCTTCAATTGGGCGTAAAATCTCTTTTTTTAACACACTAGGCATTAAGAAGGTCTTGATTAATACGACTGCATTGAGAAAATCTTCTCCCTCAAATCCCACGGCAGGTGTTTGCCAAATCGAAGAAACGCTAACCACTTCGAGTACCGATTTTATTTTTTGGATCGCTTTTGGAAGATTGTATTTCGGATCGATGTTGGAACCTAAAGAGAGATAAACCAGGAATTTCTCTTGATCATGCTGGATTTCTGCGTTCAATTTCTACTCCTACAGATTCAGCAAACCGAACTGCGCCTGGTTTTTCCACGCGTACTCGAACCTTGCGAACGTAACTTTCTGCCAAGCATAGTCTGGCGATATCCTCCGCCAATGCTTCTACCGTTAACCGTGCTGCTTTTTCAGCATGAGCGATGGTTTTTTTTGCGATGGTTCGATAGTTGACACTATATTGGATTTCATCGGTCTCACTGGCTTTTTTCACGTCAGTAAATAATACAATATTTATTAGAATGTCTTGAGGCTTTTCCCGTTCCCAATCGTTGATACCGATAATCCCTCGTACGAGTAAATCTTTAATGATAACTTTGTCCATATAATATCCTTATATCAAATGCCGTCCACCATCGAGATGAATGATCTCTCCTGTAATGTAACTCGGGCCATCTAAAAGGAATAACAACGTTTCCCCGACTTCGTTCAGGTTCGCCCATCTACTCATAGGAATATCGTTCGTGATATGGTCAATATTCCCACCATCGCTTGGCGGGAGTATCGCACCTAAAGCGATCCCGTTCACCGTGATTTGAGGGGCCAAGCTGATTGCCGTCGACCGTGTTAATGCGGCTAATCCGGCTTTGCTGATTGTATAGGGGAGGTGGTCATCCCCAGGCCGTGCGGCACGCCAATCGAGGATATTGACGATTCGACCTTGCATGTTTTTTCCGATAGAGTTGGCAAATGATTGGCTGAGGAGGAATGGGGTAGTGAGATTGACGTTCATATGTCGATTCCATGCATCGAGATCTACATTGGTAAACACTTTATTCTCAAAAATGGAGGCATTGTTCACCAGAGCGAAGATTGGACCATAAGCTAAACTCCTTTCGATAATTGTAGGCACGGACTGAAGGTCATTTAAATCAGCTTGAAGAATATACGCGTCAACTCCTTTAGCCTTTAGTTCACTTTGTGTTTTCTGGGCTGCGTCTTTTGAAGTCCAGTAGTGGATGATCACATTAGCGCCAACATCAGCAACCGCAAATGCCATCGCTTTCCCAATACGGGCAGCAGCCCCAGTGATTAAAATATTTTTTCCTCGTAATCCCATTCTCTCATTTTACAGGATTTTCCCTGGTTTTACCTTTCCCATGGATGAGGGAATACCAACCCCACAATGATATTGCTAAAATTATCCAGGCAGTAATTTGTACGACACGAAGGTTATAGATTGTTACCAGACTATCGCCGCGAAAAGCCTCTAAGAAGAGGCGAATCGTTGCAGTATAAGCCACGAAACGAAGGAATAATGTTCCAGGTTTTGATATCCCCATAGTATGTCCAGGCCACAGCAACCAGAAAATAATTCCCGCCCCAAGTGCTTCATATATTTGGGTAGGATGGCGAGTGGTTCCCCATAAATTAATTCCCCAAGGCAGTGTAGTTGGTGAACCGAAAGCATTCCCTGAGGCATAATTTGACAACGAGAGAGCAATGCTAACGGTAGCAAACGCTGGGGTCAACGCATCCAACATGTGCCAAAATGATAAATTATTTCGCTGTATATAAACTAATGCTGTGATTATCCCAACAACGAGCCCAGCATAAGGATCAAAGAGATGAGGATTTGGAGAGACGAGATCAATAGGATTATCGAAAAAGGCGTGAGGA
>JASFQL010000116.1:0-4241 GCA_050115475.1 Anaerolineales bacterium
ATTACCCGATGGACAGAAGATGGACATCTTCGGTACAGGTGGAGGGAAGAAGTTGGCTAAAGTGACAAATGTCGATTTTCTTGGCGCAATACCTATTGATCCGACGATACGTGAAGGTGGAGATAAAGGGAAACCTATTGTAATAACGGCTCCTGATTCTCCAGCATCTCAAATGCTTTCCCGTATTGCTGCAGAAACAGCATTGCGAGCCAGTGTAATAGGTCTCAGGAATCAATCGCAAGGAATCCCAATTGAAATTGTTGATTGATGGGAACAGAATAATTGAATGAGTAAAAAAATTATTGGTATACGTTTTCAGAAAATCGGGAAGTTGTATCATTTTGATGCATCAGGATATGGGAGTGTGCAACCTGGGGATTATGTAGTTGTGAACACGAGCCGTGGTCAGCAATTAGGAGAGGTAGTTGGTTTGTTCGATGATCCACCTGAACCACCCAAGGGGACATGGAAAAAAATTGAGAGGAAAGCGACCCCTAACGATCTCCTAATAAAACAAAATTGGGAGAAAAAAGAACTAGATGTAATGATTCAATGTCGAGAAACGGTTATTGAAAAACAATTGGTGGGATTGAAAATAGTAAAAGCAGAATTTAGCTTTGATGGAAAAGTCCTTTCGATCCTTTATAGTACTGAAGATGATAGCGAGATTACTCTCTCTCCATTAATCAAAGGAGTAAAGAAATCATTCCCTGACGTGAAAGTTGAATTCCGACGGATTGGTCCTCGGGATGTGGCGAAACTTATTGGTGGGATGGGAGCTTGCGGTTTAGAAGTTCGCTGTTGTTCCACATTCATGACAGAATTCTGTCCAATTTCTATCAAAATGGCGAAGGCTCAAGGAGTATCTCTTGATCCTTCAGAGATTACAGGGATGTGTGGCCGTTTACGTTGCTGCTTAATTTACGAATATGAATTATATGTCGAAGCAAGAAAAGAATTGCCAAAACGTGGAACCCGGGTAGTTACGCCCAGTGGGGAAGGAAAAGTTATTGATGCTATGCCTCTAAGGAATATTATTGTAGTACGTTTGGATGATGAAGATAAATCTCGTGCAGAATTTTACAATGATGAAATTGAACCGTGGGATGAAGTTGAAGCACTTCGCAGAAAAGCCAAGGAACCTTATGAGAAACATAATGGTGGGGATGTTGATAATAGTAAATCGGTGAAGGGGAAGAAAAAGGGATAAAATATTTATCGTATTGGAGGAGGGGAATTGTTGAATTTATATAAAGAAGCACAAGACCTTTTTAGTTTTACACAAGCGATACGCCGGGATATACACATGCATCCTGAGCTTGGCTTTGAAGAATTCAGGACCGCGGAGATTGTATCAAAAGAACTAAACGGTTTAGGTATAGAAGTACAAACCGGTGTGGGAAAAACAGGGGTTGTAGGCCTCATTCAAAGTATACAGCCCGGACCAACAGTATTATTGCGTTTCGATATGGATGCTTTGCCTGTCACTGAAGACACAAACGCGGCATATGCATCAAAAACCGAAGGTGTTATGCATGCCTGTGGACATGATGGGCATATTGCAATTGGCTTATCCGTCGCTAAATTGTTAGTAAAACATAAGGCGGAATGGTGCGGGACGATAAAACTTGTATTCCAGCCAGCAGAAGAAGGGCTTGGTGGTGCCGAGAGTATGATTGAAGATGGAGTGTTAGAAAATCCCAAACCGGATTTTTCTCTAGCCCTCCATTTATGGAATGAGAGACCAATTGGAGAAATTTGTGTTACACCAGGGCCTGCTATGGCGGGGGCAGAAGCTTTTACTATCAGTGTATTGGGCAAAGGCGCTCATGGAGCCCAACCTCATCAAGGCTTGGATCCTATTCTGGCATCTTCACACATTATTACTGCATTGCAATCCATCGTTTCTCGAAACGTCCCTCCACTTGAGACGGCAGTGTTGAGTGTGGCAACTATCCATGGCGGTAAGGCTTTCAACGTAATCCCCCCGAAAGTAGAAATGAAAGGAACGATTCGAACCTATTTACCTGAAATAAGAATACTGGTAATTGATAGAATGAGGGAAATAGTCACTGGTGTTGCTGAAAGCATGGGGTGTCGAGTAACGATAAGTATTGACCAAACGATTCCGGCTGTAATTAATGATCTAAAAATATCACAAAAGATTCAAACGATCGTTGGAGAGGTATTACCGGATGATAGGTTAATTACTGATGAGAGAACAATGGGTTCTGAAGATATGGCTTTCATGATGAAAGAAGTGCCAGGTTGTTACATGTTTATCGGTTCAAATAATAAAGAAAGAGGACTTATTTTTGGTCATCACCACCCAAAATTTGATTTCGATGAAGCCGCTCTACCACGTGGTGTCGCATTGATGACAGGGGCTGCCATGAAATTACTTCAATCCTGATTGCATGATAAAAAGGATGTGAGATGTCAGAGAATGAATTACTAAAACTTACTTCACTACCTACCTTAGAACAACCGCCTGAACGGGTTGTTTCTTTAGTTCCCTCAATAACAGAAAGTCTATTTGGTTTAGGGTTTGGTTCTAGTGTAGTGGGAATTACAGATTATTGTGTGCATCCAAAGGAAAAACTGGGAAAAGTAACGCGCGTGGGTGGTCCGAAAGATCCAGATGTGTTTCTCATTGCTGAATTGAAACCGCAGCTTGTTTTTGCTAACCAAGAGGAAAACTCTCCTGAAACCATAGAAGCCCTTATCGATGTAGGGATTAAGGTTTGGGTGTCCTTCCCTAAAAATGTGGACGAATGCCTGGATGAGTTAAGGAACATTCTGGCGATTTACCACACAGATAAACCGGCACTCCAGATCGTTACCTTACAGAATGCGGTAGATTATGCCAGGGTTGCTTCTGATAACGAACCGAGGGTAAAGTATTTTTGTC
This sequence comes from Anaerolineales bacterium, assembly GCA_050115475.1. Classification (GTDB taxonomy): domain Bacteria; phylum Chloroflexota; class Anaerolineae; order Anaerolineales; family UBA11579; genus JASFQL01. Next base: position 2,912 of record JASFQL010000116.1, read on the forward strand.
CAATTTGGCATGATGTTTTAGATGAAACCCTTTGGTGGATGACCTTCAACCAGTCTACCTACGCGCATGATGTCTTATCTATAGTAGGTGGTGAGAATGTTTTTGCTGCTCGGGAACGTCTATATCCAATTAAAGCTGATTTGGGAGTTATTCAATCTGAAGGTCAGGAAAAGGGGGATACACGCTACCCACGTGTTACTGTAGAGGAGATAATCCAGGCTGAGCCTGATGTGATTTTGCTGCCAGAAGAACCATTCAAGTTTACTCAAGAACATAAACAAATTATGGAAAGATATTTAGTTGAAACACCTGCCGTAAAAAATGGCCGTATTAATTTCTTAGATGGCAGCCTGATAACCTGGCATGGAACACGTTTGGGGAAAGCGCTTCAGTTTCTCCCTCAATATCTATAACTAAATCTTAAGATGAATTGACTTTGCCCTTTTAGTAGTGTATAATCCTATTAATAGGATGATTAAGATGAATCTTATAAAACCTGAGTAATTATTATGGTAGCGCAAGAAGAGAAATTTGATTTTCTCAGTTATTTAGTTCAACAGGATTTAGAAAGTGGATCTGATGTGGGAGATATTCCTCCTCTGACGACGCTCAGTAAACGCACAGGTGTAAGTGTCACCAGCTTGCGTGAACAACTGAGTGTAGCGCGTGCTTTTGGTTTTGTAGATGTTCGTCCACATCGGGGGATACGGCGCCTGCCATATCGTTTTACCCCTGCAGTTCAAACGAGTTTATCTTATGCGATCTCACTTGATCGAAAAAATTTTGATTACTTTTCTGATTTACGCAGACATATTGAAGGAAATTACTGGTTTGAAGCTGTGGAAAAATTGACAGCGGTAGATAAAGCTCAATTGGTTGGTTTTGTTCAACAAGCATGGGAAAAACTTGAGGGTAGTCCAATACGTTTGCCACACTTTGAACATCGACAATTGCACATAATTATGTATGGCCGATTAGAGAATCCCTTTGTGAGTGGCATTTTAGAAGCTTACTGGGATGCATATGAAGAAGTGGGTTTAAGCAGGTATACAGATTTGGAGTACTTGAAAAAAGTCTGGCATTATCATAATGAAATCGTGGAAGCGATTTGCCAAGAGGATTACAAGGGGGGCTACCAATTACTGTTAGATCACATGGAGTTGATCAATAAACTTAGTCAATGAGGTTTTTTCATGTATCTAGATGCCAGTATATTTAGGAGTATTAATGGCTGAAACAATCACGAAAGATAAAAAATCAACGACTTCGAGTCAGGCAAAAATTATTAATGATTTCTCGATGACTATAGCGACCATGAACGGTTCGGGGA
>JASFQL010000117.1:0-4107 GCA_050115475.1 Anaerolineales bacterium
AAGTATTGAAAGCGACATTCTTGATGCCCAATACGATCAAGCTGTTTCAGCACTAGAAGCCGCCCAGGTGAGCCTAAAATCAGCTCGATCGGGTTTAGCTTCATCGGAAGCATCTCTCAAAGTAGCTCAAGCAAACTTGGAATTGGCTCAAGTTAAATACGATATTGAATTGACAATTGCTCGTATGCAGGAACTGCCGCTCAGAGAAGATGCTTGGAATGAAAGGACCTTGAGTGAATTCGATCTTCCTGATTGGTATTTCAACAAACCAGAAGAGATCGCAGCAGCTGAAGTAGAAGTGGATGCTGCTTGGGATAGTCTTCAGATCGAAAAAGAAAATTTAGATGATGTCCTTGAATCAATTAGTAACGCAGATTTGAGTGAAGCTGAAACTAAATTAGCTCAGGCACAGGCGGCTTTTCTTGTTGCCGATAAGTTGAAAAGTAGGCGCGTCGGTCAAACGGGCAGTCAAGAAATTCGAGATTATATTCAGGATCTCTACGATACAGCTGACGCAAACCTGACAAGCGCGCAGAAAAACTATGACAGTTTGCTTTCAGATCTTGATGAGGATGATCTCATAGAAGCGCGTGCAAGAATCGAGGTTGCCCAAGAGCGTTACGAGATCGCTTTGGATCAATTACACGAGTTATATACAGGCGAAGAATCTTTACAGGTGCAAGCTGCAGAGATTGGGGTTAAACAAGCCGAAGCAATGCTTACTCAGGCAGAGGCCGCTAAGGCATCTGCCCTCTCTGGCGTTCAATTTGCAGAAAAATCAATCGCCCAGGCTGAAGCCACAGTTGACCTAATTGAGATTCAATTGGATCAATTAACAGTTGTTGCACCTACTTCTGGTGTAGTACTTATTCGAAATATCGAATCTGGTGAATTGGTCCAGCCGGGGATAAATATTATGACGATAGGTCAATTGGATAAGTTATCTATTACCGTCTACGTCCCAGAAGATAAATATGGTGAAATTAAGTTGGGTGATTCAGCGTTTGTATCGGTGGATTCATTCCCCGATGAGGTTTTTGAAGCTGTTGTCACTCGCATTGCAGACCAGGCGGAATATACGCCGCGGAATGTTCAAACCGAAGAAGACCGAAAAACAACGGTTTTTGCTGTAGAGTTATCTGTTGATGATCCAGATGGGAACTTGAAGCCAGGCATGCCAGCTGACGTAAGCTTTGGCGAATAGAAAAAAAGATACGAGGATTATTGCCTTCAGTAAAAGAGAAACAAGCGCCTAGAGCTCTTGTTTCTCTTTGTAATATGGTTATGCTAAATTTCTTTAATTCATAGTGATTGAGGAAATCAAAGAGGCTCATATCGTTCAATGTTACAATTGCATCAATGTCTGTCGTCGATGTTTAGAATCACGAAAATATTGAGTTTTAATAGTAAGAATCGCTGTTTTCTTTACTTTTGACTCTAAAATAATATTTAAATGACATGTGTCACGGAGACATAAGGACATTCGCACCTTTATTCACAATAAGACTTGTAATAACATCCTTAGTGTCAGGCATAATAGATGATTTATATTGTATATGATAGATATATACTATCAAAGATGTGAATAATGTTGACGATTAATTTTCTTAAATTACCGCAAACTATTGTTATATTAGTCGCCAATCGATAAGGCGGCTTTTTTTATGATAATCGTTAATTATTTCACAAATAGACTTTATCAAGGATTACATCAAAAGGAGGTTCGCATTGAATATAGTGTCTGATCCCCTGGAGATCACGGCTTTCCACATGGAAGTTGAGGAGAAAACCCCAGGGCAAACCCACTTAGAAAGTTGTATACAATGTGGTTCCTGTGGGGGGAGTTGTCCTGTAGCGCGTGATATGGATTACACTCCTCGCAAGGTTTTTGCTATGATTAGAGCAGGTTTAGAGGAAGAAGTATTGAAAAGTAATACATCTTTCTATTGTGTCTCTTGCTATACTTGCACAGTAAGATGCCCCCAAGATATCCACATTACTGATATCATGTATACATTAAAGAATTTGGCGATCGAAAAAGGAATGTCAAGAGTTAACCCTGCTAAAAACTTCTCCGAAACCTTTATTGGTTATGTTGAAAACAATGGTCGTAGTTTTGAATTCGGTTTGGCAACTATTCAGAGCCTTCGCCATATGCCGATGGGCATGCTCGGAACTGCAGCAGTAGGCTTAGGGATGTTAGCCAAAAACCGACTTACATTGACCCCTAAAAAGATAGATAACGTAGAACAATTACATGCAATTTTACAAAAAGCCAAGGAATTGGAGGCTGCTCAATGAACAAATATATCTTTTATCCTGGTTGTTCTATGGAGGATAATGCCCGTTCATACTATACTTCATTGATGGCAATCAAGGACGGAATCGACATTGAATTGCAAGAAATTGAAGATTGGAATTGTTGTGGAGCGACCGAATATTTCTCAGTAAACCAATTGCCGGCTTATGCCTTGGTGAGTCGAAACCTCGCTCTTGCCCAGGAACAAGCTAAAGGTCTTAATTCAATCGTAGCGCCCTGTAGCGCTTGTTATTTGAATTTATCAAAAACAGAACATTATTTAAGCGAGAATAAAGATTTAAACCAAACCATTAACCAAGCCTTACACGCTGGCGGTATGAAATACAATCCTGGTTCTATGAAGGTTCAACATCTTCTGGATGTTATCAATAATGACGTCGGTCTTGAAAAGGTGAAACAACAAGTAACCAAACCATTGAAAGGTTTGCGCATTGCTCCCTATTATGGTTGTCTGATTTTGCGACCAGATGTCAATGATCGGTGGTCGACTCCTGAAAGCCATACAGCCTTGGAAGATCTCTTGGAGGCTTTAGGTGCTACTGTTGTTGATTATCCTATGAAGGCTGAATGTTGTTCGGGGCATATGCCTCAAATCGATCGAGATACAGCCTACGAATTGATCCGCCATTTAGTCGGGGGGGCAGAAAATCAAGATGCTGATGTGATTGCCACACTTTGCCCGATGTGCCAGTTAAATCTAGATATGTATCAGAAAGAGGTGAATAGATATTTTGGGACGAAATTCAAGATCCCTGTCCTCTATATCACCCAACTGATGGGATTGGCTTTCGGTTTAGCTCCTGATGACTTAGGAATTGGATCTGAATTTGTGAGTGCCCGTGATGCTTTAGCTAAAATTGGTACGGAACTCCCTGACGATGAGGTGAAATTGAAACGAAAAACTACAAAAAATGAAGGTCTTCCAATGCCTGTAATGCCAAATGAAAAGAAGGAGCGCTAAATGACAAATAAAAATGTAAAGTCAAATGGCGATGAGCGTATTGGCGTTTATGTGTGCCACTGCGGTACAAACATTGCCGGTGTAGTTGATGTTGAAGGTGTCGCCAAGTGGGCAACTGAAGCACTAGGCGGTGAAGGTGTTGTTCTAGGTAAGGACTATAAGTTTATGTGTTCCAGCCTGGGGCAGGAGATGATCCAAGAAGACATCAAGAAGGAAGAATTGACTCGCGTAGTGGTAGCTGCTTGCTCTCCCCATTTACATGAAAAAACTTTTCGTACTGCTACAGAACGCGGCGGTTTGAATCCTTACCTGTGTGAGATGGCTTCTATCCGCGAGCAGGTTTCGTGGGTGCATACAGATAAGGTCATCGCAACTGAGAAGGCAAAAGCGATGATTGCTGGTGCGGTTGAGCGTGTTGCCCAGCATACACCCCTCGAACCCATTCGTGTTCCCATCAATGAAGCCACCCTCATTGTGGGTGGTGGAATTGCTGGTATCCAGGCGGCTTTAGAGATTGCCAACTCTGGTTTTCCTGTCTACATAGTAGAAAGAGAGCCCTCTATCGGCGGCCACATGGCTCAATTCGATAAAACCTTCCCAACACTTGACTGTGCAGCTTGTATCTTGACACCACGAATGAGTGAAGTGGGTAACCATCCTAACATCACTCTCATGACCTGGAGTGAAGTCGAAAATGTAGAAGGTTACGTTGGAAATTTCAACGTAACAATTCGTCAAACAGCAAGATTCATTGATTCAGACCTATGCACGGGTTGTCGAATTTGTATCCAGAAATGCCCCAAAAAAGTTCTTGATGAGGTATTTG
>JASFQL010000118.1:0-4107 GCA_050115475.1 Anaerolineales bacterium
CCGGGCTTCTTCTACCATTTGATCGGTGAGGGGACCATAGCGTAACGAACTCAGGTAAACGCCGCGAGCTGAAGCTATCGCAGATTGAATGAGATGTGGGAATTTGTGATAGAACTTTACTAAACGGCTCATGATTCCCATGATAGTAAGGCCAGATTCCCACATTCCTTTCGAATATTTGGGAATGGCATTTGTAGATTTGACCATGTAGATGAAGAATGAAGAAGCTTCCTAACCGATTTGATGTGATAATCTTGCGTAATTATGACGGCACCATCGACTAGATTAGGTGTGGCGCCTTGTAAAACCTCCAAAGTGCCTTTGGCTAGGTCACAATCGATGAATACCAGGCGGACAGGAGATTGGACAGGGTCAGAGGCGATTGTGTCGGAAAACCACCCTTCAGTTATTTGGCATACTTCCACTGCACCAAAAGAATGGATAGTCTTAGTGACTTCTCGTAATGATGCTTCATACTCGCCTGAATAATCATATTCTCCTTCCATGTCTCTTCGAGAAAGTGGTTCAACACCCTGGAAGGAGTCATAGATTAATAGCCGGTAGCCAAGTAATTTACACAATAGGCTGAATTTTGCAGAGCTTCCCCCTTTCCAGCAACCTGCTTCAATCATCACTTCCCCCGGGATTGCGGGGCGTAAACATAATGCCGTGAATACTTTAGTTATCTCACATGGTTTATGCGAATGTAATATATTCCAATCAATTTTTAGAACTTTTACGATTAAACTTAATCGACGAAAAATTGAAATGGATTTAACAAATAAGATTGGAAAGTATCCACAGACATACCAAATCATTTTCAACCGTTGGAGAACGATTTCGTTGTTAATTTTTGAACGGATTGTATTTCTAAAAAATTCTCTCGCTGCTAGTTCGAGTTTCATCCCTTTTCCATAATATTTTTAAAGGTTGATTCCCATTGCGGCATGATCACTTTCCAATCGAATTGTTCCGCTTTCCTGCGAGCGTTCGACGAAAGACGCTGAGCTAACCCGGATTCAGTGAGTATTCGCCGGACTGCTTCAGCCATTGCTAATGGATCATCTGGAGGAACGAGAAGTGCATCGTGCTCATCCTCAAGCAGGTAGGGAATTCCCCCTACGTTGGTACTCACCACACATAAACCGCATGCTAATGCTTCAAGAACACTAATAGGGGTATTGTCGATATTTGTCGTATTTATAAAGATATCTCCCTTAGCCAGCCAATTGGGCACATCATTCTTTGGAATACCGCCTGGAAGGTCAATCTTTTCTGCCACACCCAGAGTTTCAGCAACCTTTATTGTTTGTTGAAGGCTACCATCCCCTTTATCAAGCCCCACCATGATCAGACGGGCATTAGGGAAATCAAACATCAGTTGGGCAAGTACGCGCGGGGCTATGGTGGGATTATAAATTGAATGGAAGGCACGCAGCCAGATAATATAGGGTTGGGGCACTTCCCGCATTTTGAATGTATGGGAACCCACATCGATGTGATTTGGAATAAGATGAGTACCGTTATTGATAGAGGGTATGGTTTCCAGTAGGTAATGCGAAGGGGTCGTTACGATATTAGCAGATTGCATCAAGCGACTGACTCTATTCGGCCAATGTGTTGCGAACAAAGGCAGATTGCCACCATGAAGCGTTAAGATAAATGGTTTATTTAATTTCTTCAACAGCCAGGCAGCCGCCTCTGCCCAAAAAAATGCTGGACCACTGTAAACATCAATGCGGGCGACCTTGTATTCATTCTTGTATTTCCAGATTGTTGTAAGGATGTCCAGTATGCGGCGAAACCTGTTGGGGTGGTGAGATGTTGTAATCACATGCCATCCCTTTTCCCTGCAGTAGGTCGCTAGATCTTCGCTCCCTGACCGAAAACCATTGATATGGGAGAAAAATGTACCAATTAGCAGGATTGATTCACCCATTAATTAACCCGAGTAAATCCTGATTGTCCCGTAGCAGAGCAAATTCCCGATAAATTGTAAATAATTTTTCCCTCAATTGATTAAAATTGTATTGATTATCTACTCGTTGGCGCCCTTTGATGCCCATCTCTTTTCGCATTTCTTGGGATCCAGCTAGTTCAAGAATGCGTGCTGCCATATCTTCAGGCGAGTGATACGGAATAATAAATCCTGTGATTTTATCTTTTATTACAGATTTCGCATCTCCTGCTGGTGTAGTAACGACAGGGAGGGAAGCTGCCATGGCTTCTAAGATAACATTGGGAAACCCCTCATGTCGAGATGTTAGTGCAAAGATATCAGCATGGGATAATATTGTGGGGATATCATCCCGCTTGCCCAAAAATCTAACACCCTCTGACGTAAGATTTAATTCTCGTGAAATAGCTTCTAATCGTTTCCTTTCTGGTCCATCCCCTACAACTATACCGGTGATTTGTTGATTCTTCTCTCTCGAGATAGCAAGGGCTATCAGAAAATCCTCAACGTTTTTAAATTTTTCCAAACGAGCTATTGTAACGACCACAACTTTATCGGCAGTACGATTCTGTGACTGAGAAATGGACTGCGTAAACTCAACGAGATCGATCACATTTGGTAAAACAGCGATTGGTTTATTACGTATACCCACAGCGTTTTGCTTTGCAGCAGAAGAATTTGAAATCATAAATGTGGGGCTCTTTAGAAGTGCATGCCCCCAAAATTTATTTTCCTTAAGCTCTACTATGGTATCGTTTCTAATTGCGCCTATAATAAGCGCCTTTCTTATAATTCCTACTAATGTTATATACAAATTTCCGAAAAAATGGGCAGATTGTAGAATGTGAGGTTGATCCTTTATAGTTTGTAGTAATATGGTGAGGAGTCGCCTGGGGGGAGAGGAAGACTTTCCTAAAAATATTGGTGAACATCCAATCTCTATTAATTTTTTTTCATAGAATTCACCACTTGTTAAACAATAAACATATACAGTTACACCCACTTCTCGCAAAGCACGCACCATATAATACAATTGTTTCTCAGCCCCTCCTTGCCCAAGTGTGCCTGCTAAAAAAGCCACACGTAATTTTCGGGGTTTCTTATTACCTAATTTCATTGTAATGCTGCCTGCGCGAGTTCTCTATCTTTTTCGCTGAATGAAATTAGATAATTTTTATAAAAATAACTACTCAAACCAATTACTAACCAAAGTAACTTATCAGCCTGATCCGTTTTCGTAATACCCCCAATAAGCATAACTATAAAAACAATCATCCAAAAGTTTACCAAAGTACTGTCCTTTCCCTCCAGGTGTTTTTTTGCGGTGACGAATCCATGAAATGTAAAAGTAATCATTGATAAAAATAATCCAAAACCTACGATGCCAGTTTCAGAAAGTAATGCAATGTACATATTGTGGGCAGTACTGTTTAGAAATCTTAGGGGAATTAAGTCCCAACCGTAATAGGGTAATACTTCGGAATATCTTCCTATGCCTACTCCAAACAGAATGTTATCTAGAAACATTCTTATACCGGCCTGCCAGAATCCATAGCGGACCCCAACTGTGTCTGTTCCATGAGCAATTGACGGAAAGATCGAACTCAAGATATTTAGTATCGAATCCGAGAAGAACCAAAGAGCTAAAAAGCAAGCTCCAAATATAAAGAGGATTTGTCCCCGGCGTCTCCCTTGGTATGGCAATAATACCATCAGACCCACAGCTCCAAATAGGAGAAGAATGCCTGTTCGGGAAACAGTCATGAAGACCCCAAAAGTAAGTATAGCAATACCTGAATAGACAACGAGGCGTTTAAACCCAGTATTTGCTATGTTTCGCAGGTAAACAAAGAAAATTAGCCCAACGACGAAATAACGGGCGGCTGAATTCGCGCCACCTGCTAGCCCCTCACTCCGGATCGATGTATCTAAATCTATACCAATCTCACCTTCTTGAATTGCAAAAAGTGCCGATATGAGTGTGACCCCCGCAAAAACACCCATCAGCACGTGATGTTTTTGTGGGGTATCAAGTAATTCACCTGCTAACCAGGCTAAAATCCATAGCTGGACAAAAGTAAATACCCAATTCCGTGAAGCACCTGACCAAGCGGCTTGAGGATCTGTGAGAAATATCCACAGAATAAACA
>JASFQL010000119.1:0-3756 GCA_050115475.1 Anaerolineales bacterium
CATCGTTGCTACTGAAGAGAGGAACATGGTCGAACATTACTTTGACAGCCATCTTCCGTTTCACAAACGATGGATTTTCCGTAATCGATTATTACGTCGGTGAAGGACAGCATTACTCACTTACCATCAAACCATCAGAAATATTCCTAGAAAAGATTACAGGAGAAACTCAGGAGCGTTTGTGGGAGACCGCTGAGGTGACGCTTTTAACAGATTGGAACACTATCACGATTGGGTTTGATGGAACGAGTCATTCGATCACACTTAATGAAACACTCCTCTCCACGGCGAGTGATTCCAGCCCATTATCCTCCGGAGGTGTAAGGCTTCACGTTCCTGCAGGTTCTCAGGTTGAATTTGACAGCGTTGCATTACAGAGCCAAGCTGGGGAAGAACTGCCTTCTGGCGAGGGGCAACCTGGTGAAGCCCCATCGGAAGGGGAACCTGGAATGGAACCGGGTCAGGAACCGGCAGCCGGGGGTGAAGCAAATGGTGTGCCGCCTACAACAGTGGATACCGGAGTGACAGCAGGCAGTGAACTCACCCTTAACGAGGAGTTCTTCTCCAGCCAGGCTACCAACCTTGAATTGTCCACCTTTGCCATCAACCTCCTCCTGGCAGTTGTCACATCTTACATCCTTAGCCGCGTGTACATTCACTGGGGTTCATCCCTATCCAACCGGCGAGTATTTGCAGCCAACTTTATGTTAATGACAGTCACAACTACCTTTATCATCCTGGTCGTTAGATCATCGATTGCACTATCCCTCGGTCTGGTCGGTGCGCTGTCGATCGTCCGTTTCCGCGCAGCTGTCAAAGAGCCAGAAGAACTGGCATATCTATTCTTCGCGATTGGATTGGGCATCGGTCTAGGCGATAACCAGAGATTGATCACCCTGCTAACATTGGTGGCTGCCATCATACTTGTTGGGCTAATGAAGATGTTCCGCAACACAAAAGCGGATGTCAATCTTCATCTCACGATTTCAAGCAACTCGCCTAATAAAGTTGACCTAGACCAAATCATGAATGTTCTCGAAAAACACTGCGCAAAAATGAAACTGCTTCGGTTCGATGAGAATCCAGAAACACTGGAATCTTCTTTTGTGATCGAGTTTAAAAAGATTTCTAATCTAAATCAAGCCAAAGCTGAATTGCAAGCTTTATCAGACACCCTAGACATCTCATTCCTGGACAATCGAGGTATCTGGTAACCAACGTGATGACCCAACAAGCAACAGACCTCTACCGGTATGAAAGAAAATTCCTGGTAGACCAACTCGACGAATACCAAGCCAAGGCATTGATACGCCGACATCCAAGCCTTTTCTACGAGCCCTACCCCCCACGGTATATCAATAATTTCTATCTGGATACACCAGATATGGATAACTATTACGATAACGTGGGGGGATCGGGGAACCGGAGGAAGGTAAGGATCCGATGGTACGGAGAGCTGTTTGGGCAGATCGATAAACCCGTGCTTGAATTTAAAATAAAACGCGGCTTGGTGGGAACGAAGCATCACTATAAATTTCCCTCTTTCACGATTGAGCAGGGATATCACGATAAATATTTAATGGAGAAGGTTAAGGAATCAGACCTTCCTGCCCAAGTAAAATATATTCTCAGGGATCAAAATGTGGTTTTACTTAACCGCTATTACCGCCGTTATTACGCGACAAGAGACGAAAGATACCGCGTCACACTCGATACGGGGCTGACCTTTTACCGGATCGAACGACTCACAAACCGATTTACTCACAAACAAACGGATTACAGAAACATCGTGGTCGAACTCAAGTATGACATCGAACACGACATATCTGCTTTCAAAGTATCGGGCTTCTTTCCCTTCAGAGTGACGAAAAGCTCAAAGTACGTGCAGGGGATCGAGCGAGTATATTTTTAAAAAAATTAAAATCCCTCACTACTACAAAACCCAGGGTAATAAATGCCTTGGGTTTTTTGATTTTTTCACAAATACAAAACCTGATTTGCATTAATTCATTAGAGATTAATAATTTATATTGTCACTGAGACACTGCTTCCAAAACCGCATTCAAAGCTTGTAGGGCGGTTAAATTCCTCCAAGGCCAGGCGGATTTCATGTGTGTTTTATCATCCATATACGGTCCAGCTAAAGTCAAATGAAAGCCATCTTTCTTTAATCCATGGTTTGGCAGCGGCTGGACAGCCAACCAAAAATTCCATAAAGGGATCTCGTATTCACCCGCTAAGCGGACAATCGTTTTATTGATACTGTGATCTCCTTCTAAGTTGTCGGCTTTTGTAGCTAGAATAGGCAGGACTCCTTCAGCAATCAAATACTCGATTATCGTGTGGAGATGTTCTTCGTATTGCTCGGGGGTGCGATCACTCCAATTCTCTTCTAAACTCACTATCGCCACACTTGGGTTATATACACGCACCTCGCAAGCCAGGGAGTGCTCATTTGGGCTGCATTGATCTGCATCTGCATGAAGAGGAGAGAGGACTCTGGCAACATTCAGCCCGCCGGCAACTGATAGGCTTTCACGAGAAAATGACCCAAAGTACCAATCGATCACATCCTGTAAATAGGCATACTCATCCCCAAGTGAATACAGGTCTGGGTCCTCAAAGGGAGCTAAGAAATAAGTCGTAATGTTTTGACAATCACCGATCTTGGAAAAACGATGTGGATCATTCCCCATCGCAATTCCCTGTTGATAAATCTCAATGGCCCGTTGGGATATGTCGGGAACCACCGGATAATCCTGCCAGTTTTCAGGTGTGGGAGTCGGTGAAGGTTCTGGTATGCCTGGTTCAGATGATGATTGAATCTCGATTGAATCCGTATTCAGATCTGGATCGGGTTCAGTAGAAAAAAACTCAGTATCGATACTAGAAGAAGGCGAAATGGTCTCGGTCGTTCCTTGAATATCGATTGAGGATTGGTTACATCCCGATACCAAATACGTCACCGAAGAGAAAATTATTACCAAAAGAAAGGAGAGAAATTTATATCCAGTATTCATTAACGATTCACCAATAAAAATTTATTTACATTTTATTGATATCCGCACATCCTCCAATCGCCTCCCTCAAGGATAACAATGTAGTCTCTCCGATCAAGACCAATTTCTTCTTCTTCTCCACCAGCATAGGTAAAACGAAATCTACCCGTACAAGACACCACTGCACTCTGTCCGTCTTCCGACTTTACACTGCAAGCTGCATCTTCGAGGGTCACTTCCACTCCTTCAAATGAAGCACCATCAGCCCTGGCATTTGCTTCCCAGTCAGCACAAGACAAATTTACAGCTTTGATATCGTCTTTGGCAACCAGAGCGGCAAGATACTGCTCAACAACAGATGAAGGTGAAGAGATTTGAGTACAGGCAGACAACACTATCAAAGTAAAAATCGTTATAAATAATATCTTTTTAATCATTACTACCTCCAGTTGTTTGGGAATATTTTATCAGTTAGTCTTTCCAGCATCCCCCTCGTTTACCAATTCAAGGATGGATTCAGCGATGAGTGACGCCAACTCTGCCGAGGCGTCGGGGGTGACGTGAATGGCTGTGTTCGTAAACTTATCTGAGGATATCACATTCCACAAGTCAACGTAATTCCAATTATTTAATTTGCTCTGTTCGAACATAAGCTCACGATAGGAATCATAGGCCCAACGAGGATAGAGGAAATTATAGCGCACCTGGCTATTTTCACCTTCACTGATGAAAATCGGTTCATTGATAATCAGTACCG
>JASFQL010000120.1:0-3699 GCA_050115475.1 Anaerolineales bacterium
GCCGGGTTGGGCTGCACTGCGCTCCTGCTGCACATAAAACGATAGATACTTTTCCTGTTGGCACAGTGCGGTTTGGCTTGGGCGTTTTTAACTCTACCGCGGAAGTCGATACAGCATTACGAGCAATATCAGAATTAGCGCGAGGCGTTGGATGAGTAAGGGTGAATTTATTTACGTGGTTGTTTACTCTACCAGCCACGCCATCCAAATCGAGAAGATGGTAAGTGAAATTGGAATCGAATGTAAGTTGATTCCCGTCCCTCGCCAGATCAGCTCGGATTGCGGCGTATGTGTAAGAATCCAGCAGGGAGACGCCACAGCCGTTGAACGACTTATCGCTGAAAAGGAAATCCAAATTCAGGGATTCCTTCAGTAAAAATTCAAGAGAATTCCGAGTGGTTTGCCATCATCTCTTGGTATTGTGATTCGTGTATCAAGTTTTATGCTCAATCGGGATAATGCCATGCTTAGCTAGATATCTTTGGATGAGTAAGTCATATATTTAAAGGTTTGCGTTATTGAATAAAACTTGAGGAGAATGTATGAAAATCAAAGTCTCATTTTTCGTCCTATCTACCTTTCTAGTCGCTCTTGCTGGCTGTGTCAATAACCAAGGAGTTAAAGGGGAACAAGTCCAACCTGTAGTACCAGCTGATTCTGTCGCCGACTTGGAAGGCCTACCTCCAGATCAATTTTTCGAACGCGCCTATGAGTTCTTACTGCAGCGCGACCCAGAGGCATTGGTTGAATTGGGATTGGTAGATCTCCTACCAAATGAAATATCTTTGACCAACGTCTCACCTAATTTCCTGGCGGAAACCAATGATCTGCAAACAGAAATTTTGGCGCTTTTACACCAGTATGATTATGATGACCTTGATGAAAGCGGTCAAATCTCATACCTTGTCTTCGACTGGTACCTACAGGAAGCGATCGAGCAAAATCAAAGGTCTGCCTATCGATACCTGGTCATACCGTTTGCCATACGCAGCATGCCGCAGTTGTACGTAATGTTTTTTACTGATTCACACCCATTGAACACCGTGGCAGATGCTGAAGCTTACGCTGCCCGGCTGCACCTGTTGGATGAAAAGCTCGACCAGTTGATCGAACAGCTTGAGGATCAAGTGGAAGCGGGCATTATCCCCCCTCGCATGCTGCTCGAGATGGGGATTGAGAATATCGATAACAGCATCGGGTATTCGGTCAATGAATCACCTTTGCTGGTTGGGTTCCATTCAAGGGCAATGGAAATACAAGACCTGGATGAAGACGCCAGATTGGCTTTGGAGGATGATATTTATCGGACGTTGAGGGATGAGATTTTCCCGGCCATTGACCGACTGAAAGATTATCTAGATAAAATGATCGACGATGCGCCGCAAGACTACAGCCTGGATCAATACCCGGGTGGAGAGGATTACTACGCCTTTCTTCTTCGCCAGTTCACCACCAGTGAATTGACTGCCGAGGAGATCCACCAACTTGGTCTATCTGAGTTAGATCGAATCAAGGATGAAGTGCGGCAGAGTTTCAATGAGCTGGGATACTCCGAAGATGGTGATATCCCAGTGTTGTATCAAAGGATGATGCAGGAATCCGGGGCCGTGGAAGGGGATGATATCGCCGCAATGTACGAGGACATTCTTGAGGAAGCAGACCAGAATCTGGGCGAGTACTTCGACCTCCGTCCCACCCAAGCTTTGGAAGTCGTGGGCGGTGATCAGGGTGCGTTCTACAGTCCGGGTTCATTGGACGGCCAACGTCCCGGCAAGTTTTATGCCCGAACGACTGGAAGCGAAGCAATCTATAAAATGAAAACTGTCGCCTATCATGAAGGTATCCCCGGCCACCATTTTCAAATCTCTATTGCACAGGAAGCCGACATCCTATTATTTCGCAATCTTTTAATCTTCGATGGCTATGCGGAAGGATGGGCGTTGTATGCCGAGTATCTCGCGTCGGAACTGGGCTGGTATGATGAGGATCCATACGGCAACTTGGGCCGGCTGCAGTATGAAGCTTTGCGAGCCTGCAGAATGATTGTGGATACGGGTATACACACCCAGGGTTGGACCTACGATCAATCGGTAGATTTTATCTTGCAGAATACCGGCATATCCCGTGGTTTTGCCGAATATGAAGTGCTACGTTATATTGCTTATCCAGGTCAGGCCCCAGCGTATTTAGTGGGGAAGATAGAAATCCTACGCCTACGGACGATGGCTCAAGAAGCTCTTGGTGAAGATTTCGACATAAGCGAGTTTCACAACATCCTCTTGCAGAACGGCAGCATGCCTTTGACGATCCTCGAACAAGTGGTATTGAATTGGATCGATCAATAATTCCGAGTTAGAGTCTCTTTAAGTTGACTCATGCGTGGATGAAGATTGCGGTATTCCCTGTAAGATTTCTTCGAGATAGATCAGGGTAGAGTTATCTAGTAATCCTTACTATCAACCAATATCTGGAGTCGATTGGGTAGGTGAGGGTATTTATTTTGATTCTGCCCACCGGATGACAAATAAAGAGATTCCCGACAACACAGTCATCCCCACGACCAAGGGGAGGACTGTTTCGTTATAGCTGCGGCCGATCATGGTGCCAAGAAGCATGGAAATCAAAGTGGAGAATGCTCCAACAACGGCAGAGCCAATGCCGGCCAGGTGGCCTAGTGGCCGCATGGCTAATGCATTCATATTTCCAAAAAGAATCCCGGTACAGAAGAAAGACAGCATCAGGTAGGCCATCATGCCCCACAGGGGAGGGCGACCCGCCAGAATGATGGATATTCCTAAAAAAACAAATGCTGATCCAAATTCGATCCTCGCCGCCCAGCTAACAAGTTTGGTCATCCCATAACGCATAACCAAGCGCGCATTCAGGAATGAAGCCAATCCTAGAGAGAATGAAACAATAGCGAAAAACAGTGGAAATAAATCCCCCAATATATAAAGTTCCTGGAAGATTTGTTGGGAGGAATTCAAGTAGCCAAGGAAAATACCGTTAATCAGCCCGGCTGAGATTGTATATCCCCATGCTGGACGTATTCTAAGAATTTCTTTCGTCGAGGTGGTAATACGCCTCAATGAAAATGGGATTTGATTCTTCAAATCCAGGGTCTCAGGTATACGGAGGGCAAACCAGATTAATGTTATCAGGGCAAATAATAAAAAACTGCTAAAAATACTACGCCAACTTGCAATGGAAAGGATGCCTTGTCCAATCGTAGGCGCCAGCATCGGTACGAGAATCAACACCGTCATGCTAAATGACATGACCCGTGCCATTTTCCGTCCAACGAATTTATCACGGATGATGGCCCGCGTAACAGCTTGGTGTGCGGATAAGCCGAGACCTTGTAAAATACGCCCGATCAGCATCATGGGGAAATTGGCTGAAAATACGGAAACCAGTGAACCGGTGATGTAGGTTGAATATCCGATATAAATCGATGGTTTCCGTCCTACACTGTCGGATAAAGGCCCAAAAAATAACTGGCCAAATGCAGAGCCCAGGAATATTACAGAAATCACAAGCTGGCGGTCATTAGGATTCACTACACCCAAGTCAGTGCTTATTTGGGGAAGCGCCGGCAACATCGCATCGATGGATAAGGCTGTCAGAGACATCATCAAAGAAACGATTATCACAAATTCGGCATAGGATGGTGATTTTTCTGGCTTCATTGAAATCTCC
>JASFQL010000121.1:0-3423 GCA_050115475.1 Anaerolineales bacterium
TAGAAGGTTACGTTGGAAATTTCAACGTAACAATTCGTCAAACAGCAAGATTCATTGATTCAGACCTATGCACGGGTTGTCGAATTTGTATCCAGAAATGCCCCAAAAAAGTTCTTGATGAGGTATGAAGTAGGATTAGGATATAGAAAAGCGGTTTATACTCCCTTCGAACAGGCGATACCAAATACGCCTGTAATAGATAAAGATAACTGCATATTCTTCGAAAAAGGAACCTGCAAAGCTTGTGAGAAATTCTGTCCAACAGAAGCAATTGATTTCGAACAGGAAGATAAAGTCATAAATTTGAATGTAGGAAATATCATCTTAGCGACGGGTTATGATCTGTTCGACTCCCGTCGTATTCCACAATATGGCTATGGCAAGTATGAAAACGTCTTCACCAGTTTAGAGTTCGAACGCCTTGCCAATGCAGCAGGCCCCACCAATGGAGAGATCGTCTTACGTGATGGAAAGACAAAACCCGAATCCGTTGGGATTATCCACTGCGTTGGTAGTCGCGATATAAATTACAATGAGCATTGTTCGGCTATCTGCTGTATGCAGAGTTTGAAATTCGCTCACTTAGTCCATGAGAGAACAGGTGCGAAGGTTTATAATTTCTATATCGATATCCGCACCCCCGCCAAGGATTATGAAGAATTTTACAATCGTGTACTTGAAGAAGGTACTATGTTTATCCGTGGTAAGGTTGGTGAAGTGACTGATGTTCCACGGTTGAATGAGGAACCTGGAAAACTATACATCCAGGCAGAAGATACACTTGCAGGTGTCCAGCGTCGTGTCCCAGTCGATATGGTTGTTCTTTCAGCGGGCCTCGAACCTCGCTATGATGCCAATGATGTCGCGCAGACTTTTGGTATCTCTTGCAGCAGCAATGGATGGTTTACCGAAAAGCACCCCAAGCTGGATCCTATGGCCACGATGACGGAAGGCCTCTTCATTGCTGGTTGTGCGACAGGTCCAAAAGACATCCCCGCTACAGTAGCCCAGGGTGCAGGGGCAGCAGCCCGTGTTCTCTCTTATATCGAGGCAGGAGAATTAGAACTTGAACCTGTACGAGCTTCCGTAGATGAAACGAAATGTTCTGGTTGTTTGATCTGCAACGACTTATGTCCATTTAATGCGATAGAATTCATCGAAGAAAAAGGTGTCTCATTTATCCAAGAAGCCTTATGTCAGGGTTGCGGTACTTGTGTCGCTGCTTGCCCGGCAGGCGCTATCAGCGGTACTGGTTTCAGCAATGAACAGGTGATGGCGCAGATCGATGGTCTATTGATGGTAGATTTTTTGCCCGCAGCCGTGAAAACGGCGTAGGAGGTATAAAATGACAAACGAGTTTGAACCTGTAATCATCGGGTTTACATGCAACTGGTGTAGCTACCGGGCTGCAGATATGGCGGGAACGAGTCGCTTAAAATACCCACCAAACGTCCGTCTGATACGCTTGATGTGTTCCGGACGATTGGACCCGACCTTCGTAATGAAAGCCATGGCGGGTGGCGCTGATGGTGTCTTGATCACCGGTTGTCACCCAGGTGAATGCCACTACCTTGAACAGAACTATAAAGCCTTGCGACGTGTGAAGTTGCTTAAACGCACGATCCAACAAATGGGCATCAGCCCAGATAGGGTGAAATTAGTTTGGGCAAGCGCTGCTGAAGGTGTAAAACTGGCTAATGAGATCACGAAATTTGTTGGCGAAATAAAAGACTTGGGGCCTTTGAATTGGCCGGGGAGATCGAGATTTGCCTTACCCGCAGCGATGCCAGAGGAGGTGTCTGCATGAGTGCTAAAGAAAAACCTAAGTTCGCAATGTATTGGGCTTCTTCCTGTGGCGGTTGCGAAATTGCTGTCCTTAATATCCACGAGAAGATTTTAGATTTCGACGCTAATTTCGATGTTGTATTCTGGCCTGTCGCTATGGATGCAAAGTATAAAGATGTGGAAGCCATGAAAGATGGCGAGATACTCCTTACACTTTTCAATGGCGGTATTCGTAACTCAGAGAACAAACACATTGCAGAACTTCTCCGCAAGAAATCCCAATTGCTTGTAGCTTTCGGTTCTTGCGCTTGCGAGGGCGGGATTCCTGCTTTGGCAAACCTGAGTACTGTCGATGAGATTTTCGAAACTGCATATCATACAATCAGTACTGAAAACCCTGATGGAATCCACCCGCAACCGGAATATGAAATGCCAGAAGGGACTATCACCATACCTGCTTTAGAAGCGGTCTACCGGACATTGGATCAGGTTGTCGATGTCGACTATTACGTCCCCGGCTGCCCGCCAGAATCAGAGCAGATCGCGGCTGTGATTGACGTCGTCATATCTGTATTGGAAGGTAAAGCTGAATTACCGCCCAAAGGCTCTATTTTGGGTGTCGGAAATTCCACTGTATGCGATGAGTGTAACCGCAAGCGCGGTGTAAAGAAAATTAAAGAATTCAAGCGTATCTATGAATTAGAGCATATTGATCCAGAAATTTGTTTGTTGGAGCAAGGCGTCCTATGCAATGGCCCCGCAACCGCAAGTGGTTGTTCGGCCCGATGCCCAACTGCAGGTGCCGCTTGTACAGGCTGTTACGGCCCGGCTGTTGGGGTTGTTGACTACGGCGCCCAAATGATTGGTGCTATTGCCTCAGTCATTGATAGCCAGGATCCAGATGAGATTGACGAAATTCTTGATGGTCTTGTAGATCCGGCTGGCTCGTTTTATCGGTACAACTTGGCCGGTTCTCTGCTCCGCACCGGAGCGGCCACTTGGCAGGGAAAATAGGAGCCTAATATGGAACGAATAACAATAGATCCCATTACTCGCCTGGAAGGACATGGGAAGATCGAGATCTTCCTCGATGATGCAGGTGATGTTGAAAATGTGTATTTCCAAATCCCGGAGTTGCGTGGCTTTGAGCGTTTCTGCGTTGGTCGCCGGGTCGAAGATATGCCCATTCTTACGAACCGGATTTGCGGCGTGTGCCCAGAAGCGCATCACATGGCTTCAGCAAAAGCGGCGGACGCTGTCTTCAACGTTGAAATTCCTTCAACAGCAGCTAAACTACGTGAGCTTCTTTACTCTGCATTCTACGTAACAGATCACGGCACTCACTTCTACGCCTTGGGTGGCCCCGACTTCGTGATGGGCCCTGATGCGCCCGTAGCTGAGCGGAATATCCTTGGTGTCATTCACAAGGTTGGTCTCGAAATTGCCGGAGATGTAATTAAAGCTCGTAAAGCTGGGCACCATGTCATTGAGATTATCGGTGGCCGCAAGGTTCATCCCAGCACTTCGATTCCTGGCGGACAGACCCGTGGAATCGATGAAGAAGAACGCAAGGAAATCGCAGATCTTGGCAAGTGGGCGATTGAATTCGGTCAATTCTCTCTCAAGTTGTTTGCTGAT
>JASFQL010000122.1:0-3385 GCA_050115475.1 Anaerolineales bacterium
CGGAGGCAATTACTCCCCGAATATCGAACTTGAAATGTTTATCGATTTGAGCCGCCAGCAACTGACCTGTTGCCATACTTCCAGGACAAGCAACGACGATACTAAGGCGTGGGATTGTTGAATTATGTCGTTCGATGGCAGCGCAAATATGTATTGTGATATATGACATCTCATCTTGCCCAATGTCACATCCTAAGTATTCTTCAATAAGATAGATATTTTCTTTTACTGCGTGATAGACATTACCATATTCATTAATTATCTGGTCGCAATAAGGATTTTCTACTTTTTTATTTCTTTGTAACCGCTCTTCCAATGCCTTGATATGAAAAACAAGAAATTCAAACAAGCTGTATTCATGAGTAATGAAGAGATTAATATCAAGTTTTTTGAATACGGAATATAAGAAATTTGCCATAACCACATAGATATCAGGATAATCATTTACATTATTGGAAAGTGGGTGGATGTTGTTTTTTCTGATGTATTCTGCAAGAGGAACAATTTCTTCGTCTTCAATAGATATATCCAATTCGCTGGCTAAATTCATGAAAATACGACCGGCAATGATGAATTCTTTTTCATCATTGCCGGCCGGATCATTATCAATAGAAAGATTCCCCATCGGTAAACGGTTGACAGTTACAAAAAGGTAAAACAGTAAATTGTGAAATCCCTCATCCGAAAAATTTACATTTAATAGATTTTCTATCTTTTGTAACGCCTTATAGATTACATCCATTGAGAAACGATTAGACATTTCTGCAATCAACATATTTTGAAAAACACTTGGTCTTCTAAGGTTTTTACAATGTTCTTTCAACATGAGGGTCATCAGTACGCGCACTTGAGTTTCATCGAAACGAATACTTATCCCTTTCTTTGTTTGCGTAATAATTTCCATCTCATATGGCTTTAGTTTCTTTTTTATTTCTGCAATATCGCTAATGATCGTTGGACGGCTTACAAATAATGAATCTGATAGTTCATTCATTGTCACAAATGAAGATGTATTTACTAACCTAAGAATGATTATGTTTTGTCTCTCTTTCGGAGAGAGTTTATAGGAGTAGTAACCCATTTTTTTTATATGTTGTAAAACGGATTGATAATCGACTTCTTGATTGATAATAATTAGCCCGTTTTCAACCGTCTTTATTGGAGGGATTTTCATTTGTTTAAATAAGGTGTTTATCTCGTTAATATCCGCCCGGATAGTGCGTTCCGAAACACCATGAAACTTGGCAAAATGCCCGACGTATGGCGTAGTGTCTTGATTGATCAGATTTTGAAGTATTTCGCAACTTCGCTTCTTCATCACGATCATTGCTTTTTAGATACACCAATCACTAGAAGAATCGATGCCAAGTGAAATAAGTATACTATGTCTAAAGAGAAAGGGTATCCCAAAAATCCAATAAATCGAATATATGATGGAACCCTTTATTAAATCCCAATTACAACTAACGTCATGGGGGAGATTTCCAACTTTAACAGGCTTAAAATATGAATTTTGGATATATTTATTCCTTTCGTTTCGTTGGAAGTTTGGCATTTTTTCCTTAGAAATTTGAAATCCCTTCTTGATTTGATTTATTAATTATTTTTTTATTTCCAAAAATGGCTGCCTTTTTATACCTTTCAGACCAAATTTTCAGGCATTATTGCCTTGATTACTTTTCTATATAATACCCATCGATATTGGTTATTTTAAGGGATTTGAACTTTGCAATAGGAAAATTAATACAAGGTAAAAAATGCACAGACCTTTTATATAATTAATTCCATTTTATACGACAATAAGACTTATTCAAGTTAAAGTCATTTCATTTTGAAATGAAGTTGATTTTACTTGAAAGTTAATTCAACAACATTTATCATAGAAATAAATGAGTTTTCTATGGAAATTAAATTGGTACCTTCAAATCATACATTAAAAAAGGCGTTGATAAACAAGAATATACAGGTAGGCATATACTTCTCTCTTTGATTTTTGAGAATTTTAGGAAACAAGGACTTTAATTGATAGATATTTTAGAATTTTCAGGTATTGGTTTGTTTTTGAAACAGGGAAAAATTGTAAGGTAACCAGAAATGTAAGATTTTACTTGGAGGTAAAAAATGTCGGCGATTGAAAAGGCAAAAGAAAATGTGTTGTGGGGTTGTAAAACAATGTGCAGCCGGGGTTACGTTCTGGCTACAGGAGGGAATATCAGTTCTTTAGTTGAAGGGGAAGAGAAGTATGTGATAACTCCATCAAGCTGTCCGTATGATACATTGACAAAGAAAGACCTTCCAATCATTGATATGGAGGGAGAAATTATTGAGGGAGACCTCAAGCCGTCGGTTGAATCATCGATGCATCGCTTGATATATCTCAATAGACCGAATGTTAAGAGTGTTATTCACATGCATTCCAAATTTGCAACCGCAGCAGCATCATTGGAAGGTGTTACAGAGATACCGGCATTTAGTTTTGAGATATTAGGTTATTTTGGTGGCGATAGTATTCCCCTTGTACCTTTTGCGGCTCCAGGGACAATGGATTTAGCCGAAGCTGTTACAGAAAGTATGGGTAGTAAAATGGGTGCAATCATGGCAAACCATGGTGCTATTGGTGTAGGGGCCACAATGGAAGAAGCCATGACAAAGTGCGACATCATTGAAAGGGCCTGTGAGGAATATCTAGTAATACGAGCGGTTGGTAAAGTCAGGCCAGTTCCGGCTGATTTTATTGAAGAATTCAAGTCATATGTTGCTAAGCGAAAATGACAGAAATATCGAAATATTTGGTGATTTACTGTAAGTATAAATATGAGTCAATTTCCATGAGGTTTAGATAAAAAAAGCCTTCTCGTATTGGTTAGGTTATTACCTTATTATTTTTGGAGGCTTTTGGAGGAAAACAACATTGATAAACGATATTCTAATAATTGA
Organism: Anaerolineales bacterium; assembly: GCA_050115475.1. Taxonomy (GTDB): domain Bacteria; phylum Chloroflexota; class Anaerolineae; order Anaerolineales; family UBA11579; genus JASFQL01. Next base: position 2,938 of record JASFQL010000122.1, read on the forward strand.
CGGTCGACCGAAAACATGGGAAGAGGCATTGGAGTATACCTATAATGCCTTGCGTGAACATGGGTATGTTAAAAAATCCTTCTTATCCGCATGTATTGAAAGAGAAAAGAAATTTCCAACTGGTTTACCAACAAAAATTGGTGTTGCAATACCCCATACAGACGCCAAACATGTCATTACACCAGCTATATGTGTGCTTCGTCTTGGGAAACCTGTATTATTCCAAGATATGGGAGATTTAGATAATACAGTTAAAGTCCATTTTGTTTTTAATATGGCTTTAAAAGACAATAACGACCAATTGCCAATGTTGAGATCGATTATCAGCATAGTGCAAAATAGTAGATTTCTAAGGAGAAGCAAGAGAAAACCAGCAGATCGACTTAGAAATGAATTGATGGAAATTTGGTGTAACGGAGAATAAAAGGTGGCAGGTCATGTAGTCAAT
>JASFQL010000123.1:0-3046 GCA_050115475.1 Anaerolineales bacterium
TGTCTCTACAGGTGATCATAGACGGCACTGAACCTGAAAGTGGGGGTTTTGCAGTTGACCACATCGGTCTTCGTACAGAAGAGTTCATTAGTTCGCTGTTGGCTGATCAATTCAAAAACCTCGGTCTATCCATGGAATCGCTTCGTCCTATTGATCTCCGCATTCGCACTTGGTACAACCCGAGTCTGAAACCCAGGAATGATCTTATTCCCGGGTTGATATCCATGGTCTTGGGGATGCCTGCTTTGTCTGTCGCTTTGACGCTTGCGCACGAACGTGAACATGGCACCATGGAACAGCTGATGGCAACACCCATTCGGCGGACGGAGTTATTGTTGGGGAAAATTATTCCGTATATTTTTGTAGGTTTGGCTAATGTCATTATTATTCCTGTATTAGCCATACTCTGGTTTCACATCCCATTTAACGGGAGTTTTCTCCTGTTTTTCATTCTATCAGCTGTTTTCCTTTTTGCCATATTGAGTATGGGTATGCTGGTCGGAGTGTTTATGCGTACCCAGGCGGCTGCGTTGGCCTTATCGTTTTTATTGATCTTTTTCCCTGGATTTTTCCTCACAGGGATATTTTTCCCAATTGTTTCGATGCCTGAAGTTATGCGCTTAGAAGCCTTGGGGTTGCCCGGTACGCATTATGCGATTATCACCCGTGGTGTTTTCTTGACTGGTATAGGTATCGAATCTTTATGGCCTTATGCAGTTATGTTGCTGTTATTGGGATTCCTCTTTACTGGAATTGCAGCCTTATTCTTTCGGAAGAAGTTAGCTTAGGTCAATAATCTATGTTGAAACGCATTTGGTCGATTTCAATAAAAGAATTTATACACCTCCGCAACGATTGGTGGTTGCCGGCCTTTATGTTATTTGGCGGAGCCATGGAACTTCTATTGGTCGGTTGGGCCACATCGCGTCCTATCACTAATTTGCCCATCATGGTTTTTGATCAAGATCAAAGCCGGGTGAGTAGGGAAATTATTACTGCTCTTGAAAATACAGAAACCTTTGAACTTGATTCATATGTTAGCTCTATCGATGAAATTCAACTTGCTATGGATCATGGGGATATCAATACTGCTATTATTTTCCCTCAAGATTTTGGGGAAGAAGTCGCTGCTCACAACGGGCATCCCCAGCTGCCTGTGATTCTCAATGGAGCTGAGAGTATTCCTGCTACAGCTGCATTACGTGCTATCGAAGGTGTCGCTTTAGAGTATGGGGAAAAAATTATCGTTCAGCGGATTGGAATGTCTCCTAAGGAGTTTGCTGGTTTTGATTTGAGTTTGCGTGTTTGGTTCAATGAATCGTTAAGTGAAGCCTTATACACAACGCCTGCTGAATTGGCTTTAATGCTGGAATTTACCATTTTACTCTTTGCTGCTCTGACTTTTTCAAGGGAGCGTGAACTTGGTACCTTAGAGCAGTTGTTGGTCATGCCTTTTTCTTCTCTTGAAATAATTATTGGTAAATCCATCCCTGTGATCATTATTGGTGTATTTGATTTTATTCTCATGCTTTCGCTTACACATTCCATCTTTGGTGTTCCCGTTCGGGGATCATTGATTCTTCTTCTGATTTTATTGTTTATATATATTTTTGTTGAATTGGGGAAGGGATTAGTAATATCTGTGATGTCTCGGACCCAACATCAAGCCTTCCTATTAGTCATGTTGATAGGGATGACGGATTTTATGTTCACCGGTTATGCGGCTCCGGTTGAATCGATGCCCGAGTTCATGCAAACCTTGGCCAATGTGATTCCTGCGCACCACTGGTTGTTTATTGTACGTGGAATTTTATTGAAGGGCAGCGGATTGGATATTCTTTGGCCGCATGTCTTAGCCTTACTAATTTTGGGATTGTTAATTGGATCTTTCTCCTTAAGATATGTTAGGAAGGCCTTGGATTAGGATAGATCAAATGAATGTTGCAGATACAACCATTAAAGTTCGAGGTTTGGCTAAACATTTCGGAGACTTTCAGGCAGTGGCGGGTATTGATTTTGATGTCTACGCCGGTGAGATATTTGGTTTCCTTGGACCGAATGGTTCTGGGAAGACGACCACGATCCGGATGATGTTGGGTTTATTGCAGCCAACAGCTGGTATGATAGAAGTTTTAGGGATTCCGGTAATAGAAAACCCTGAACAGATTCGCCCTCGAGTGGGTTACATGTCTCAACGTTTCAGTCTGTATAATGACCTGACGGTGATTCAGAATTTAAGATTTTACGGACGGGCTTATGGTATTGAAAACGCATTGTTGCACACCAGGATAAAAGCCGCATTGGAAATGGCAGGTCTAAAAGGAAGGGAACATGCTAAAACGAAAGACCTTGCAGGAGGCTGGCGGCAGCGCCTGGCTTTGAGTGTGGCCATTATGCACCATCCTGAAGTGGTTTTCCTGGATGAACCTACTGCAGGAGTAGATCCTGTATCGCGTCGTCAATTCTGGGACCTCCTCTACGAACTCGTATCTGATGGTGTAACAGTTTTTGTCACAACCCATTACATGGATGAAGCCGAGCATTGCCATCGTCTGGCTTTCATTCAAGATGGAAGGATTATTGCTTATGGTGTGCCTGAAGATATTAAAAAGAATACAATGAAAGGGCAGGTACTCGAGATTTCCCCATCTGATCCTTCAAAAGCGATTTCTATACTCGAAGAAGCAAAACAGGCTGGAAAACTTCGTGTTGACGATGTGGAATTGTATGGAGCCCTGGTCCATGTATTTTCGCAGGATATGAAGAAACGCGAGAAAGAGATAAAATCTTTACTCGGTAAAAAGGATATACAAGTCACACATACTGCTATCATTGAACCTTCGTTGGAAGATGTATTTATTGCCTGTATGAAGGATGGAGTGGTACATAGAAATTTAACTGAAAATGATAACTGACTGGAGGTAAGGCTATGGACAAGTATAGAAGAAATTCGATATTGATTATTATTTTACTCATTGCTCTTTCTATGGCAGGTTGCGATCAATTGATGGCAGATAATTCTGGAGGGCTGGAAGCATCCGGGGTT